>NZ_JBNCNS010000002.1:786602-997872 GCF_049847105.1 Gordonia sp. DT218 | reverse complement strand
GGATGCGAGATCGACTGATCAACTGCACGTAGGAACTGGCTCTAGAACGGCCTGGACCGACTATCGGGGACCTGCCAGTGGACATTACCGAACGCCGTCGCCGTCTGATTCATGTCGCCCAGGGTGATCGTGCCGGCGAAGAAGCGCGGCGCCTGGATGACGTAGGCGAACACCACCGACAACTGGTTCACGACGAAGTTCCAGCCGGTGAACTTCAGGGTCCGGAAGACGATCTGCCAGAAGTTGCCGACCACGGCTCCGAATCGTTCGAGCAGGCCGGCACGTTCGACGCCCTCACCGTGATAGAGGGCGACGTTCTCGGCGCCATCACGAACTCGGACGAGTGCATATCGGAAGTTCGCAGTCAGACGTTCCCGGAGGAAGTACAGGCGGATCAGCGGTCGTCCGATCCAGAACGCGATGACAGTGGTGATCAAGACGAACATGTAGACGAACCAGACCATCGCGCGCGGCACATCGGCGCCGAACACAGACATCGGACCAGAGAGGTCCCACAGGATTTTCGTGAACGAGACGATGGTGATGATCGCCGGGATCACCCCGTTCGTCGATGATCCGTTGTACCCGAAGACAAGCTGGCGACTCGACGTCGCGACGGTCGTGATGTCCGTCTCGATGCGCTGGTCGGGGTTGTCGACCCCGGGCTGGATCGCGGCATCAGGCCCCTGAGGGAGCGCCGCCTCGACGAATCTGTTCCGGTAGAACGCCTTTCCACCGAGCCAGTCCGTGGTGTTGCGCGTTGTCATGTACTCGCGCAGCTTGATCTCGAAGGCGCTGCCCAGGTACAGCTCGATGAGGGTTCGTACGATGTGGATCGCTGCGAGGACGCCGAAGATCCACATAGCCTTCCAGAAGCCCGACTTTCCGGCATCCAGAGCATCTTGATTTCCCTGCGCAAGACCCTGGGCTGCGGTCTGGAGCGCCGTGAACATGTCATTGCCCTGATACGAGAACAGGACAGTGAGGCGGACGCCGGCAACCGCCAGCAGCAGCAGCACCCCGACCAGGCTCCACGCCAGCAGTCGAGTATCGGAGTCGGTGAAGAAGCCACCGGCGGTCCGCCAGTACTGCCGCCCCCAGTTGGTGAACCGCGCCAGCAGATAGCCGACGACCAGCACCCCGACGAGAGCGATCATGAACACGATGCCGATCCACCGAAGCGAGGCCAAAACCTCGCTGCCCCAGTCGATGCTGTCAGTCACCCTCTCCCCCATCCATCCGAAGGTCACGTGTGGGTCCTGCCCGAAAACCGGCCAGGGGTTCACAGAGATCGCCGCAGTCTAACCCGCGCGTTCGCTTACCACCCGTTAAGGCGAGTGGTCACGGAACGGGACGCAACACAACCCCCGACGAAAGCGCCGATTCGGACACGGTCTCCTGGAGGACGTCGCCGATGCGGACGACATATCCGTCCCGCCCGGACGCGACGTCGCCGGCACGGAATGTCATCTCACATCCACCGCCGTCGCCGCTCTCGCGCTGACCGAGGGTCGTCGTCGACAGTTCGTCGCCGGTCTCGTCGTAGATCCGGACGGCTGCCCCCGGAGCAATCTGCAGTGCCTGTGCCTGGGTCGTCGGACACACCACCGCACCGTGCGCGGTGAAGGACGTCCGGTTGACCGTGCCGACCAGCAGTGCCGCGACCGCTACCCCCGCCAGCGCCATCGCGGCGAGTGAACTGATGATGATGATCGGCGATCGCGTGCTGCGCTGCCAGGTGCGCTGCGGCAACGTCGGTCCCGAGCGCAGCCAGAACTGAGGCGGGTCGGTGGGACCGGTGTAGGGACTCATCGGACGGCCGGCACCGGGGTGTGCCTGCGCCTGTGGCGCCACGTCGTGTCGAGGAGGCTGGGCGGAGGTCATGGGATCAGTCTGCCAGCACGGGGGGTGTGGTCTCGATACGCCGACTCGCCTGGCGGCTCGCCGGCTACTCGACCAGCGGATTGGCGCGGCCACTCGACCAGCGGTTTCGCGCGGCCACTCGACCAGCGGATTGGCGCGGCTCAGTTCTTGGGCGGGAAGTACTTGATCAGCGCCTCTTGGACAACCGAGGTCGCCAGGGTGCCGTCACGCTTCCAGAACCGGCCCGATCCCATGCCGCGGCTGCCGGTCGCGACCGGCGACCGCGTTGCGTACAGCATCCAATCGTCAAAACGGAACTCGCGGTGGAACCACATCGAATGGTTGACGGTGGCGGCGAAGAGTCGGTCGATCCCCCACGAGAGACCGTGGGTGGTGATGATCGAGTCGAGGACCGTGGTGTCGGAGGCATAGCACATCGCGGCCACGTGCAGGAGCGGATCGTCGGGCATCACACCGTCGGTCTTCATCCACACCCGGTTGTCCGTGAGGGTGGCCCCGGCGTCGCGCATCTTCCACGTCGGATCGTTGGCGAATCGGATGTCGATGGGGTGCAACGCATTGACGAACGTGGCGATGCGATCCTCGTAGCCCTTGAAATGCTCGCCGAGCGGCGGCAACTCCTCCGGGTAGGGCACCTGCGGGATGTCCACCGCGTGTTCCAGGCCGGCCGTGTTGTCCTGGAAAGCGACCAGCATCGTGAACACCTCGGAGCCGTCCTGCATCGCGGTCACCTGTCGGTTCGCGAACGACTTTCCGTCGCGAAACCGCGCGACGTGATACTCCATGGGCTTGCTGACATCGCCACCCCGGATGAAGTGGGCGTGCAGTGCGTGGATCGGTGGGTTCCCCCGGGTGATGGTGCGGCCGGCCGACACCACTCCCTGCGCCAGCAGTTGCCCACCGAACGTGCGCGCGGTCTTCTGCTCCGGGTGCTGGCCGATGAACAGGTCGTCGTCGCGTCGCTCGACGTCGAGCAGCGCCAGCAATTTGCCGAGATCCTCGGATTGGTCGGTCATGAGAGCACACCCTATGCCCTCGCGGAGGGTGGTCTCGATACGACTCCTCGCTGCGCTCGTCGTCTACTCGACCAACGGAAGAATACGGCTCCTACCAACGGAACGGTACGAACTCGACCAACGGAAGAATACGGCTCCTACCAACGGAACGGTACGAACTCGACCAGCAGAGCGATCCGACCAGCGGGGGTCAGTGGTCCTGCTCGCCGATCCGATGGACGTGAATCATGTTGGTGGAGCCGACTGTTCCGGGCGGAGCACCCGCGACGATCACCACCACGTCGCCTTCTTTGAGACGCCCGATGCGCAGGAGTTGCAGGTCGACCTGATCGATCATGTGATCGGTGCTGTCGACGTTGTCGACGATGAACGTCTCGGTGCCCCAGCTCAACGCCAGCTGGCTACGCACCTCCTGGGTCGGCGTGAAGGCCAGCAACGGAAGCCGCGAATGCAAGCGGGCGAGCCGGCGGACGGTGTCGCCCGACTGAGTGAACGCCACCAGAGCCTTCACCTCCAGTCGCTCGCCGATGTCGCGGGCGGCGTAGGAGATGATGCCGCGCTTGGTGCGCGGCACGTGTGAGAGCGGCGGGACGTCGCGGGAACCGCCCTCGACCGCACGCGCGATCTTGTCCATCGTCAGCACCGAATCGATCGGCCATTTACCCACCGACGTCTCACCGGACAGCATCACCGCGTCGGCACCATCGAGAACCGCGTTGGCGACGTCGGAGGCCTCGGCACGGGTGGGACGCGAGTTCTCGATCATCGAGTCCAACATCTGCGTCGCGACGATCACCGGTTTGGCGTTCTCCCGGGCCATCTGGATCGCCCGCTTCTGGACCAGCGGAACCTCTTCGAGCGGCAACTCGACGCCGAGGTCACCGCGGGCGACCATGATGGCGTCGAACGCCAGCACGATGGCCTCGAGGTTGTCGATGGCCTCGGGCTTCTCCAGCTTCGCGATCACCGGCACGCGGCGCCCCACTCGATCCATGACCTCGTGGACCAACTCGATGTCGGCCGGACTCCGGACAAAGGACAGGGCGATCATGTCGACACCCAGTTCCAGCGCGAACTCCAGGTCGGCAATGTCCTTCTCCGACATCGCCGGCACCGACACGTTCACGCCCGGCAGTGACAGGCCCTTGTTGTTGCTGACCGGTCCGCCCTCGGTCACCATGCACACCACGTCGTTGCCGTCGACTGCCGTGGCGACCAGACCGACCTTGCCGTCGTCGACGAGTAGCCGGTCACCGGGTTTGGCGTCGGCGGCCAGGTGCTTGTAGGTGGTCGACACCCGATCGTGCGTACCGACGATGTCGTCGACGGTGACCCGCACTTCGTCGCCCGTCGCCCACAGCACCTCGCCGTTCGGTGCGCCGGTGTCCTCGAATTTGCCGAGACGGATCTTCGGGCCCTGCAGGTCGGCCAGGATGCCGACCGCCTTCTCGGTGGCATCACTCGCCTTACGCACCCTGGCGTACACCTCGCGGTGCACGTCGTGGGTGCCGTGGCTCATGTTCATCCGGGCCACATCCATCCCGGCCTCGACGAGCTCTTTGAGCTTCTCGTCGCTACTGGTCGCCGGGCCGAGGGTGCAGACAATCTTTGTTCGCCGTGTCACTGTGTTCACCTTAGTCCCGTTGGATCGCCATCTCTATCCCGGCGCGGATTGGTCACCTGCCGGACAACTGCAGTTCGAGCAGGTCAGCGCCCCGACCGGGGTGGTCGCGAACACAATGAAACCAACGCCGCCCGCGCGCGTTGCGGGGCGTCGCCCACGTGGTGGTGCCGTCACCGCACCGACAGGGGCAGGGTCGCCGGCCGCACCGGCGACGGCAGGTCCGACTCGCCCATCAGGAGCTCGTCCACCGCGTGAGCGGCCGAGCGCCCCTCTGCGATGGCCCAGACCACGAGAGAGGCACCGCGGTGGGCGTCTCCGCAGACGAAGACATCCGGGGCGTCTGTCTGCCAGTCGCTGCCACACGACAGTGCACCACGACCATTGGGCTCGAGTTCGAGATCGGCGAGCAGCGGACCGCGCGTGACACCGGCGAACCCGATGGCGAACAGTGCCATCTCACAAGGGATCTCGAACTCGTCGCCGACCGGGGTGACCACTCGTCGCCCGTCCGGCTCACGGACCACCTGGACTTCGGCGAGCACCAGCGTCGTCACGTTGCCCTCCTCGTCGCCGACGAAGCGCTGGACGGCGACCTGATACTTCCGCTCACCGCCCTCGGCGTGCGCCGAGGATGTCCGCATCACCAACGGCCATGTGGGCCACGGTGACCGGTTGTCGTCGCGGTCGCTGGGCAGTTCGGGGTTGTAGTCGAGCTGCACCACCGACGTTGCCCCCTGGCGATGGGCGGTCCCGAGACAATCGGCACCCGTGTCGCCACCGCCGATGATGACGACATGCTTGCCCGCAGCAGAGATCGGCGACGGACCGTCGCCCTCGCATTCGCGATTGGCCGGCACGAGGTGCTCCATCGCGAGGTACACGCCCGCCAGCTCGCGCCCCGGCACCGCGTTGTCGCGGGCCTCCATCGCCCCGATCGCCAGCACGACAGCATCATGACGCGAGCGCAGTTCCTCCACCGACATGTCGGTACCGACGTCGCAGCTGGTGACGAACTCGGTACCCTCGGCACGCATCTGGGCGATCCGCCGATCGATATCGGACTTCTGCAGCTTGTACTCGGGGATGCCGTAGCGCAGCAGCCCACCGAGCCGATCATCGCGCTCGTAGACGGTCACCTCGTGACCGGCCCGCGTGAGTTGCTGCGCAGCAGCCATTCCCGCCGGCCCCGAACCCACGACTCCCACCGATTTTCCCGACCGCGCGGCGGGTGGTTCTGGACCGATGATGCCCTCCGCCCAGGACTCGTAGGCGATGGTCTTCTCGACACGTTTGATGGTGACGCTGCCACCGGTGGTGGCCTCCGAGATCGACAACACGCAGGCCGCCTCGCACGGCGCCGGACACACCATCCCGGTGAACTCCGGAAAGTTGTTGGTGGCGTGCAGCCGGCTACTCGCCGCGTCCCACCGTCCGCGTCGCACCAGGTCGTTCCATTCCGGGATCAGATTTCCCAGCGGACATCCCGCGGTGCCGGAATGGCAGAACGGGATTCCGCAATCCATGCAGCGGGTTGCCTGCTCGGACACCTCGGACATCTCCCGCAACGGGTTCTCACCGTGGTGATAGACGTCGTCCCAGTCCTGCACCCGCTCGGCGACCGGACGGTACTTCGATTCCTTCTTGGGGATCTCCAGAAACCCGCGCGGATCAGCCACGTGCCGCCTCCATGATCGCTGAATCGACGTCGCGCCCTTCGGCCTCGGCCATCCGAGCCGCGTCGAGGACTCGCTTGTAATCGCTGGGCATCACCTTGGTGAAGCCCAGGCACCGCCGTGGCCAGTCGGCCAGCATCGACGCACCGATCGCCGAGCCGGTGAGCTCCGCGTGCTTGGCGATCGTGTCGCGCAGGAATCGCAGGTCGTCGGGGTCCGGACGCAACAACTCCACCATCGCCATGTTCACCTTGGCGCTGTCGAGGTCGTAGACGAAGGCGATACCCCCGGACATACCGGCAGCCAGGTTGCGCCCGGTGGGCCCGAGGATCACCACCCGTCCGCCGGTCATGTATTCGCAGGCGTGGTCGCCGACGCCCTCGACCACCGCCGTGGCGCCGGAGTTGCGCACCGAGAACCGTTCGCCGACCTTGCCGCGCAGGAACACCTCCCCCGACGTCGCGCCGTACAGGATGGTGTTGCCCGCGATGACCTGATCCTCGGCGACGAACCAGGCGTCCGGATCCGGCGCGACGACGATCTTCCCGCCGCACAGCCCTTTTCCGACATAGTCGTTGGTGTCGCCCGACAGTCGGATCGTCACCCCCGGCGGCAGGAAGGCACCGAGCGACTGTCCGGCCGACCCGGTCAGCTTCACCACGATGGTGTCCTCGGCGAGCCCCTCGGCGCCGTAGCGGCGAGTGACCTCCGACCCAAGCAGCGTGCCGACCGTCCGGTTCACGTTGCGCACCGGCAATTCCAGTGTCACGGGATGTGCATCCTCGAGCGCACCTTCGGCGAGCTGGATGAAGGTCTGATCGAGAGCACGATCGAGTCCATGGTCCTGGCCCCGCATCCGGCGGGTCGGCCCCTTGTCGTCGTGGGTGCGGAAGATCGGCGTGAGATCGAGACCCTTGCTCTTCCAATGCGCCACCGCCTCAGCGGTGTGCAGACGCTGCGACTGTCCGATCGCCTCGTCGAGCGTACGGTAGCCCAGCTGCGCCAGGTGCTTTCGTACGTCCTCGGCGACGAACCGGAAGAAATTGACGACGTGCTCTGCCTGCCCGGTGAACCGCGCACGCAGCTGCGGATTCTGCGTCGCGACGCCGACCGGGCAGGTGTCGAGGTGGCAGACCCGCATCATGATGCAACCGGTGACGATGAGCGGGGCCGTCGAGAAGCCGTACTCCTCCGCACCGAGCAGGGCGGCCATGATCACGTCGCGGCCGGTACGCAGGGCGCCGTCGCACTGAACGGTGATGCGATCGCGTAAACCGTTGAGCATCAGTGTCTGCTGCGCGTCGGCGAGCCCGATCTCCCAGGGCGTGCCGGCGTGTTTGAGGGACGTCAGCGGCGACGCGCCGGTACCTCCGTCGTGACCCGAGATCAGCACGACGTCGGCGTGCGCTTTGGACACGCCGGTCGCGACGGTCCCGACACCCACCGCACTGACCAGCTTCACGTGGATGCGTGCATCGGAGTTGGCGTTCTTCAGGTCGTGGATCAGCTGCGCGAGATCCTCGATCGAATAGATGTCGTGGTGCGGCGGTGGCGAGATCAGGGCGACGCCGGGCGTGGAATGCCGCGTCTTGGCGATCCACGGGTACACCTTGTACGCCGGGAGCTGGCCTCCCTCACCGGGTTTGGCCCCTTGCGCCATCTTGATCTGGATGTCGGTCGCGTTGATCAGGTAGTCGCTGGTGACCCCGAAACGACCGGAGGCCACCTGCTTGACTGCGCTGCGCCGTTCCGGATCGTAGAGTCGATCGACATCTTCGCCGCCCTCACCCGAGTTGGAGCGGCCGCCGATCCGATTCATCGCGATGGCGATGGTCTCGTGGGCCTCGGCCGAGATGGACCCGTAGCTCATCGCTCCCGTGTTGAACCGCGTCATGATCGTCTCGACCGGTTCCACCTCGTCGAGCGGGATGGGATCGCGTGCGGCCAGGTCGAAATCGAACAGTCCGCGTAGCGTGCCCCCCTCGCGCGACAGCTTGTCGACCTCGTCCGAGTACTTCTGAAAGACCTCGGCCTGACCGGTTCTCGTCGCGTGTTGGAGCAGGAAGATCGTCTCGGGCGTGAACAGATGCAATTCGCCCTCACGGCGGTACTGGTATTCGCCGCCTACCTCGAGACGCCGGTACACCTGCTCTGTCGGGTTCTCCGGGAACGCGCGATGGTGCCGAATCCGGACCTCCTCGGCGAGTTCGTCGAGCCCGACACCTTCGATCCGGGAGACGGTCCGCGTGAAGTACTCCTTGACGACCTCCGACGACAGTCCGACCGCCTCGAAGGCCTGTGCGCCGGTGTACGAGCTGATCGTCGAGATCCCCATCTTGCTCATGACTTTGAGCACGCCCTTACCCAGCGCCTCGAGGTAGTTCCGACTGGCCTTGGACGACGGGACTCCGGTGAGTTCACCCTCCGCGATCAGGTCGTCGATCGACTCGAGCGCAAGGTACGGGTTGACGCCGGCCGCACCGAAGCCGATCAGCAGGGCGATGTGGTGAACCTCGCGGGCGTCACCCGACTCCACCACCAGCGCGACCTTGGTGCGTTCCTTGGTTCGGACGAGGTGATGGTGCACCGCCGACGTCGCGAGCAGCGACGGTATCGGCGCATGATCACGATCGGTCCGCCGGTCGGAGATCACCAGCGTGGTGTGCCCCTCGGCGATCGCCTGGCTCGCCCGCATCCGGAGGTCGTCGAGCGCGGCCCGCAGACCCATGCCGCCGTCGGCCACCTCGTAGAGACCGTGCAGCACCTTGGCCGACAACCCCGGATTGTCGCCGTCGTCGTTGATGTGGACGAGCTTGGCGAGGTCGTCGTTGTCGATGACCGGCCAATGCAGCAGGATCTGCCGGCACGACGCAGCGGTGGGGTTCAGGAGATTCTGTTCGGGACCCATCACGCGCGCCATCGACGTGACGATCTCTTCGCGGATGGCGTCCAGCGGCGGATTGGTGACCTGCGCGAACAGCTCGACGAAGTAGTCGTAGAGCAGTCGGGACCGCTTGGACAGCACGGCAACCGGAGTGTCGGTACCCATCGATCCGAGAGGTTCGTAGCCCGATGCGGCCATCGGCGTGAGGAGTACCCGCATGTCCTCCTCGGTGTAGCCGAACGAGACCTGTCGTCGGACGACGGTGTCGTGATTCGGTTTGTAGACCGACCGGTTCGGCAGGGTCGCGATGTCGAGCAGACCCGCATGGAGCCACTCGTCGTAGGGCTCGGCGCCGATCAGGTCGCCCTTGATCTCCTCGTCCGGGATGATCCTGCCCTGCTCGGTGTCCACGAGGAACATCCGGCCCGGTTCGAGCCTGCCCTTCGAGATGACGTCGTCGACGGGTACGTCCAGCACCCCGGCCTCCGACGCGAGGATCACGCGGCCGTCGCGGGTCTGCCACCAGCGTCCCGGCCTGAGCCCGTTGCGGTCGAGCACGGCTCCGACGACCGTGCCGTCGGTGAAGGTGACGCAGGCCGGGCCGTCCCAGGCCTCCATCAGCGATCCGTTGAACTGCAGGAACGCGTGGCGCTTCGAGTCCATGTCCGGCACGTTCTCCCACGCCTCGGGGACCATCATCATCACCGCGTGCGGAACGCTGCGGCCGCCGAGGTGCAAGAGTTCGAGGACCTCGTCGAGCGAGGCGGAATCCGATGCCTCCGGTGTGCAGATCGGGAAGGCGCGCTTCAGGTCCCCGGGGATGAGGTCGGTCTCGAGCAGCGCCTCACGTGCGCGCATCCTGTTGCGGTTGCCCCGAACGGTGTTGATCTCCCCGTTGTGGGCGACGAATCGGAAGGGGTGGGCCAGTGGCCACGACGGGAACGTGTTGGTCGAGAACCGGGAGTGCACGATGGCGATCGCGCTGTGGCACCGCTCGTCACGCAGGTCGTCGTAGTACAGCGGCAACTGCATCGTCGTCAGCATGCCCTTGTAGACCATGGTGCGGCTCGACAGCGACGGGAAGTAGATTCCCGTCCCTGCCTTGTCGATCTCCGGAGTGACCCGCTCGGCCTGCTTCCGGAACGGGTAGATGAAGCGATCGAGTTCGAGGCCGCCGATCCGCTTCGCTCCGGCAGACGGATCGACGGTGACGAACAGCTGCATCATGTACGGCATACAGCCGATCGCGGTCTCGCCGATGTCCGCGCGCTCGGCGTCGACCGGCAACTCACGCCATCCCAGGATCGTGACGCCCTCGGCGTCCGCCAGCGCACTCACCCGTTCGATGGCGCGCTCGCGCAGGACGGGATCGACCGGCAGGAAGCAGACACCAGCCGCGTAGGTGTTGTCACCAACCGTGGTCGGTGCGGGAAGGTCGAAATCGGTCACCGCGCGGAGCAATGCATCGGGGAGTTGGATGAGGATGCCCGCACCGTCACCACTGTTGACCTCGGCGCCGGCGGCACCGCGGTGTTCGAGGTTCTCGAGCGCCAGCAACCCGTCGGCGACGATCGAGTGGGAACGTCGGCCGTAGACATCGGCCACCATCGCGACACCGCACGAATCGACTTCGGCCTCTGGGTCGTACAGGCCCTGCTTGGCCGGGAGCGCGGAAAACAACATCTCGAACCTCCACTCGACTCGGTGACGAATCGCAATGCTCGATGTCCTCAGGGACAGCGCTGGCCCGTGGAGCAGTTATGCGGTGATCGGGTTCGATGGGCTGAGCCCGATCATCGTGAAGCTTCACTCTATCGGACCAAATCCGAGGGTGCCGCCTACTCCGCTGTGATCAGCACCGGAACGGGTGTGATCCGCGTGACGGGAGTGTCGATGCCTTGGCTAGTGGTGTTCGGGGTGCTCGTCGGGGTCGGTGGTGTCGGCGACATCCGAGTTGCGGTCGGCGACATCGGGGCTGCTGTCGACGACATCCGGGGTGCCGTCGGCGACATCCGGGGTGCTGTCGAGGTCATCCGGGTTGCTGTCGACGTCATCCGGGTTGCTGTCGGCGACATCCGCGGTGCCGTCGGCGACATCCGGGGTGCCGTCGACGACATCCGCGGTGCCGTCGGCGTCATCGGGGGTGCTGTCGACGACATCAGGGTTGCTGTCGGCGGTGTCGTCGATCTCCGATTCGAGCACCCAGTCGTCGGTCGAGGACTCCGCGGTGAGCGGCTCCCCGTCGTCGGTCCGGGGCGTGTGCCGGGCGATCGCGGCCGCGAGTGCGGCCTCGGAGGGACTGTCGGCGGCCTCGTCGGTGTCCACACGCCGGGCCGCCCTGCCACGTCTCGTGCCCGCGTCGGTGTCGCGATCCTCATCGGTGTCATCGGTGTCGGCGGTGTCGGCGTCGTAGCGGTCATCGACGTAACCGGCGACCCCGAGCTCCTCGAGTTCTTCGGCCCGTTGCGGGTGATAGATCTCCAGCCCCTGCTCACGACCCCGTGGTGCGAGGACGAAGTAGGCTGCCGCACAGGCGAACACCAGCACCGCGGTGAACACGTTGATCCGGGTTCCGAAGATGTGGGTGGCCGGATCGGATCGCATCAGTTCGACGCCGAAGCGGCCGACGCAGTAGCCCGCCACATAGAGGGCGAACAGTCGTCCGTGACCGATTCGGAAACGCCGGTCGACGACGACGAGCAGAATCACCACCAGAACGTTCCACAGTAGTTCGTAGAGGAACGTCGGATGCACGATCGCAACCACATGCCCGTTGGATGTGCCGCTGATCAGACCGGGGTCGGCGACCCCGTTCGCGTCGACACGCTCGTAGATCTTCAGACCCCACGGCACGGTCGTCTCGCGACCGTAGAGCTCCTGGTTGAAGTAGTTCCCGAGGCGACCGATGGCTTGGGCCAGCAGGATTGCCGGGGCGAGCGCGTCACCGAACGCCGGCAGCCTGATGCCGTGTCGTCGCGCCCCGATCCAGGCACCGAGCGCGCCGAGCAGTACAGCACCCCAGATGCCCAGGCCGCCATCCCAGATCTTCAGTGCGTCGATCGGCTCCTTCGGGCCGTCGCCGAAGTAGGTCTGCCAGTCGGTGGCCACGTGGTAGAGCCGTCCACCGACGAGTCCGAACGGCACGGCCCAGATCGCGACGTCGAGGACCTCGCCCTCTTGTCCGCCTCTGGCCTTCCAGCGCCGATTGCCCCACCAGACCGCGACGATGATCCCGACGATGATGCAGAGGGCGTATGCGCGCAGCGGAACCGGTCCCAGGTGCCAGACGCCCTCCGGCGGGCTCGGGAGGTAGGCCAGGACCATCGATCCTGCGGATCCAGTCCCGTCGAAAGTTGTCGGCCCAGCAAGGGGTGTCGGCACCGTCACGCTGCCACCCTAACCGACCGACCGATCCGGACCGTGGACCGGCAGTGGGACGCCTACGCGCCGCGTGCAGCCGAGCCGGCCGAGGTCGCCGCACGGACGCCCTCGGCGAGTTCGCCGACCAGCGCCGCGAGCTCGCTCGTGCCCACCTTGGCCGCCGACACCAGCGCCGAGCCCACGATCACGCCGTCGGCATAACTCGCGATCTCGGCAGCCTGCGCACCGCTGCGAACGCCCAGACCGACGCCGATCGGGATGTCCGAGTGTGCCCGCACCCGCGCACAGAGCTCCGGCGCTGCGTCGGACACCGCGTCGCGGGCTCCCGTGACGCCCATCGTCGACGCGGCGTAGACGAACCCGCGCGATGCATCGACGGTGAGAGCCAATCGTTCGGCGGTCGATGACGGCGCGACGAGATAGATGCGGTCGAGGCCATGCGCGTCGGACGCGGCCTCCCAGGCGGCACCCTCCTCGGGAATCAGATTCGGGGTGATCAGGCCGGCACCACCGGCGTTCGCCAGATCCTGCGCGAACCGATCGACCCCGTACTGCAGCACCGGGTTCCAGTAGCTCATCACGACGGCCTGTCCACCCGCCGCGGAGATCGCCTCCACGGCGGTGAAGACGTCGCGGACCCGCACACCGTTGGTCAGAGCCACGTCGGCGGCCTCCTGGATGGTGGGTCCGTCCATCACCGGATCGGAGTACGGCACGCCGACCTCGATGATGTCGCAGCCGGCCTCGACCATCGTCCGGAAGTACGCCACCGACTTCTCGACCGTGGGGTAACCGACGGGTAGGTATCCGATCAGTGCGCTGCGACCCTCGTCGCGGCATCGGGCGAAGGTGGGGCCGAGCTTCGACGGCGCGGTGTGGGTCACGGCGGCTGATTCCTGGGCACTCATACCGTCTCCCCCGTCTGTTCGCCGCCTGCCGCTGCCTCGTCCTGTGATGGTGGCTTGTCGAACAGGTGGAACCATTCCGCGGCGGTGTCGACATCCTTGTCACCACGACCGGACAGGCTCACGACGATGATCGCGCCGCCACCGAGCTCCCGGCCGAGTTTGAGCGCGCCCGCAACGGCATGCGCGGACTCGATGGCCGGGATGATGCCCTCGCGACGGCTCAGCAGCGCGAGCGCGTCCATCGCCTCGGTGTCGGTGATCGGCTGGTAATCAGCGCGGCCGATGTCCTTCAGATACGCGTGTTCGGGACCGACACCGGGATAGTCCAGACCGGCAGAGATCGAATGCGATTCGATGGTCTGCCCGTCCTCGTCCTGCAAGAGGTAGGAGTAGGCGCCCTGGAAGGCGCCCGGTGTGCCGCCCGTGAAGGTCGCGGCATGCCGGCCCGTCTCGACGCCGTCGCCGGCGGCCTCGTACCCGACGAGTCTCACCCCCGCATCGTCGATGAACGGATGGAAGATCCCGATCGCGTTGGATCCGCCACCGACGCACGCGACCACGGCGTCCGGCAGGCGACCGACCTGCTCTTGGATCTGGGCGCGCGCCTCCAACCCGACGACACGCTGAAAATCGCGCACCATCGCCGGGAACGGATGCGGCCCGGCCGCCGTGCCGAAACAGTAATAAGTGTTGTGCGCGTTGGTCACCCAGTCACGCATCGCCTCGTTGATGGCGTCCTTGAGGGTCGCCGAACCGTTGTCGACAGCGATGACCTCGGCGCCGAGGAGCCGCATCCGGGCCACGTTCAGGGCCTGCCGATCGGTGTCGACCCGGCCCATGTAGACCACGCATTCGAGACCGAGCAACGCGCAGGCGGTCGCGGTGGCGACGCCGTGCTGACCGGCGCCGGTCTCGGCGATCACCCGCGACTTGCCCATCCGCTGCGCCAGCAATGCCTGCCCCAGCACGTTGTTGATCTTGTGCGAGCCGGTGTGGTTCAGATCCTCACGCTTGAGGAAAAGCCTTGCGCCGCCGGCGGCCTCACGAAGTCGCGCCGCTTCATACAGCGGCGACGGGCGTCCGGTGTAGTCCCGCTGCAACCGGTCGAGCTCGGCGAGGTAGTCGTCGTCGCTGCGCAGTTTCTGGTACGTCGTGGTGACCTCGTCGATCACCGCCATCAACGCCTCGGGGACATGTCGTCCGCCGTAGACGCCGAAGTGGCCGCTCTCGTCCGGCTCGATCGATGTCCGCGTGGTGAGCCCGACACTCATGGCCGGGTAGGGAACGTTGGGAGAATCGGTATTCGCGCTCACGGTCTCTTGTCGTCGGCTCTCAGGGTCAGCGGGCGGAAATGGCCGTCAGCGAACCGGTTTCGGGCAGGAAGGGTGCGTCCCGGCGGTCACCAGCTCGGAGACGGCGGCCCGCGGGTTGCCACTGGTGACGAGTCCTTCGCCGACGAGCACCGCATCGGCGCCTGCGCCCGCATAGGCCAGCAGATCGGCTGTGCCGCGAACACCGGATTCGGCAACCCGGATCACTCGGGTCGGAAGCCCCGGGGCGATGCGGGCAAAGCAGTCGCGGTCGACTTCGAGGGTCTTCAGATTGCGTGCGTTGACACCCACCACCGAAGCACCGGCCTCGAGCGCGCGATCAGCCTCTTCCTCGGTGTGCACCTCGACGAGCGCGGTCATGCCCAGGCTCTCGGTGCGGTCCAGCAACGACGCCAGGACGTTCTGCTCGAGTGCCGCGACGATCAACAGGATCACGTCGGCGCCATGGGCCCGCGCCTCATGGATCTGGTAGGGCCCGACGATGAAGTCCTTGCGCAGCACCGGGATGTTCACCGCTGCTCGCACGCTGTCGAGATCGGCGAGCGACCCGCGGAAGCGGCGCTGTTCGGTCAGCACACTGATGACCCGTGCACCGCCGGCCTCATAGGCGGCGGCGAGCTCGGCGGGATCGGCGATGGTGGCCAGATCCCCCTTGGACGGGCTGGCGCGCTTCACCTCGGCGATGACCCCGATGCCCGGCTTGTTGAACGCAGCCATGGCATCGATGGGTCCTGGGGCCTGCGCGGACGCCGCCTTGATCGCCGCATAGTCGACCACGGCTTCGCGCGCGGCGACGTCAGCTTTCACTCCCTCGATGATGGAGTCGAGGACAGTCGGCGTACTCACGACGTGTGGGCCCCCTTTCGATGTTCGTGTGTTCTCAGGGTAGACCGGTGCCCGGATCGTCCTGTGGCCGGGTTGGTCGCTCACGGCCGTCGTCCGCAGGGGTGTCCGGGACATCGGTGGGATCGATCCCGGTGTCGAGTGCGTCCCACATCATGCGTTCGTTCGCGGCGGGTCCTTCGTTACGCTCGTCCCCCCGCGCGGCGTCCTCGGACGCGGCGTCACCGGTGGCCGCGGTGCCGGTTGCGGCGCCGTTGGCGCGCTCGTGCTCGGCGAAGATCTGGCGTTCCAGGTCCGCTCGCCGCGCGCCCGGACTCTTGTACTTCGACGACATCCCGGCCCCACCGGCCACCCGGAGCAGGAGCACACCGGCGAGAACAGCGCACACGGTGCCCGCCAGCGCGACCACCGCCGCCCAGGAATTGGTGGTGATCAGGAGTACCTGGAAACGGCCGGGAAGGTTGGCGGCGTCGGCGGCGTAGCCGGAGTCGGCACCACCGGTCATCAATGAGATCGCCGGGATGGCAGCGAGGACTCCGCCCGCCGCGACAAGTATCGCGATCACGCGTAGACCCCACCCACGCACCGAGAACGCCGCGAGGATGGCCGCGAGCAGCACCAGCGCCAGCGGTGTCAGCCACGGACTCCAGTCCGAGCCCTTGACGTCGAAATCCCGTGCGGGGGCGAGACCGTCCGCGGCAAGTACCCGGCACCACACCAGTCGCGACGCCGACCAGAAGGCCAGCGCCGCCAGTGCCAGCAGGATCGCGGCGAGCATCTGGCGGCGCCGCATGAACGACTTCACGGCGGCCGCCGGGTCCGTGCTCGATGGTGTCGGCGCGTTCATCGGGTCCCGCTCTCCACCGTGACCGCGTCGTCGTCGGCGCCCGACCCGACGCGCCGCATGGTGCCGGCCGCGGCCACCGCGTTGAGTACTGCGGTCGCCTTGTTGCGCGCCTCGTTGTACTCGTATTCGGGCTCGCTGTCGGCGACCACACCGCCGCCTGCCTGTACGAAGGCACGCCCACCCGACATCAACGCCGTGCGGATCGCGATCGCGGTGTCAGCGTTGCCGGCGAAATCGAGATACCCGACGATCCCGCCGTAGACGCCGCGCCGCGTCATCTCGTGCTGGTCGATGAGTTCCATCGCACGCACCTTCGGGGCGCCGGTGAGCGTGCCCGCGGGGAAACACGCCGTGACCGCGTCGAGTGCGTGCTTGTCGTCGCGCAGCGTCCCGGACACCGTCGAAACGAGGTGCATGACATGGCTGTACCGCTCGACGTGCCGGTAATCGCTGACCTTGACCGTGCCGGGACGGCAGACCCGACCGAGGTCGTTGCGTCCGAGGTCGACGAGCATCAGATGCTCGGCGTTCTCCTTCTCGTCCTCCACCAGGCCCTTGGCGAGGAGCTGGTCCTCTTCCTCGGTGGCACCGCGCCAGCGCGTGCCCGCGATGGGATGGGTGGTGGCCACTCCGTCGGACACCGTGACGAGGGCTTCGGGGCTGCTGCCGACGATGGTGACCGGACCGCTGCCGGCGCCTTCGTGACCGGGCATCCGTAGGAGATACATGTACGGACTCGGATTGGACGCGCGCAGCACGCGATAGACGTCGACCGGATCGGCCTCGGTGTCCATCTCGAATCGCTGCGACGGCACCACCTGGAACGCCTCGCCCGCTTCGATCTCGCCGACCAGGGTGGTGACGATCTCGCTGTACTCCGCGAGCGTCCGCTGCGACCGGTACTCCGGCGTCGGCCGATCGAAATGAGACACCGTGGACGGCGACGGGGCGGCCAGGGCCTCGGTCATACGGTCGAGCCGTGCGACCGCGTCGTCGTATGCCTGCTCGGCCCGCTCGGACGAGCCATCCCAGTTCACCGCGTTCGCGATCAGGGTGATGGTGCCCTCGTGGTGATCGACCGCGGCGAGGTCGGTCGCCAGCAGCATCATCATGTCGGGGAGTCCCAGATCGTCGGTCGTGGTCTCCGGAAGCCGCTCGAGCCGGCGCACCATGTCGTAGGCGAAGAACCCGACGAAGCCACCGGTCAGCGGCGGCATGTCGGGGAGCGGGTCGGTGGCCAGCAGGCGTAGCGACTCCGCCAGCGCCTCGACCGGGTCACCCCCGTCGGGAGCGCCGGTGGGGACTTCTCCCCACCAGCGGGCCTCACCGTCGACGACGGTGAGGGCCGACGGCGAGTGCGCGCCGATGAACGACCAGCGCGACCACGAACGGCCGTTCTCCGCCGACTCCAGCAGGAAGGTGCCCTCCCGGTCGCCGGCGAGCTTCCGGTATGCCGACAAGGGTGTCTCGGAGTCGGCGAGCACCTTGCGGGTGACGGGCACGACGCGGTGGTCGGCCGCGAGGTCGAGGAAGTCCGCGAGTGTCGTCGTGTCGCGGCTCATCCCAGCGGCTCGCCGCCGACGCCCCAGTGCTGCCGGGGGATCTCGGTGATGGTCACCCACACCGAGTCGGGATTCTTGCCGGTCGCCTTCGCGTAGGCATCGGTCACCGCCGCGATGGTCTCCCGTTTGACCCGGTCGGACAGGCCCGGGGTCTGCGAGATCTGGATCATTGGCATCGGCGCCGTCACCGCCTTTCTTCTCGACTGGTCGCGTTCATTCTCCCCCGCCGTCGGCAGGGGCTCCGCCGGCCGGGGGTGCGTCGGATGCCGCGAGCGGCAGCGACGCGGTGTCGAAACAACTGTGATTACCGGTGTGGCAGGCGGCGCCCACCTGGTCGACCACCAACAGCACCGTGTCACCGTCGCAGTCGAGCCGGACGTCATGCACGAATTGGGTGTGGCCGCTGGTCTCACCCTTCACCCAGTACTGCTGCCGTGAGCGGGAGTAGTAGGTGGCGCGTCGCGTTGCCAGCGTCCGCTCGAGCGCGGCGTCGTCCATCCACGCCATCATCAAGACCGTGCCGGTCTCGCGTTCCTGGGCGACCGCAGCGAACAACCCGTCGTCATTGCGCTTGAGGCGGGCGGAGATGTCGGGGTCGAGAGCCATCTTCGAGGTCCTGTCGTGTTGTCGAGTGCGTAGGGGGAACGTCGCGTCAACGGACGATGATTCCCTCCGCCGCCATCGCGGCCTTCACGTCGGGGATGGTCAGCTCGCCGAAGTGGAACACCGACGCGGCCAGGACCGCGTCGGCGCCGGCCTGCACGGCGGGCGCGAAGTCGGCGATCCCACCTGCACCACCACTCGCGATCACCGGGACGTCGACCTCGGCGCGTACCGCGGCCAGCATCCGCAGATCGAAGCCACGCTTGGTGCCGTCGGCATCCATCGAGTTGAGCAGGATCTCACCGACTCCGAGTTCCTGCCCGCGCCGGGCCCACTCGACGGCGTCGATACCCGTGCCGCGGCGGCCTCCGTGGGTGGTGACCTCCCACCCCGATGGTGTGGGTTCGTCGCTGTCGGGAACGGTCCGCGCGTCCACCGACAGCACGATGCACTGCGATCCGAACCTACGGCTCATCTCGGCGAGCACCTCTGGACGTGCGATGGCCGCGGTGTTGACGCTGACCTTGTCGGCACCGGCCCGCAGCATGGTGTCGACGTCGTCGACGGTGCGGATCCCGCCCCCCACGGTCAGCGGGATGAAGATCTGATCCGCCGTCCGCTTGACGACGTCGATCATCGTCGACCGGCCCGAGCTCGACGCCGTGACGTCGAGGAAGGTCAGTTCGTCGGCCCCCTCGCCGTCATAGCGGGCCGCGAGTTCGACGGGATCGCCCGCGTCACGCAGGTTCTGGAAGTTGACCCCCTTGACGACCCGCCCGTCGTCCACGTCGAGACAAGGGATGACTCGCACCGCAACTGTCATCGAAAAGTCCTCCCGATCGAGACGTCCCCGACAACACCGTCGAGACAAGGGATGACTCGCACCGCAACCGTCATCGGCGACCTCCGGAGTTCTCTGGGCGGTCGGCGCCCGGGGGCTGCGAGGCCCATTCGTCGCCGACCACGTCTTCGATGACCGTCATCAATTCCGCGTGCAGACCCGGTGCCGCACACACCAGCGAGGGCGACGCCGCCGTCCACGGTGCGCCGGCGAGATCGGTCGCGACTCCGCCTGCGGCGCGCACCAGCGCCGCACCCGCAGCGTTGTCCCACGCGTGCCGGCCGAAAGCGATTGCGCCGCCGAAGATCCCCGCGGCAGTGTAGGCCATGTCGACGCCCGTACTACCCGTCATCCGCAACCGGGCGACCCGAGAGCTCAACGCCCGGATGACATCTGCGCGTCGCGCACCGGGATAGCGACCCTTCGCGCGCTCGTTGAACGGACCGTAGGCGATGACCGAGGTCTGCAGGTCGATCGGACTCAGCGGCGGCACGGGTTCGCCGTCGACGAGCAGCGGGCCGTCGACGTGGCCGGCGTAGCGACGTCCGAGTAGCGGCAGCCAGGTCAGCCCGAGCATCGGGTCGCCGTCGACGAGCAGCCCGAGCAGGATGCCCGCCAGCGGGACACCTGTCGAATAGTTGTAGGTGCCGTCGACCGGATCGAGCACCCAGACGGGGCCCTCGGTGACCGGCGGTCCGCCGAACTCCTCACCGTGAACCGGGATCTGGGTGCGGTCGGTAAGTTCACCGGCGATCCGTCGTTCCAGATCGAGGTCGACCTGTGTGGCGAAGTCGGTGGGGCCCTTGGCGATTGCGCTCGGAGCGCCGAGTCCGGCCACGAACTCGGCGGCCACCGAGTCGAGGATGGTGCTCGCGGTGTCGAGCAGTCGTGAGTGGTCCATCACGTCCCGGCGACGGCGGCCAGGGCCTGCGGCAGGGTGAACCGGCCCGCGTAGAGCGCCTTGCCGACGATCGCACCTTCCACGCCGCGGTCGACGAGCCCGGCGATCGCGACCAGGTCGTCGAGGGCCGACACGCCGCCGGAGGCGACGACCGGCGCCGACGTGACCGCGGCGACCTCGCCCAGCAGATCCAGATTGGGTCCGGCCAGCGTGCCGTCCTTGGAGACGTCGGTGACGACGTACCGTGCACAACCGTCACGGTCGAGGCGCTCGAGCACCTCCCACAGGTCGCCGCCGTCGGTGACCCAGCCGCGACCGCGGAGACGGTAGGAGTCCGCTTCACGGATGACGTCGAGCCCGACGGCGATCCGGTCGCCGTAGCGTTCGATCGCCCGTGCACACCACTGCGGGTTCTCCAGCGCAGCCGTGCCGAGATTCACGCGGGTACAACCGGTCCCGAGCGCGGCGGCAAGCGAGTCGTCGTCGCGGATACCGCCGGAGAGTTCCACCTTCACGTCGAGTTCGCCGACGACGTCGGCGAGTAGTTCGCGGTTGTTGCCGCGGCCGAACGCGGCGTCGAGATCGACGAGATGAATCCACTCGGCACCGTCGGTCTGCCAGGCCAGCGCGGCCTCCCGCGGAGACCCGTATGAGGTCTCGGTGCCGGCCGCGCCTTGTACGAGTCGGACGGCCTGCCCGTCGGCGACGTCGACGGCGGGTAGGAGTTCAAGGGTGTTACCCATCGGTGGATGTGTTCCTGTCTGTCGGATAGGAGGTGTGGGGCCGGTCGGCACGCGCGGCCAGGATCTCATGCTCGGCACGGGCGATCATGCGCCGGGAGACGCCGCCGATCACCCAGATCATTGCCAGCACCGCGATCAGTGCGATGACCAGGCCCGCGATGGGCGACCATTGTGCCACCAGCAGGATCACCGGGATGGACACCAGCAGTACGACGACACCCGCGCCGAGCGAGAACAGGACCAGCTTGCCGTAGGAGAATCGGGTGTCGTCGATGTTCATGCCAGGGACCGGACCCAGTTGCGGAGCAGGTGCGCGCCGGCATCACCGGATTTCTCCGGGTGGAACTGGGTCGCGGCGAGTGCGCCGTTCTCGACGGCGGCCAGGAACGGCCCGCCGTGTGTCGCCCATGTCAGTTTGGGCGGATCGATCCGCGAACCGTCGGTGTCCATGCTCCAGTCCTGAACGGCGTAGGAGTGCACGAAGTAGAAACGAGTATCGGAATCCAGCCCGTCGAAGAGCATCGTGCCGTCCGCCGCGTCCACCGTGTTCCAGCCCATGTGTGGGAGCACCTTGGCCGGGAGCCGGCTGACGGTACCCGGCCACTCGCCGCAGCCCTGCGCCTCGACGTCGAATTCGACCCCCCGCTCGAACAGGATCTGCATGCCCACGCAGATGCCGAGCACCGGTCGCCCACCGGCCAGACGTCGGTCGATGATGCGGTGACCTCTGACCGCGGTCAACCCCTCCATGCAGGCGGCGAAGGCGCCGACCCCGGGGACCACCAGCCCGTCACAGTTGGTCGCGATGTCCCGGTCGTCGGTGACCGTCACCTCGGCCCCGGCCCGTTCGAGCGCGCGCTGCGCCGAACGTAAGTTGCCCGATCCGTAGTCGAGGATGGTGACCGCGGGTGCACCGCTCATCGGCTGCACCCCATCAGAGGGCGCCCTTGGTGGACGGCACACCACTCACCCGCGGATCGTTCTCGGTCGCGGCACGCAATGCGCGGGCCACCGCCTTGAACTCGGCCTCGGTGATGTGGTGCTGGTCGCGTCCGTACAGGACTCGCACGTGCAGGGCGATGCGTGCGTTCATGGCGATCGCCTCGAAGACGTGACGGTTGATCACGGTCGAATACGGAACGCCCGGATATCCGCCGATCACCGCGGTGAGCAGGTGCTCGGGTTCACCGGTGTGCACGCAGTAGGGCCGTCCGGACACGTCGACCGCCGCGTGCGCCAGGGACTCGTCCATCGGTATCCAGGCGTCGCCGAACCGCCGAATGCCCTTCTTGTCGCCGAGCGCCTGGCCCAACGCCTGACCGAGCACGATCGAGGTGTCCTCGATGGTGTGGTGTCCCTCGACCTCGACGTCACCTTTCGCCTCGACAGTCAGGTCGAAGCTGCCGTGCTGGCCGAACGCGGTGAGCATGTGGTCGAAGAACGCGATACCGGTGGAGATGTTGGTGACGCCGGTGCCGTCGAGGTTGAGCTCGACGGTGATCGACGACTCCTTGGTCGTTCGTTCGACCCGCCCGATACGCGGTGCTGTGGTGGTCACTTACCCATTCTCCAGATCTGTGGACGCGAGCGTTCGGCTGACGTCGAGGAAGGCATCGTTCTCGGCCGCCAGGCCGATGGTGACACGTAGATGGCCCGGGATTCCGACGTCGCGGATCAACACGCCGTGGTCGAGATAGCGTCGCCAGCTCGCCGGTGCGTCGCCGAAGTGACCGAAGAGGAGGAAGTTCGCGTCGGAATCCACCACGCGATACCCGGCATCGGACAGGGTCGCGGCGACGCGTTTTCGCTCGGCGATGATCGCCGCGACACCGGCCAGGGTGTCGTCGCCGTGCCGCAACGCCGCCCGGGCGGCGGCCTGCGTGAGTACCGACAGGTGATACGGCAGCCGGACGAGGAGCAACGCCTCGACGATCGCCGGTGCCGCGGCCAGGTATCCCAGGCGCCCGCCGGCAAACGCGAACGCCTTGCTCATGGTGCGGCTGACGACGACCTTGGCCGGGAACTCGTCGATGAGTTCGACCGCGCTGGGCCGCTCGGAGAACTCGCCGTACGCCTCGTCGACGATCACGATGCCCGACGCCGCCTCGACGATCCGCCGCAGGTCGTCTGGGGTCACCGAGCCGCCGGTCGGGTTGTTGGGCGAGGTCACGAACACCACGTCGGGTCGCCGGGCCGTCACCTCGGCGACCGCGTAGTCGATGTCGAGGCCGAAATCGGCAGCGCGATGGGCGGCCAGCCAGGTGGTGTCGGTGCCGTCCGAGATGATCGGGTGCATCGAGTACGAGGGCACGAATCCGAGCGAACTGCGCCCCGGGCCCGCGAAGGCCTGCAGCAGCTGCTGCAGGATCTCGTTGGAACCGTTGGCCGCCCACAGGTTCTCGACCGCGAGGGACACGCCGGTCGCGGTCGAGAGATACTCCGCCAGGTCGCTCCGCAGAGCGACGGCGTCGCGATCCGGATACCGGTGCAGCGCTGCGGCCACGGCACGCGCCGACTCTGCGACGTCGTCGATCAGTGCAGCCGACGGCGGGTGCGGGTTCTCGTTGGTGTTGAGGACCACTGGAACCTCGAGTTGCGGTGCACCATAGGCGCTCTTGCCACGGAGGTTGTCGCGCAGCGGCAGATCGTCGACGGTGATCCGGCCTCCCGGCACGGTGGGTGCGCTCACGACACCGCTCCCGAATCCGAACCACTTGCAGCGCGATGTGCGACGAACCGCTGTTTCACCGCGTCACCGTGTCCCGGCAGGTCTTCCGCGTCGGCGAGGGTCACGACGTGATCGGCGACGTCACGCAGAGCGGCCTCGTCGTAGTCGATGACATGCACGCCCCGCAGGAAGGTCTGCACCGACAGCCCCGACGCGAACCGTGCCGAACCCGATGTCGGGAGAACGTGATTGGACCCGGCGCAGTAGTCGCCCAGGCTGACCGGCGCATACGGCCCGACGAAGATCGCGCCGGCGTTGTGCACACGGTCGGCGACCGTGGCCGCGTCGCGCGTCTGGATCTCGAGATGCTCTGCGGCATAGGCGTCGACGACGGCCAGACCGGCCTCGAGATCGTCGACCAGCACGATGCCGGATTGTTCACCGGACAGGGCGGTGGTCACGCGCTCCCGATGCTTGGTGGCCGCGACCTGCGTATCGAGTGCGGTGTCCACGGCATCGGCGAGGTCGGCGCTGTCGGTCACGAGCACCGAGGCAGCGAGGACGTCGTGCTCGGCCTGGCTGATCAAATCGGATGCCAGGATGCCCGCGTCGGCGCTGTCGTCGGCGAGGATGGCGATCTCGGTCGGCCCCGCCTCGGAGTCGATGCCGACGACGCCACGACAGAGTCGCTTGGCGGCGGTCACGTAGATGTTGCCGGGACCGGTGATGAGGTCGACCGGATCCAGGACGGCACCCGGGTAGTCGGCGGCATCGGTGTCGGTGCCGCCGTAGGTGAGCAGGGCCACGCCCTGCGCGCCGCCGACCGCCCACACCTCGTCGACGTCGAGCAGCGCACACGCGGCGAGGATGGTCGGGTGCGGCCATCCGCCGAAGTCCTTCTGGGGCGGCGAGGCGATCACCAGCGAACCGACACCTGCCTCCTGGGCGGGCACCACATTCATGATCACCGACGACGGGTAGACCGCGTTGCCGCCGGGCACGTACAGGCCGACGCGCCGTACCGGGATCCACTTCTCGCTGACCACGCCGCCGTCGACGACCTGCGTGCGGGAGGTCTCCCGACGCTGGTCGGCGTGGACCTTGCGGGCCCGGGTGATCGATTCGCGCAACGCGTCGGCGACGGCCGGGTCGAGTCGCGCAAGCGCGTCGGCGATCACCGCAGCGGGGACGCGAACCGAGGTCGGCCGGACACCGTCGAACTTGGTACCGAACTCGAGCGCGGCCTCGACCCCGCGCTCGGCGATCGCGTGAACCACCGGCGCCACCGTGTCGAGGACGGCATTGACATCGGTGCCCCCACGCGGCAGCGCGCGACGCAATTCGGCGAGCGTCGGGGTGGCGCCGCGCAGGTCGGTTCGGGCGAGCATCGGGTTCTCCTGTGAGCTGGGGAGGGTGCGCACCATGCGCACACGTCACCACCAGTTTATGGGGTCGGGAGAAGCGGTTTCCGATCGGTAGCAAGAATCCGCGCACAGCGCGGATTCTTGCTACCGATTCGCTCAGGGAGCCGGGATGTCGAGCCCGAGGTCGAGCACGGTGACCGAATGCGTCAGCGCACCGACGGCGAGATAATCGACTCCTGTGCGTGCGTAGTCGGCGGCCATCTCGAGCGAGAGCCCACCGGAACTCTCCAGCTTCGTCCGGGGAGATCGCGTGTTGCGACGCTGTACCGCCATCTGCGTCTCCCACAAGGCGAAGTTGTCGAGCAGCACCAACTGCGGTTCCAGCGGCAGTACTTCGTCGAGCTGCGCCAGCGAATCGACCTCCACCTCGACCGGGAGGCCGGGGGCAGCCGCACGCACGGCGCTCAACGCCGCGCTCACCGAGCCGGCCGCAGCCACGTGGTTGTCCTTGATCAGCGCCGCATCGCCGAGGCCCATCCGATGGTTCACGCCGCCGCCGGCGCGGACTGCGTACTTCTGCAGATATCGCATTCCCGGCAACGTCTTCCGCGAATCACGCACCCTGGTGTCCGTCCCCTCGACCGCGGCCACCCATCGGGCCGTCGCGGTGGCGATGCCGGAGAGGTGCGACACCAGATTGAGCGCCGTCCGCTCGGCGGTGAGCAGTGTGCCGGTCGGCGCATGCACGCGGAGCACCACATCGCCGGGCCCCACCGCGGCGCCGTCGGGAACGGCGGCCGTCACCTCGTAGGCACCGGCGCCGATCACCTCGTCGAACACCGCGAGCACCACCGGGACCCCCGCGATCACGCCGTCGGCCCTGCTGACGACCGCGGCCTCGGTCCGCGCGTCGGCGGGAACGGTCGCGAGCGTCGTCACGTCGGGGCCGTGGCGCAAATCCTCGTCGAGAGCGGTCCTGATCAATGTCCGGACCTCGTCGGTGACGGTCAGATCCAGGTCCGCGGCGGCCCGGACCTGACCGACGAATGCCTCACTCACCGGAACCGGGACTGCCGATCGAGATCATCCGCTCGACGCTCTTGCGCGCCCGCTCGGCGACGTCGGGCGCGACATGAACCTCGTCGCGGCCCTCACGCAGCGAACGAAGCAGCGCAGCGGGGGTGATCATCTTCATGTACGGGCACGACGCGCGGTCGTTGACGGCCTGGAAATCGACTGTCGGCGCGGCCTTGCGAAGCTGGTGCAGCATGCCGATCTCGGTGGCCACCAGAACCTGGCGGGCGCCTGTCGTGCGGGCGGCGTCGAGCATGCCGCCGGTGGACAGGATCTTCACGCGATCCTCGGGGACTGCTCCCTCACCGGCGAGGTAGAGCGCCGACGTCGCGCACCCGCACTCGGGGTGGATGAAGAGGTCGGCATCGGGGTGGGCGCTCGCCTGGTCGGCGAGTTCGTCCCCGTTGATGCCGGCGTGCACGTGACATTCGCCTGCCCAGATGTGGATGTTGTCGCGACCGGTCTCCCGCTTCACATGGGCCCCGAGGAACTGGTCCGGGAGGAACAGCACGTCGCGGTCGGGCTCGATCGATGCGACGACGTCCACGGCATTCGACGAGGTGCAGCAGATGTCGGTGAGACCCTTCACCTCCGCGGTCGTGTTCACGTAGGAGACCACCACCGCGTCAGGGAACTCGGACTTCCATTCGCGCAGCTCGTCGGCGGTGATGGAGTCCGCGAGAGAACATCCGGCGCGGGCGTCGGGGATCAGCACCCGCTTCTCGGGGCTGAGGATCTTCGCGGTCTCCGCCATGAAGTGCACGCCGCAGAAGATGATCTCGTCGGCGTCGACCTCGGCGGCGATCCGCGACAGTGCGAGCGAGTCGCCGACGTGGTCGGCGACATCCTGGATCGCGGGAAGCTGGTAATTGTGCGCGAGCAACGTCGCGTTGCGAGCGCGGGCAAGCCGTCGAACCTCGTCGGCCCATTCTGGTGTCGGCTCCACGCCGGCGTACCCGCCGGGTCCGTCGGTCCACACGGCATCCATCAGACCGAGGTCGACGCTCGCCACTCCTGGCGCCGCGGCCGGACGATCGCTGGTGATGCTCATCTGCCACTCCTCTACCGGTCACGCTCGGGGCATGGGTCATGCGGCCGAGCAGGGTTTTCGACTGGTGGTCGAAAACACTGCCCATGGTAACACCGGTCACATCTACGGCATTCCCGCCCGCAATTCGAGTAGTCCACTACGCGTTC
This sequence comes from Gordonia sp. DT218, assembly GCF_049847105.1. Taxonomy (NCBI): domain Bacteria; kingdom Bacillati; phylum Actinomycetota; class Actinomycetes; order Mycobacteriales; family Gordoniaceae; genus Gordonia; species Gordonia sp. DT218. The sequence goes on along the minus strand of NZ_JBNCNS010000002.1, from coordinate 970,528 downwards.
GCTCACGCGTGCCGAACCATAGCGTTGGCGGTGTACAGACCTCATCCGGCCAGTCCAGACCGCGGCCCCGGACCAGATTGTGAGCAACGCGATGACCGTCTCCCCCTCCGACAGCTTCAGCCCCGTCCCCGTATCGACCGGCCCACGGCCGATTCCGCCCGGCACCGGACGCCCGGATGCGGCCGCACAGCGTCGCGAAGCCGCCCTCGCCCGTCTGGCCGCCCGGCGGATGCCGCTCCCCGGACAGCCCGTCGCGATGCCGGTCACATCGGCACCGGCCCACACGGTGCCCACGACGTATCCGGCGCAACGGGTCCATCCGACCGACGCGCGAAACGGGCGTTCTCACATGCGGCTGATTCCGGGCACCACCCCGATTCCGCCCGGCATGTCGACGTCGCTCGCGGCGCCGACAGCACCACGGATACCGTCGCCGGCGCTGCGCCCGCATCCCGAGCGCCCCGCTCGCAGGCGACCCGGCCTCACCGACCGCGAGATCCAAGTGCTCCGCACCTGGCTGCTCACCGATTCGAAGATCTGTGTGGCGGAAGAACTCTCGATCTCGATCGGCACGGTGAACACCCATCTGACACGTATCCGGGCCAAGTACACGGCAGTCGACCGGACCGCCCGCACCAAGGCAGCCCTGGCCGCGCGCGCCATCCAGGACGGGATTCTCGCCCTCGACGAGCTCTGAGCCACGGCGTGGCGAGGGGCAGGCAGGCGGTCCGAGCACCCATACAATCGACGCCATGCCACCGCCCCCACCGTCGTCGCCCACCGCCTTCCAGGCACCGTCGGGCGTACGCGTCGAGGTGTTGACGGCGGTCTTCCAGGTGCGCGAGTCCGGGCCGGAGTCGGCATCCTCACTGTGCGTCCTGCTCGAGAAGGCAGCCGACGTTGACACCTGGTCACTGCCGGGCGGGGATGTCGCAGACGATGAGACCCTCCAGACCAGTGCGCGACGTCTCGTCGCCGACACGGTCGAGATCGGCAACCTCGCGCACCTCGAACAGCTGGCCGTGTTCTCCGGTCCGCATCGGGTCCCCGGCGTCCGCACCATCGCGTCCACCTACCTCGGGCTGGTCCCGAGCGACGTGCAAGCATCGCTTCCCGAGACCGCGGCCTGGCACGGCGTCGATGCGTTGCCGGACCTCGCCTTCGACCATGGCGACATCGTCGCCGCGGCGCGGCATCGCCTGGCCGCCAAGCTCTCGTACACCAACATCGCCTTCGCACTTGCCCCGGCACGATTCCCGATGTCGGAACTGTCCGAGATATATTGTGCGGCACTGGGTTATCCGGTCGACACGACAAACCTTCTCCGCATCCTCAGCCGCCGCGCCGTGGTGGTGGCGACCGGCACGGTCGGCAAGACCGGACGGTCCGGTGGGCGCCCTCCTGCCCTGTATGCGTTCGCCGACACCCGATTACGGGTCACCGACGAGTTCGCGACCCTGCGCCCGCCGATGTGACCGCGGCGCGGTCACCGGCGAGAGGAGCTCAGAAGGGTCTCGAGCTGGGTACGGGTCGTCTGCGGCTCCCGACCGATGAGTTCCTCCAGTGCGGGATCCACGGCCGCGAAGTCGCCGCGGCGTCCCGCTTCGAACAGTCCGAGCATCAAGCGGGCCGCGGGCTCCGGCATTCCCGAGGCGATCATGCTCCGCACCCAGTCCTCGTCGTCGACGACGGTGCGGCGGATCGTCGTCGACGTGATATCCGACATCATCTCGGCGATGTCGGCAAAGGTGACTGCATCTCCCGCGGTCAACGGGGGTGTCGGGCCGTCGAACAGCGGGCCGTCGTTCCCCGCGGCGAGAAGAACCGCGGCCCCGGCGGCGAGGTCGTCGCGGGACGTCCACGACACCGGGCCGTCGTCGGGTAGTGCGAGTTCGCCCGTCTCGAGCGCACCGGCCACGAGATGCCCGACCGTGTGGGCGTAGAAGCCGTTTCGCAACGAGGTCCAGGGCACGCCGATCTCGGCGATGCGACGCTCGGTCTGCGCATGGTCCGGGGCAGCACCGAACGGGGAATCCGTCAAGACGTTCTGGTGTGCGGTGTAGAAGACTCGTCGGGCACCGGCGTCGGCGGCCGCCCCGGCCGCGGCGGCATGCTGCGCGACGGCAGCAGGCCCGAGGGAATCCACCGAGGTCACCAGGACTCGGTCGGCGCCCTCGAATGCGTGGCTCAGGGATTCCGGGTCGTCGAAATCACCGCGGCGCACACGCACACCCCGGACGGCGAGGTCGTCGGCTTTCCTCGGATCGCGGACACTGACCGCGATGTCGGCCGGCGGAACCCGGTCCAGCAGTTCTCGGACGATGCCCGCGCCCAGGCCTCCGGTGGCACCGGTGATGACGATCATTGTGCTGCCCTCTCGACGTTATCGATGAAATCCCAATTGTGTTATCACTGATTCATCCAACGGTAACACAAATACGTTATCGTCGATAAATGACAATCGCCCATTCCGACCGCGACCTGGTACGACTCCGCGTCCTCGATGCCGCCGCCGAGCTCCTCGCCGACGGCGGTCCCGACGCGGTCACCACACGCGCGGTGGCGTCGTCCGCGGGCGTACAGGCGCCGACGATCTATCGACTCTTCGGCGACAAGGTCGGCCTGCTCGACGCCGTTGCCGATCGGGTGTTCGCGGACTACGTCGACGCAAAGAAGGTGGACCGCGACAGCGACCCGGTCCGAGACCTCCGACGCTCGTTCATCGCGCACATCGACTTCGGAACGTCGAATCCCGGTCTCACCGCGATCTTCTCGGACCCGCTACGCCGCCCCTCGGCCACCGAGGAGCGGGGCATCGCCGTGCTGCGGGAGCGTATCCATCGGGTCGCACGCGCGGGACGCCTCCGCGTGCCCGAGGAGCGCGCCGTCATGCTCGTGCACGCGATCGGCACCGGCGTCGTACTCGCGCTCATCGCAGCGCCGAAACCGGATCGTGACGACCACCTCGCCGACGCGGCGTGGGAATCGCTTGCCGCCGCGGTCCTCACCGACGTCACCGACCGGTCCGACGACGGCACGCGCGCGGCGGCGCTGCGCCTGCGGGCCGACGACGACGCGCTCGCCGCGGCGCTCAGCCCGGCGGAGCGGACGCTCATGCGTGAATGGCTCGACCGGATCGCCGGTTCGTGACCGGAAACGCCCATCGCGCCGACGTCAGAGCGCAGTCAACACCTCGGCGTCGCCTTCGGTGATCGCGATCGTATGTTCGCTGTGCGCCGTGCGTGAGCCGTCGGCCGACCGGATCGTCCAGCCGTCGGGGTCGTAGATGATCTGCGACGTGCTCTGCGCGAGCCACGGTTCCAGCGCCAGAGTGAGCCCGGGCCGCAACCGCATCCCGTGCCCCGCCCGCCCGAGATTGGGCACATGAGGATCCTCGTGCATCGTGCGACCCAGCCCGTGCCCGCCGAACTCGGTGTTGACGAGATAGCCTCGGGACGTGCAGATCTCGCCGATGGCGGCCGAGATGTCACCGAGGCGATTGCCTGCACGCGCCGCGGCGATACCCGCCACCAGAGCCGCCCTGGTGGTCTCGACGAGTCGCTCGTCGTCGCTGCGCGGGGTCCCGACGATCACCGTCCGTGCCGAGTCGGCAACCCAGCCGTCGATCGCCACCGCGATGTCCATGCTGAGCACGTCACCGTCCGCGAGTACGTGGTCGTGCGGCAGGCCGTGCAACACGGCGTCGTTGACCGACAGGCAGATGACGTTGCGAAACGGCCCTCGCCCGAACGACGGGTCGTAGTCCCAGTAACAGGAGGCGGCACCACGCTCTTCGATCAGCTCACGGGCACGCATCTCGAGGTCGAGGACATTGACACCGATCCGCGCACGACCGGCCAGGTCGTCGAGCAGTTCCGCGATGAACCGCCCGGTCACCCGCATCGACGCGACCTCTTCCGGTGACTTGAGTTCGATCACTGCGGCCTCCTGCGTCCGGCTCGGGCGGTATTTGAATACCACCCTACGTAACGAGGACGGTATTTTCATACCGGGGTAGCTACAGTGGGCACATGGTTCGCGCACCACTCACCCCTGAGCAGATCGCCGCAGGCCGCAGGCTCGGAACACTGCTGCGCGAGTGTCGCGGCAACCGCACGACGAACGAGGTGGCGCGTGCAGCGGGGATCTCACCGGAGACGCTGCGCAAGATCGAGGGTGGCCGTTTGCTGACGCCGTCGTTCGCGACCGTCGTCGCTCTCAGTCGGGTCCTCGATGTGTCGGTGGACGCGCTCGCCACCGCGATGAATGGCGAGGTCACCGCTCACATCGGCTGAGCGGTGGGCTCCAGTCGCTCGTCGGCGCCGGCGTCGGGCAGGTCCCCGACGCCGAGGTCAGCGCGGCGCGCGGCGAGCGCGAGACCGAGGTAGACCAGCGAGGCGGCCAGCGGCGCGCACACGAACAGGACCCATGGCCCCCCGATCCCACCCCGCACGGCGCCGTCGAGCCAGAGGTCCGGGACCACCTCGAAGGTCGAACCCACCGGCGACGACCTGGGATCGTCGAAACGCCAATCGGCCACCGTCGTGCCGACCCAGGCCGCGACGAGCGAGCCGATCACCGTCGCCACCGCGACGGCGACGAATCCCAGCGGACCCCGCCACCGACGACTCGTGAACCATGAGATCGCCACGGCGACCACCCCGTAGCCGAACAGGAGCAGGGCAAAGGTTGCGACGCCCGCGAATTCCTCGGGGAACTGGCCTGCCGGGATGAGCGCGGAGTCGGCATCGACGACCCGGCCCGACATCGCCGGGGTCACCTCCGCCCAGATCATCCCGACCACGAAACCGAGCAGGACCACCGAACCGACCACCGCGATCAGCGGCCCGACGGCGGGCCGACGCCCGGCGATGGTCACCGCCGGCCCAGTTCGGTCGAATCGATCGTTCCGTGCCGGGAGCACCGGGCACCCCATCCGTCGGGACGTACCTGCACCACCATGCGTCGACCACACTGCCCGCAGAACCGGGGTGGTTCCAGACCCATCCGGGCTGCCGGCGGCACCGCATCGGCCGACTCCAGTTCGAGCTCGAGTCCGGTGTGGACACCGAACCGGCAGGGCTGGGCCATCGGGCCCGGGATCTCATGCAGCGCGTCGGGAATGCCCGGGGGCCCCGGCGTCGTCTTCGGAGACGTCACGTCGTCGAGCCTAGATGCTGTCGTTGAGTGCTTTGATCGGCATCGACAGATCCGACAGGAGATCGAGATCGTCTTCGGCCGGTCGGCCCAGCGTGGTGAGGTAATTGCCGACGATGACGGCGTTGATGCCGCCGAGGATGCCCTGCTGGGCACCGAGATCGCCCAGCGTGATCTCGCGACCACCCGCGAAGCGCAGGATGGTGCGGGGCAGCGCGAGACGGAACGCGGCGACCGACCGCAGCGCCTCGGAGGCCGGCAGGACGTCGAGATCGCCGAACGGGGTGCCCGGGCGCGGGTTGAGGAAGTTGAGCGGCACCTCGTCCGGCTCCAGCGACGCGAGATCGGCGGCGAACTCGGCGCGCTGCTCCAGACTCTCCCCCATGCCGAGGATGCCGCCGCAGCAGACCTCCATACCGGCGTCGCGGACCATCCGCAGGGTGTCCCAGCGTTCCTCCCAGGTATGGGTGGTCACCACATTCGGGAAGTGGCTGCGGGCCGTCTCCAGATTGTGGTTGTACCGATGGACACCCATGTCCTTGAGCTGATCCACCTGTTCCTGGGTCAGCATGCCAAGGCTGCAGGCGATCTGGATGTCGACCTCGTTGCGGATCGCCTCGATGCCGGCCGCGACCTGGCTCAGCAGCCGCTTGTCCGGGCCGCGGACCGCGGCGACGATGCAGAACTCGGTGGCGCCCGTCTTCGCGGTCTGCTTGGCAGCCTCCACCAGAGACGGGATGTCGATCCACGCGCTGCGCACAGGCGACGCGAAAAGACCGGACTGTGAACAGAAGTGGCAGTCCTCGGGACAGCCCCCGGTCTTGAGCGAGATGATCCCCTCCACCTCGACCTCGGGTCCACACCATCGCATCCGGACATCATGGGCGAGCTGCAGCAGTTCGGTCAGACGTTCTTCCGGGAGCCGCAGCACCTCGAGGACCTGCTCGCGGTTCAGCGGCTCCCCGCGGTCGAGGACCTGTGCGCGCGCGACGTCGAGGATGTCGCCGGTCGTCTGTTCGGATACAACGGATGCCTGGGTCACGAGTGGACTCCTTCGGTGGACTGGCTGTCGGGGTGGGCGGACGGTACCGCCGTGGAAAAATCAGTTACTTTCGGCGCGAATCCGGTTGCTGTCGGCGAGGATTCGGTTGCTGTCGGCGAAAAGGAGGTTGCTGTCGGCGGTAGAGCACTCTCACGCCGGAGCCAGTCGGTGTCGATCCATGACGGCGCGCGGCGGCGGAAGTCCGCCGGATCGAGGCCCCCCACGCCCGCCGGGATCACGCCGACGATCGGTACCCCGGTGACGCGCGGTAGATCGGTGCGGTTGCAGGTCATCGCGAGATCGGGGTCGGCGGGCCACGAGCCCACCACGAGGCCTGCCGGACGCAGGCCGCGGGCGACGATCGCACCGACGGTGAGCTCGGCATGGTTGAGCGCACCGAGCCCCGGCGGAACCACCACGAGCACACCCGCATCGGTGGCCGCCGCGACATCGAGCAGGGTCAGTCCGTCGGCCAGGCGGACCAGGATTCCACCGGCGCCCTCGACAAGGGTGAAGTCGTGGACGGCGGACAACGCGGCGACCGCGGCCGAGATCCCATCGGGATCGAGCTGATCCATCCCGGCTCGCCGGGCGGCCGTGTCCGGGGCGAGCGGATCGGGAAAGCGCGCACATTCCACCGTAGCGACCGGACCGGCCAACTCGTCGATCACGGCAAGGTCGCCGGGCTCGCCGGGCGCGACCCCGGTCTGTGCCGGTTTGCACACGGCCGCAGTCAATCCGGCGTCCGCGACGGCCGCGACCAGCGCTGCCGTGACAATGGTCTTGCCGACGTCGGTGGACGTGCCGGTGACCGCGAGGACATGTCCGGTCATCGCACACCCACCTCTCGGGCCCCGACTTCTCGCAGCGCGTCGTTCACGACGTCGGCGACCTGATCGATCACCGGCACGTCGAGATCGGCCCGCACGGTCAGCCGCAGTCGCGAGGTGCCCGCGGGCACCGACGGCGGGCGGAAACAGCCGACGAGGACGCCGCGATCCCGGCAGATCGCGGCGGCGGCCACCGCCCGTTGTGGCTCTCCGATGATCAACGAGATGACCGCAGCGGCCGGGGTGGGTGCACCGATCGCGACAGCGAGACGAGTCGCGTTGGTGCGCAGCAGATCCGGCATCGACGCATCTGAACGGAGCAGTCCGAGGGCGGCACGTGCCGCCCCCACCGCCGCCGGATTGAGCCCGGTGTCGAAGATGAAGGTCCGAGCCCGGTCGATCAGATGGGAACGCAGCAACGCCGATCCGAGCACCACGCCGCCCTGCGCGCCCAACGATTTGGACAGCACCGTGGTGACCACCAGGTCCGGAGCCCCCGACAGCCCGAGCTCGGCGACCAGCCCTCGACCGCCCGGCCCGCGGACTCCGAGGGCATGCGCCTCGTCGACGAGCAAGGCGGCGCCGTGATCGCGAGCCGCCGAATACAACTCACCGACGGGTGCCGGCTCGCCGTCGATGCTGTACACCGAATCGGTGACCACCAGGGCCCGTTGTTCGGTCCGCTCACGCAGCGCCGCACGCACCGCGGCGTGATCACCACGATCAGTCACCACCACCCGCGCCCGCGACAACCGGCATCCGTCGATCAGCGACGCATGCGTACCCGTGTCGCTGACGATCAGATCGCCCCGGCCCGCCAACGCCGTGATCGCCCCGACGTTGCCGAGATAACCCGACGAGAAGGCCAGCGCAGCAGGAAAACCGAGGAAGTCGGCCAGATCGTCCTCGAGTTCGACATGGAGCTCGGTGGTCCCGACGACGAGCCTCGACGCGGTCGAGCCGGCCCCCCAGGTGTCGAGTGCGGCATGGGCACCGGCGATGACGGCCGGATGGCCGGACAGACCGAGATAGTCATTGGAGGCCAGGTTGATCATCGTCGGATCGGGGGACCGCACAACGGGTTCGCGATGCAATCCGGCGGCGCGCAGACGCGCGGCCTCGTCGGCCAGCCAGGCCAGCGCATCGTCGGCATCGACGACCGGCGTGATCGCGGAATCCGGCAATTCGGTGGTCGTCATCGGATGGCGCCCGCGACGAGATCGGTGGACAGGCAGGCCTTCGCGGCGGCCCGCAACCCACGGGTGATGGTGTCGATGTCGTCGTCGGTGCACACGAACGGGGGCATCACGTAGATGAGATCCCGGAACGGACGGACCCACACTCCCTCGTCGAGTGCGGCCGCAGTGGCGGCGGCGACGTCCACCGGACGGTCGAGCTGGACGACCCCGATGGCCCCGCGCACCCGGACATCGACGATCCCCGCATGACCCTCGAGGTCGGCCAGCCCCGACCGCAACCGGCTCTCGATGCCGTGCACCCGTTGCCGCCACGGGGAATCGAGCAACAGTTCGACCGAGGCGACCGCCACGGCACACGCCAGCGGATTCGCCATGAAGGTCGGCCCGTGCGCGAGCCCGCCCGCTTCCCCGGCGCTGATGACCGCGGCGATCTCAGCCGTACACAAGGTGGCCGCCAGGGTCAGGTATCCGCCCGTCAGCGCCTTGCCGAGACACATGATGTCCGGGGCCACCCCCGCATGATCGGCCGCGAACAGTTCCCCGGTGCGGCCGAATCCGGTCGCGATCTCATCGAAGATCAGCAGGACGCCGGCACGGTCGCAGATGCGGCGCAGTTCGCCCAGGTACCGCGGATCGTGGAACCGCATCCCGCCCGCACCCTGCACGACCGGTTCCACGATGACGGCCGCCAGCCGGTCACGATGCCGTTCGACCGCGGATTCGAGAATGCCGACGTAGTCGTCGTCGAACGCCGTAGGCGGCGCGGGCACAAAGACCTGTTCGGTGAGGACGTCGTGCCACATCGAGTGCATCCCGCCGTCGGGATCGCAGACGCTCATCGGCGTGAAGGTGTCGCCGTGGTAGCCGCCGCGCCACGTGAGCAGTCGGGTCCGCTCCCCGTGACCGCGACTGCGCCAGTACTGCAGCGCCATCTTGACCGCCACCTCCACCGACACCGAACCCGAGTCGCAGAAGAAGACCTTCTGGAGCGGCTCGGGGGTGATCGACGCGAGCACCTGTGCCAGTCGGGCGGCGGGTTCATGGGTCAGACCGCCGAACATCACGTGTGACATCATCCCGAGCTGACGGGTCACCGCGTCGTCCAGCACCGGATGGCGGTAGCCGTGAATCGCCGCCCACCACGAGCTCATCCCGTCGACGACGCTGCGCCCGTCTCCCAGCTCGAGCCGGACACCCCCCGCGCCCCGCACCACCAGTGGCGGTGGCTGCGACAGGTCGACCCCCGTCGCCGGCATCGCGCCATAGGGATGCCAGACATGCTCGGCATCGATACGACTGATGGTGGCCTCGTCCACAGCGATGTCCTTCGAGATCGGGAGAGACGTCGTTCGGGCTGACGGCGTCCTGGACACTGTACAGGCTTCCTGGACGCTGTACAGGCCGCGCGTCGTCGGGTACTCGCGCCCATTACCCTGAGCGGGTGAGCAACAATCGGGCCGACGTCCTGCGAGCGGCTCGGGACATCCTCACCGACCACAGCCTCGCCGACCTCTCGATGCGACGACTAGCCGCGGACCTCGGTGTCCGCCCGAACGCGCTGTACTGGCATTTCCCCAACAAGCAGACGCTGCTCGCCGCCCTGTCCGACGACATCCTCGGCGAGGTGCGCACTGCGCCGGGGTCGCTCCCGTGGGATGAGAAGCTGGCATTCCTGGCGACCGGGATGCGCGCCGCGCTGCTGTCGGTGCCCGACAGCGCCGAGGTGGTGTCGTCGAGCTGGGCCAGCGGACTGTCGCCGAAGTCGATCGCCATCGACCTGACCACGGTGGCACGCGACGGCGGGCTGAGTGAACGGGACGCCCGGGCCGTCGCGACCGCGGTGTGTCAGCTGGTCATCGGACTCACCATCGAGGAGCAGACACGTGCCCAGATGGAACGCCTCCAGGTGATCGAGCCGTCGGACCGGGACTTCACCGCCGAGTTCACCGACGGCCTGAGCGTGATCCTCGACGGCGCGCGACTGCGCGCCCTGGCCGTGTCCGCGTCCCCCGCCTCGGCCGAAAGTAAAGAAAAGTAAAGGTCAGCGGGGGTGTCACCGTAGGCGTGTCGAAGCGGACCGAAGCGGGATATCACAGCTTGGACATGTAGATTGCTTCCCGATACCCGCCTCTGGCACACCCACCCAGCCGTCGGGTTCGGTTCGCCGAACGCGACGTCGAGACAGGAAGACGTACCCAGGTAGTGGCAGCCCCGACCCACGCAGCCGCGCCGGCGACGCCGGCGCAGGCCGGAAACGTGCCCGCGTATCGCACCGACCTCGATGGTCTGCGCGGTATCGCGATCGCACTCGTCGCCTGCTTCCACATCTGGTTCGGCCGGGTCTCGGGCGGCGTGGACGTCTTTCTCGCACTGTCGGGGTACTTCTTCATCGGTTCGCTGCTGCGCCACGCGATCCACAGTCAGGCGCCGCACGTCACCTTCCGTGACACGATCGATCCGTGGCCGCGCCTGAAGCGCCTCCTGCGCCGCCTTCTGCCCGCCCTGTTCACCGTGCTGATCGCGGTGGCTGTGCTCACCGTCATCGTGATACCCGAGACCCGCTGGGTCAGCATCGGCCGCGAGCTGATCGCGAGTGCGTTGTACTATCAGAACTGGCATCTGGCGTTCAATTCCCAGGACTACCTCGCGGCGAGCTCGGCCAACAGCCCCCTCCAGCACATCTGGTCGATGTCGGTGCAGGGTCAGTTCTTTGTCGTCACCGTGGTCGTCGCACTCGCATTCGCCGCACTGCTCAAGCTCTTCGCGAAGGCCCTCGCGCCGTTGGCGAACCCGCAGGTGATCCGGGCGGTCGTCGGTATCGCCATCCTCGCGGTCGCCGCCGTGTCGTTCTACTGGGCCCACATGCGGATGGGGGTCAACCAGCAGTTCAACTACTACGACACCCTCTCCCGGCTGTGGGAGCCGCTGACCGGCGGCCTGCTCGCGATCTGGTTGCCCAACTGGCGCGTCCCGCGCTGGATCCGTACGGCGGCCGCAGTCGTGGCCCTCGCCCTGATCGTCACCTGCGGCTGGTGGATCGACGGGGTCGACTCCTATCCGGGGCCGTGGGCGCTGATCCCGGTGGGCTCGACACTCCTGATCATCTGGGCCGGCGCCACTGCCCTGGAGCGTCCGCGGCCGGGCGTCTCCGAGCCGCAGGCTCTACCGCCGGTCAACCGGATGCTGGCCAGCCGGTGGCCGGTCTGGCTGGGCACCATCGCCTACGCCCTCTATCTCTGGCACTGGCCCCTGCTCATCTTCTACCTGACCTGGCGGGGCAAGGACCACGCCTCGGTGCTCGAGGGTGTGGGGCTGCTCGCGGTCTCGATCACGCTCGCCTGGCTCACCAAGCGATACATCGAGGATCCGTTACGCGGTGGCGGCCGGTCGCGGCTGGCGCACGCCCGCCATGACGGGCGCACCCGCTGGCTGACCTACACCTCGGCGCTGACGTCGGTCCTGGTGATCGCAACCCTGGTGACCGGGGTCGGCATCAAGGTCTGGGATCGGCACGTCTCGACCATGGTGGTGGACACCAAGAACCTCGATCCGAGCCTGTATCCCGGTGGCCGTGCACTTCTCAACGGCCTGCCCGTGCCCGCACTGGATCCGCAGCCGTCGCCGTTGCTGGTCACCAAGGACTTCCCAGAGACCTCCACCGACGGCTACATGAGCAGCTTCGAGGACCCCGACATCCACGTCGGTGTGTACGGCGACCCGAACGCGACCAAGACGATCGCACTGATCGGCGGATCGCACGCCGAGATGTGGATCAGCGCACTGAACCTGCTCGGACAACGCAACCACTTCAAGGTGACCACGTACCTCAAGATGGGTTGTCCGATGTCGACCGAGCTCGTCCCCAAACAGAACGGCGTGCCGTATCCGCAGTGCCACGACTGGGTGATGCGAGTCCAGAAAAAGGTCATCGCGGACAAGCCGGACGCTATCTTCACCAACTCGACCCGGCCCCGCGACTACGAGCCCGGCGACTGGGTGCCCCCGACATACACGCCGATCTTCGACGATTTCATCGCCGCGGGCATCCAGGTGTTCGGTATCCGCGATACGCCCTGGCCACACAACGCCGCGGGTCTGATCGACACGCCGACGTGTCTCGCCGACGGCGGGTCGGCCACGAGTTGCGCGACTCGACGGGCCGCAGCGCTGGCTCCCGAGGACCCGGCGAAGGCGTTGTCGGCGACCAGGCCGATGTTCCACGCTCTCGACCTCTCCAACGGGGTCTGCGATCCGGAGTTGTGCCCAGCGATCGTCGGCAACGTGGTCGTCTACAAGGACTGGCATCATCTCAGCGCGACCTTTGTCCGCAGCCTGACCGATGAGTTGGGCCGACAGATGGCGGCAGCGGCACCGTGGACGGGCCAGTCGCCCCGGTGACCCCCTCGCCCGTTGACCCCCTCGCCCGTTGACCCCCTCGCCCGTTGACCCCCTCGCCCGTTGACGCTGTGTGACGTCGACGGTCACACATCGTAGGCGTGCTCTCCGAGATGAACCCGGGGCCGTTGACGGCTAGTGTCGTCTCATGGAATCGCCGAAGGTCGCAGTGACTGAGTCACCGGCCCCCGATGCCGGAGGTTCGCCCCCCGCCCAGTCCGCGGAGGTCACCAACGTTCCCGATCCGTTCGACTTCGCGGCACCACCGGACGACCGGGAACCCTTCATCGTCTGGCCGGGCAGCGCGTATCCGCTCGGCGCGACGTATGACGGTGTGGGGACCAACTTTTCGTTGTTCTCCGAGGTCGCGACCGCGGTCGATCTGTGTCTCGTCGACGACGCCGGGACGGAACGTCGGATCCGCCTGGAGGAGGTCGACGGATACTGCTGGCACTGCTACCTCCCCAACGTCGGACCGGGTCAGTTCTACGGCTTCCGGGTGCACGGTCCCTACGATCCCGTGCAAGGCCTCCGCTGCGATCCGAGCAAGCTGCTGCTCGACCCTTATGGGAAGGCGTTCCACGGCGAGTTCGACGGGGATGCGTCGCTGTTCTCGTACCCCATGGTCGACGAAGAGTCGGCGGAGGTGTCCGCCGACGACGGGACCGCCCAAGCAGACGTCGACTCGACGGCCGGCGGCACCGTCACGGCGCCGCGCGGCGATTCCGCGACCGGGCCCACCAGAACACCGGACACCGACACCGACGACACCGAGACTGCGGCCGAATCGGTCGCCGACACCGAGTCGTCGCTGACCCTCACCACCCGCGCGCCGACCGACATGCCGCAACTCGACTCGCTGGGCCACTCCATGGTCTCCGTGGTGATCAATCCGTATTTCGACTGGCAGAGCGACCGATCGCCGCGCCGGCCGTATCACCAGACGGTCATCTACGAGGCCCACGTGAAGGGGATGACCGCCACTCATCCGGATGTTCCGGAACATCTGCGCGGAACGTATGCGGGGCTGTGTCACCCCGTGATCATCGATCATCTGCAGTCACTGGGGGTCACCGCGATCGAGCTCATGCCGGTCCACCAGTTCATGCAGGATTTCGTCCTGCACGACAAGGGCCTCCGGAACTACTGGGGGTACAACACCTTCGGGTTCCTCGCACCCCACGTCGAATATGCGTCAAAGGCCGATCAGCCGGCAAGCGCGGTCACCGAGTTCAAGGCGATGGTCCGCGCATTCCACAAGGCGGACATCGAGGTGATCCTCGACGTGGTCTACAACCACACGGCCGAGGGCAACCATCTCGGCCCGACGGTATCGTTCCGCGGGATCGACAACGCGGCCTACTACCGGCTCGTCGACGGCAACCCCGAGATGTACATGGATTACACGGGAACCGGGAACAGCCTCAACGGGCGCCACCCGCACACGCTGCAGCTGATCATGGATTCGCTGCGGTACTGGGTACTCGAGATGCATGTGGACGGCTTCCGTTTCGACCTCGCTTCCACCCTCGCCCGTGAGCTGCATGACGTGGACCGGCTGTCGGCGTTCTTCGATCTGGTGCAACAGGATCCGGTGGTGAGCCAGGTCAAGCTCATCGCGGAGCCCTGGGATGTCGGCGAGGGCGGCTACCAGGTCGGCAACTTCCCGCCGCTGTGGACCGAATGGAACGGCAAATACCGCGACACCGTCCGGGACTACTGGCGAGGCGAACCGGCCACCCTCGGAGAGTTCGCGTCGCGGCTGACGGGTTCGTCCGATCTGTACGAGGCAACCGGCCGCCGCCCCCTGGCCAGCATCAACTTCGTCATCGCCCACGACGGCTTCACGTTGCGTGATCTCGTGTCCTACAACGAGAAACACAATATCACCAACGGCGAGGACAACCGGGACGGCGAGAGTCACAACCGATCCTGGAACTGCGGCGTCGAGGGCCCCACCGACGACCCGGACATCCTCACCCTCCGCGCACAGCAGCAGCGCAACATCCTGGCCACCCTGTTCCTCTCGCAGGGCACGCCCATGCTGGCGCACGGTGACGAGATGGGCCGGACGCAACAGGGCAACAACAACGTCTACTGCCAGGACTCCGAACTCTCGTGGATGGACTGGTCGCTCGCCGAGAAGAACGCCGACCTGCTCGACTTCACCCGCCGGGCCATCGCGCTGCGCCACGACCACCCTGTGCTGCGGCGCCGAAGGTTCTTCGCCGGCAAGCCGATTCGCTGGGGCGATCAGGCCCTCGACATCGTCTGGCTGACGCCGGCCGGTCAGGCAATGACCGCCGAGGACTGGGACAGCGGGTTCGGCAAGAGCCTGGCGGTGTTCCTCAACGGCGACGGCATCGAGGAGAAGAACGAACTCGGCGAGAAGGTCGTCGACGACAGCTTCCTCGTCTGCTTCAACGCGCACGACGGCGACATCGACTTCCACCTGCCACCGCCGTCGTGGGGCCTCGAGTGGAGCGGCGAACTCGACACCACCCACGCCACCGGCGCGACCGACCTCACCGCCGCGGCCGAGACGACCGTGACCGTCGGTGCCCGATCGGTCCTGGTCCTGCGTAAGACGGCGTGAGCACCGAACGGCAGATGTCGTCCGCCGGCACCCACCGCATCGGCGGACGACAAGAACCGGTCGCCACCTACCGGATTCAGCTCACCCCCGACCACGGCTTCGCCGAGGTGGTCGACATCCTCCCCCAGATCGCCGATCTGGGCGTGAGCCATCTCTATCTGTCGCCCATCGGGCGCGCGGTCGAGGGGTCCACCCACGGATACGACTGGGTGCCCCCACCCGGGGTCTCGACCGAACTGGGCGGGATCGACGGGTTGCGGGCACTGCGTCGCGCCGCCACCGGCCACGGACTGGGAGTGATCGTCGACATCGTGCCGAACCACACCGGCGTGGCCGACCCGGTACAGAACCCGTGGTTCAACGACCTGCTGCGATACGGTTCGGGGTCGCGCTATGCGACGTGGTTCGACGTCGACTTCTCCACCGACAACGGCACCGACGGCAAGATCGCGCTCCCGGTACTCGCCGCCGATGGCGACCTCTCGCCCCTTGCCGTCGACGACGGACATCTCCGCTACTACGACCATGTCTTCCCCACGGCTCCCGGCACCTCCGACGGCGCGCCGTCGGAGGTCCACGACCGTCAGCACTACCGGCTGGTCCCGTGGAACAGCGGATTGATCGGATACCGGCGGTTCTTCACCGTCAACGAACTCGCGGGACTGCGCCAAGAGGACCCAGAGGTCTATGCGGCCTCCCATCGATGGCTGTTCGACCTCGTCGACGAGGATCTCATCGACGGCGTCCGCGTGGACCACCCCGACGGGCTCTGGGATCCACAGGCCTATCTGCGGCGCCTGCGGGGCGACGTCGGCGATCGTCGGTTGATCTACATCGAGAAGATTCTCGCATCGGATGAGGAGCTGGAGCCCACCCTGCCGGTGGAGGGAACCACCGGCTACGAGCAGATGCGCGCGATCGACGCCGTCTTCACCGCACCGACCGGGATCATCGAGCTCGACGAGGTCCACGAGAACATCACGGCCACGACCGGGGATTCGGCGTGGCTGCAAGCGACCGAACGAGAACGCAAACTGTTCACCGTCGGTCAGATGTTCCCGACCGAGCACCGACGGCTGGTCCGGGCGATCACCCACTCGGATCCGTCCGCCGACGTCGACGCGATAGCCGAGGCGACGGCCGAATTGATCGCCGAGATCGGTGTCTACCGCGCCGACTACCCGTCCCTGCGGCCCCGGCTCGTCGACACCGCAGCCCAGATTGCCCGTCGTGCACCAGCTCTCACGTCCGCACTCGAATTCGTCGTCCAATCCACCGCTAGCCCCGGGGCGGCCACGTCTCGGCTCGCCCAGACCTGCGGCGCGGTGACCGCCAAGAGTGTCGAAGACAGCCTGTTCTATCGCACGGCCCGACTCGTTTCCGCTCAGGAGGTCGGGGGCGACCCGGCCAACCCGGCGATGTCGCTGCGAGAGTTCCATACCCGCAATGCCCGGCGGGCACGTGACTGGCCGTGGGCGATGACCGCGACGTCGACGCACGACACCAAACGCGGCGAAGACGTGCGGGCCCGCATCGCCCTGCTCGCCCAGGTGCCGGAGCGGTGGTCTCTGCTGGTCCGCCGGATCTGGTCTGCCACGCCGCCACCGGACGACCTGACCGGATACTTTCTGCTCCAGAACATCTTCGGGGTCTGGCCCGTCTCCGGAGCCGTCGACGACACCCTGCGGACACGTCTGCGCGCCTACGCCCAGAAGGCGTCCCGTGAGGCCGGCCTCCGCACCACCTGGACCGACGTCGACGAAGAGTTCGAGAGCGCTCTCAGCTCCTGGGTGGACGCCATCACCACCGGTGATGGCGCGGACGCGATCGGGACACTTGTCGGCGAGATCTCGACGAGTTGGCAGGCCGAGGCGATGGCACGCAAGGCGATCGCACTGCTGGGTCCAGGCGTCGGGGACATCTATCAGGGCACCCAGTGGTGGGACGACTCCCTCGTGGATCCCGACAACCGTCGGCCGGTGGACTACTCGCAGCCCGCGGACCATCCCAAGACCGCACTGATCCGCGTCGCCCTACGGGCACGTGCCGATCATCCGACCGCGTTCGGCGCGGGAGGTACCTACGCTCCGCTAGCGGCCGAGGGCCCGCGCGCGGATCACGTGATCGCCTTCGTCCGGGGAGCCGGCGAGGACCACCCGCGGGTCGTCGTGGTGACCGCGCGCTTCACCCACAGTATGTCCGCGTTCGACCGATCCGCGACCTCGGTGGTCCTGCCGCCGGGGGCGTGGACCGACGCCGTGACCGGCGAAACCCTGGACGGCGCCGCGGATCTCGCACAGTTGCTCGCATCCGGACCTGTCGCGATACTCACCCGCGCAGGGTGACCGCGCCTCGAGCGGTGCTGATCACCCAGCTGGGGCAGGCGCCTGAGGGGCGGGCGCCTGAGGGGCGGGCGCCTGGGGGGTGGCCGGAGCGGCCGGCTGACCGGACTGATTCTGTTCGCCCTGGGGCGCGCCGATACCGGCCTGAGCGCCGTCGAGCTTGGCGACCAGCCACTTGCCGTCCTCTTTGTGCAGGTCCAGCCAGATAAGCATCAGTTCCTTGCCGCCCGACGGCGCCAGTGTGCTCGTACCACTGACCTCCATCAGCACACTCGTCTTCGCGGAGTCGGTGTCGAAACTGGTGACCGACACCGACTTCACGGTCGGGGTCGCCTTAACGTTCAGATCCTTGACGGCCTTGGTCCCGTCGGACTGCTGCTGCTCCAGATGTTGACGGAACTCACCGGTGGACAAGGGGCCGAGTAGCTCCTTCATGTTCCCGATGTTGTCGGTGTTCATCGTGCTGACCAACTTGACCGAGAACTCCTCCGACGCCGCCTTGCTGTCGTCGAAGGCGGCGAGTTCCTGCCGCTGGTGATAGTAGCCCCAGCCCAGCAGTACGACCCCGACGACCACGGCGATCACAACGACCGTGGCCAGGACCTTCACCAGCCCACGGGTCGTGAAGGTCAGCGAGATCTCGCGTCCGCCAGACGATTTCGGGCGTTCGGGATCGGCGGCCGCGTCGGCGGCCGTGGTCACCGAGGCCGCGGTCACCGAGGCCGCGGTGCCGGAGCGTCGGCCCGCGGTCCGAGCGGATTTCGTCTGTGGACGCGGCGCCTTCGGTGCCGGCTCGGCCGGCTCGTCGGCGCTGTCGGCCACCTTGCCATCGGCGTCGAGATCCGCGTCGTCCCGCGGCGTGGGGTCGGTGTGGGCGGCGTCCTCGGGACGGGGTGATCCGAACTCTGTCGAGTCATCATTCGGTCCGTCGGAGTTGTTGTCCTGCTTGGTCATTCCTTCTCTTCACATCACTTGTCGAGCGGCACTGTCCGCGCATTCGGGTCATAGCCGGGCGGCGGACCGGCGGTGTCGTCGCCCGGGGGTCGAGGTGCGTTCGCCGATCCGCGAACCTGTTGCCGCGGGTCTTCGGTCACACAGTACAGATTGGTGGGCACGGTCAGTTCCAAGATCTTCGTCGGTCGCACCGGGGTGACGGCGTAGTTGCAACTCGGACGAGGGAAGATCGAGCCGAACGCCCACCACGCGCCACCGTGGAACATCGAGAGGCTCTTGACCCCGGCGTCGCGGATCGACGGGAGTAGATTCGCGATCGCGGGTGCCCGCAGCGCACCCTGCCGCGCCACGTCCACGAATTGCTGGAGCACGTCGGACACCGGGTCCCGGATCTGGTTCAGGGAGCCGGTCAGACTCGTCAGTTGCGACGGCCCTCGATCGAGCAGGGTGCGGATCTCCTTGTCGGACGCCACCGCCGCGTTCACGATGGTGCTCAACGAGGAGACCGTGGTCCCCAGATCCGGCTGGATGTTCGCGGTGGTCTTCAGGATCGTGCCGGTGTCGGAGATCAGCTTCTTCGTCTGCGGCAGGACGAGTGCCAGATCCGCGAAGATGGTGCCGCCCGAGACGAACAGTGCGCGCAGGTCGTTGTCGTCGGAGCCGTCCGAGCCGAGTGCCACCTCGAGGTTGTCGACCGCCGACCGCAGCTTGACCGGATCGATCTGCTCCACGACGTTGAGGGACGCCTCCAGCGTCTCGGGGAACGGTGCCGTCACCCGGGTCTGGTTCACCTGGATGACGTCGCCGTCGGCGAAATACGGACCGTCGGCGGTGGCCGGTTCGAAGTCGACGTACTGTTCACCCGCCGCCGAGAGACCGAGCGCGGCGACGACCGCGTTGCGGTTGATCTTGACGTCGTCGCTGATCTTGACCGTCACGTCGACCTGTTTCGGCTGCACACGGATCGACTCCACCTCACCGACCCGGGCGCCACGCAGCATGACGCCGGAGGTGTCCTGGAGTCCACCGGAACTCGTGAAGTGCACGGTCATCTCATACGTGCCCTTGAACGGATCCCAGCGGAGCGTGCCGAACGACAGGTACGCCAGCCCGACGAGCATCACCAGGATCAGCCCGATGTTCCCGACGAGAACCGAGTGCCCGCGCACCCATGTGAACGGTCCGGACACGACTCTCATCCGCAGCACCCCCGCGTTCCGGTGAGGCGCGCCAGCAGTCGGGTCAACGTCTGCTGCAACGCTCTCGAGCCCTCGTCCACGTCCTGCAACTCGGGCAGGCGACTCGCCGAGTCGAACCCTGCGCCGGGATTGAGGTAGTAGACCTTCGCCGACAGTGCCGCGGCACTACCGGGCGTCGACTTGACCCACTTGGGAGTCAGCGTGGCCAGATTGTCCGAGAGCGGACCGAGGACGCTCGCGGCGCCGCGCAGACCCTTCAGCGCGGTCGACAGGTGTCCGATGAGCTCGACGAGATTGTCCTGGTCGGAGTTCAGGAAGTCGTTGGTCGCCGCGGTCACCCGGTTGGTCTTGTCCAGGGTCGTCAGGATCTGACCGATCTGGCCGTTCACCGCGTTGACCGCGGGTGCGAGTTTGTTGATCGACGCCATGATCTGGGCTCGTCCGTCGGCGAGCTGACCGGTCAACACCTGCATGTTCCGCATCGACTCGTCGACCTCGGTGGAGTTCTTGTTGAACTTGGTGATCGCAGTGGTGAGGCCCTCGATCGAACCGGACAGCTCATCCGGATGCGCCGACACCGCGCTGCTCAACTCCGTCAGGATCCCCTGCAGTGAGCTCAGGGATCCGCTGTCGACCAGACCCGAGGTGCTCACGAGTAGATCCTCGACGGTCGCGGCGGCGGAAGTCGGCCCGTCGAGGTTGTCGCCGTCGCCGAGATACCCCGACGGCGCGCCCTTCGGGGGCAGGAGTGCGACGAACACGTCGCCGAGCGGAGTCGCCTGCCGCAGTTCGGCACCGGTACCGGTCGGCAGCTTGGACTCCTTGCTGACGTTCATGGTGACCACCGCCGAGTAGTCCTGCGCGACTATGTCGGTGACCTGCCCCACGTCGGTTCCGTAGAGCTTGACCTTCGCGCGCGTCGGCAGGTTGAGCGCATTGTCGAACTTCGCGGTCAAACGAATCGAGTCTCCGATGCCGCCGGGAGCGGGCAACGGGATCTGTTCGACGGTGAGGCCTGGTACCACGCCGCAGCCCGACATCGACACGACCGCGGCCACGAGCAGCATCATCAGGGCTCCCCGCGAGGCCCGTCGGCCGCGGCCATCGGCGCGCTGGACTCGGAAGGGTCCGATGCCATCTCGGGTCATTTCGTCAGCTCCAACATCGCCGAGAACACACCGAGGTCCGGCCCGAAATCCTTGAGCTGGCCAGTGCGGCATCCGTTCTTCTGGAGGTTGATGGCCTGGCAGAAGGTCGACAACGCCTCGGTGTCGATCAACGACTTGTCGAGCAGCACCTGTGCGCGCCAGGCCCCCTGCTCGGCCGAGACCGAGTTGCTGAGGTTCTGGAACAGTAATGGTCCCAGGTCGATCGTCTCCACCACCTGCCGAGAGAAGTCACTGAGGTTCTCGGCCAGCGCGGCGAGGCGGCCGGTCGACGACCCGATCGCTCCCGCATTGTTCCGCAGGAACGCGGTGGTGTTCTGCAACGCGACGTTCAGGTCGCCCAGCGTCGCCTGCAGACCCGGCGCCTGCGTGCGGAGCATCTGCGCGACGTCGTTGATGGAGTTGGAGAACGCGGTCATCTTCGGATAGTTGGACACCAGCGTGGAGGTCAGTCCCTGCACGGTCTTGATGATCTCCATCAGCGCACCACCGTTTCCGGATGCCACCTCCGAGGCCTTGCTGAGTTGGTTGAACGCCTCACGCATCCGTTCGCCGTTGCCACTGGTGATGCCGGAGGTGATGTCGACCAGGTCGGCGACCGGTCCCTCACCGGGCTGATCACCCGACAGCGACTTGACCAGCCCGTCGATCGAGTCGAACAGTTCGCCGGTCGAGACCGGGCTCTTCGTCTGCTGGATCACCGAGCCGTCGGTGAGCTTGTCACCCTCGGAGTAGGCCGGGGACAGCTCGATGTGCCGGGTTGTCACGATGGACGTGTTGACGATGGCCGCGGTCGCGTTGGCGGGCACCGGGACATCCTTGTCGACGGTGAAGGTCACCTTCACCCGGTTGCCCTGCTGCTGCACACCGGTCACCTGGCCGACCGGCATCCCGAGCACCGAGACGTCGTTGCTCGTATAGAGGCCGGCCACGTCATCGAAGTATGCGGTGACCTGAATGGCCGAGCCGAACGCCGCGGTCCACTTCGCCGGGATGAGCGAACAGCCGGACAGGCCCAGCACCACCAGGAGCGCCAGGGCGACCATCGACAACGGTCGGCGCAGGCCGGAGACTCCACGTGCGGAGATCAGCATCCGTCCACCACCCTTGCCAGACACAGCCAGTTGTCCGGGAAGATCCCCCAGGGAAGATAGCCATTCGCGTACGGACCGTCGCCGATGATGTTGTTGGTGAGTCGCGCGGTGACCGGGAGCACCTCGAGCAGCTTGCGCAGGTTGGCGCGATTCTTCTCCAGTCCCTGTGACATCGTGTTGAGGTTTGCCATGATCGGCGCGAACTGGTCGCCGTTCTCACGGGCCACTGCTCGCGCCTGCTCGGTGAGCTGGGCGATCCCGTCGAGCATCCTCGTCACCAAGGCCTCACGCGCGGTGATCTTCTCGGCGAGCTGACGACCCTGGCCCACGATGATCGACAACTGTGTCTGACTGTCGTCGACGATCCCCGTCACCGACTTCGTGTCGCTGACGAGTTGATTGATCTGATCCCGGCGGTTGGTTATCACCTTCGACATCGCCGTCAGCGAGTCGAGCGTCGGCTTGGTCACCGCAGGAGCACCGGCGAGCTGCCGGTTGAGGGTACGCAGGCTGTCGGCGAAGCTCTCGTCGTCGATCCCGGCGATGATCGGGGTGCCTTGTTCGATGGTCTTCTGCAGATCGTAGGGGACGCTCGTCTGCGCGATCCGCCCGTCGGCGGCCTGGGTGGGCGAATCCCCCAGCGACACATCGACATATCGCTGCCCGAGCAGCGTGGACATCTTGATCTCGGCAGAACCGTTCGATGTGACGTTCACGTCGCCATCGACCTTCATCGTGACGGTCACGTGGTTCCCGTCGAGTTCGGTCGAGCTCACCTCGCCCTTGTCGATGCCGGCCACCCGGACCTTGTCCCCGGGTCGGATACCACCCGCCTGGGCGAACTCACCGGTGTAGGTCTTCTTTCCGAGGTGCGCCTGCGCGAGACTGGTGACGCCCAGCACCAGCAGCACGATCACCACGGCGCCGGCCAGCCCGTACCAGAAGCGCCGGTGGCCGTCGAAGTGTCTGCGCCACCTGTTCATCGACACACCTCCGAATGCTTGGTGCCACCGATCTTGTTGATGATGCCGGGCGGCAAGAGCACGTCTCCGATCGCGATGTCGAGGTCGCAGGCGTAGATGTTCAGGTAGTCGCCCTGACCGAGGACCAGCGGGAAGTGACCGAGGAAGATCGGCAGCTGGCCCGCCATCCGGTCGAGCTTGGCGCCGTTGGCGATGAGGGTGGAGGTAGCCGCTCGCGCGTCGGTCGCCGCGGCCGACAGCGAGCTGCGACTCTGGCCGAGCACGTCCGCGAATCCGCTTGCGGTCTGCCCGATCTGGGACACCGACTTACCGAAGGCGGCCGAGTTGGCGTTGAGATTCTCGATCAGCCCCGAGATGCTGTCGATCACCGTGCCGACCTGGCCGCCCTGCTTGGCCAGGTCACGCATGACCGCGCTCAGGTTGTTGATGATCGACCCGATCACGACATCGCGATCGGCCATGTCCGAGGCGAGCTGCCCCACCTCGGCGACGGTGTAGCTCAGCGACACCTTGTTGCCCTGGAAGGCCTGGATCAGGCCCTCCGACAGTGCATTCACCTGTTCGGGTTTCAGGGTCTCGAACACCGGCTGGAATCCGGCGAGCAGTCGGGTCACGTCGAACGAGTCCTCGGACGGCTGTCGGAGAGATGACCCGGCCGTCAGCGGCGCGCTGTCGGCTCCCTTCACCAACGTGAGAGACAGGTACCGCTGACCGATGAGGTTCTGATAGCGGATCGCCGCCTGGGTGTTGGTGAACATGGGCTGATCGGTCTGGACGTCGAAGGTGACCCGGGCACGACCGTCGTCGAGGGAGATGTCGTGGACCCGGCCCACCCGCACGCCGGCCATCCGGACGTCGTCGCCGGTCGCGAGCCCGGAGGCATCGTTGAAATAGGTGGTGAAGGAGTTCGTGTTCCCCGGCAGCGACCGCTCCAGGGTGGACCAGATGATGTACGTCAGGAGCATCGCGACGATCGCGAACACCGTGAAGCCGATCAGTGGTTTGCGGATGCTGGACTGCCCGTGGCTCATCGACCGCCTCCCTGCTGTCCGTCCGGGTTCCCCGGCCTGATCGAGCTCGACTGGACCAGCGGCCCGAGCATCAATGTGTCCGCGGCACCCGGCTTGCGCTTGAGCGCCGTGCCGAGGGTCTTGTCGTCCGACGAGGTGGTCACCGATCCTGCGGCGGACGCGTTGCGGCGCATGCCGTCCGAAGGATAGATCATCAACGGACCGGAACTCGTCGGCCCAGTGCCGGTGCCCGGGCCCACACACCCCGGGGCGCGCGTCTGGCCGTAGGGGCCACCGTTGTAGACAGGGCAGTTCTGTCGTGTGTACCGCTGATACGCACCGAAGCTCACACCGATGTTGAGCTGCGCATGACCGTTGACACCGGTGAACACGGTCAGCGCCTTGGCCGCGAGATTGTTCAGCGCCGACAGCGACTGCGGCAACGCGTCCGGCTCCAGCACGGCGGCACCGACCATCGTGTTGAGATCACGCACCACCCGCTTGCCCCGATCACCGTTGGCCGCGAAGAGCGCCTGCGTCTCGTCCAGGACGCCCTCGCCGGCGGACAGGAGGGCGGTGAGATCCTGCTGTTTCTCGGCGATGGTCATCGCCGGGATCACACTGCGGCCCAAGGTGTCCAGCAACTGCGGCGTCGACTGGGAGAGTCCCTTGACGGCGTTGTTGAAGTTGTCGAAACCCGACGGCGCACCCGGCGGGAACTGGGCGTTGATGGTGCGCCAGTAGTTGTCCAGCAGCGGGACGAAGGCGCCGAACACCGCACCGCCGCCCTTCAGCGCATCCGAGATGGTCCCGAGGACCGAGGCGAGATCCTCCGGCGGTACGGCCTGCAGCAGGGTCCGCAGTTCGTTCTGCGCATCCTGCAACCGGATCGTCGGCAGGGTCTCGTCGGCCGGGATCGTGGCGTCCGAGGACAGACCCTGGCCGCTCGGCTGTCCGGGCGCGACCAGTTCGACGGAGTTGACGCCGAACAGGTTCGACGGCACCGTCCGTGCGGTGACGTTGCTGGGGATGCCCGTCGCCTGGTCGGGATCGATGTCGATGCCGACGTTCTTGTACTGGAGGTTGCCCGGCCCGACGTCGCCGCTGAGATCGATGGACTTCACCGCCCCGACGATCAGTCCGTTGTAACGGACATCGGCGTCGGTGAGCAACCCGTCGCCCACGTCGGTCAGTTTGGCGGTGACCGGGACCGTCGAGGTGAAAGTGCCCTGATACCGCAGGAAGAGCAGGACGAACAAGATGACGAGGGCGACGAGGAACGCGAGTCCGCGCAGTACGTACTGCAGCAGCGAGGGATTGCGGCCGTCGGTGGCGATGTCCATCGAATGCTCCCCCTAACCCGAGATCTTTATTCCGGGCGAGGTACCCCAGAACACGAGTGTCAGGACCAGGTTGGCGAAAACGATGACGATGATCGCCATGCGGATCGCGTGGCCGGCGGCCACCCCCACACCTTCAGGACCCCCGGAGGCGAAATAGCCGTAATAGCACTGGATGAACGTGGTCAGCAGGACGAAGACGACCACCTTGACGAACGAGGCGACCATGTCGGTGGAGACCAGGAACTGGTTGAAGTAGTAGGTATAGGTACCGGCGCCCTGGCCGCTCTGCAACTGGAACATGACCTGGCAGGCCAGGTAGTTCGCGGCCAGCGACACCGCATACAGCGGCACGATCGCCAGAACGGCCGCCGACATCCGGGTGGTGACGAGGTAGGGCAGCGGGCGGATGGCGATGGATTCGAGCGCGTCGATCTCCTCGCTGATCCGCATCGATCCGAGCTGCGCGGTGAATCGGCATCCCGACTGGGCGGTGAACGCGGTGGCCGCAAGCAGTGGCGCGATCTCACGGGTGGTGGCGAAGGCCGACAGGCCGCCGGTGACCGGAGACATGCCGAGCAGGTTGAGGGCGGTGTATCCCTCGATGCCCACGGTGGCCCCGCCCATGACGCCGAGGATCACCATCACGCCGACCGTGCCGCCGCCGACGACGATCGCACCATTGCCCCAGGCGACATCCGACAGCAGGCGCCAGACCTCTTTGCGGTAGTGGGTGAAGGCGATCGGGACCGCGCCGATCGACTTGACCAGGAAGGTGATGAGGTGGCCCATCGCGGCGAGCATTCCGCGTGGGCCCCGGTAGATCGCCTTGGCCGCCTCGAGCGGCCGGAGCGCGGGGGGCACATACCGTGATGCGGTCATCTCACACCACCTTCGCCGGAACGAGGATGGCGAACAGCTGGGTCAAGGCGACATTCACGGTGAACAACAGCAGCACGGAGTTGACCACCGCGGCGTTGACCGAGTTGGCCACACCAGCCGGACCGCCCTTGGTGGTCAGTCCGCGATCACAGGCGACCACCGCGACGATGGCACCGAAGATCACCGCCTTGATGATCGCGAAGGCGAGGTCGGAGGTGGATGCGAAGGACGCGAATGTGCCGGTGTAGCTACCGGGCGTACCGCCCTGGAAGTAGACGTTGAAGACGTATCCGGTGATGAACCCGACGAAGCAGACGAAGCCGCACAGCAGGAAGCTCACCACCATGGTGGCCAGCAGGCGCGGGGAGATCAGGCGCTGGATCGGGTTGACCCCCATCACCTTCATCGCGTCTATCTCGTCGCGGATGGTTCGTGAGCCGAGGTCGGCGGCGATGGCCGAGCCGACCGCGCCGGCCAGCAGCAGCGACGTCACCAGTGGCGCGCCCTGCCGGATCACCCCCAGGCCGGTCGCCGCGCCTGAGAACGAGGTCGCGCCGATCTGACCGGCGATGTTGGACACCTGGATCGAGACGATCACCCCGATCGGGATCGCGACCAGCAGCGTCGGAAACACCGAGGTGCTCGACATGAACGCGCATTGGCGGATGAACTCACCGAATGGGAACCGGCGCTTGACGATGTCGACGATGAGGACCCTGAAGACCTCGACGAACATGCCCATCTGCCGACCGAAGGTGTCGAACGAGGCCATGACGTGGTCGCGGAACCACCGGCGCACTCCACCCGAGCCCGCATGTGTTGCCTCCCCGTTCGAGGTCACCGCGTCAGTACTCAATCCCCTACCCTCGCGTGTCGGCTGCCCCCGTCGCCGGGTTCAGTCAGATGTGTCGATCGAGCGGCCGACGCGGCCACCATCCCGCACACCATGTCGATGCGGGCCCCCTGGTGGGCCGACCCCCGCTGGTAAATATATCTGATATCTCCAATCCGTCTGTGTCACGGGTCACACTACCGACATCTGCGCCTGTCACAGCGGCGACATACCTTGTGTTTCGTGACCGATAAGTCGAAAGCTCCCGACACCATAACTGGGACGACCGACCAACGTGAGGACATATCGAGCTTTCCGATCCCGGCGCGGCCTTTCGTCCCGCCGCCCACGGTGGTCGACATCCGGGTCTGGGCCCCGCGTGCACACAGCGTCGTGATGCTCGCCGACGCCGGCGATGGCCAGGTCGAGTTCCCGATGCGCCGAGACCCGACGGCAGCGGGGCACGACGCGGCGCAGTGGTGGGTTCCGGCGGTCGAAGGCCACACGGCGGATCTGGCGGAACTGCGGTATCGCTTTGTCGTCGACGACGACGAGCCGGTCCCCGATCCGCGTTCGGTCCGACTGCCCGACGGCGTCCACGGCAGCTCGGCGCTGCATCGTCTCGACGAGTCGTCGTGGTCCGACGACGACTGGCCCGGCATCGACGTCCGCGGGTCCGTGCTCTACGAGCTGCACGTCGGAACCTTCACCGCCGAAGGCACATTCGATGCCGCGATCGGGCAGCTCGACCACCTGGTGAGCCTCGGTGTCGACGTCGTCGAGGTCATGCCGGTCAACGCGTTCAACGGGACCCACGGCTGGGGCTACGACGGTGTCGCGTGGTACGCGGTGCACGAACCCTACGGCGGCCCGGACGGCTTCGCCCGATTCGTCGACGCATGTCACCGGCGCGGTCTCGGCGTGGTGCTCGACGTCGTATACAACCATCTCGGGCCGTCGGGCAACCATCTCCCCCGGTTCGGCCCGTACCTCACCGAGGGAACCAACAGCTGGGGCTCCGCGCTGAACCTGTCGGAGCCGAATTCGGACGAGGTCCGTACCTACATCATCGCCAACGCGCTGCGCTGGCTGCGCGACTTCCACGTCGACGGGTTACGTCTCGACGCCGTCCACGCGCTGATCGATCACCGGGCTGTCCATCTGCTCGAGGAACTGGCCATCGCGACCGATGCGCTCGCCGTCGAACTCCGCCGGCCACTGACACTGATCGCGGAGAGCGACCTCAACGATCCGCGACTGATCTTGCCCCGCGAACTCGGCGGCTACGGACTCGGCGCGCAGTGGGACGACGACGTCCACCACGCGATCCACACCGCGGTGTCCGGTGAGCGGCAGGGTTACTACGCCGATTTCGGCAGCCTCGAGGCACTGTCGAAGGTGCTGCGGGGCGGGTTCTTCCACGACGGCACCTATTCCTCGTTCCGCCGACGCCATCATGGTCGTCCGATACCGACCGATCTGGTCGCCGCGGAGGCGCTGGTGGCCTACACGTGCAATCACGACCAGATCGGCAATCGGGCCGTCGGCGACCGGCCGTCGGCCTATCTCACCGGCGGCCGGCTCGCCATCAAGGCGGCACTCGTGTTGCTCTCGCCATTCACCCCGATGTTGTTCATGGGCGAGGAGTGGGCGGCCCGGACGCCGTTCGCATTCTTCACCTCACACCCCGAGCCGGAGCTCGGTCGAGCGACGGCGGACGGCAGGCGCGCGGAGTTCGCCGACCACGGCTGGGACACTGCGGAGATCCCGGATCCCCAGGACCCGGAGACGTTCCGGTCGTCGAAGCTCGACTGGTCCGAGCTGGACCGGCCGGCCCATCGTCGGATGTTCGACTTCTACCGCGAGCTGATCGGACTGCGCAAGCGCGAAGAGGATCTCCGTCACGGCGATTTCTCCTCGGTCACAACATCATTCGATGAAACAACGGGCTGGTTTGCGATGTTCCGCGGCGGATGGTGCGTGGTCTGCGTCCTGAATGGAACCGAGACGACCGTACCGGTCGACGTGACGCCCGAGCTCTGGTGGGAGGAACCCACGATCGCGGACGGAGTGCTGCGCAGCAGTGGGCACAACGTGGTGATCGGCCGGCTCCGGTGACCGGTCAGGTCAGGTCAGGTCAGGTCAGGTCAGGTAATCGTAGGCCGGGGTACCGGGTTCGAGTCGCTCGCAATGCAGCCGTGAGTGCGCCATCCGGTCCATCAGACCGACGAGACCCTCGGGTTCACCGAGCTCCACACCGACCAGCGCGGCCCCGGTCTCCCGGTTGTTCCGCTTGACGTACTCGAACAGCGTGATGTCGTCGTCGGGGCCGAGCACGTCGTCGAGGAACCTCCGCAACGCCCCGGGCTCCTGCGGGAAATCCACCAGGAAGTAGTGCTTGAGCCCCTTGTGGACGAGTGAACGTTCGATGATCTCGCCGTACCGGGACACGTCGTTGTTGCCGCCGGAGATCAGGCACACCACGGTGGCGTCGGCGGGCAGTTCCAGAGCGGACAGTCCGGTCACGGCAAGTGCACCGGCAGGCTCGGCGATGATGCCCTCGTTCTGATACAGCGCGAGCATGGTCGAGCAGATGGCCCCCTCGTCGACGTGCGTGATGTGCGTTGCGCCCGGGCGGGGTCGGTACCGGACACCGTCCTCGAGCACGCCGACCTGTGGTTTCGGCGCGATGCCGGGCAGGCTCGGGTGCTCGGTGATGGTCGCGTCGAGATCCGCCATCACCCGGTGGCCGATGCTGCCGATGCGCTTGACCGCCGCGCCGTCGACGAAAGGATCGATGGTGTCGAGGGTGACGGGACCACCGGCCGCCAGCGCCGCGGTCAGCGAGACGGCGCCGGTCGGCTCCACCCCCACGATCGCGACGTCGTCGCTGAGCGACCGGAAATAGGTCGCGATCCCGGCGAGACAGCCACCGCCACCGACGGGCGCGACCACCACGTCGGGCACCGTCCCGAGTTGCTCGACGATCTCGTAGGCGATGGTCCCCTGCCCCGCGGCGGTACGTGGATCGTCGAACGCGTGGATCCAGGACGCACCGGTGCGCATGACGTCCGACTGCGCCGCGGCCGCCGCCGCGTCGTAGGTCTCGCCGACGGCGATCAGATCGACGAAGTCTCCACCGTGCCAACGGATTCGGTCACGCTTCTGCTTCGGAGTGGTGGTCGGCACGTAGATCCGTCCGGGCACCTTCATGGACCGGCACGCATAGGCGACACCCTGTGCGTGATTGCCGGCACTCGCCGCGACCACGCCGCGGGCGAGTTCCTGCTCGGAGAGTTGGGCCATCACGTTGTAGGCGCCGCGAATCTTGTACGAGCGCACCGTCTGCAGGTCCTCACGCTTGAGGAAGACCCGGGCCCCGGCGTCTGCCGAGATCCGCGGTGATTCCTCGAGTGGCGTGCGGGCGACAGCCTCGGCGATCCGCGCGACCGACGCCGTGATGGCGTCCGCGGTCAACGTCGGGCCGTGCTGATGAACCGGTGCCTCCTGCGTACTCACGCCCTCCATGCTCTCACCCGGCGCGATGATGGCGCATCGGGAGGTCCAGCGCAGGCAGATCGGAAATGGTCGACGGGGACCCACCGCGGGCATACACTCCACAGAGGTCAACGAACCAGTCGTCCCCGAGATTGCGCGTGATCGACCGGCGGGCGGCGTCCAACCTCGGGAGGCCGAGATGTTCCGACGCTCCACATCGTCCGATTGCGCCGACGACACTGCGCCGGCAGCGCCCCCGAGATCAGGGCGACGCACCGCGCGACGACGACTGATCGCCACCTCCTCGGTGATCACACTCGCCGCCGGGCTGTTCACCGCGCTGTCGGCGGCCCCGGCCTCGGCGGCGCCGGTGTGCGCGGGCGCCGGGCAGGCGCCGCGCCTCGTCGGCTCGGTCCCCGGGGCAGCACTCGAAGGATTGACCGTCGACGCCGGTGGCCGGCTCTATACGACCGATCTGGTCTCGGGAAGGGTCTTCCGGCTGTCGGCGCCGGGCGCACGGCCGGTGCCGATCGCGCGCGTCCCCGAAGGCGGCGCCGGCGCACTGGCGTGGGCTCGGGACGGCGCATTGCTCGTCGGCTACGGCGCCGATCCCCGCGTCGTTGTCGGGGACTCGCTCCGGCACGCGGGCATCGCGCGTCTGAACGTGGCCAACCTGGCTCTCCGCCCCTGGGTACGCGGCTTCTCGGCCACCAACGGGATGGATACGGCAGCGAGCGGAATCGTCTATGCCACCAATGATTTCGGCAACCTGATCGGGCGTGCCTATCCCAACGGCGCAGTGCAGGCCGACTGGGGTTCGCTGCCCAGCGCCAACGGCGCGGTCCTCGGAAAGGGCGACCGGTGGCTGTACGTGTCCCGCACCTTTGTGAATCCGGGCGTCAGCCGCATCTCGACCGCCAACCCTCGCGTGGTGCAGAGCCTGCTCGATCTGGGCGGGAACATCACCGCAGGCCCGGATGGGTTGACACTGGATTCCAAGGAGCGGCCGGTGGTTCCGTTCAACGGGGCCGGCCAGATCGTCCGGATCACCTCACCGGGACGCTACTGCGTTCTCGGTTCGGGAATCCCCACATCCAGTGTGCTGTCCTACGGTCGGGGAAACCGCGGCTTCGCTGCGGGCCATCTCTACCGGGCGGGCTTCGACGGACGGATCTACGAGATCCCGGGCGGATTCGATCGGGGCGCCACGGCGGCGGTCCCGAGCTGAGCGGCGCCCTCGTCGGGCAGTCCGGGTCCTCGGAGGGAATCCTGGTTCGCTCGACGGCACCACGGTGTGCACACACTCCACGGAGGTCGACGAATCAGCCGTCCACCGGAACCTTGTGTGGGCGGACGTCCCCGAGATCACTGAGAGGCTGACATGTTCCGACGGAGCCGCTTCGATGATGCCGTCAACTCACGGGTACACCCCGGCGCGAGGACCCATCGTCGACGCCTGGTCGTGGCGGCATCGGTGGTGGCACTCTCGGCGGGCCTGCTCACCGCGGTGTCCGCGGTCCCGGCCTCGGCCGCGCCGATCTGCGCCGGAGCCGGTCAGGCGCCACGACTGGTCGGTACCGTGCCGGGCGCCGCACTCAAAGGTCTCACCGTCGATGCCGGCGGACGGCTTTACACGACAGACCTGGTCTCCGGCCGAGTATTCCGTCTCTCCGCGCCCGGCGCACCGGCGGTCCCGATCGCTCATGTCCCCGACGGAGGCGCCGACGCACTGGCCTGGGCACCCGACGGCGCGTTGCTGGTCGGCTATGGTTCCGATCCGCGCGTCTTCGTCGGGGACGCACTGCGACCCGGCGGCATCGCGCGTATGAATGTCGGCAACCTGTCGATCCGTCCGTGGGTACGGGGGCTATCGGCCGCCGACGGCATTGATGTCGGCGCAAACGGAACGGTTTACGCCACCAACGATTTCGGCAATCTCGTCGGCCGCGTCCACCCTGGCGGCGCCGTACAGGCGGCCTGGGGAACGGTGCCGAGCGCCAACGGCGCGGTTCTCGGACGCGACGACCATTGGCTGTATGTTTCCCGTACCTGGGTCAATCCGGGCGTCAGCCGCATCTCCACGGCCAACCCGCGGGTGATACAGAGCCTGTTGGACCTCGGCGCGAACACGATGGCGGGTCCGGCCGGCCTGACACTTGATTCCCGGGGGCGTCCGGTGGTGGCGTTCGGCGGGGCCGGACAGATCGTCCGGATCACCTCGCCGGGACGCTACTGCGTCCTCGGATCCGGCATCGCATCGTCCATCGTGGTGTCGTACGGCCGTGGCATCCGCGGATTCTCGGCGGGACATCTCTACCGGGCCGGCTTCGATGGCCGTATCTATGAGATACCGGGCGGATTCGATCGGGGTGCGGCTGCGGCCATCCCCGGCTGAACGGGTTCTCGTCGCGAATCCGGCTTCTATCGGCGGGAATGCGGTTGCTGTCGCGGGATTTCCGGTTGCTGTCAACGGGAATGCGGTTGCTGTCGGCGGCTAGCGGTGCCGGCGTGATTGCCAGAAGCGCTCGGTCCACCACACGGTGAGCAGCGCAATTGCCGAGGCCCAGGCGATGGCCTGGACCGAACCGGTGATCGCGAGGGCGAGCACCCCGACGACGACGGCGGCCAGCAGGGCGTGCAGCTTGTAGAGCGGCCACCTGGTGCCGGCGATCTCCACCGACCGTGCCGATATCCGCGACCGGGCCGGACGCACCTCGACCAGCGCGGAGATGTTCGCTGAGGTCATGGGTCACTCCTCGGTCAGGCGGAGATGGCGGATGTTCGTTGCCACTGACCCAAGTGTAACGCAGTTGGAACTAAATTGTTCGGGGCACCGAAAACTCTGGTTCGGATGTGCACTTTCACGCGGCCCGTCAGCCCAGACAACTCGGTCCGAGCAGCGCCTTGAGATCGCCCATCAGCGCGGAACTCGGGCTGACGCGCAACGTCTCCGTGAGCCGCAGGATCGTCGACCGCTGCTCACTGACGAGCGTGACGTGCACATCCGCGGTACCGGGGTGTCGCGTGAGGACCTGCTTGAGCGCCTGCACCCGGTCGGGGGTGCATGTCCGTGCACTGAGCGTGAGCGACACCGGTTTCGCCGTTCCCACCACCGCCAGGTCGGGTACCGCGAGATCGTTGGCGCTGATCATCGTGCTGTCGTCGCGTCTGTTGACCCGCGCTTTGATCAGCACGATGTTGTCCGCGACGATGTCGAGCCCGTAGACCTGGAACGACCGTGGGAAGAAGTAGACCTCGACACCACCGACCATGTCTTCGAGGGTGACGACCGCGTACGGCTCGCCCTTCTTGTTCACGCGACGGTTGACCGACGAGATGATGCCGCCGATGGTGATCTGCGCACCATCACCGACCGTGCCCTCGAGGAGCGCGGTGATCGATGTGTCGGTCTGGGCCGCGATGGCGTGCGCCACCCCGGCCAGCGGGTGATCGGAGACGTAGAGCCCCAGCATCTCCCGTTCCAGCGCCAGTTTGTGCTTGGAATCCCATTCCTCGTCGGGCACCTTGACGGCGAAGACCTCGGACATCGTGTCGTCGGCCCCACCGGCGTCGCCGAAGAGGTCGAACTGTCCGATCGCCTCGGCCTTCTTGGTGCCGATGACGGATTCCACCGCGTCGCCGTGGACGAGGAAGAGCCCCTTGCGCGGATGACTCAACGAGTCGAACGCACCGGCCTTGATGAGCGACTCGGTGACCTTCTTGTTGCATGCGGTGACGTCGATCTTGCCGAGGTAATCGGAGAAGCTGGTGAACTTGCCCTTCTCCTCACGCGCGGCGAGGATCGCCGAGACCACGCCCGTACCGACGTTGCGCACCGCCGCGAGACCGAAGCGGATGTCGCCGCCGACGGCCGCGAAGTTGCGCTGCGATTCGTTGACGTCCGGCGGTAACACCGTGATACCGAGCTTGCGGCAATCGGACAGGTAGATGGCCGCCTTGTCCTTGTCGTCGCCGACCGAGGTGAGCAGACCGGCCATGTACTCGGCCTTGTAGTTCGCCTTCAGGTACGCCGTCCAGAAAGAGACCAGGCCGTAGCCCGCGGCGTGCGACTTGTTGAACGCGTATCCGGCGAACGGCAGAATCGTGTCCCACAGCGCCTTGATCGCCGCCGACGAGAAGCCGTTGGACTTCATGCCCTCTTCGAAGCCCTCGAACTCGGCGGCGAGGACCTCGGCCTTCTTCTTACCCATCGCGCGACGCAGGATGTCGGCTCGACCGAGCGAATATCCGGCCACCTTCTGTGCGATCTGCATGATCTGCTCTTGGTAGACGATCAGGCCGTAGGTGTCGGCGAGGATCTCCTTGAGCGGCACCTCGAGTTCCGGGTGGATCGGGCGGACCTGCTGCCGCCCGTTCTTGCGGTCGGCATAGTCGTTGTGGGCGTTCATGCCCATCGGACCGGGCCGGTACAGCGCGAGCACGGCCACGATGTCCTCGAAGCCGGTGGGCTGCATACGCTTCAGCAGTTCGCGCATCGCGCCGCCGTCGAGCTGGAACACGCCGAGGGTGTCGCCGCGGGCGAGGAGCTCGTAGGTCTTGGGATCGTCGAGCGGGGCAGCGTCGAGATCGAGGTCGACACCGCGGTTGGTCTTGATGTTCTCGATCGCGTCACCGATGACGGTGAGGTTGCGCAGACCCAGGAAGTCCATCTTGAGCAGACCGATGGCCTCGCACGATGGATAGTCCCAGCCGGTGATGATGGCGCCGTCCTGCGCACGTTTCCAGACCGGGATCGCGTCGGTCAGCGGCTCCGACGACATGATCACCGCGCAGGCGTGCACGCCTGCGTTGCGGATCAGGCCTTCGAGCCCCAGTGCGGTGTCGTAGATCCGCTTGACGTCGGGGTCGGTCTCGATCAGTGACCGCACCTCGGACGCCTCGTTGAACCGCTCGTGGTCGGGATCGGTGATGCCCGACACCGAGATGTCCTTGGCCATGATCGGCGGGGGCAACGCCTTGGTGATCTTGTCGGCGATGGCGAAGCCGGGCTGACCGAACTGGACGCGGGCCGAGTCCTTGATCGCGGCCTTCGTCTTGATGGTGCCGAAGGTGATGACCTGGGCGACCTTGTCGCTACCCCACCGCTCCGTCGCGTAGCGGACCATGTCACCGCGACGGCGATCGTCGAAGTCGATGTCGATGTCGGGCATGGACACGCGCTCGGGATTCAGGAACCGCTCGAACAGCAGACCGTGCGGGATGGGATCGATGTTGGTGATCCCCAACGCATATGCGACCAGCGAGCCCGCCGCCGAGCCGCGGCCCGGCCCGACCCGGATGCCGACCTCCTGGGCGTGCCGGATGAGGTCGCCGACCACCAGGAAGTAGGCGGGAAAGCCCATCTCGATGATCACGTCGAGTTCGTAGTCGGCGCGGCGCGCGTACTCGTCCGGGACGGATTCCGGATCGAAGCGGCTCTTCAGGCCCTTCGCGACCTCACGGCGCAGCCACGTCTGCTGCGTCTCGCCCTCGGGCACCGGGAAGACCGGCATCCGGTCGCGATGCTCGAAGACGTCGGCGTAACTCTCCACCTTCTCGGCGATCTCGAGCGTGGTGTCACACGCACCGGGCACCTGCGCATCCCACAGCTCGCGCATCTCCGCGGCCGATTTCAGGAAGTAGCCGTCGCCGCCGAACCTGAACCGCGTCGGATCCGACAGCGTCTTGCCGGTCTGGACACACAACAGGGCCTCGTGGCTGGTCGACTGGTCGCGGGTGACGTAGTGGCAGTCGTTGGTGACCACCGGCTTGATCCCCAGCCGGCGACCGATGTCGAGCAGGCCCTCACGCACCCGCCGCTCGATCTCCAGTCCGTGCTCCATCAACTCCAGGTAGAAGTTGTCCTTGCCGAAGATCTCCTGCCACTTCGCCGCGGCCTCGAGGGCCTCGCGCTCATGCCCGAGACGCAACCGGGTCTGCACCTCGCCGGACGGGCAGCCCGTCGTCGCGATGATCCCGTCCGCGTACTCCGCGATCAGCTCGGCATCCATCCGCGACCACTTGCCCAGCTGTCCCTCGATGGAGGCCAGCGACGACAGCTTGAAGAGGTTCCGTAGCCCGGTCGCGTTGCGCGCCATCATCGTCATGTGCGTGTATGCGCCGCTGCCGGAGACGTCGTCGCTCTTCTGGTCCCGGTTGCCCCACAGGACTCGTTTGGTGTCGAACCGCGACGCGGGTGCGATGTAGGCCTCGATACCGATGATCGGGGTGATGTCGTGCTTGACCGCGGCGTTGTAGAACTCGCTGGCCCCGAACATGTTCCCGTGGTCGGTCATGCCGATCGCGGGCATCCCGAGGCGTTGGGCCTCCGCGAACAGCGGCGACACCTTGGCGGCACCGTCGAGCATCGAATACTCGGTGTGGTTGTGCAGGTGAACGAACGAATCGGCCACGAATCCCTCTCACCTCGACAGCTGTCACGACGACGACCACTTTAGGCGCGTCGTCCGACAGTCTTCGCGGGGCGCGCCCGACTGTGACAGATGGGGCGATCGGCTCGGTGTGTCGGTCCGGCGTGTCGGACCGAGGGACCGTCAAGTGTCGCGCAGGACGTCCAGGGCGTGCTGCAGATCGGCCGGATACGGACTGGTGAATTCCACCCGCCGGCCGTCGGCAGGATGCGCGAACGCCAGCGAACGCGCATGCAGCCACTGCCGCTGCAGACCGAGCCGCTCGGCCAGCACCGGATCGGCGCCATAGGTCAGGTCGCCGCAACATGGATGGTGCAGCGCCGAGAAGTGGACCCGGATCTGGTGCGTCCGACCGGTCTCGAGATGGATGTCCAGCAGCGACGCTGATGCGTGCATCTCGAGCGTGTCGTAGTGGGTGACACTCGGTTTGCCGCTGGCGGTCACCGCGAACTTCCAGTCACTGCCCCGATGACGGCCGATCGGTGCGTCGATCGTGCCGGTCGGCGGATCGAGGTGTCCCTGCACCAGCGTGTGATAGCCCTTGTCGACGTCGCGTTCCTTGAACGCACGCTTGAGCAGCGAGTACGCCCGTTCGGACACCGCAAGGACCATCACGCCCGACGTCCCGACGTCGAGTCGGGACACGATCCCCTGACGTTCGGATGCCCCCGACGTCGAGATCCGGTAGCCGGCCGCCTCGAGCGCGCCGACCACGGTGGGTCCGCTCCATCCCTGTGACGGGTGCGCGGCCACCCCGACCGGCTTGTCGACGACGATGATGTCGGAGTCGTGGTAGATGACGTCGAGATCCTCGACCGGCGTGGGTTCGACCCTCAGGGGTTGTGCCGGTTCGGGCAGCGTCACATCGAGCCAGCTGCCGGCGGCCAGCTTGTGCGATTTGCCGACGGCCACCCCTTCGACGGTGATGTCACCGGCCTCGGCGAGCGCTGCGGCGACCGTGCGCGACAACCCGAGGATGCGGGCGACCCCGGCGTCGAGCCGCATGCCGTCGACCCCGTCGGGAACCGGCATCGACCTCGATTCACGCATCGGCGTCCTCCGCCGACACCGGC
Source organism: Gordonia sp. DT218 (assembly GCF_049847105.1). Classification (NCBI taxonomy): domain Bacteria; kingdom Bacillati; phylum Actinomycetota; class Actinomycetes; order Mycobacteriales; family Gordoniaceae; genus Gordonia; species Gordonia sp. DT218. The sequence goes on along the minus strand of NZ_JBNCNS010000002.1, from coordinate 932,505 downwards.
TCACCGTGCCCGGCCCGGCGCGCCGCCCAGCCGGTCCGCGATCCGTCGTACTCGAAGCCCAGCAGCGACAACGCGACGAGCAGGATCGCGCCGCACACCACCGCCGAATCCGCGACGTTGAAGACCGGCCACCAGCCGACCGACACGAAGTCGACGACGTGCCCGCGCAACGGGCCGGGCGCGCGGAAGATGCGGTCGGCCAGATTTCCCATCGCACCGCCGAGCACCAGGCCGAGCCCGACGATCCACCACGCCGATCGCAGACGACTGCTGTAGCGGATGATCCCCAGCACCACCACGAGCGCCACGACGGTCAGCACCCAGGTGTATCCCGACGCCATCGAGAAGGCCGCGCCGCTGTTGCGCACCAGGCGCAGCGTGATGGCGTCACCGACGATGTGCACCGGCTGTGCCGGGTCGAGATGCGCCACGGCCAGCGTCTTCGTCAGCAGGTCGAGGCCGATGACCCCGAGGGCGATGGCGAGCAGCACCCACACCATCGTGGGTCGACCACCACCGGTGACACCGTCGCCCGGGCCGTCCGACCCGACCCCGGCGGGCGGCGTCCCGGCCACGCCGTCGGCGCCACCGCCGTCCACCGGACCGGGTGTCGCTTGACTCATGACTCCATCATCCACCTCACCATCATCCACGAGGCCTGCAATACCCTGGCTGCCGTGTTCCTCTCCCGCGTCGTCACATCAGGTTCGGGGTGGCATGTACGGCCACCGAGTCGATGCGCAGGCATCGCCGTCGCGGCGCTGTTGGTCGTCGCCCTCGCCGGCTGTGGTTCCGATGACCAGGCCGGCGACACGTCCTCCACCGCGGCGCAGGCAGGCTGCTCGGACGACTCGACGTCGGGCCGAGAGGGCGTCAACCTCCTGCCGATCCCGCCGGCGAAGGTGACCTTGCTCGACGCGGGCGGCGCCGACAGGCGCACCGCCGCTGCAGCTCCCGATCGGACCAGTCCGCAGCGGTCGACCATGGTGACCACCTCGTCGGTGCTCTCGCCCGGCGACACCAAGACCCAGACCGTCGAGATGCCGCTGCAGGCACGCTTCCACTGCACCGACTCCACCGACCTCGAGATGACGCTGGGCCACGTGACGTCGCCGGAACCGGTCCTCGCCGACCAGTTGCGGGCGGTCGAGAACTCCCGGGCGGGTCTGGCCATCGGTCCAGGTTCGATGCCGATCTCGCTGCGCCTGCTCCCGGCCGAGGATGCCGGTCCCGAGGCGCGCAGCGCCGTCGAACAGTCCTTCGTCCAGGCCCTCCAGCTCTCGGTACCCGTCCCCACCGAACCGATCGGCCCCGGTGCGCGCTGGCGCGTCGAGCGCATCATCAGTGGGGCCGCGACGGTGACACAGCACATCGACGCGACCCTGAAGTCGTGGGACGGCAATCGGATGGTGGTCGACGTCGGCGTCGACGAGACTCCGGTCAACTCGGTATTCGCCATTCCCGGCAGTGATCAGACCCTGTCCATCACCCGCTTCTCCAACGGCGGCACCGGACAGGTAACCATCGACCTCACCCGTGGGCTGCCGGTGGCCGGCTCCATCGAGCTCTCCGGCGCGCGGGCCCTGGTCGGCAGCGACCCCAGCCGGCCGCTGATACAGCAGACCGGACTCTCCGTCCGGTGGCGCTGACCGGACGACCACGGCCGCCGGACCCGACAGAAACGGGCCGGTGACACGCGCAGCTGCTCGTGTCACCGGCCCGTCACTTCTGTCGAGCGACGCTCCGGGTCAGTTGGGCGCCTTCGATGTCGAGGCGCCACCTGACGACTTGCACATCGGGGTGGTGACGTTGTTCGCCGTGATCAGCGGACAGACCGTGTCACTCGACAACATCCACCGTCCGTCGGTGTAGACGATCCCCGCGTCCAGCTTGGTCGGGGGGTTGTCGGGCAGCTTGACCTGGACCTTCACGGTGGCCTTGTTGGGGCCGGCCGGGATCACCGGCGGGAAGATCTCATAGGTGACGTCCGGGTTGTCCTGCTTGGCCTTGACCAGCTTGTCGAAGACCGTCGGGTCGGCCGAGGAACCCTCGACCAGCTCGGTCTTCTCCGAGTTCGGCACGTTCGGGTCCAGCGCCTTGGTGAGCATCGCATTCAGCGTCGCCACCGATGGCCGCTGATTCGGGTTGGTCACGTCGTCCGCACTGCTCCCTCCGGCGTCCGCCGAGCTCGCCGCCGACGACACGGTCGGCACGTCCGGCACGTCGCTGTCGTCGCTGCCACAGGCCGCAACCGATGCGACCGACGCCGCGATCAACGCGGCGGTCACGATCTTCGGAAACTTCACCGATCTCCCTCACTGTCGTTCGTCACGCCTGCAGCGGACTCTCCCCCGCTGCAGGTCCTGGCAGATCCTGGTCGGCTCATCCCCCTCCGAGCCGCCAAAACTCACACCACTATGCCAAATGGACGACGAGGGCCCCAACATCCGAGCCGGGAACCGTCGCGGTCGGATCGCCAACGGTTGACGCGACGCGCAGGTTCCATCGACGCTGAACACCATGGCGAACACCCGCACCGTCCTGATCACCACCGGCGGCACGATCGCGGCGCTGACCACCGCCGACGGCGCCGTACCGAGCCTGGCGGCAACCGATCTGCGGCCCGATAACGGCGACATCACGGCCATCGATCTGATGTCGGTGGACAGTTCGGCGATGACCATCTCCGATCAGTTCGCGATCGTCGCGGCGATCGTGGACGCGCTGACCGATCCGACGGTGGCCGGTGTGGTGGTCACGCATGGCACCGACACGGTCGAGGAGACGTCATATCTCACCGACCTCTTCCTCACCGACGACCGGCCCGTGGTGTTCACGGGTGCGCAGCGACCCGCCGACGCGCCTGCGCCGGACGGTCCGGACAACATCGCCGCGGCGTTGCGGGCGATCACCGATCCGACATCGCGAGGCCGCGGGGTCCTGATCGCGATCGGCGGCGAGATCCGTTCGGCACGTGGCATCTTCAAGTCCTCGACGACTGATCTGGCGGCGTTCGACAATGTGCACGACGCATTACCGCGACGGCCGATCGGACGCCGGGTGCCGCGGAGGCGGCACGCCCGCGTGGACGCGTTCACGCTCTATCCGGGCGTGGCGCCGGGCATCATCGCGGCCGCCGTCTCCCAGCAGACGTCGGGCATCGTGCTGGCGGCCACCGGATCGGGCAACACCCACCCGGACATCACCGCCGAGGTGTCCGCCGCGGTTCGCGCGGGCGTCGTCGTGGTGGTGACCAGTCGGGTGCCTTTCGGGGCCGTCGTACCCGCCTACGGCGGGGGCGGCGGGGCCGTGGACCTCGCCCGCGCCGGCGCCATCGTGTCGCGCTGGCTGCGCGCCCCACAGGCGCGGATCGCACTGCTCGCGCTGATCTCGGCGGGAGCAGACCCGAACGAGATCCGCGACTTCTTCGATGCCGTCGAACCGCCGGGATGACGTGCACGCCCCGGCGGACGAACCGGCCACCCTACAGAACGGACGGTCAGTCGGCGTCGTCGCGCACTTCCGACGAGCCCAGATCGGGCCACGCGAGGCTGTCGAGCGGATCGGCGCGCCGCACCGCGGGATCGTCGCTGGCGAAGGTCACCGCACGGCCCGGTCCGGTCGCGCGCGTCTCGAACCGGACAGTCACCACCCCGTGCCCGCTCCCCTGTACCCACCCGTGGCCGTGGTCGGGGTGTGTCACGTCGGCGCCGGTCTCCCAGTGCTCGTGCGCCGCGGGGTCGTCGAGGGTCGTGTCGGAGCTGTCGTCGGTGAATCCGCCGGCGGGAACACCAGCGGCGGGGACGGCATCGGCGGGGACAGCCATCGGCCCGGAGGCCCCCGCCGCCACGAACGCGGCCTCGACATCCTCGGATTCGGCCGCCGTCGCGCCGGGCGCACCCCACTCCCCTTCCAGGTCAGCGAACAGTGAGAACTGTTGCACCGCAGTAAGTCCCGAATAACCAACGCCGACGAGCCGGATCGGTCCGATGCTGCGCGGGTCGAGGGCGAGTCGCTGCGCGGCCGAGACCAGCACCGACAGTTCGGTGGTGGCGGCCGGCAGCGTCATCGACCTCGTCAGCACCGACATGTCGGACCGCCTGAGCTTCAGCACCACCGTGCGGGCGCCACGCCCGTCGGACATCAGCCGCCGGTGCGCACCCTCGGCCGCGGCGTCGATGGCCGGGCGTAATTCGTCGAGCTCCACCAGGTCGCGGGGAAAGGTGGACTCGGCGCTGATCTGCTTGGCCGAGGCCCGTTCGGCGACCGGGCGGTCGTCGACGCCCTGCGCGAGCCTGTGCAGGGCGGGCCCGAGCGTCACCCCGAGCACCGAGGTGACCTCCACCTCGGACATCGCGGCGAAGTCGCCGATCGTCTCGATGCCGAGCCGCTGCAGCTTGTCGCCCGACACCGGCCCGATCCCCCACAACTTGCGGACCGGGAGCGAGTGCAGGAAGGCGAGTTCACGACTCGGCGGGATCGCCATCACCCCATCGGGTTTGGCGAGTCCGGAGGCGATCTTGGCGATCTGTTTACCACTGCCGAAGCCGACCGACGCCGCGATGCCCACAGTGTCACGGATCCGGCCCCGCAGACGTTCGGCGAATGCCGTGACCTCCTCGACCGAGGCCCCGGCGAGTTCCGCAGGCTCGCCGAACGCCTCATCGAAGGAGAGCATCTCGATCACCGGGATCGCGTCGCGGACCAGTCCGAAGATGCGGGCGCTCACCACGCGATAGACACCGCCCCGCGGTGGGAGCACCACCGCTCCGGCGCCGATCAGCCGCCGGGCCTGATGCATCGGCATCGCCGAGCGGGCGCCGAACGCCCTCGCCGCATAGCTGGCACCCGCCACCACGCCGCGGCCGCCCGTCCCGCCGACGAGCACCGGACGGCCCTGCAGCGTCGGTCGGGTCAGTTGTTCCACCGATGCGAAGAACGCGTCCATGTCCAGATGCATCACCCACCGCGCACTGCGCTCGGGATCGGGGCCCGCGGGCCCGGACGGTGATGGGACGGCGGACGCCACCCCCGCATCGTAGTTCGGACGGTCATCCGACCTCAGGACCGGATCTCGAACACCGGCAGATCGTCGAGGTGGGCGGCCAGTGTGGCGTCGTCGGGTTCGGTGCCCATGCCCTCCGGCAGGAACCGACCGACCTCCCACCCCCACTTGTCGAGGTAGGCGCGGATCATCGGTGCGCGGTCGGCGGTTGCCACCTCGACCAGGCGGACCGCGCGACGACTGCGACCGCGTCGCAGTTCGGCAGCATCGTTCGCCCGCACGTTACGTACCCACTGCGTGGTGCCACGCGGCGCCACCAGGTACTCGCGGCCGCCCAATCGCATCGGGTTCACCGGCACGCTCTGCGGCTTCCCGCTGACCCGCCCTGTCACGGTGAGGGTCCGCGCTCCCGCGAGATTCACCCCGTGATCGGCGAGCCAGCGCACGCTCTTGTTGAAGATGTTGTCGAAGCCCTTCGGGGCGCTGTAGTGCATCGCGGTCATGGTCTTCCCTTTCGAGGTCGTATTCGAGAGCACCGCTCTCGAATACTTAGTCTGCACGTCCTTGGGCAGCAAATCAAGAGCAGTGCTCTCTTTTTATGCGACACTTGTCCCCATGACAGGCCGAACACGCGCAGCCAACCGCGCCGCCATGGAATCGGAGATCCGCCGTCTGGGCCGGGAACACCTGCGCACCCACGGCGCGGCGGGCCTGTCGCTGCGCGCGATCGCCCGCGACATGGGCGTGGTGTCGTCGGCGGTGTACCGCTACGTCCCCAGCCGCGACGACCTCCTCACCCTGCTGCTCGTGGAGGCCTACTCCGATCTCGCGGACACGGTCGATGCAGCCATCGCCGTCGTCGACGAGACCCGCCCGCGCGATCGTCTGCGTGCCGCGACACGGGCACTGCGGCGATGGGCGGTCGACGATCCGTCCCGATGGGCGCTGCTCTACGGCAGCCCCGTTCCCGGGTACACGGCCCCGGCCGAGCAGACCGTCGGGCCGGGCACGCGGGTCGTCGGGACGCTCATCGCCGAGGTCGCACGCGCGCACGCAACCCGGGACCCTGCCGCCGCGAAGTCGGTGCCGCCGTCGGTGACGAGCGATTTCGACGCCATCCGAACGGAATTCGGCACCGATCTGCCCGACGACGCGATGCTCGCGGCGACCACCCTGTGGGCGACGACGATCGGCGGGATCAGCTTGGAGGTCTTCGGTCAGTACGGGTCCGACACCTTCGCCGAGCCGGAGGCCCTGTTCCTCGCGCAGGTCGAGCGCGCACTCGCACCGATCGGCGCGTGATCCGCCCGATGTGACCGTCAGGAGTCGACGATGATCGTCAGCACCCGACCGAACGTCGCATAGTCCTCACGCCCGACCTGTCGAATCCAGTCGCGCTCGACGGCGGCCAGCCGACGATGAAGGCGGCCGAGGGTCTCGACACCCCGTTCGGTCAGCTCGACGGGACGGGCCCGCCGATCATCGGGATCGGGCTGCTGCGTGACGAATCCCCGATCGGACAGATGGGCGACGTGCCGGCCGGCACCCTGTTTGGTCATCCCCAGTTCGGCAGCGAGATCAACCGTCCGCAGCGCACCCCTCTCGACCGCCTCCAGAATACGGAAGTGCGATGGGCGCAACCCATCCCAGTCGTCGCTCGGGAACGCGGCACGCAGTTCGCCGAGCGCTGCGCCAAGGAGCTCCGCGGCATGCCGGGGCATGTCGACCCCTGGTTCCGCGAACGCATGATGCGATTCATCGACCGCACACCCGCGTTGTTCGACGAGATCGAGTGCCTGCCGCTGTTGAGTGCGCACGACGACGCGTGCCCCATCCCCTGGCGTCCGACGACGAGTTCGTGGTCATCGACTGGGCCTTCTTCGCGCGCGGCCGGATGGGTTTCGACCTGAGTCAACACGTCCTCAGCGAGATCGAACTCCGGCGGATGTCCGCCGGCACCCTGACCGAGATACAGCGGGTGTGCCTGCCCGCTTGTCGAGGCGGACCGGCCGAGGGCGGCACCTCACCGCCGACCGCGTCGCCATGGTGGGCGACATGCTCGACGCGATCGGGATCTGACGCTGTCACCGCGAGATCCGGCGTGGTTCCCCGACCCCGAGCAGTTTGTCCGGATTACGGGTGGCGTAGATGTCGGCGACGAGACCGTCGACCACGTCGAGCACAAACACCCCTTGCAGCTCACCGCCGAAGAACAGCCGCATGCCGGGCAGACTGTTGAAGATCGCCGGCTCCACCCGGAACTCCTCGAGTGTCGGCCCGACGCTCGCGAATCCGGCCAGCAGACGGGCCACCGCAAGAGCCCCGCGGATCGGACGGCGCACCGCGCTGGCCTTGCCGTCACTGTCCGCGGTGAACACGACGTCCGGCGACAACATCGCCATCAGCGTCTCGATCTCACCGGACTCCGCCGCCATCATGAACGCATCGGCGATCTCGGCCGTGCGTGCGGCATCGACGGGCTCGAACCGCCGTCGCCGTGCCTGCACGTGCGCCCGCGCCCGGTGCGCGGCCTGCCGGACCGCCGCGTCGGATTTGCCGACCATCTCGGCGATCTCGTCGTGGCCGAACCCGAACACCTCTCGCAGCACGAACACGACCCGCTCGTCCGGGCTGAGGGTCTCGAGAACGACGAGCATGGCCGTGGAGACCGATTCCGCGAGCACGACATCCTCGGCGGCGTCGCGCTCATCGAGCAGGATCGGCTCCGGCAGCCACGGCCCCACGTACTGTTCCCGACGCCGCGACGACGCCCGCAGCGCGTTCAGTGCCTGGCGGGTCACCACCTTTGCGAGATAGCCCTTGGTGTCGTCGACGGAGCCGAGATCGACGACGGCCCACCGGAGATAGCTCTCCTGCAGCACGTCGTCGGCATCCGTCGCGGACCCCAGGATCTCGTACGCGACCGTGAACAACAGCGGCCGTAGTTCGGTGAACCGGCGGACATGCTCCTCGGAGTCGTGCTCATCGAGATCGGAGGTCACGCGACCACCTCGGCGCCACGGTCGCCTGTTTCGCGCGGTCGTCCGAACGACGGCATCGCACCCGGTCGACGTCCCTCCACGCGAAGTCCACAGATCACACTGCGGCAGACCACTTCCTTGATCGTCGCGGCGATCCGGCCCGATACGACGGCACGTGCGGGTGTGTCGTCGAGGTGCGTCGACTGGATCACGGCACCGTGCCGGCCGAGTGAGGTGCACTGCCCGACGAAGGCGAGTCGGACCGCGACCGGTTTGGCCCCGGCCAGCCGAGCGAGCACCGTGTCGGCGGCGTGCGGGCCCAACTGGTTCGCCGCCTGGCAGCTCATCCGGAACGGCATGCCCGACGGTGCCACGGAATCCCCCGCGCCCACGATCCGCGGGTCGTCGACACTCGTCAGCGTCTCGTCGGTGATGAGCCTGCCGATCGCGTCGGTCGACAGTCCGCTGGCCGCGGCCAGATCGGGCACACCGAACCCGGCCGCGACGATCGTCGTCGAGCTGCGCACGACTCGACGCTCACCGCGTTCCACGATGGTGACGGTATCCGGTCCGACGCTCGCGACGTGGCAATCCTCGAGGATCTCGATGCTCAGCTTCGCCAGCCGACGACGAGCCTGCTGCCGGGCACGGGCACCGAACGACGGTGCCAGGGTCGCACCGCATACGACCCGGACCGGCACACCTGCGTCTGCCAGTTCCGCGGCCATCTCGATGCCGGTCAGCCCACCACCGATCACGGTCGCGGGAGCGCGCGGATCCGTCCTGCCGATTCCGGCGAGGTGCGCCCGGAGTCGCTGCGCCGCTTCCCATTCCCCCAACGCGAAGCCGTACTCGGCAACCCCGTCGATCGCGTCGGCCGGGGTGCCCGACGACCCGATCGCATAAACGAGGTGGTCGTAGTCGAGGGCCGCGCCCGAAGCCAGTTCGACCCGTCGCCCCGCTGCGTCGATCCGGCCGGCCGTGTCGACGACGAGACGGACCCGCCCGTTGAGCACGTGCCGGAAGTCCTCGTCGGCCGTGCCCGTACCGGCCACCCACTGGTGCAACCGAATCCGGTGGACGAACCGGGGTCGCGGGTTGACCAGGACCACATCGGCGTCGTCCGCCGCACTGAGCCGGTTGGCGGCCATCGTCCCGGCGTAACCGCCGCCGAGGACGAGGATCTGCCGGCGACGCGACGCGCTCACCTGTGATGCACTCATGACTGCTCCTTTGTCGAAAGGTGGACAGTCTCAGGACACCGGCCGCCGCCGTCGCGTGACACGGAGTGACTCAGATCACACAGGGTTACGAGGTAGCCGCCTTCGTGATGTCTGCCGTCACCCCGTCGCCGAGGTCGATGGCACCGGGCCCACTCTCGGCATCGGCCACGTCGAACGCCACCGCCAGCACCTCGCCCGCGATCAGCTCGGCATGTGTGCCGGCCCAGGCCAGACGCCCCGCCGGCACGACGAGGCGGACGGTGATGCGATCGGACACGTCCAGGCCCAGGGTGCGGCGCGCATCCTGGAGTTCCCGGACACGATCCTTGGCCCAGCCCTCGGCCTCGAGTTCCGGCGTCACCGTCGTGTCCAGCACTACCAGCCCCCGCCCACCGGGCATCTCCGCGGTCGAATCGGGCTCGACCGCGACCAGCCGGCGGGTGTACTCGCCGTCGTGCAGCTCGATCCCGTCGGCGACGACAACCTCGGCGCCGTCCGCGCCGTTCTGAACCGTCCAGTTGCCGGCCTTGACCGCCTTGATCGCGCGCTGGACGTCCTTACCCAGGCGCGGTCCGGCTGCGCGGGCGTTGACCACGATCTCGTGCCGACCATAGGCGTCCGCATCGGTGGCCAGAGTCACCGACTTCACGTTCATCTCGTCGGCGATCAGGCCCTTGAAGGGCGCCAGCTGCTCGGCGGTGGGCGACGCGACGGTCAGCCCCGGCAGCGGCAGACGGACCCGGAGCTTGTTCGCCTTGCGCACACTCGACGCCACCGAACAGACCTCCTGCACCTCGTCCATCGCTGCGACGAGATCAGGGTCCGACGGCAGGTCGCCGGCCGACGGCCAGTCCGTCAGGTGCACCGAGCGACCGCCGGTCAGACCGCGCCAGATCGCCTCGGTCGCCAGCGGCAGCAGAGGTGCGGCGAGTCGGCTCGCCGCCTCCAGCACCGTGTACAGCGTGTCGAACGCATCGGGGTCCTCGTCCTGCCCGCCCCAGAACCGCGCACGCGAGCGACGCACGTACCAATTCGTCAATGACTCGACGAACTCGCGGAACGCATCGCATGCTCCCGACACGTCGTAGGTGTCGAGCGCCTCGGTCATGGTGTCGCGGGTGACCGCGAGCTTGGCCAAGATGTACCGGTCGAGCACGTTCGTGGAATCGGTGCGCCATGCGGCCGGCCGTTCGGCGTAGAGCTGCAGGAAGCTGTAGGCGTTCCAGAGCGGTAACAGCGCCTGACGCACGCCCTCCCGGATGCCGCGCTCGGTGACGACCAGATTGCCGCCACGCAGGATCGGGCTGGCCATCAGGAACCAGCGCATCGCATCGGAGCCGTCACGGTCGAAGACCTCGTTGACGTCCGGGTAGTTGCGCTTGGACTTCGACATCTTCTGTCCGTCGTCCCCGAGCACGATGCCGTGTGCGGCGACGGATTTGAATGCCGGACGATCGAACAGAGCCGTCGCCAGGACGTGCAGGTTGTAGAACCAGCCGCGGGTCTGCCCGTTGTACTCGACGATGAAGTCACCCGGATTGTGTGGCAACACACCCTGATCTGGATCTCCGTCGAACCACTCGGAGTTCTCGAACGGGTAGTGCACCTGGGCGAACGGCATCGAGCCGGACTCGAACCAGCAGTCGAACACCTCCGGGACGCGACGCATGGTCGACTTCCCGGACGGATCATCGGGATTCGGCCGGGTCAACTCGTCGACGTACGGACGATGGAGGTTGTCCGGCCGCGCACCGAAATCGCGCTCTAGGTCGTCGAGAGAGCCGTAGACGTCGATCCGCGGATGATCCGGATCGTCGGAGATCCACACCGGGATCGGCGCACCCCAGAAGCGATTGCGGCTGATGTTCCAGTCCCGCGCACCCTCGAGCCACTTGCCGAACTGACCGTCGCGGATGTGCTCCGGCGCCCAGGTGATCTGCTTGTTCAGCTCGAGCATCCGGTCCTTGATCGGGGTGACCGCGACGAACCACGACGGAACCGCCATGTAGATCAACGGCTTCCCCGACCGCCATGAGTGCGGGTACGAGTGCTCGATGGTGTCGTGACGCAGGATCTTTCCGACGGATTTCAGGTCCTTGATGATCGCCGGGTTGGCGTCGAACACCATCAGACCCTCGTATGGCGGCACCATGGCCGTGAACCGGCCACCCGGATCCAGCGGCTGCACGACCTCGATGCCGTTCGCCGTGGACAGGTCCATGTCCTCCTCGCCGAAGGCCGGCGCGAGATGCACGACACCCGTGCCGCTGTCGGTGGTGACATAGTCGCCGAGCAGCACCCGGTGTGCGTTCGGATGGCCGACGAAGAAGTCGAACGGCGGCGTGTACGACAGACCGGCCAGCTCGGCACCGCCGTAGCTGCCGACGATCTCCGGCTCAGGGATCTCCTTGGCGTAGCTACCCAGCAGCGCCTTCGCCAGCAGGTACTCCTGGCCGTCCGCGGACCTCACGTGCACGTATTCGACGTCGGGGTTGACCGCGATGGCGAGGTTCGACGGCAACGTCCACGGGGTGGTCGTCCAGATCAGCGCGTTCACACCGTCGAGTGCGGTCAGCGGCCCGTCGGTGACCACCAGTGGCATCCGCACTGTGACCGCCGGGTCCTGGCGCATGCGGTAGGCGTCGTCGAGCTTGGATTCCTGGTTGCTCAACGGTGTCTGCTCGTACCAGCTGTATGGCAGGACACGGTAACCCTGGTAGATCAGACCTTTGTCGTAGAGCCGCTTGAACGCCCACATCACCGACTCCATGAAGTCGAGATCCAGCGTCTTGTAGTCGTTGTCGAAGTCGACCCAGCGGGCCTGCCGGGTCACGTAATCGCGCCACTCGCCGGTGTAGCGCAGTACGGAGTCGCGACAGTAGTCGTTGAACCTCTCCATGCCCATCGTCTCGATCTCCGACTTGTCGGTGATCCCGAGCTGGCGTTCGGCCTCGAGTTCGGCCGGCAGACCGTGGGTGTCCCAGCCGAAGCGGCGCTCGACCTTCTTGCCGCGCATGGTCTGGTACCGCGGTACCAGATCCTTGACGTACCCGGTCAGCAGATGACCGTAATGCGGGAGTCCGTTGGCGAACGGCGGCCCGTCATAGAAGACGAACTCCTCGGCGTCGGCACGATTGGCGATCGACGCCGCGAATGTCTGGTCGGCCTCCCAGTACGCGAGGACGCGCTCCTCGACGTCCGGGAAGGACGGTGTGCTGCGTGCGGTGTCGGTAGCGCTCCCGGCGTCGGTAGCACTCGACCCGCTCGCTGCGCTCCCGGCGTCGGCAGCACTCGACCCGCTCGCTGCGCTCCCGGCGTCGGTAGCACTCGACCCGCTCGCTGCGCTCCCGGCGTCGGTCGTCATGTCGGCGACCGGATAGACACGCGCTCCGGCGGGACGGTCGGATTGTGGTGCGGCGTCGGTCGGGTCGTTGCTGTGGACCGTGTCGGTCATCGGTCGGTCTCCTCGTGCCTGGCATGCGTATGACTGCTCTTGGCACGGGGACGCATATCAGGTCGTCGACGACCACCCGATCCGCGCGGTACCACCCCGCTTGCGCCACCGGTCCTGATCGAAGCCGGTTCGGCGCCTCTCTCCGGTCCGCGGTCACACCGCGCACCCACGGCTGTGTCGGGCCGCTCCCGCCCGGGTCTACCAAGTGCGCCGTGACGGCGCCCTGTTCTTCCGGGTGCTCCCCGGTGATTGCCGGATCAACGCAGCATCGAGTGTAGCCGCGGAACCGGCGTGCAGACCAATCGTTTGTCGAGGGGCCGTCGGTGACCCGCGGTCATTCCGGCGGGGGCCGCCAGTTCGGGTCCAGCGGATCGAATTTCTGTGTGCGGGACTCACGCGGGTGCGACCGATCCTCGTCCCCGGTCTCCCACCCCTCCGAAGGCTGGTGCCCCGGCGGGCGCTGTTGCGGTCCACTCGGCGCCGACGGGCGGCGCTGCTGAGGAGGAAACGACTCGGTGGCCGGATCGTCGGGGGCCGCGTGGGTTCCCGGCGCCCCGCGCCCGGGCGGCGGGAACTGCCTCTCATACGATCCCGGTCCGCGCGGAGGCGGCGAAGGGGTCTGATCCGCGGGACGCGGCGCAGTCACGCCGGCGTCACCGCCGTAGCCACCGACCGAACGCAGATAGTCGTCGTAGGTGCCCTCGCGGCCGGCCCGAGGCACGGACTCACCCTGGTGCGGCTCCGGCGGTCGCGGTGCGGACCGTGTGCCGCCGGCATCGGCTGTCGGTGTATCGGATGCGCGCTGGGGCGCGTCGCTCGCGACTCCGGATCGGGGCTCGGTCGGCGCCGACCTCGTCCGCGTATCCGAGGCCCCCTCATGACGTCCGCCGGCATCCTCATTCGCCACGGACAACGAACCATCATCGGCCGCAACGAAATCGCTGATGGACGGCTCCTCGTTGCGACGACCCGACCCGACGATGTCGGCGATCAGCAATCCGAGGCCTACCAAACACACGATGATGCACGCGATGGCGAGCCACACGGTACCGGTGATCAGGCCGAGCACCAGTAGCACAAACCCGACCAGCGTTGCCGCCAGGGCCAGCGTCAGCACGAACTACTCCCTGCTACTCGCCGACTAACTCGGTGAGTAACTGGTGAAACCGCCGTTACCCGGATCCGAAGAGAAGGAATCGGCACGTCCACCCTCGACGGGTGCCGCACTTCCTCGCTGCTGCAACTCCTCGAGCTGGGACTCCAGGTAGGTCTTGAGACGGGTCCGGTACTCGCGCTCGTACACCTTCAGCTGTTCGATCCGGCCCTCGAGCACGGTCCGCTGCTGGTTGATGGTGCCCATGATCTCGCTGTGCTTGCGCTCTGCATCGCTCTGCAGGGCGTCGGCACGCTCCTGTGCCTGGCGTACCTGCGCCTCCGAACGCGTCTGCGCGTCGGCGAGGATGGCCTCCGACCGCTGTCGCGCATCGGTGAGCAGCCCGTCCGCCTTGGCCTGCGCTTCCGACACCATCGTGTCGGCACGCGTTCGCGCATCCGTGACCAGCGAATCGGCCTCCTGCCGCGAGGTCGAGGTCAGGCGGTCCGCGGTGTCCTGGGCGAGCGCGAGCACGCGGGCGGCACGGACGTTCGCGTCGTCCCCGCCGAACTCTTGCTTGGGTGCAGCGCTCTGCTGTGGTGCCTGCTGTTCCGGCGCGGCGGCGAAGACCTGCGTGCGCTCCTCTGCGGCCGGTGCGGACGACGCGGCGGCCGCGGCCGCTCCGGCGGCGGGCGCCGACGAACGTGCATCAGCCAGATCGCCTTCGAGCTCCTCGACCCTCTGTTTCAGGTCGCCGTTCTCCTCGATGAGACGGGCCAGTTCGGCCTCGACAAAGTCGAGGAACTGATCGACTTCATCCTCGTTGTAGCCGCGTTTACCGATAGGCGGTTTGCTGAACGCGACGTTGTGCACATCAGCTGGAGTCAGCCGCATGTCGGTTCCCCTCATTTGTCGGTCGAGATCATCTTTGTCAGTCGAGATGTGGGTCGGGATCAAGCTCTGTTCAGTTGGCAGCACACCCAGTCTGCACAGTCTTTGCTACAGGCTGTCACTGTTTATTCATACCAGTCCAATTGGTAACTGGCGTCAAATCCTGTCACACGAGAACCGTTCGTAGCAGGAGATCGATGCGCTCTTGCAATGAAACGGTCACTCGATGATGACATCCAACCGTAAACCACCGAAGGTGTGCAGTCATCGACCAGGTTCGGCCCGTCGGCGACGGCCCGGAGTCGATCACAACAAACCCCCCAGCTCACGCCAATCCTGCCAGGGCGGCCGCCGAGCTCCGGCTGAGTGAACTGACGATCTGCATGGCGATCAACACCACGATCATCACGATCATGAGCGAGAGGTCGAGGCGCACCGGCCCCAGCGGGATCGGCGGGAGGATCCTCCGCAATGCCCGGATCGGGGGATCCGTCGTGGTGAACACGATCTCGATGATCACCACCGCGAACCCCGTGGGCCGCCATTCACGTGCGAAGGTCCGCACCAGTTCGACGACAAGTCGCGCGAGGAGGAGCAGCCAGTAGATGAACAGCAGGTAATAGAGAACCTGGAACAGAATCGTCACCACACCAGGTTGCCTGATATGTCCCACCGGTGCTGAATCGGCCCGCTCCCTACGCTCCCGGCGCCGGTGCTGAATCGGCCCGCTCCCTACGCTCCCGGCGCCGGTGCTGAATCGGCCCGCTCGCCACGCTCCCGGCGCCGGCGCCGAATCAGCCCGCTCGCCACGCTCCCGGCGCCGGCGCCGAATCGGCCCGCTCGCTACGCTCCCGGCGCCGGACACGACAACGGCCCTCCCACATCGCCATGATGCAGAGAGGGCCGCTGCCCGAACGTGTGCTCAGCTGTGGTTGTAGAACCCGGTCTCGGCGATCTTGCGCCGATCCTCGGGCGAGACGTCGACGTCGGCAGGCGACAGGAGGAAGACTTTCGTCGCCACCTTGTCGAAGGAGCCGCGCAGGGCGAACGCCAGACCCGCGGCGAAATCGACGAGTCGCTTCGCGTCGTCGTTGCTCATGTCGACGAGATCCATGATGACCGGGTTCCCGTCGCGGAAACGCTCACCGATCGTGCGGGCCTCCCCGTAGTCCGACGGGCGGAGGGTGGTGATCTTCTGCAGCGGACCATCGGCGAAGACGCGCTCGAGTTCACGCTCGTCGGTGTTCA
Source organism: Gordonia sp. DT218 (assembly GCF_049847105.1). Taxonomy (NCBI): domain Bacteria; kingdom Bacillati; phylum Actinomycetota; class Actinomycetes; order Mycobacteriales; family Gordoniaceae; genus Gordonia; species Gordonia sp. DT218. The sequence goes on along the minus strand of NZ_JBNCNS010000002.1, from coordinate 916,610 downwards.
TCGGTGCGCGCGGCACACCGGCCGCCCGCATGCCCGATCGCTGCAATGGTTCGAGCCGCTGCGGACGCATCCGCTCGACCTGCTCGCCGGCGTGCCGACCACCGGCGTAGGCATATTCCGGGACGGGCTCGTATCCGCCGCCGTCGTAGGAATTCATCTCGTACCCGTTCCCCCCGAAGCCCTGCTGATCGAATTCCGCCGGAAAGCGGCGATCGTCGACGTACGCGAAGTCGACGTCGCGCGGACCCTCGCGGAAGCCGGGTTCGCGATAAGCGGACTCACCGTAGTAGTCGTCGCGATAGGCGCGTCCGCCGCGCACCGGACCACCCGGTTCCTCCAGGTAGTCGTCCTCGTATTCACCTGGAGGCACCATGCCGAAATATGCTTTGAACTTCTGCATCGTGGTCATAGCTGGCCTCTCTGTCGTCCAACGCTGCCGGGGGAAGCAGTGGGTGGTGCAGTTGTCGATCTGTGTGCTCGTTGGTTCTCATGTGACCAATGTGATTACTGAGAGACTAACGGTCGAGGTCCCATGATCGCGGTACCGACACGCACGCATGTCGAACCGTGCGCCACCGCGGATTCCAGGTCACCCGACATCCCGGCGGACAGTGCGCGGGCCTCCGGATGATCGGCGAGGAAGCCCTCGCGGATCTCGGCAGCCCGTGACATCCAATGGTCGACCGAACCCTCGAGCGGCGCGATCACCATGAGGCCGGCCAGAAATAGTCCGGGCGCGGTCCGGACACGCTCGGCCAGCTCCGGCAGATCGTCGACCAGTGCGCCACCCCGATGCGGATCCCCGTCGAGGCTCACCTGCAACAGAATGCCCAGCCGCTCGGACCGCTCGCCCGCATCCACCGCCGCCTGCGCCCCCCGAGAGAGGGCGTCGACCACCTTGTCCCGATCCACAGAATGCACCGAACGGGCCCACGCGGCAACAGTTTTCGCTTTCTTGGACTGGACAGAACCGATCATGTCGAAGACCGCGGCCGGATCACCGGGCCGACCATCCGTCGGGTCGTCCGCAGCGAGCTCGGCCAGCTTGCGGCTCGCCTCCGGTTCCCGCGACTCACCGAAGCACCGCACGCCGAGGCCGAGCAGCCGCCGCACGTCGTCGGCCGGGAAGTACTTGGTCACCACCATCAACTCGACGTCGCCGCGTTTCCGGCCGGCCGCGGCGACCGCAGCATCGAGACGCTCGCGCGCAGCCGAATATCGTTCGGCCAGTTCGCGTGTCCGCGCGTCAATCACCTCGTCAGCCATCGGCACCCTCGGCGGGCCGGGAGTCCATCCAGATCACCGAGGCGAGCCGGCCGGTCGGCGCGCCACGACGATGACTGAACAGTTCAGGGTCCGCGACAGTGCTCCGCGGATCCGCGGCCACCGCACCCACACCTGCGGCGAGGAGTTGACGGCGCAGTCCCGCGCGCAGGTCCAGACCCGTTGTGCCCTTGGCGGTCACACAGGCGCTGCCGGGGAGATGTTCTTCGACGTCGCGCTGCATGTGCGGCGGCACCTCGTAGTCGGCCCCGGCGGCTGCCGGCCCGAGCAGGACGCCGATCCGCTCCGGCCGGGCGCCGAGTTCGATCATCGCGCGCAATGTCGCCGGCACGATCCCGATGCGTGCACCAACTCGTCCGGCGTGCACGCCTGCGATCACGCCGGCCTCGTCGTCGGAGAGCAGTACCGGCACACAGTCCGCGGACAACACAGCCAGCGCCAGGTCGGTCTCCGTGGTGACCAATGCGTCGGTCGCCGGCACCGGCTCGTCCACCGGACCGGTCACCACGGTGACATTGCGACTGTGGATCTGTTCCATCCACACGATCCGTCCTGCCGCCAGTCCGATCTGCTCGGCGAGTCGAGTCCGGTTCTCGGCAACGGCTTTCGGGTCATCGCCGACATGATCGCCCAGGTTGAACGAATCGTAAGGCGCCACCGAAGCGCCACCGGACCGGCTGGTGACCACGCGGCGAACCCGCACGGGCGAGCTCAGCGCTTCATGAACGACGGCACATCGACGTCGTCGTCGTCGAGGGTGACGTTGTTGCGCCGCGGACGCTCCTGCGCCTCGACGAACGGGTCGCCGGTGCCGGCCGGCATCTTGCCGAACAGCGGGTCGTTGTCCTGTGAGTTGGCCGCGACCGCACCCGCCTGTCCGGAACCGACGGTCGACTTGCCCGTCGCGGCGGCCGGGATCTCGGTGCGCTTACGCGGTGCGCCACTGTCGAATCCGGCCGCGATGACGGTCACGCGAACCTCGTCGCCGAGGTTGTCGTCGATCACGGTGCCGAAGATGATGTTGGCGTCCTCGTGGGCGGCCTCTTGCACCTGTGTCGCCGCGTTGTGGATCTCGAACAGACCGAGATCACTGCCGCCTGCGATCGAGATGAGCACGCCGCGAGCACCTTCCATCGATGCCTCGAGGAGTGGCGAGTTGATCGCCGCCTCGGCCGCCTTCTTCGCGCGTTCCTCGCCGCGCGAGGACCCGATGCCCATCAGGGCGCTGCCCGCGTCGCTCATCACACCCTTGACGTCGGCGAAGTCGACGTTGATCAGCCCCGGGGTGGTGATCAGATCGGTGATGCCCTGAACACCGTTGAGCAGCACCTCATCTGCGCTGCGGAACGCATCCATCAGACTGACCTGCGCGTCGCCGAGCTGTAGGAGCCGATCGTTGGGGATGACGATGAGGGTGTCGCAGGATTCCCGGAGCGCCGTGATACCCGCCTCCGCCTGCCCGCCGCGGCGCTTGCCCTCGAAGGAGAAGGGCCGCGTGACGACACCCACCGTCAGTGCGCCGAGTTTGCGGGCGATCGACGCCACGACCGGCGCACCGCCGGTTCCGGTGCCGCCGCCCTCACCGGCGGTCACGAACACCATGTCGGCGCCCTTGAGGAGTTCCTCGATCTCGTCGCGGGCATCCTCGGCCGCGCGACGCCCGACCTCCGGGTCGGCGCCGGCACCGAGCCCACGGGTCGAGTCCCGACCGACGTCGAGTTTGACGTCGGCGTCGCTCATCAACAGGGCCTGGGCATCGGTGTTGATGGCAATGAACTCAACACCTTTCAGTCCCTGTTCGATCATTCGGTTGACGGCATTGACACCGCCGCCGCCGATGCCGACGACCTTGATCACGGCCAGGTAGTTGTGCGGTGGCGTCATGTGCCCGCCTTCCTCGTTCGATCCGAAACCCTAAACCTGAACCATAGATTTAGAGTTATGTCAAGTAGATGGATGATGGGGATGACGTTAGGCACCGAATGGCGCGGTAACCAGCAAGCGTGCGGCGTGTCGCGAAGTTGGACCGCATTTTTCATGGATGTCACGTGCCGACGACCACCACGGACGTCGACACGGCGTCGCCGGCGCGGACGCCGCGTGGTCACTTGTAGGCAGGGAACTCCGGGCTCGACACGTTGTACGTGGTCGCCGGGCGCGTCAGGAGGGCGCTGAGGGTCCGGGCCTTCTCCGCCCCTTGCCCACTGTCGCCCCAGACGACGGTCTTGTTGCCCTTGAGGGTGAACTCGATGTCGACGGGCGACGAGGCCGCCACCTTGACGACCTGTCGCCCGATCGATTCCGGCAACCCGGAGACGGCAGCGAGCGCGGCGGTCGTCGTCGGGTCGCCGGGGCCCGGATTGGGTGTCGAGAACTCCGGCAACCGGTTCATCTCTGGCGGTACACCGGTTGTGGTGTCGAAGGTCAGATATCCGACGCCGGAACGATCGAGAACATGGACCTTCTGCCCGTCGGTCACCTTCACCACCGGTTGCCGCTCGACGACGGTGATGGTCAGCGACGACGGATAGCTCCGCTGTACCCGCACCGATTCGACCGAGGGGATCGCCGCGATCCGCTGCGCGACCGCGTGCGTGTCCACCTGCAACAGCGGTGTCCCGTCGGCCACCTGGGCCGCGCCGACGATCTGGTCGGTCGGGACCGCCCGATTGTCGTGGACGTCGGTGGACCGGACCGACATCAGTGGGGTGAAGTACGCGATCAGACCGAGACCGACCACCACCACGATCACCAGGACCGTGCCCAGCAGGAGCCGGGAGCGACGCGAGGTCCCCCGCACCCGCGGACTCACGGTTGCGACCCCGGGGTTCCGGCACCGTCCGTGTCTGCACCGTTCGCTCCGGCACCGTTCGCTCCGGCACCGTCCGCGACTGCGGTGACAGCGTGGTGGGCACCGCGGTCCCGCAACGCCTCGAGAATCTCCGGTCCCTGCATGGTGATGTCACCGGCGCCGAGTGTCAGCACCAGGTCGCCGGGGCATGCCACCGATGCAACTGTCCGCGCGAGCGCGGACAGATCGGGCTGGAAGATGACCGGTCGGGTCACCCGATCGGCGATGCTGGCACCGCTGATCCCCGGGATCGGCTCTTCGCGTGCGCCGTAGACATCGGCCACGACGACCTGGTCGGCGAGATCGAGCGCCGCGGCGAAATCGACCGCGAAATCACGGGTACGCGAGAACAGATGCGGCTGGAACACCGCGATGACCCGACCCGTCCCCCGTACGTCGGTGTCGGCCGCAACGCTCTCGACCGCGAGCCGTGCGGCGGTCAACACCGCCCGGACCTCGGTCGGGTGGTGCGCGTAGTCGTCGAAGACGTCCACATCGCCTGTTCGGCCGCGGAATTCGAAACGGCGGTGAACGCCACCGAAAGCCTCGACACCGTCGATGACACCCGCCAGCGCGCCACCGGCGCGCACACAGGCGACGACAGCTCCGATCGCGTTGAGCGCCATGTGTTCGCCGGGGACGGTCAACAGCATGGTGCGCTCGACGGACGGATCGGCGATCGGCGCGTCGAACCGCACCTGCGCCACCCCACCGGAGCCCCGCGCCGACCAGGAGAGCAGCGTCGCGACCTGCTTCGCGGCAGGTGCGAGGTCCGCATGCCGACCCGCGCCGTAGCCGAACACCGACACTCCCCGTTCCGTCAGTCGCTGTGCGCATCGACCGGCCAGAGCCGCCGAGCCCTCGTCGTCGAGACACACGATGAGCGATCCGCCGGGGGCGATGCGATCGGCGAACTCGTCGAACACGTCGACGTACGCCTCGCGGGTCCCGAAGTGATCGAGATGGTCGACCTCGATGTTGGTGACCACCACAACGTCCGGGGTGTACTCGAGCAGGGACCCATCACTCTCATCGGCCTCGGCGACGAAGATGCCGCCACTGCCGTGATGGGCATTGGTGCCGGATTCGTTGAGCTCGCCACCCACCGCGAACGACGGGTCGACACCACAATGCTGCAGCGCGACAACGGCGATCGAGGTGGTGGAGGTCTTGCCATGGGTTCCGGCCACGAGCAGGGTGCGGTATCCCGCCATCAGATCCGCCAGGATCCGGGGCCGCAGCAGGACCGGGATGCCCCGCGACCGAGCCGCGACGAGTTCGGGATTGGTCTTGGGGATCGCCGCATGCGTGGTCACGACCACCGACGGACCGCCCGGCAGCTGATCGAGAGCGGACGGATCATGACCGACCTGGATGCGGGCTCCGCGGGTGCGCAGCGCGAGGATGCCCCGGCTGTTCTTCGCGTCGGAACCGGACACCTGACCGCCGCGGGCGAGCAGGATCCGGGCGAGCCCGCTCATCCCCGCGCCGCCGATACCCACCATGTGCACCCGGCGAAGGCGTTCGGGGAGTTCACCGATGGGACCATTCACGGAATCGCCGTTCATCGTCCCACCGCCCCGGTGCCACGGCCCTGACCACGCATACCGTCATCGTGGCCTACGCCACGCACGTCAATTGTCATTGCTCGGATCCCGATCCCGGTGAGCGAAACGCGGAACGGAGCCGCCGTCGTCGGCCGCCCCCACGGTGGGCCGCCGCCAGGTCCAGCGCCGCCGACGCGACCGCGTCCGCGGCGTCACGATGACCTGAGCCGGTCGCGGCCACCGACATCCCGGCCAACCGGTCCCGGTCGGCGAGCATCGCGGGGACCTCCCGGGCCACCCAGTCCGCGGTCAGCTCGGCGTCGTCGACGATGATGCCGCCGCCGGCCTCGACCACCGGGAGCGCATTGAGGCGCTGTTCGCCGTTGCCGTGCGGGAGCGGGACATAGATCGCCGGCAGACCGGTGGCCGAGATCTCGGCCACCGTCATCGCACCCGATCGGCACATGACGAGGTCGGCCGCGGCGTAGGCCAGGTCCATCCGCTTGAGGTACCCGACCCCTCGATACGGGGGCGCACCGGGAGGCGACTGCGGATCGATCGTGTGCTTCGGGCCGAACGCATGCAGCACACCGATGCCTGCGGTCCCCAGCGCACCCGCTGCGCCTGAGACGGCGTCGTTGAGTCGTTGCGCACCTTGCGATCCCCCGAACACCAGCAACGTTGGCGCGTCCTCGTCGAGGCCGAAATAGTGGCGCGCCTTGGCACGTAGTGCCGGACGGTCGAGTTCGGTGATCACGCCGCGTACCGGGATACCGACCACGTCGGCATCGAGCCCGGAACCGGACACGGCCGCCAGTACCCGGTCCGCGAACCGCGCGCCGACCTTGTTCGCGATCCCGGCGCTCGCATTGGCCTCGTGGATGACGATCGGCAGCCGATGACGTCCGCGGACCCGCATCTGCGCCGCGAAGTACGCCGGCAGGGCGACATAGCCGCCGAAACCGACCACGACGTCGGCGCCGACCGACGACAGGACCGACCGGGTCGCGGTCACCGCGTGGATGAGACGTGCAGGCGTCTTGGCCAGTTCCATCCCCGGCTTCCGGGGCAGCGGGACCGGCGGGATCAGCTCCAGGGGGTACCCGCGCTCGGGCACCAGGGTGGTCTCGAGGCCACGGGTGGTACCCAGGGCCGTCACCCGTGCGGTCGGGTCCAGACGGGTCACCGCATCCGCGACGGCGAGCGCGGGTTCGATGTGCCCGGCGGTCCCACCGCCGGCGACCACGACCGACAGCGGCCGATCCGACGACCGACCTCGCTCAGAACTCACCCGTGCCCAACTCCATTCCGCATCGTCGGCCGCCGCGTACCGGCTGCCGTGCGGTCTCGACCGTCTTCAGTGCCGTGACCAGGTGGAACGGCCCGCCGGCCGCCACTGGTGGGTCGACCCGGCCCGCCCGGCGTCGGATGCCCCACCCCCACCGCGGTTCGAACGCGGCGGGACCGGAGCGCCACGGCGGGTACCCGTTCCCGAATACCCCGTACGGTAGTCGACCCGGACAGCGGCCGTGCGTGGTGTCCGGGCGGTCGGGGCCGGGCGCCGCACGGGCTCGCGGCCCACGGCCTCGGTGGGCGTGCCGTGCCGCAGACGTGCCCAACGCGAGGGGGCCGCGGGCGCCGGGACACGAGCCCGATCCGGGCGTCGCTGATCGAGCCGATCACGCAGGGCATCGGCACGCGTCGGGCGATACGGCACCGGCGCGGGCAGACGCAGCCAGCGACCGAGACGACCCGGTTCGCCGGTACTCAGGGCGGCCACGGCCTCCGGCTCGTGCCGCGCGGCACTGGCCAGCAGTCCGAGCATGGCCAACACGGTCAGTGTCGAGGTACCGCCCGCAGACAGCAGCGGCAGCTGGATACCGGTGACCGGCAGCAGCCCGATGACGTAGCCGATGTTGATGAAGGCCTGGGCGGTGATCAGGACGGTGATGGTGCCGGTCATCAGTCGCAGGAACGGATCCACGGACCGCACGGCGATCCGGAATCCGATGAACGCCAGGATCGCGAACAGGATCACCACGAGCAGGCCACCGATCAACCCCAGTTCTTCGCCGATGATGGCGAAGATGAAGTCGTTGTGCGCGTTCGGGAGATAGTTCCACTTCGCCCGGCTCTGCCCGAGGCCGACCCCGAACACCCCGCCGTTGGCGAGCGCGTAGGTGGCCTGGCGAGCCTGATACCCGGCACCCTGAGGGTCGTCGATGCTGCCGAGGAAGCTGAGCACGCGCTGGGATCGGTAACCCTCGACCAGTGCCAGCAGCACCGCGATCGCGGTGCCGACTGCTGCGAACGTGAGGAACACCTTCACCGGCAGGCCCGCGAACCACAGCATCGCGCCGACGATGATGGCGATCGTGATGGTGGTGGACAGATTCGGCTCGAGGATGATCAGCAGGCAGACCAGCATCGCCACCGGGACGAGCGGGATCAGGAGCTCTTTCAAGGATGCGTTGTCCCGGCGCCGGGAGGCGAGCAGATGGGCGCCCCAGACGCAGAGTGCCACCTTCACCAACTCCGACGGCTGCACCGACAATCCGCCGATCACGAACCACCGCCGAGCACCCTGGCTCAGGGTGCCGATGCCGGGGATCAGCACCAACGCGAGCAGGACCGTGGTGACGACCATCAGCGGTGCCGCGGCCCGACGCAGGAGCCGCACCGGCAGCCGGAGCATGACGTAGAAGCCCACCAGACCCAGCAGGGCGAAGATCATCTGGGTGGCGAACAGCCCGTACGACGACCCGTCCTTGGAGTAGCCCTCCACCGAGGAGGCCGACAACACCATCACCAGACCGAACACGGTCAGCAGGAACGCGATCGTCAGGATCAGGTGATACGACGCGAGGGGTCGCGACAGGAGGTTGCGCACCGCCTCGACCACCGCAGCCGGCCAACTGGTGCTCGCCGACGACGAGTCCTTCTTACCGGTGGTCGGTTGGGTGCTGGTTCGTTGTTTGCCGGTCTGATTCGTGCTGGTCTCCTTCGCCGTGCGGGACGACCGCCCCGGTACCTCCGTCGAGGAGCTCATCGAGACGTTCCGCTCACGTCGGCCGCTCCCGGCAGGGACCGCGCGGCCGTCGCGAACGCGTCACCGCGTCTGCCGTACCCCGCGAACATGTCCAGGGAGGCGGCCGCCGGGGCGAGCAGCACCGCGTCGGGGCGATCGTCGGCGGTCCGGGCCAGATGCGCGGCCACCTCGACCGCCCGCTCCATCACCGCGACAGCGGCTCGGTCGGAATCGGTGTCGTCGGATCCGACCGCCGCCGAAGGCGGTTCGGTCGGGGCGCTCAGTCCGGCGGGCAGTTCTTTCCCGAGGTGTGGGGTCGCGTGCTGAACAGTCACGCGCCCATCGTCCCCTGTGAATACTGTGACTGTTGGGACTTCTGGGGCGTGTCGCGAGATCGCGTCGACGATCAGCTCACGATCGCGGCCGATCGCGACCACCCCGGCGAGTCGCTCCCGCGTGTGGCGGATCATGTCGTCGACCCGGGCACCCTTGAGCAGCCCCCCGGCAACCAGCACCACCCGCCGATGACCCGCGATCGCGGCCTCGGCAGCGTGCGGATTGGTTGCCTTCGAGTCGTCGATGTAGTCGAGATCCTCGACGCGGGCCACCACCTCGCCGCGATGGGCGGCGGGCCGGAAGTCGCGCAGCGCCTCGGCGACCGCGTCGGGTGAGATCCCGGCCGCGAGCGCGAGTGCCGCTGCCGCCAGTGCATCGGCGGTCCCCGACGGGCCGGACGGGTGAATCGCCGCGGTCTCGACGATCGGCCGCGACGACCCCGGCGGCCCGAAGGCACGGTCGACCATCCGGGAGTCGGCCACCCCGAGCTCGCCGTCCCCCGGCGCGCTCAGCGTGAAGCCGACCCGGCGACCGGCGACCGGCAGCGATGATGCCGCGCGATCATCGAGGCCGACCACCCCGACGGCACCGCGCAGTGCGACACCCTTGGCCTCGGCGTATGCATCGAACGAGCCGTGCCAGTCGAGATGGTCGTCGGCGATGTTGAGCACCACGCCCGCATCGGGGGCCACCGAGGGAGCCCAGTGCAGCTGGAACGACGACAGCTCGGCGCAGAGGATATCCACCCGCGGTGTCTGCCGCATCGCATCGAGCGCGGGCAGGCCGATGTTGCCGCAGGCCGCCGCTGAACGACCCGCGCCGATGACGATGTCCGTGAGCATCGACGTCGTCGTCGTCTTCCCGTTGGTTCCGGTGACGACCAGCCAGGTGCGGGGCCCGCCGAGCATCCCGGCGCGGTCGACGCGCCAGGCGAGTTCGACCTCGCCCCAGATCGGCAGTCCCGCCTCGACCGCGCGGACGATGAGTGGATGTGCCGGCGAGAATCCGGGCGACGCGATGACCAGGCCGGTCTCCCCTGGCCATGCGCTGTCATCGTCGAGCAGCGACGCAGTGCCGACCAGCCGCGCGCCGAGATCGGACAGGTCGTCGTCGCCGGGATCGTCCGGACCGAACCGGGCGTCGGCGACCGTGACGCGCGCTCCGGCGTCGAGCAGGTACCGGGCTGCCGACCGGCCGGCGGTTCCGGCACCGGCGACCAGCACCGTCGTCCCCGACAGTGCGGTCACGTCGAGGTCGGGCCGCCGATCAGCCACTGACGGCCAGGAACTCGCTGTAGAACAAGGACAGGCCCAGTGCGCAGGCGATGGCCGTGAGCAGCCAGAACCTGATGATCACCGTCGTCTCGGCCCAGCCACCCAGTTCAAAATGGTGGTGGAACGGGGCCATTCGGAACACTCGTCGACCCGTGGTCCGGAAGAATGCGATCTGGATCACCACCGAGATGATCTCGGCGACGAACAGCGCGCCGATCACGACCGCGAGGAGTTCGGTTCGGGTGGTGATGGACAGGCCGGCCAGCAGGCCGCCGAGCGCCAGTGACCCGGTGTCACCCATGAAGATCTTGGCCGGGGCCGCGTTCCACCACAGGAATCCGAGGCACGCACCCCCGCCGGCGACTGCGATCAGCGCGAGATCCAGGGGATCCCGGACCACGTAACATCCCGGCGTGATCTCCGCGGTCGCCTTCGGTCCGCCTGCGCAGGCATTGCGGTACTGCCAGAAGGTGACCAGGACATACGATCCCATCACCATGGCCATCGAACCCGCGGCGAGGCCGTCGAGGCCGTCGGTGAAGTTCACCGCGTTCGACCACGCCGCCACCACGAGCCAGCAGAAGACCACGAAGACGATCGACCACATCGAGATGGCGTCGATGTCGCGGACGTAGGACAGATGGGTGCTCGCAGGCGTGTACCCGGCGTCGTTGCGGAACTGCAGCACGAGCACGCCGAAGAGGATGGCGGCAGCGAACTGCCCGATCGACTTGGCGGTCTTGTTGAGCCCGAGGTTCCGGTGCTTGCGGATCTTGATGATGTCGTCGAGGAACCCGACACCTCCGAGCGCGGTGGCCAGACCCAGGACGAGCAACCCCGACGCGGTGACCCCTGTTCCGCCGGTGAACAGGCCGACGATGTGGGACCCGAGATAGCCCGCCCACAACGCGGCCAGGATCGCCACGCCACCCATCGACGGGGTACCGCGTTTGGTCTGGTGGCTCTGCGGGCCCTCGACCCGGATCTCCTGCCCGAAGCCCTGCCGGGTGAAGAGGCGGATGAGGAACGGCGTGAGAAGGATCGACACCGCGAGCGCGATGCCACCCGCGATCAGGATCTGTGTCACCGCGTCATCCCTGTCTGCACTGTCACCCTCGTCGCCCTCACTCGTTCGTCCCCGTCGTCGACATGCTCGATGGCCCGTCCCCCATACCTTCGTGCGCGATGTTCTCGCGTTCGGTTGTCTCGTCTTCCGCGCCGTCGCCCGAGATGTCGTCGCGCACCGGCCAGAGGGTCGCGAGTTCGGCGATCCCGGGTTCCTCCGCGGCCAGCAGGACCACATCGCCCGGACCGGGACGCCAGTCGTCGGAGGTCAGCAGGTCGCGTGCCTCATCGACCGTCGCGACCATCCGGACCTCGTCACCCCATGAGCCTTCCATGACCGTGCCCTGGTGCAGGGCACGCACGGCGCGCGACTGCCCCACACACAGCGTCTTGTCGACCGCGAGGCGGACGATCTGACGACCGAGTCGATCGTGTTCGACGACACGTTCGTTCTCCGTGAGTCCGTCGCCGACGGCGAGCTCACCGAGGATCGCCCAGGTGCGCGGCCGCTCGGCCCCCGCCGAGGGGGTCGCGCCCGCCTCCGCCAGTCTGCGCAGCATGACCCGCACCTCGTCGATGTGGACCGACGACGCCACGAGAACCGTAGGTGGCGTCGTCACTTCTCGTCCTCCCCGATGGCCGGCGGTGCGATCGACGAATCGAGGGCGGCCCCGGCGACCAGGCGGTCGTCGAAAGGATGCTTGACACCGTCGATCTCCTGGCCGGTCTCGTGTCCCTTGCCCGCGATGAGCACGGTGTCGCCCGGTGCCGCCCAGGCGATGGCCGCCGCGATGGCCTCGGCCCGATCCCCGATCTCGCGTACGTCGTGAACATCTCCGTCGAGCTTTGCGGCCCGTGCACCGCCGAGAATCTCGGCGCGGATCGCGGCTGCGTCCTCGGTGCGCGGATTGTCGTCGGTGACGATCACGAGTTCGGCACCGCGAACGGCGATCTCACCCATGATGGGCCGCTTGCCCACATCACGGTCGCCGCCGGCCCCGACCACCACTGCGATGCGCCCCCGGGTCTGCTCGCGCAGCGTGGCGATCACCGCCTCGAGCGCCGCGGGTTTGTGCGCATAGTCGACGACGACAAGGAACTCCTGCCCACGGTCGATACGCTCGAGCCGGCCCGGGACCGCGACGCCGGAGATCGCGCCGATCGCCGCCGACGAGGTGACACCGGCACCGACCGCGATCGCCACCGCCGTCAAGGCATTGGCCACGTTGTAGCGGCCCGGCAGTGGCACCACCATGTCCTGGTCGCCGCCGCCGGGCACCGTCACCGTCACGTGCTGGGCGCCGTCAGCGCCCACTGTCGACGGACCTGCATGCCAGTGCGCCGGCACGGTTCCGGTCGACACGGTCATCGGGGGCGACTGCTTGTCCGAACGGGCGATCTCGACCATCCGGCGACCCCACTCGTCGTCAACGCAGATGATCGGTCGCACCGCGTGTGTCGGCGACGACGGTGCGAACAACCGCGCCTTGGCGTCGAAGTAGGCCCGCATCGAATGGTGGAAATCCAGGTGGTCCTGCGACAGGTTCGTGAACGCCCCGATCGCGAACTGGGCGCCGTCGACCCGGCCCAGCGCGAGAGCATGGCTGGACACCTCCATCACGACGGCGTCGACGCCGCGCTCGAGCATGGTTGCCAGCATCGCCTGCAGGGTCGGGGCCTCGGGTGTGGTGAGCGCGCTGGGCTGGGCGACTCCGTTGATGCGAGTCTGCACCGTGCCCATCAGGCCCACCGAGTGCCCCGCGGCGAGCAGAGCCGCCTCGACCATGTAGGCGGTCGTGGTCTTGCCCGAGGTGCCAGTGATCCCGATCAGCTTCAGCCGGAGCGACGGGTAGCCGAAGATCCGGGCGCTCACCGGGCCGAGAACCTCTCGCGGATTCGGATGGATGAGCACCGCGCACGTCGCATCGGAGCCGAGGACCTTTGTCAGCTCCGCACGACCTGCCGGATCGGTGAGCACGGCCGTGGCGCCCGCCGCGACCGCCTGATCGGCGAACCGGGCACCGTGTGTACGGCCGCCGGGCAGTGCCGCGAACAGATCACCCGGAACCACGTCCTGGGCCCGCAACGTCACCCCGGTGACCTCGGTGTCGGCGGATGCCGAACCGACGAGGTCCACCCGAGCCCCGGTGGCCGCGGACAAGACCGACACCGCGGTCGGTGCCACGGTGGTCGGCCGAAGCATTCCCCCGGCAGGCTTCGCCCGGGTACGGCGAGTCGACGCCATCTGTGCCTCCCGCCTCCCTCGCTGTTCAACTCAGGCGACCCGGGTCGGGCTCGCCGGAACGCACTCACGATACCGTCAGCGCGATCGCTGTCCGTTACGGGTGACTGTGGACACGCACGGATTCGACATCGGTGCGCCGTTCATCGCCTGACCACCTCGGGTCAGGGCGCCTCCAGGGTCAGGCGCGGCGCCGCTCCCGACAGGGGCACCCGGTCACGCTGCAGCAACCACGACGCGATCGTCCCGAACATCGGTGCCGCCGACTGCCCGCCGCTGCCATCCGAGCTGCGTTTCGGGTTGTCCAGCATGATGCCGACCACGTATCGGGGATTGTCGGCCGGAGCGATACCCGCGAAGGTGATGTTGTAGTTCGAGTTCGAGTAGCAGCCGCAACTCGGATCGACCTGTTGGGCGGTGCCCGTCTTTCCCGATATCTGATAGCCCGCGACCGCACCCGTGTAGCCGGTCCCCTGTTGCACGCCCATCGGATCCTTCTGCATCACCGCCCGGAACATGTTCCGGACCGACTCAGCAGTCTGCGGGCTGACCACGCGGACGCCGTCCGGGCGAGCCAGGTCACCGACATCCTGACCGTCCCGCTTCTCGGACTCCAGGATGCGCGGCGGGACCCGCACACCATTGTTCGCGATGGCCTGATACATCCCGGTCATCTGCAGCAGGGTCATCGACAGTCCCTGCCCGATGGGCAGATTCGCGAACGAACCGCCCGACCATTGACTCAGCGCAGGCACTTCGCCGGCGCTCTCCGCGGGCAGTCCCACGCCGGTGCGCTGCCCGAGGCCGAATCTGTCGACCATGTCGGCGTACCGTTTCTCCCCGACCTTCCGGGCCAGCATGAGGGTTCCGACATTCGACGACTTACCGAAGATCCCGGTCGTGGTGTAGGGCTCGACACCGTGTGACCAGGCGTCGTTGACCGTCACTCCCGCCATGTTGATGCTGCCCGGCACGTGGTGGACCTCGGTCGGCGTGGTCACGCCGTACTCGATCGCTGCCGATGCCGCGATGATCTTGTTGACCGAGCCCGGCTCGAACGGCGACGTGACCGCCCGGTTGCCGAGATCGGCATTCTGCTGATCTCCCAACGGCTGCGAGGCGTTGAACGTGTTGTCGTTGGCCATCGCGACCACTTCGCCCGTCTTGGCGTCGAGGACCACCGCCGAGGCGTTCTTGGCACCCGAAGCAGCCTTGGCCGCCGACACCTGGCTCTGCACGAACCACTGGACGTCCGAGTCGATGGTGAGGCGAACGGTCGCGCCGTTGAGGGCCGGATGCACGTTGCGAGTGCTGCCCGGGATGATCGCGCCGTCGGACCCGCGATCGTAGGTCTTGGAACCGTTGGTGCCTGCGAGTTGCGAATCGAGTGAGGCCTCGAGACCGACCAGACCGTTGCCGTCGTAGTTCACGTCGCCGATGATGTTGGCGCCCAACGACCCTCCCGGATAGAGCCGGATACTCTGCGGGTCGGCCCCGACCTCTGGGAACTCGTCGGTGATCTTGTTCGCCACCTCCGGACTGACCGACCGCGCCAGATAGACGAAGGTGTCGTCGCTCTTGAGCTTCGACAGCAGGTCCTGCTCGCTGATCGAACCACCGAGGGCCGAGGACACGCCTTTTGCGATCTCGCCGAGACGGTCGTCCACATCCGGTAGCGCGGCGTCCTTCTGGTGCGCCTCACCGATCGTCTTGCGCACCGACTTGGGCAGGAAGGTCAGCGATCGCGCTTCGTCGGTGTAGGCGAGCGGGCGACCATTGCGATCGAGGATCGCTCCGCGTTTCGCGGTGAGGATCTGGGTGTACTCGCGTTGTTGGGCCGCCTGGGCCGAGATCGACGATGCCTCCACGGTGTGCACCACGATCATCCGGATCGCCACCGCCAGCACCGCGAGGATCACCAGCGCCCCGGCGATCCGGCTGCGGCCCAGAAATGTCTCCGGTCGTTGCGGACCGCCGGCTCCGGACCCGGCACCGCCGCGACCACCTCCGGAACCACCGGAACCTCCGCGGCCACCGCGACCCCGACCGGACGAACCCGCGTCGAAACGCTGGAAGACGGCACGTGTCATGGTTGCCAATTGTCCACGCTGTTAGCGGGATTCCGTCGAATTTGCGCCCGGCGCGTTCTGGTTCGTCGGCAAGACGTTGGGTGCGGGGCGGGTCGCTGGCGCCGCGGGTGCGGCTGGTGCGGCTGGTGCGGCCGAGTCCGTCGTCGCTGCGGACCCCTCAGGGGTCACGGACGATGACGCGCCGGGTGCCGGCGCCGTGCTGGGGGCAGGCGTGGGCGCGGTGGTGGGCGTCTGCGCGGGAGTACCATCTGAAGTCGAACCCTGTTGTGTACCTGAGGATTCCGATTCGCCTCCGGGAAGCCCCTCGGAATCGTCGACCTTCTTCGGGTCGATGCTGGACACCGGGTCCGGCCCGGTCGGCGGATTGATCGAACGCATGGCACGACCCTGCGCGGGTTCCGGATCACCGATCACCCGAGGCCGCCCGGTGCCGTCCACGATCATCCGCGCCGGATTCTTCGCCGGCACCATGCCCAGCCGAGATGCCTTGTCGGACAGTTCCGGCGCCGAGTCACCGGATTCGTAACTGCGCTTGAGTGAGTCACGCCGATCGACGAGCGCCTGGTTCGCCTGCCGCTCCTCACCGAGCCGATACGAATCCGCGGCAGCCTTGGTCGACAACAGCAGACTCATGCCGAGACCGACCACGAGAAGGGCGAGTACCGGTACCACGAAAGGAATTCCGGCGATTCGAGCCCGCATCGAGATCGGTCGACCGACCGCAGGCGTCGACTTCGCCTTGGACCGGCCCGCGATCTGATCGGCCCGTTCATCCCGCTCGAGCCGTTTCCGACTACGGTCGATCGCGCGCTGGGCCGCGCGCGACCGGGTCGCGCGCTCACTCTCGAAACCCGAATGCCGCCGGCCCCGGCGGATCTGGTCCGCTTCGACGTGATCATCGTCGATCTCGATGTCCTGCAAGAGGGTCATGCGCGATCCTTTTCGTCGACACGTTCGATCACCCGGACACGCACCGGGGCCGATCGAGGGTTCTCCGTTTGCTCCTGGTCGTTCGCTCGCTCGGCGCCGCGGGTGACCAGGCGAAAATCCGGTGCCGAGTCCGGCAATTCGACCGGCAGGCCGATCGGCGAGGTCGATGTCGTTCGTGTGACGAACTCCCGCTTGACGATCCGGTCTTCCAACGACTGGTAACTCATGACGGCAACGCGCCCACCGACCCGCAGGGCCGACATCGCCGCCGGGAGTGCGCGGCGAAGTGCATCGAGCTCGTGGTTGACCTCGATGCGCAACGCCTGAAAGGTGCGTTTCGCCGGATGTCCACCGGTCCTGCGCGTAGCGGCCGGTATGGCTGCGTAGAGCAGTTCGACGAGACGGGCACTGGTGGTGAACGGTTCCTTCTCACGCTCCCGCAGAATCGCCGACGCGATCTTCCCGGCGAATCGCTCCTCGCCGTACTCGGACAGGATGCGTGCGAGGTCGCCGTGCGAGTACGTGTTGAGAATGTCTGCAGCAGTGGTGGATTCGGAGGAATTCATCCGCATGTCCAGTGGCGCGTCGACCGCGTAGGCGAAACCCCGGTCGGGACGGTCGAGTTGCATGGACGACACGCCGAGGTCGAAGAGCACCGCGTCGACGAGGTCGACACCGACGTCGGTCATCACCTCGCCGATCTCGTCGAAACGGGCCTGATGAAAGGTGATCCGCTCACCGAACTCTGACAGGCGGTCGCGCGCGATGTCGAGCGCGTTGCTGTCCCGGTCGATGCCGATCACCCGGACCCGTGGATCTGCGCGCAGTATGAGCTCGGTGTGGCCGCCTGCCCCGAGCGTGCCGTCCACGAAGATCGGAGTGCCGGCGCTTCGGGGGAACGCTGCCGTGATGAGGTCGACCATGCGGTCCGCCATCACCGGCAGATGACCGAACTCGCCAGAACGGCGGGGCGCACCGCTCGGCTCCGCGTGCGGAGTGAGCCGACCGGATTCGCCGTCCGGCTCCTCGTGGCGTGCGTTCACCGACCTCCTCCTCGGACTGTGCGGTTCGATTCGTCGGTCTCGGGCGGTGAGGGCTCGCAACGGGAGGTCTCCGATGAGGCGGGGTCTCGGCCCGATCGCGCACCTGGCGTTGGGGAAGTACGCCAGGGTCGCTCCGGGCCGAGGCCTCGACCCATCCGATCCCGTATTCATCTGTCTGCCCGGGCGGTGCCTGCTAGAGCAACGCGTCCAGGGCTGCCGAGCCCGCGGCGGAGAAGTCCTCCTCGTGCTGACTCTGGTAGTCGCTCCATGTCTGCGCGTCCCAGATCTCGAGGTGATCGAACCCGCCGATCACCACGCAGTCCTTGGACAGGCCGGCATAGTTCCGGTGCTCACCGGACAAGGTGATCCGTCCCTGTCCGTCCGGCCGCTGCTCATCGGTACTCGCGAAGAAGTACCGCTGGAACGCCCGCGCCTCCGGGTTGTTCCGCGATGCCGCCATCGTCTGTTCCGCTATCGCGTCGAACTCTTCGGCCCGATACACCGACAGGCTGCGGTCCTGGCCTCGTGTGACCATCACCCCTCCTGCCAGCGCGTCGCGGAACTTGGCGGGCAACGTGAGCCGCCCTTTGTCGTCCAACTTGGGCGTGTAGGTGCCGACAAATCGCACGGACATGTCGTCACCTCCTGCCCTACTGGGTTCGACGTCCGGTTCGCCTCACCCAGTGCTGCCACAGTACCCCACTTTCCTCCACTTTCCACCCCCGACGCTCCACTTACCCTCCACAGGATCAGAAAAGTCCAGTTCAATGGCCTGATTTCGAGTGGGGAACGATCCGCGACACGGCGCGTCGCAAGCACAGGCGGGTGGTGGCAATGATGCTCAATCACATCAAAGTGCCAGGTGAGACATGAAGTCCGCTCACGGTGGGGCGTAGTGGGGCACGCCGGTGGGGCACCGTGGGGAATCGGGGTGGGGCAGGTGGGCAATCGAAGCGGGGCACCGTGGAGAAAGCGGCTGGGAGTCGCGGGACGGGTCGCCGGCCTCCACCGGCGGGCGTCGAAGACGAAAAGACCGCACACCGAAGTGGTGTGCGGTCTGTGAACGACCTGGCGCCGGTCTCACCCGGCGGAGGATCTACTCCTGCTCGAAGCGGCGGTTGAACCGCTCTTCCATGCGTTCGGAGAACTTTCGCTTGGGTCCGCCGCCGCGGGATTCCTTGGCACCGGGGCCTTGCTCACGGTCTGCCCCCGCTGATCGACTGCCGCCGCCCCAGAGGGCGAGCAACCCGGCCCCGAACATGACGAGAAAGCCGACGAGGCTGATGATCGGGAACCCGCCGACGCGCACCTCGACGATGAGTCCACCGACGAGGAGGACCAGACCCACAACGAAGATGGCAACCGCTTGCAGGCGGCGCCGGCCGCTGGACCGTCCGAGGCGACGACGCTTGACGCTCGACGCGAACTTCGGGTCTTCGGCATACAGAGCGCTTTCGATCTGTTCGAGCATCCGCTGCTCGTGCTCCGAAAGAGGCACCGACCCTCCTAACTCCCACTCCACCGACCCGACCGCATCGCCGTTGCCGGTCCTGCGCGATGTCGACGCCGTCTGCCGCCGTCTGCGGCTTCAATTTCCCATGATACGAGCAGAATCACCCGGCGACCACCATTACCCGAGGTTGGGTCGGATCATACCGTTACGCGGTCCGGTCCGAATGCGCGGCCTGGTGGGGCAACTTGCCTTGTTCGTACGAGATCAGCAACGCCTCGACGGCATTTAGCAGGTCGATGACCCTACGGCGCATCTGCTGGACCGCGCGATCATCGATCGAGCGGATCAGGCCGGCCTCGATGTCGAGACGTATCCGCGAGCGGGCGGCGAAGTAGGCGGCGTGGTCGTCGAGCTCCGGCACCACCACCGGAACCCGATTCCAGGCGCTACGGGAATGCCTGCGTCGGACCGGCCTGTTCGTCGGTTCGTGGATCTCCAGCGCCGCGCCTGCGGCACGCAACGCGGTGAGGTAGTACTGACGGAAGCGCTCTGCGGAGTCGTCGACGCCGTCGGCGTTGTCGAACAGGTTCTGGGCGCGGTCGAGCAGGTCACGGCTACGTCCCACCACGATCGGATCGATGTCCGTCGTGGACCCGGTCGTCGGAATCGAGTTGGGCATGTCCACCTCCCCGTGGTCAGTCGGCCGTCGTTGTATGCGGTGCGACTGCTGTATACAACGTCGGCCCGACAGCAAACGCTTCCCTCGTCGCCGTCGGGCCGACGCCCGATGTCGGCCGGGTGGACAGAACAGCTTGCGGAGGCTGATTCATCGAACACCCGTTCGACATATTCAATATAGCTAGCACCTCCGTCACCTTCAAGGCGACGGCCGACCCCGATGTCCAGTGTTCGACGAGAGGACAGACGTTCGTTGACGATCCGCCTCGTTGATCTGACCGGCCAGGATTCCCGGATTTGGCTCGAACCCGCCCTCGACATCTACGTGACCGCGATGAACTACCCACGCGGTACCGAGATTCACCGGGCGGCGCTCTGGCGCGACCACATCACCCGGCCCGGCTGGCGTGCGGTCGGGGCGGTGGCGACGGTGCCGGCCACGGAGATCACCTCCCCGCAGATGGTGCGCCGGCGCTTGGCCCGGCCGGTGGCCCTCGCCGACGACGAACTCCTCGTCGGGATCGCCTACGGCTATCAGGGCGCACGCGACCAGTGGTGGAATCAGCAGCTCCGCATCGGCCTGCGCCAGGCGGGACATTCCGATCCCTCCGTCGATGCGATCACCCGCGACTACTTCGAGCTCACCGAACTGCACGTGCACCCGACGGCACAGGGACGCGGCATCGGACAGTGGCTCCTCGGCCGGTTGCTCGCCGGTCGGCCCGAGTGCCAGGTGTTGCTGTCGACCCCCGAGGCGCCTGCCGAGGACAACCGCGCCTGGTCCCTGTACCGGCGAATGGGATTCGTCGACATACTGCGCCATTTCACCTTCACCGGCGATCCGCGCCCGTTCGCATTTCTGGGACGGCCGCTTCCGCTGGGCCCCGACGACCCGGCCCGGGCACGATGACCGGGCGGAATCGCCGGGCGTGAGCCCCGCCGGCGATCGAACCCATCGGCCACTCGACGCGATCGTCGTCGGGGCGGGCCACAACGGCCTGGTCGCGGCGGCCTACCTGGCCCGTGCCGGGCGATCGGTGCGCGTCATCGAACGCGACCACGTCGCCGGTGGCGCGGTCTCCACGGTCGAGCGTTTCCCCGGCTATCGGGTCGATCGCGGGTCGTCGGCGCACCTGATGATCCGCCATTCCCCCATCCTCGACGAGCTGTCTCTCGCCGATCACGGACTGCGTTACGTCGACTGTGATCCCTGGGCGTTCGCCCCCTCGACCGATCGGACCGGGCCGATCATCTTCCGCACCGACCTCGACGCCACGTGCGAGTCGATCGAGCGTGCGGTCGGGTCGGACGACGCCGAGGCCTACCGACGATTCGTCGAGGTGTGGCGACCCCGGGCCAAGTCCGTCATGCGCGCGTTCTACGCCCCGGCGGGTCCGGGACGGTTCGCTGCGGCGTTCACCGGTCTCGCGAGCACCGCCGACTCCGCCCGGACGGGACTCATCGGACACCGGACCGGTGCGATGCTCTCCCTGACGCAGGAGCTGATGTCCTCCGGCGACACCCTCCTCGACCGGTGGTTCACCTCCGAGCCACTCAAGGCCGCGCTGGCCTGGTTCGGTGCGCAGTCCGGTCCATCGATGAGCGCACCCGGTACCGCCCCGATGGTCGGCTTCGCCGCGCTCCAACACGACATCCCGCCCGGCCGCGCCATCGGTGGCAGCGGGGCACTCACCGAGGCCCTTCTCGGCCGGCTCGGGAGCGACGGCGGCGAGGTGCTGCTGGGCCGCGCCGCCACCACGATCACCCGGTGCGGCGACCACTGGCAGGTCCGGACCGTGGACGGCGAAGGTCACTGCGCGCGAAAAGTGATCGCGGCCTGTCACATCGCCACCACCCTGGACCTGCTGACCGCAGGTGGATATCCCCACGAGACGGCCGACCGCTGGCGGTCGCAGATCGTCATCGGCGACGGCATCGGCATGGCCGTCCGGCTCGGCACCGACGCCCTCCCCGCCTACCGCGACCTGCCGTCGGACCTCCCGGCCCACGGCGTGCATTCGGCTCTCGGCCTGCTGGTTACCGATCGCGCGCAGCTCCGGCGAGCACACGCCGCGGCGTCGGTGGGCGACCTGCCCGAGCGACCCGCCTGCGTGGCGATGGGATATTCGGCGATCGACCCCACGCTCGCGCCACCCGGCAAGCATCTCGTCAACGTCTGGGCCCAGTGGCATCCCCATCGGCTCGCCGGTGGCCGGTCGTGGGCCGATGTCGCGCCGGATGCGGCCGCCGCGATCGGTGCGGAACTCGATCGCCATGCGCCCGGGTTCGGCGAACACGTCGAGCACACCCACATCCAGACCCCGGCCGACCTCGAACAGGAACTCGGCCTGCTGGGCGGCAACATCATGCACGTCGAGATGAGCATCGACCAGATGTTCTTCTGGCGCCCCCATCCCGATCTGTCCGGACACTCCGTTCCCGGCGCGAAAGGGATCCTGCTGGCCGGGGCGTCGACGCACCCCGGCGGCGGCGTGACGGGAGCGAGCGGCCGGATCTCCGCGCACCTGGCGCTTCGGCGGTGACACGTGCGCGTCGGCAACGGTTGCTCCGGCGCGTCTGGCACGATGAGCAACGTGCGCTCGTCATCTCGTAGGTCCGCGGTCCTGTTACTGGTGTCCCTGATGGCTGCCGCGCCCATGCTCACGGGCTGCCTGGAACGCTCGACCACCGTTGGTGACCGCTACTCCGGCACCATCGTGGTGGCGACCTCCCCGGACAATCCGCGTGGCGCACCCAAGCTCGACGTCCCGGAGTCGATGACGTCGAGCGTCACCCTCAGCGACTACTCCACTCGACCCGAGTCCGAGACGACCGCTGCGCCCGGAAGTTCCCCGACGCAGTCTCCCGCGAGCCCCGGCGCGAGCGCGGCTCCCGGCGCCACCGCCGACAAGGTCATCCCCCGCGTCGGCACCCGTGCGGTCTTCCACGATCTCACCGCCGGTCAGTTCAGCCAGCTCGGCGACATCGTGGCGGCCTCTTTCGGCGAGTCCGCGATGAGCATGGATCTGTCGGCGAAACGCAGTGGCGACGTCGTACGTTTCCGCGGCTCCGCCGACCTCACCGATCTGACCCCGAACCGCGACTTCGTCGAGCTCACGGTGACGTTCGGTGGACCGGTGAGCGCCACCAACGGCGATCAGATCAGCGACACCACCGTCACGTGGACGCCCGAGCCGCGTAAGCCGTCGGACTTCAGCGCCGACGCCACCTATCCGGATCCGGCGACGGCCGCCGTCAGCAGTTGGTCGTGGTTCTTCGCGCTGATCTGCCTGGCGACCGTCGCGATCGTGGGCTGGCTGGCCTATCTCAAGCGAGACCGCAGTCCCCGACCGGGCCGTCCACGGCGACTGGGACCGACGAACACGAAATCGTCGACGAAACCCGAGGCGACCGAGCAGACGACGACGACACAACAGACGACGACGGGTTCCGGCAGTCGGTGATCGGCCAAGCGTCGGGACGTCAGCCGACGGTCGCGCCCAGCGCCGACGACGTGTCGACCCCGAGGCGCTCGAGGACCTCGCTGGTCGCCTTGGCGAAGTTCAGGCTGCAGAAGTGTATGCACGGCACGCCCTCGGCAACGAGGCGTTGTGCCATCTCGGTCGCGAAGTCGATCCCGACCGCACGCACCGCCGCACGGTCCTCCTCCGCGCCGTCACCGGCCGCGGCCGCGAACCGCTCCTGCACATCGGCCGGGATCACCGACCCCGACAGCTCGGCCATCCGCCGCGCACTCGCCAGCGACGTGATCGGCATGATCCCGGGAATGAGTGGCTTGGCACCCTGCTCCGGATCCGCGCGGACCACCCGGTCCCGCAGCCGCAGGAAGTCGTCGGCGTCGAAGAACATCTGCGTGATGGAGTATTCGGCACCGGCGCGCAGCTTGTTCACCAGAGTGCGGGTGTCGTGCTCGAGCGTCGGCGCCCGGTGATGCCCTTCGGGGAACGACGCGACACCGACGTGGAAGTCGCCGAGCTGGTCGATCAGCCGAACCAGTTCCTCGGCGTAGGCGACCCCGTCCGGATGCCGGACCCAGTCGCCGAGCGGATTGCCCGGAGGGTCGCCGCGGAGCGCGAGGATGTTGGTGATGCCCTGGTCGGCATAGGCGCCGACGAGCGCCCGCAGCTCGTCGATGCTGTGGTTGACCGCGGTCAGATGGGCCACCGGTAGGAGTGTGGTCTGGGCGGCGAGCTCGCCGGTGATACGAACCGTCCGGTCGCGTGTGGAGCCGCCGGCGCCGTAGGTCATCGACACGAAGGCCGGACCCAGTCGCTCGAACGTGCGGACCGCGCGCCACAGCCTCGCCTCGGCCTCGGCGTCCTTGGGCGGGAAGAACTCCACCGAGAACGGGACGGGGCCGAGGTGAGTTGCCGACAGCCGGTCCACGATCGAGGGAGCCCGGGTGGGAGATGAGGTCACCCACACATAGTACGGATCACGGGTCGCGCCCTGCCGGGACCGGGCTCCACGGCGGCGACGGCGGCGGCACTAGCCTGGCAGGGTGACGTCCGCCCTGCCGATCCCGACCACACTCGACGCCGTGCCCGCCGCGGTCGAGCGGGCACTCGAGGTCTTCTTCGAGCGCGCGCTCCCGGTCGCTGCCGAGGTCGATCCGCAGGTGGGTGCGGCCGGCGAGGTGGTGCGGGACTTCGTCCTGCAGGGCGGGAAACGGGTGCGCCCCGTCTTCGCATATGCCGGATGGCTCGCCGGCCTCACCTCGTCCGGACGCGACCTGCCGGCTGCCGGGCCGGACGTCCCCGCCGCGGACGATGCGCTCCGCGTCGCCGCCTCGCTCGAGCTCGTCCAGGCGTGCGCACTGATCCACGACGACATCATCGACCGATCCGACACCCGACGCGGCCGTGCCACCGTGCACCGGGTGTTCCAACGCCGCCACCTCGACGACGGCTGGGCCGGCGATGCCGCCCACCACGGGATGGCCGCCGCGATCCTGCTCGGCGACCTCGCCCTCGCCTGGGCCGACGACATGGTGCACGGTCATCACCCGGGCGATGCGACCGCGTCGGGAGAATCCGCGCCACGTCCACTGCCCGCGTCGGTCGGTCGGGTGTGGTCGTCGATGCGGACGGAGGTTCTCGGCGGCCAATACCTCGACATCGTCAACGAGGCGGCCGGCGACGAATCCGTCGGCGCCGCCTACCGCGTCATGCGGTTCAAGACCGCTGCCTACACGGTCGCCCGGCCGCTCGAACTCGGCGCCACCCTCGCGTCGGCGCCCGCATCGCTCATCGGTGATCTCCGTTCGATCGGCCACGATCTCGGTGTCGCCTTCCAGTTGCGCGACGATCTCCTGGGAGTCTTCGGCGACCCCGACCGCACGGGCAAACCATCCGGCGACGATCTGGTCGCCGGGAAGCGCACCGCGCTGCTCGCCGTCGGACTGGCACGGGCAGCCGAGCGCGATCCGGCCTTCGCCGCACGGCTCCGCGCCGCCATCGGCCGACCGCTGACCGCCGACGAGGTGCGTGCAGCCCGGTCGATCCTCACCGACGTGGGCGCGGTCGACGAGATCGAGTCGCAGATCTCCGGTCTGCTCACCAGCGCCCTGGCCACCCTGGAGGCGGCCGACATGTCCGAACCGGTCCGCACCGAGCTGGGCTCCTTCGCCCATCGCATCGCCCACCGCACAGCGTGACCACGACGTGACCACGACGACGGCACGGCACGGCGCCCGGGTGGTGATCATCGGTGCCGGGTTGTCGGGCCTCTCGGCGGCTTTGCGCCTCACCGGACTGGGGCACCGGGTCACCGTCGTCGATGCCGCGCCCACCGCAGGCGGACTGGTCCGCACCGAACCGCTCGCGATCGACGCCGCAGACCTGGACCTGACTACCGAAACCGTCGGATTTGACACGGGCGCAACAGTTCTCACGATGCCATCGCTGATCGACGACGCGCTCGGCGCGGTCGGCATCCCGGCCGCCGAGTCCCGCCGCCGACTCGCCCTGATCGACGTCGACCCGTCCTACGCCGCTCGATTCGCCGACGGCACACACCTCGACGTCCCGCGCGGCGCCGACAGGTTGGCCGCCGCCGCGACCTCGACGTTCGGCCCGGACGCGGGTGCCGGGGTGCGTGCACTCACGAGCTGGCTCGCCCGGCTCCACGACGTCGAGTTCGACACCTTCATCGATCACAACCTCAGTTCACTCTCCGACCTGCGTGACCGCCGAATCCTCTCCCGCGCCGCAGATCTGGTGGCGATGGGTGCGACCCGGCGGCTCACCCCGGCCGTCGCGCGGCACGTCACCGACGAACGCCTGCAGCGCGTGTTCACCTTTCAGGCCCTCTACGCCGGGGTGCCGCCACAGCATGCGGCGGCGATCTACGGCGTGATCGCACACATGGACATCGGACTGGGCGTCTACTACCCGACCGGCGGGATGGGTCGCGTCGGCGCAGTCCTGGCCGATGCGCTGCGCGAGGCCGGGGGAACCGTCGAACTGTCCACCCGTGCGACGGCCCTGTGTCGCGACGGCGCACGGGTCACGGGTGTCCGCCTGGACTCCGGCAACACCCTGCCCGCCGACGCGGTGGTGGCTGCCGTCCCGATCGGCGAGGTCGCTCGGCTCCTCGGCGCCCCGATGCCGCGCGGACCCCGATGGCGCCGTATCCGTCACTCGCCGAGTGCCGTCGTGATCCATGGTCTCGCCCCGCGTTCGGTGACCGCGAACTGGCCGGGTCACCACCACACCCTCGACTTCGGGGCCGCGTGGCAGGAGACCTTCGTCGACCTGACCCGCGCGCCGGGGCGTCTCATGCGCGACCCCTCATTCCTGGTGACACGTCCCGCGGTGTCGGACCCGAGCCAGACCGGTCCGATGGAGCCCGTCTCGGTGCTGGCCCCCTGCCCCAACCTGACCACCGCCGACCTGCCATGGGACGTCCTCGCCGACGCCTACGTCGACGAGTGCCTGCAGACACTCGCACGCCGCGGCTACCGGGGCATCGACACGGCGCTGCGGGTACTGCGCGTCGACGACCCGGCCACCTGGGCGGCCGCGGGACTGCCGGCCGGGACGCCGTTCGGCGCCGCCCACACCGTTCGGCAGACCGGGCCGTTGCGGACCCCGAACCGGTGGCCGGGCAGCACCAATCTGATCCTGGCGGGTGCGGCGACAGTGCCGGGGGTGGGCATCCCGCCGGTCCTGGTGTCCGGCAGGCTCGCCGCCGAGCGCGTCGTCTCGGCTCTCGGTACGTCGTCGCGCCGTAGGATCAGGCCGTGACCGCGACCCGCGACGACACCCCGCGATCCCGTCGGAGCCGCGCGGTCCGCGAAGCAGGATTCGCGGACCTGGTGGTGGGCTTCGTCGGTTCCGTGCTCGTGTGCATCGGCAGCTTCGGCGTCGGTGACATCGCGCGGAACAGCACCGTCGCCCAGGATCTCGGTCTCTCGGCGATCGCGTACGGACACGGCAAGACGTTGTTCGGCAGCATTTTCTGGCTCGGCGTCGCCACCATGGTGATCGCATGGGTACGGCTCGGACGGCGGCTCGCCTCCGACCGATCGGCGCTGTCGGTGCGCACCTTCCGCTGGGGCATCGTGGGCTGGGCCGCCCCGCTCGCAGTGGCCGTTCCCGTCTACAGCCGCGATGTCTACGCCTACCTCGGTCAGGGGGCGTTGTTCCAGGCGGGATTCGATCCCTATGCGGACGGACCCGCCCACCTTCCCGGACCGCTCCTCGACAGCATGGCGCAGGTGTGGGCGACCACCACCGCGCCCTACGGTCCGCTCTTCGTCGGGCTCACCCGGCTGGTCACCGAGATCACCGGCGACCACGTCATTCTCGGCGTCTACGCGATCCGCCTGATCCTGTTGCCCGGGCTCCTGTTGGCGCTCTGGGCCATTCCGCGGCTGGCCGATCATTTCGGCGCATCACCGCAGACCGGTCTGTGGCTGGCACTCGCCAACCCGATGGTCCTCATCCACCTGGTGGCAGGCAGCCACGTCGAGTTGCTGATGATGGGCGTCCTCGTCGCCGGTGTCGCCCTGGTGGTGACCGGGCGACACGTCCCCGGTCTGGTCGTGCTCGGGCTGGCGGTGTCCATCAAGGTCACCGCCGGCATCGCGATCCCGTTCGTGGTGTGGATCTGGTTGTCACACATCCGCGACCGGCGCAGTGTCGAGCCGGTCGACGTGGCCCGCGTGTTCGCCTCGGTGGTCGCCGTCACCGTCGCGGTGTTCGCGGTCTCCACCGCCGCACTCGGGCTCGGACTGGGCTGGCTGACCGGTCTCGGCTGGGCCGATCGCATCATCAACTGGTTCACCCTGCCCACCCTCGCGGGGCACATCGTCACGCTGGTCGCCGCCCCGTTCACGGCGTTGAATCTGCAACCGGTCCTCGGGGTCACACGTGCGGTGGGGATGGTGGTACTCGCAATCATCCTGGTGGGTCTGTGGTGGTCGCACCGTCGCGACGAACGCAGCGCCATGGCAGGCATGGTGTGGGCGATGCTCGCGGTCCTGCTCCTCGAACCCTCCACGCTCCCCTGGTATTACACCTGGGTCCTGTGTCTCGCGGTGGCATTCACCCTGCCCCGCGGGGTGCGGGCGATCGTCGTCGGCGTGTCCACCTTCATGCTGATCGTGTTCCAGCCCGACGACTCGATCCTGTTCTACAAACTCCCGGAGGTGCTCCTGGCGACGGCGCTGTCCCTCCTCGCGGCCATCTCGCTGACCCGGCAGGATCCGCTGCGCCTGCGGCGGGCTGTCGAATGGTTCCGAGGCGGCCCCGACGTCGCGGACGAGTCCGACCGACCGACGACTCCCGGTGCGTGAGAGCATGCTTTGCGATACCGACGAGACGGATATCGTCCGGCTCGGCTACCGGCGGGCACGGGCGCTGACCGCCGAACACGGCCGGACGTACTTTGCCGCGTCGTGCCTCCTCCCCCCGCGGCAACGTCGCGGGGTATGGGCGCTCTACGGATTCGCCCGGATCGTCGACGACGTCGTCGACGATCCGCCCGCCGCGCCTATGCCGCCCGACAAGACCGCCCAGATCGACCGGATCGAGGAGGCGCTGCACAGTGTGCTGCATCCCGAGCCCGACGGGACACCGGGTGCGGGGCTCGACCATCGACCCGGCCGCCACGAGCCGGGTGACCCCCAGATCGAGCCGATCCTGGCCGCGGTGCGCGACACCGTCGTGCAGTTCGACATCCCCACTGCCACCTTCGACGCGTTCCTGCGGTCGATGCGGATGGACGTGCCGGGCACCGCCGAATTCCGGGACCGCTATCGGACCTGGGCCGAACTCGCCGAGTACACCTACGGATCCGCGGCCGTCATCGGTCTGCAGATGATCCCGCTGCTCGGGGTGCGAGCAGCAGGTGACGACGTCGCCGACGGCGCCGCGACGCTGGGCGAGGCGTTCCAGTTGACGAACTTCTTGCGGGACATCGCCGAGGATCTCGACCGCGACCGGATCTACCTGCCCACCGACGAACTCACGGCGTTCGGGGTGGACGAGGACCACCTCCGTCGGTGTCGTGCGGAACGGGTCACCAGCCCGCATCTCCGACGGGCGCTCGCCCACATGATCGCGGTCAACCGGGACCAGTACCGACGAGCCTGCCCGTCGATCACGGCGCTGCCCAACAGATCTCGCCGATCGATTGCAGCCGCGGCGGCCATGTACCACGGCATCCTCCGCGAGATCGAACAGGCCGACCACAACGTCATGGATCATCGCGTGGTGGTCGGCGGCCGACGACGGGCCGTACTGGCCGCACACGCGATCTCCGGTGGCCGCCCCTGGTGAGACGGCCGGGCAGACCGACCGTCAGAACGCCTGGGCCTGAGCCCGACGAATGACCTCGCGAGCCGAATCCGTGTGCAGCGCATCGGCCGGGCACATACCGAGATCGTCCTGGACGGCGAACAGCCACTCCATCACCTCGTCGCGGGTGTAGCCGCCGTCGAAGAGGACCTCCACGAGTCCGGTGAAATGCTTGACGATCCCGAGGTCGTCGAAGAACACCGCCGGAATCGCCGGCTGTCCCTCGCGTGACACCGCGAGCAGTTGATGGTCCTGGATCAGGGTGCGCACACGGCTGGCCGACACTCCCAGCCGGCGGGCCGCGTCGCCGATCGTCAGCGTGTCGAGATCGGACGTGAGACTGTCTTCGGACAGCGGTAGTGAACCCACGTCGCCGAGCCTACCGGCTGGGGATTCGTCGCCCAACGATGCCGCCCCCGATTCGTGGCGGGAGACACCGGGCACCGGGCCTGCGCTGATCCGGGTCCGAGTCGATACACCGCCCGCGCGACGTCGACCGGTAGATTCGGCCACGTGAAACCTCCCGCCGACTCACTCCTGGGCGCGTCCCTCGAGGACCGCTACCGGATCGACGCGCCGATCGCGCGCGGCGGGATGTCGGCGGTCTACCTCGGGGTGGACCTGCGTCTGGGTCGGTCGGTGGCGATCAAGGTGATGGATTCCCGCTACAGCGGTGATCCACAGTTCCTGCGTCGGTTCGAGTTCGAGGCGCGGGCCGTCGCCGGATTGAAACACCCCGGGCTCGTGGCCGTGTACGACCAGGGCATCGACGACGGGATCGCCTTCCTCGTGATGGAACTCGTCGAAGGTGGCAGTCTTCGGGAACTGCTGCGCGAACGCGGTCCGATGCCGCCCCACGCGGTCAGCGCGGTGGCCGACCCGGTACTCGGTGGGCTCGGTACCGCCCATGCCGCCGGACTCGTCCACCGCGACGTCAAGCCGGAGAACGTGCTCATCTCTGACGCCGGCGAGGTGAAGGTCGCCGATTTCGGGCTGGTCCGCGCAGTCGCCGAGGCGGGCGTCACCTCCGCCAGTGTCATCCTGGGCACGGCGGCCTACCTGTCCCCCGAGCAGGTCGAGGCCGGTGACGCCGACGCCCGTAGCGACGTCTACTCGATGGGCGTCATGATGTTCGAATTGCTCACCGGCCGAACGCCTTTCCGTGGTGACACGCCGCTTGCACTGGCCTACCAGCGGCTCAGCTATGACGTGCCCGCACCGGGCGACGTGGTGGACGGTGTACCGGAGGAGTTCGACGAGATCGTGCTGCGCGCAACCGAGCGCGATCCCGCCGAGCGCTATGCGGACGGGTACGACATGCGTCGGGCACTGCTGGCCGCCGCCGACGAACTGGACCTGCCGTCCTTCACGGTCCCCGCCCCGCGCCGGTCGGCCGAACGCGACACCATGGCACGGTTCCGGGCCGATCGCGCCCAACCGCAGGCCCCGGCTGCCCCGGTCCCCAACCCCACCAGGGTGCAGTCGGGGCCCACGACCTCACCTCCGGTCGCCGCGCCGCCGCCGCGACCCGTGCGCGACCCCACGGCGGCGAGGATGACGCGCCTGGAGTCCAGATTCGACGAGCGGCCGGAACCGGACGACAACGGACCGGTGCGGGCGCTCATCTGGACCACCCTCGTGCTGCTGCTCGCCGTCGCGATCGGCGCCGTCGGCTGGTGGGTGGGACAGACCTATCTCAGCTGAGCACGCCGATCGATCCCGCGGCGACCGTCAGCCGCGCAGCATCTCCGCGACGAGGAACGCGAGCTCCAACGACTGCTGGGTGTTCAGGCGGGGATCGCAGGCCGTCTCGTATCGTCCGGCGAGGTCGAGATCGGAGATGTCCTGTGCGCCACCGAGACATTCGGTGACGTCTTCGCCGGTGAGCTCGATGTGCACACCACCGGGATGGGTACCCAACGCGTGGTGCACCTCGAAGAAGCCCTGCACCTCATCGACGATGCGATCGAAGTGCCGCGTCTTGTAGCCGGTCGAGGCCTCGTGGGTGTTGCCGTGCATCGGGTCGGACTGCCAGACGACCTTGTGCCCGGTCGCCTCGACCGCGGACACGATGGCGGGCAGGACCTCCCGCACCTTGTTGTTCCCCATCCGGGCCACCAGGGTGAGCCGTCCCGGGCGGTTGTGCGGGTCGAGTCGTTCGACGTATTCGACGGCCTGCGCGGGCGTCGTGGTCGGACCGATCTTGACGCCGATCGGGTTGTCGATCAGTTCGGCGAAGGCGATGTGTGCGCCGTCGAGCTGCCGGGTCCGCTCGCCGATCCAGAGGAAATGCGCGGAGAGGTCATAGAGCACCTTGTCGTCGGTGCCGGTTGGATCGTCGGCCAGACGCAGCATCGCGCGCTCGTAGTCGATGACGAGTGCCTCGTGGGAGGCGAAGATGGACGCCGATTCCAGATTGGTGTCGGTCACGCCGCAGGCGTCCATGAACCGCAGGCCGCGGTCGATCTCGGAGGCGAGCGCCTCGTAGCGAGCCCCCGCAGGCGAGGTCCGCACGAACTCCCGGTTCCAGAGGTGCACACGTCGCAGGTCCGCCTCCGAACCCGTCAGCGCGCGAACGAGATTCATCGCAGCGGCGGCGTTGGCGTACGCGCGGACCAGCCGCGACGGGTCATGCCTGCGCGTGGTCTCGTCGGCCGGGAACCCGTTGACCATGTCGCCGCGATACGACGGCAGGCCGAGCGCATCGGTGTCCGACGACCGCGGCTTGGCATACTGGCCGGCGATCCGGGCCACCTTGACCACCGGCATGCTGGCGCCATAGGTGAGTACCACCGCCATCTGCAGCAGCGTGCGGATGTTGCCCTTGATGTGCGGCTCGGTGTTGTCGACGAAGGTCTCCGCGCAGTCGCCACCCTGGAGCAGGAAGGCGCGCCCCTCGGCGACGTCGGCGAGCTGCGCACGGAGATCCCGGACCTCGGCGGGCATGCAGATCGGCGGCACGCTCTCGAGGACGGTGCGCATCTTGCGCGCCTCTTCGGCGGGCCAGCTCGGCTGCTGCAGCGCCGGACGCGCCATCGCATCGTCGAACCGGTTCTGCAGGTCGCCGGGCAGCGGCGGCAGCTCCGGGAGTTCTGCGATCGGAACGTCTACGGTCCAGTTCGTCACCACGGTTACAGGGTAGTTGAGCCGGTCGCGTACCAGGTGGGCGGGGAGCCCGGCGCGCGACGAGGCTCCGGACCGGCAGATGCGCCTCCGATCAGGGTCGCGACTTCTCGATGACCTGCCAACGACGCCAGTTGTGTCGGGCATCGGTGAGCGCATCGTGGGCGTCTCGCGGCGACGGCGGGAGCGCTGGTTTGCCCGCGGCCTCCCAGTGCTGTCGCAGCTCCCGGGTGAAGCGCGGCATCTCGCGCGGGAGCGCGGTCATCGGGCCCCACAGCTGGCACAGCACCACATGGTCGTAGGCGCCGACCCACGCCCACAATTCGACGTCGTCACCCTCGGCCGTCAGGAACGCGAACAGCTCGTCGCGGATCTGCCGACGGCTGCGCCAAGAGGGTGACGCCGGGGACGGTAGCTTGGGCAATACGTTGGTCCGAACCCAGTCACCGGCCCGGCCCGGGTCGAACTCGGTGGACACCGCGTAGAATTCACGTCCGTCCTCGGCGACGACACCGATCGAGATGAGCTCGATCGTGGTGCCGTCCTCGATAAACTCCGAGTCGTAGAAGAACCGCATACCCCCCAGTATTCACACCACGTGGAGCAGAGAACCGCCGAGACCATGACTTATCTGTCCGCGGCCGACACCAGGCTGCATCGATGGGCGCCGTCGAACGGTGCACGCACCGCGATCGCCGTGGTGTTTCTGGCGTCGGTCACCCTGCAGATCGTCGGTATCCCCTTCACGTCGAGTTTCGGGACCCGCACGCGCATCGACCTGGACGTCTACCGTCTGGGTGGGCAGATCTGGCAACACGGCCAAAGCCTGTACGCAGACGGGTCCATGCCCTTCACAAGCGACGGAATCTGGTTGCCGTTCACCTATCCTCCGTTCGCCGCACTCGGCTTCATGCCCCTCGGCGCGATCAAGCTCGGTCTGGCCGGGCTGCTGATCTCGGTGATCACGGTCGCCCTGACGGTGGTGATCCTGCAGATCGTGCTGAGGATGCTCTCGGTGGGCAACCCGGAGAACCGATGGTGGACCGCGCTGTTGCTCGCTGCCGGAGTCGTCTGGCTCAACCCGTTGTGGATGACCCTCGGCTTCGGTCAGATCAACATCATCCTGATGGCGATGATCATCGTCGACATCTTTGTCGTCGGTCGGGGCCGTGCCGCCGCCACCGGACCGTTCCGCGGAATCCTGACCGGTCTGGCATCCGCGATCAAGTTGACCCCGCTGGTCTTCGTCGCCGTCTACCTGCTGACGCGGCAATGGCGCGCGGCGCTCGTCACGGTCGGCACCTTCGTCGGCGCCGGCGCGCTCGCATGGATCTGGCTGCCCGCGGACTCACACGGCTACTGGACGCACACGCTCTTCCACACCGCCCGCATCGGCGACCCCGCAGGCCGGATCAACCAGAACCTCAACGCGATGTGGATTCGCCTCATCCCACAATCGGAGTCGGCCGAGCAGTTGATGTGGGTCGCCAGTTCGCTCGTGGTGACCGTCCTCGCGCTCGTCGCCGCACGATCATGCCGGCCGATCGCGGCCTTCGGGGCATTCCGGCGTCCCGACGGCGGCGACCCCTCGGCACGGGTCGCGGCCGTCCTGACGGTCTCGGTGGTCGCGCTCTGGGGCCTACTCGTGTCGCCGACCTCCTGGGCCCACCACTGGGTGTG
Source organism: Gordonia sp. DT218 (assembly GCF_049847105.1). Lineage (NCBI taxonomy): Bacteria > Bacillati > Actinomycetota > Actinomycetes > Mycobacteriales > Gordoniaceae > Gordonia > Gordonia sp. DT218. The sequence continues at coordinate 882,162 of NZ_JBNCNS010000002.1, read as the reverse complement.
GGCGATCCCGACCATCCTGACCGCCACCGTGGTGGCCGCGCGCGACACCGATCGACGCGTGCGGGTCGGCTACGGCTCGGTGGCCGTGACCGGAGTGGTGATCTTCGCGCTCGGCCCGTTCCAGTTCTTGTCGCCCGCGGTCCGCCAGTGGTCGATCATCGACCACCTGATCGGGAATTCCTACACGCTCTGGGGGCTGGCCGTCCTGATCGTCGTGTGGCTGCTCCCGCCGCAGATCACCGGCGAGGGCACCACGCGCGCGCATCCCCAACTCGCCGACGCACACGTTCGCTGAACCGGCGGGGTGCCGGGCCACCGGCGCGGATGCGACGACGGTGTAGTCGTGGGTGGGTCAGGCGGCCGACGCCGACACGGGCTCCGCCGGTTTCGGCTTGCTGTCCTTGAGGGAGGCCGCATAGACGTCGACGTACTGCTGACCGGTCAGCTGCATCAGCTCGTACATGATCTCGTCGGTGATCGCGCGCTCGATGAACCGGTTGCCCTGCATTCCCTCGTAACGCGCGAAGTTCAGCGGCTTACCGATCTTGACGACGATGCGCGCCGGGCGCGGGATGAGCGAGCCGGGCGGGTTCAGCTTCTCGGTGTTGATCATCGCGACAGGGATCACCGGTACACCGGTGTCGAGCGCGACCCGTGCGAGACCCGTCTTGCCCTTGTACAGCCGACCGTCCGGGGACCGGGTGCCCTCCGGGTACATCCCCATCAGCTCACCGGTCTCGAGCTGCCGGCGCGCGGCGGTCAACGCACCCGCGGCCGCCTCCGCACCAGAACGATCGATCGGGATCTGACCCAACGCCGAGAAGAACCACCGCTGGAACGCACCCTTGGGTCCGGTGCCGGTGAAGTACTCGTTCTTGGCCAGGAAATAGATCCGGCGCCGCACCATCAGGGGCAGGTAGAAACTGTCCATCACGGCCAGGTGATTGCTCGCCAGGATCGCCGGTCCACGGGCCGGGATGTTCTCCAGCCCTTCGACCGTCGGTCGGCCGAGGAGGCGGAGAAACGGTCCCAGCAATACATATTTGAACGTGTAGTACCACATCGAAGACTCCGAACCTCGCCCATCGTCACCGCCTCAGACCTTACTCGCAGAAACGATACACATCCTCAGGTTCGGCCGCGTACCGTCTCCCCGGCCTGCACTCTGATGGCTTGTCGCGCAACTTCTGCCGCGCCCACCACACCGGCACTCTCACCGAGCTGGGTGCCGCGGATGCGGGCGAGCTGGCGATGACCGGCACCCGTCACGAGCCGTGCGTAGTGCTCGCGCGCCTCGTCGAGGAACAGCCCGGAGGCCGCGCCGACCCCGCCTGCGAGCACGATGAGATCCGGGTCGAAGATGTCCGCGATCATCGCCAGACCCTGTCCCAACGATGCGCCGAATTGGGCGAACGCCGCCAGCGCGACGGCATCCCCGTCCGCGGCGGCACCGGCCACCCGACGGCCGGTCAGTGAGCCGGGGTCGGCGGCCACGTCCGCCGCCAGTTGACTGCGTCCCCAGTCGCCGTCGGCGAGCAACTCGAGCACGGTGTCCACCAAAGCGGTACCGCTGCAATATCTTTCCCAGCATCCGAGCTTCCCGCAGGAGCACACCCGGCCGTTCGGGACCACCGTCAGGTGCCCGAGCTCCGGCGCCACCCCGAAGCTGCCACGATAGATCTCGCCGTCGAGCAGCAAGCCGGCGCCGATCCCGGTCCCGATGGCGAGGACCAACGAATTCTTGCCACGGGCAGCGGCCCCGAAACGCCATTCCGCCACCGCCGCGGCATTCGCGTCGTGTTCGGCGAACACGGGTACACCGATCCGGGCGGTCATGTCCTCGGCAACCGCGGCCTCCCGCCATGGGAGATGCGGCGCGAAACGCACCACCCGACGGTCCGGGGTCAGGAATCCCGCGATGGCCAGTCCGACCGCCTTCGCGGCCCACCGGGAGGTGAGTTCACCGACCAGCCGGTCGAGGCAGTGTTCGAGCGCGCTGGTCGTCGGCGGCGTCGCCGCCCGCAGGGTGTCCAGCATCGCGCCGTGGTCGTCTACCACCGACGCGCGCACGCTCGTGCCACCGATGTCGATGCCGATGGTCAAGTCCCCCATCAGATCTCGCTCTCCGGATCAGGCCGGCGCACGTTCTCCGACCGGTCGACGACGTCGATGCGGACCGCGATCGGCTGATAGTGCTGGGCCACGTCACCGGTGGTCGACGGGGTCGATCGCAGAGCGTTGGCCATTGCCTCGAGCACCGCGATCAGGGCCGCGATCAGGCGGGCCACCAGATCTCCGAGCTCGGTGAGCAGCGTGGTGATGTCGCCGGTGAGATCGGCGAATGTACCGGCATCTGTCGACACTCCCGCGGTCGCCGACGCGTGCTGTCCGGCGGCACCCTGTCCGGGGCCGCCGAACAGGGCGGCGAGCTGATCGATCTGGGCCGCCACGCCGAGGAGAAAGTCCCGTACCGGGTCACCCGTGGCGCCACGGGCGTGGCCTGCGACGTTGTCGTCGTCGGGTCCGGTCGTGTCGTCCGAGGTCATGTGGGCAGCTCTCCTGTCCGGGTCCGGCAGTAGTGTACGCGACACCACCGCCACGTGGCCGTGCGGCGGATTGCGCCGATGTCAGCGGCCCTGCGGCCACAGTGCCGGGTCCGGCATGAACCGGACCGTCAGGTCGGCGCCGTCCCACGCCGCATCGACGACGACGCATCGCCGCAGCACCGAGGGTAGGCGCACGGGATGCCGGAAACCGCCGACGGTCACCAGCAGGTCGTCGCCGGATCGCCCGAGCCGCAGGCCCTCGGGATCGGGAAGTCGCTGACGCCAGGTCAGTTCGTACACGCGAGAGGTACCGGCCCCGGTTTCGGCGGCCTCGGTGACCTGTGCCGTGCCCGACCCGGAGGGCCGACCGTTGGGCACCGGGAGGCCGACTCCGAGTTTGCGCAGCCGGGCGGCCCGGTCGATCGGTAGGTCCAGACACGGCAACTCGGCGACCTCGACGTCTGCCTCGCCGCCCCGGACGACGGCGCGTAGCCGGTTCACGAGGGCGTCGCGATCCGCGCCGTCGCGGCCGGCTCCGGCACCCCGGTTGATCATCACCGATCGCAGCGCCAGGCCCATCACGTCGACGGTGGCCAGCAGGTGCGGAAGTGCGCGCTCACCGCGGTCGTCCGCCCCGACGACCACGTGCATCGCCACGGTGTGCGGGTCGGTCACGAGTTCGGTGACGTCGACACAGTCGCGGTCGATCGCGTCGACGGCCGCGGTCAACTGGGCCATCACCGGACGCTCGGCCGCAGCCGCGAGTCGACGATGCCTGGGCCACAATCGATTCAACGCCTGACTCAGCAACGACGACGCCCTCAGGAACTCGAACGGGTCGCCGAGTCCGGACGCGTCGACCACGATCCGGCGCCAGTGGCCGCTGACCGCCTCGTCCCGGATTCGGCGCATCACGAGGAAATCCTCGACGCCCGGCAGGGTCGACAGCTCGGCGGCGTCGATGTCCGACACCGCACCGACACCCGGTAACGCCACCTTCGATCGGGCCATCGTCTCCGACAGCACGGCAGTGAACTCCGACCAGGTGGATTCGAGCAGCGCCAGGCGGTCGAGCGAGAGCAGGTGCAACCGGGTCGACACCGCAACCGGCTCGTCGGGCTGCCGGAACACTCCCAGGAGGTCGGCGGTCGGCGAGCACCGGTCGACGGTGACCAGCAGGGTGTCGCGGTCGGGGTCCGTGACGGCACGGGTGCCCCCGGGCCTGCGGGTTCCCGAGCGGCTCAGGGCACCCGAGGCCGCGGTCACCGAGACGCCGGCACCACCCGGCCCGATCACCACATGGATGGGCGTGAGATCGATCAGCCTTCGACCCTCTTCTTCAGATCGTTCAATGCCGCCTCGGTGATCGCCTTCTCCGCCCGGCGCTTCAGCTGCCCGATCATCGGCACCAACAGGTCGACCATCAGTTCGTAGGTGACCTTCGTGGAGCCCGGGACCTGCTGCGCGAGAACGTATCGGCCGCGCTGATCGCGCTGCAGGTCGCTACTCACCAGTCGCCACGAGACCGCCCGCGCATCGGCCGCCCACTCGTAGGAGAGGACGTAGGTGTCCTGCAACACCCCGGCATCGAGCACAAACCGCACCTCGCTGGGCCGACCGCCCGCGCCGTACTCGGTCACCTGAACCTCACGCGCGGCCGAGACCCACTCCGGGTAGTGCTCGAAGTCGGCGATCACCGCCATGATGTCGTCGGGATCGGCGTTGACCACGATGGAACGTTCGGTGTGTTCGGCCATCAGACCGCCACCCGGTCGTCGCCGGTTGCCGGGCCGCCCACCGAACGGCCGGACTCGAGGCGATCCTTCACCTCGAACGACATCACCTTGCCGGCCGCACGGCGATCACGGTTCGCATCCGCGAGGTAGCCATTCCGGGCCCGCCCCTGCGCCGGGAGACCGACCGTGGGCTCGGCGTGGAGGAAATAGTGCAGCACGAATCCGTCCATCACCGGTTCACACCAGATCTCCATGGTGCCGGCCAGCGGGCCGTCCACACGCCATCGCACCCCCTGCGCCCCCCGCTCCTCGGTCACGGCCAGGCGGAGGTCGGGCCACCACCGGCGCCAGTTGGCCCGGTCCCCGACCACCTCCGTCACCGACGACGGTGCGGCGGCGATGAAGGTCTCATCGGCCACCTGAATGCTCGTCACGTTCACTAGCTTCACACACTCGACCGACGCCGGGACAGCGACCTCGCCAGACGGGCTCGGCGAACGTGCCCCCGGTCACGTCGGCCACAGCGATACCATCGGTGACGAGAAGCTGCATGCGAAAGGTACCTCGATGAGTGAGTTCAGCGTTCCCGCACAATTCTCCGTCCCCGAGAGCGCCAACTGTACCGACATCATCTTCGGTATCGCCGAGCGAGAACCCGACAAAACGGTGTTCCGCCGCAAAGAGGGGCCGCAATGGGTGCCGGTCCGCGCAGGTGATGCCGCCGCGCAGATCACCGCTCTGGCCAAGGGCCTGATCGCCGAGGGCGTCGGCCCCGGCGATCGCGTCGCGATCCTCTCCCGTACCCGCCCGGAATGGACCCTGATCGATTTCGCCATCTGGTCGGCCGGTGCGGTGCCGGTTCCGATCTACGATTCGTCGTCGGGACCGCAGATCGAATGGATCATGCGGGACTCCGGAGCCAGTGCGATCGTGCTCGAGGATGCCGGCCATCGGGCCATCTTCGACGGGATCGAGAACCTCGAGGGCATCAAGGTCTTCCAGATCGACGGCGCAGACGGAGAGGCCGGTGCCATCGCGGCCCTCGAGGCCGCCGGGGCCGACATCCACGACGACGAGGTGACGAAGCGACGCGCGACGGTCACCGCGGCCGACCCGGCCACCCTGATCTACACCTCGGGCACCACGGGCCGGCCCAAAGGATGCATGCTCAGCCACAGCAACCTGCTCTCCGAGACCTACGGGGTACTCGAGGGCAACATGCGCACGCTGCTCGGCCCCGACAAGCGACTGCTGATGTTCCTCCCGATGGCGCACGTACTCGCACGGGCCATCAACCTGGTCGCCCTCGAGGCGGGCGTGGAGATCGGTTACACCAGCGACATCCCCAACCTGGTGCCGGAGTTCGCCGTGTTCCGGCCGTCACTGATCCTGTCCGTCCCCCGGGTCTTCGAGAAGGTCTACAACAGTGCCCGGCAGAAGGCACACGACGACGGCAAGGGCCGCATCTTCGACGCCGCCGCCGACGCGGCCGTCGAATACTCACAGGCGCTCGAGCGCGGCGGTGCCGGGCTGGTCCTCAAGGCCAAGCACGCGGTGTTCGACAAGCTGGTCTACGGCAAGCTGCGCGCGGCGCTGGGCGGCGAGTGTGAGCTCGCCATCTCGGGCGGCGCACCGCTCGGCCCCCGACTGGGACACTTCTTCTCCGGTGTCGGCATCCCCGTCTACGAGGGCTACGGCCTCACCGAGACGACCGCGGCCTTCAGCGTGAACACACCCGGCGAGGTGCGGGTCGGGACAGTCGGAAAACCGTTGGCCGGCAACAGCGTACGGGTCGCCGAAGACGGCGAGGTGATGCTCAAGGGTGGCGTCGTGTTCGGCGGCTATTGGCAGAATCCGGACGCCACCGCCGCCGCGATCGAAGACGGCTGGTTCCACACCGGCGACCTCGGGAACGTCGACGGCGATGGATTCCTCACGATCACCGGCCGGAAGAAGGAGCTCATCGTGACCGCCGGGGGCAAGAACGTGTCCCCGGCCGGACTCGAGGATGTCATCCGATCCAGCGCGCTCATCTCCCAGGCGCTCGTCATCGGAGACGCGAAACCCTTCATCGCAGCGCTCATCACGATCGATCCGGAGGCCTTCCCCGCGTGGAAGGAGCGCCACCACAAGCCCGCGTCGGCGAGCGTCGCCGATCTCGCGGGCGACGACGACCTGCGGGCCGAGGTCCAGGCCGCCGTCGACGACGCGAACAAGACCGTCTCGCACGCGGAAGCGATCAAGAAGTTCCGCATCCTCCCGGACGATTTCACGGAGCAGACCGGGGAGATGACCCCGACCCTGAAGGTGAAGCGCAACGTGGTGGTCCAGAAGTTCGCCGACGACATCGACGCGATCTACACCCGCTGAGACACCCGGACGCTCAGAGCAGCTGGCGCAGTCGAGCCGCGATCGATCGCCACTCCCAGGTGTCGACGGCGTGCTCGCGACCCCGCGCGCCCATCTCGGACGCCGTCCCCGGATCGGCGAGAATCGCCGTGATCGCGAAGGCGACCGCGTCGACATCGGTGCCGTCGACGACGGTCCCGGTGACGCCCTCGACGACCGTCTCGGGCGCCCCGCCCGACTGACCCGCGACCACCGGGACCCCGGTCGCCGATGCCTCGAGGTAGACGATGCCGAGTCCCTCGACATCCAACCCGCGTCCTCGCGTCCGGGCCGGCATCGCGAACACATCGGCGATGTTGTGATAGGCGGGCAGATCCGCGGAGGGCACCGAACCGGTGAACACGACGTGCTCGGCCATACCGTTCTGCGCCACCAGCTCGCGCAGGGTCTCCGCGTAGGGACCCCCGCCCACGATGACCAGCGCCACGTCGCCGATCTCCCGCCGGATCAACGGCAGCGCACGGATCAACGCGTCCTGTCCCTTGCGCGGCACCAGCCGGGACAGGCAGAGCACCGTCGGGCGCTCACCGAGCCCGAGCTGCTCGCGAATCCGCTGACGTGCCTGCGGGTCCGGGGCGAACCGGCCGGTGTCCACACCGGGCGGCAGATACTCCAGGGCGGCCCGTGCGCCGAACGCCGCCGCGAACCGGCCACGCGTGTACCGACTCACGAAGGTGACGACATCGACGTTGCGCCCGATGAAGGTCAGCACCTGGCGCGCGACGGGCAACATCGACCATCCGACCTCGTGGCCGTGGGTGCTCGCGACGACCCGTTCGGCCCCGGCCCGCCGCATCGCCGGAGCGAGGACCGCCAACGGCGCGGCCGCACCGAACCAGACCGTCGAGATGCCGTGGGTACGGATGATCTTCGAGGCCCGGCGGGCGACGAACGGCGTGGGCAACATCAGCGTGGTGGGATGCCGCACCACCGTGTAGGGAACCGTCGCATCGAATTTCTCGTGGCCACGCCACCGCGGTGCGTAGACGACCACCTCGTCCGGCGGCAGGAGGTCGACCAGGTTCTGCAGGTACGACTGGATGCCACCGGGTCGGGGCGGGAAGTCGTTGGTGATCAACAGGGTTCGTCGCATCAATCGACCTGTTCGTTCAACCATCGCCGCCACGAGGCGACGAACTCGGCGCGCGACATACCCAGGACCGCACGGATCGCGACGTCCTGACGCTTCACGTCGTCGGTGGCGGCGACACCCACATAGAGCTCCTTCAGCTTCTTCTCGCCGAAACGTGCGGCCACGAACGCGGCAACCGACCACGCGGCCTGGTACGCCACCAGCGCCTGATCCGAGTCCACCGCGAACTCCCGGTCGGTCGGCAGCCCCGTGGGACCCTCACCGGCCCGCACGGCAGCGGCCAGATCGGGAGCAGCGTCCTCGAGGCGGACATAGGTGTCCTTCCGTCCGACGTACTCGGGAACGCCCTCGGTGATCCACAACGGGGCTCCCGGTGAGGTCACCACGCGCGCGGCCACGTGCGTCAGCTCATGCCGCAGCACCACTCCCAGCGCAGGCTCCGCGAGGTCTCCCGCGTTCGGGGTCAGGATGATGCGCTGCCCGGCGGCCGCATGGGCGCCGGTGTCGATCCGGCTGAACACGGTGGCCGCCGCCGCGCCGGCGATGTCGGTGGACGCGCTCTGGGCCAGATCGCTGAACTCGGACGGGCGCCCGGTGACCACCACCGCCGCGCGTCGCGGCCAGTCGGAGCCCCAGAAGTCGGTGACGGCGGCCGTCGCGCCCGGGAGCAGCCGGCGAACGCGATCGACCACGGTCTCCGTGCCGGGGTAGGACGCGACCACCGATTCCCCACCGGCGGTCGCGACGTCATCGGCCGCTACGCCGGGGAGTTCCCACAGCTGGGTCGGCATGGCGGCGGCCCCGATCGCCGACGCATCGCCGACGATCTTCCAGGCATCCCCGTACCGCGCCATCACGAACTGGGATGAGACCACCACCTCCGGTTCGTCGAGCCCCGGCTTCGCCGCACCTCCCAGTGCGTAGTGCAGTTCCACCGGCGCCACCCAGGAGTCCGAACTCCCCTGGGCGTCGAGTCGCGCCTGCAACTCGGGGGGCACCAGGGTCTCGGCCTCCTCCGTGGGCGCCAGGACGTAGCGAAGGGCCTTCAACTGCAAGGCTTCTCCCCGGGCCGGCGGTGCCGCGGACGACGGCGGAGGCGTGTGCGACGCGTCGCCGGAGGGCGAATCCGATCGCCGAGTGGGCGTGACGTCGAGGGCGGGCGACGAGGAGGGGCTCGACGAGCCACCCCGGAGTCCGGCGCCGGCGAGATCGGCGACCGATGTCTCGATCCGGGCGCGGAAGGCAGGCGACGCCGAAGCGTCGACGAGATCGGTGACACGGCTCCGGTCGCCGGCCAGCAGGCCCCTGCCGAGAGCATCGAGGGTCGCCTGCACCCCCGCCGTCCGTTGTTCCTCATAGACATTGGCCGGAGTGGTCGACGAACTGCTGCCCGATCCGGGCGCGGGAGTAACCGCCTCGCCGCACCCGGTCAGCACTGTCGCGACCACGAGCGCGGGCACGGCGACGGCCAGTAGTCTGCGCGGCCGACGCGGGCCACCCGGAGCGATCATCCGGACGCGCCCCTCACGGCACGCCACTCAGTACCGGCGAGCCGAGTCGAACGGTCCCGCCTCGTCGATCGGCACGACCTTCACAGGCACACCGAACGTGGAGGCATGGATCACATAGCCGTCGCCGACATACATGCCGACATGATGGGCATCCGAGTAATAGATGATCAGGTCACCCGGGCGCAGGTCATTACGATCGACCGACTGACCGGAACTGTTCTGCGCCTCACTGGAACGTGGCAGTGTCTTGCCCGCCTGCTCGTAGGCCCACACCATGAGACCCGAGCAGTCGAACGAATCGGGTCCGGTGGCACCCCACACATACGGATCACCGATCCGGCTCAGCGCGGCCTGCACCGCCACGAGTGCGGCGGACGTGCCCTTCGGGACGAACCGTGGGTCGAAGTCGAATTTCGGGCCACGGAGTGCCGCGAGCTGCTTGCCCGTCATGGACTCGTACACCGCGCGGATCTGCACCGCCTGCAGCTGCAGGTTCGCCTGTTTCGCCTGCAGCTCACCGCGAGTCTTCTCGGCAGCGGCAACCGCGGCGGTCGCCTCGGTCGCGGTCTGGTCCGCGGAAGCCTTCGCCGCCAACGTCTTCTGGCGCGCGTCTTTGAGCCCCTTCAGATCGGCGGCCGACTGCCGCGAGATCAGTTCCAGACCCGACATCTGATCGAGCAACGACTGGGGCGAATCGCTGACCAGCACGGCGTACAGGCGATTGACGCGGGCGCCCTTGTAGCTCGCGCGGACCACCGCGTCGACGCGGCCCTGGTAGCTCTCGAGACGCTTCTGCGTCACGACCAGCGTGCGGTCGGCGTCGGCAGACGCCCTTTTCGAGTCGGCCACGATGCGTCGCTGCTTGTCGTACTCGATCTGCGCGTTGTGCATCGCCTCCGCCGACTTCTCGGCGTCGTCGCTGAGCTTCTTGTATTGGGTGAGCAGCTGATTCGGCGACCGCACCGGTGCCGCCGAGGCGTCACCCGCGCCCGTCGCCGACGCGAACTGGCCGGAGGAGACGACGAGCGCCATCACCGCGGCGATGAGTATCACGGGCACGGACCGCGCCCGCGCGGTCCACCATCCGGTAACCACGGTTGTCACTTCTCCTCCGCCACTGTCCCCCCGATCACGTGACCCTGACGGCGACCGGATGGACCGATCCTGTCAGGCCAGGTGATTGGTTTGGGCGGATCACGCAATCCACGTGATCCGCCCAAACGAGTTCACATCCTCATCGGTGATCCGACGCTCAGTAACGCCGGATGCCGGTCACCGACCAGTCACCGACCTTGTCCTTCTTGACCGGCACTCCACTGGTCTCCGCATGGACGAAGGTTCCGTTGCCGATGTACATGCCGGCGTGGCTACCACCGTTGAAGATCAGCACGTCGCCGGGCTTGGCCGCCGCGATCGACGACACCGGGGTGCCGCCACCGAGCTGCCCGTAGCTGTCGCGCGGGATGGTCTTGCCCGCCTGCTTGTACGAGTAATAGACGAGACCCGAGCAGTCGAAGGCGTTCGGGCCGGCCGAACCGTAGACGTACGGCGCACCGATCTTGCTCTCCGCGACGCGCACGGCCTTCTGTGCTGCCGTCGGCTTCGCACCCAGGAAGCCGCCGTCGTCACCCTTGGGCTTGAACTGCTGCGGGATCTGGTTGTCGTTCAGACCGGGCACGGTGAAGGTACCCAGATTCGGAACCGAAACGCTCGCACCGGGCGACTGGGCCGCGGGAGTGGTCGGAGCTGCCTTGGGGGCAGGTGCCGCCTTGTGCTCCTGGAATTGCTGGGGGACCTGCTTGCTATCGACCCCAGGAAGTTCGAATGTGCCGACATTGGGCACGTGTATCGGCGCTGCGAGCGCCGGTCCCGCGACAGCGGCGAGCGAGCCGACAGTGATCGACCCTGCAACCACCGCGCGCTTGGCTACCTTGGTGCCGCGGTTGGGCTGTTCCAAACGATGTTTCGCCACGAAGCGACTTCTCCTTGCTCTCCCTTCGACCGCCGACCGGGTTAGCTGTCGGGTTCGGGCCGGAAGAATGGCCCTACACACGTGTCTCGACGACGTCGAAAACGTCGCCGGGCATGCGCGATTCACCCCGATTCGGATCACTCCGAAAACTTGATGGTTCCCCGGTTCGCCTGTGGCGATTGAGCGGTGACCGATCCAGACCACTCCTGTTGGAGCGGGACGCTCTGCAAAGGTCTCGGAAAGGTTACGAAATCTGATGCAGGTCTGTCCACCGACCCCTTCGGGCCCGAATCGGCGGGCGTGTTCAACCAGCGCGCAGAATCCGGAGTTGCCGGCCGGAAACCGCACCGCCAGCTGCGGTTTTCGCATTTCTTGCAGATACTGCAGCGGCACTGGAGACCATTGCAGCAGCCTCGAAAACACCGATGGCGGCGTCGATGTCAGCGTCGCCCGGCACCCCCGATCTCGTAACCTTTCCGCCACCTTCGACGGTGGGGTTTTCGCAGTTGGGGGCGTCGAACAGCACCTGCATCATGCAGCCGTCACAGGCGACGGGACGGCCCGGGCAGGACTGGCAGTCGATGTACATGTGTGATCTCCATCTCAATCGCGTGCTCTGGGTATGTCGACGGGCCGAAATCGCCTGACTCGGCACCGTGCGCCACACGTGATGGAGACTAGGGACGGCCACCGACAGATCCGGCGCCATCACCGGTCGAACTCAATTTTCCCGCCTGTCACATCAGAATCTGTCGCAACGTCGAACTAGTGTTCGGTGCGTGGTGCTCAGGGGGCAGGCGGACGGCGGACAACTCACCTTCGCCGATCTGGACGACAACGACGACGACGGATTCCGGCCCGATCGCTCACTGTTCGACACCACCCTCGTCGTCGTGGACCTCGAGACGACCGGTGGCAGTCCGACCGACGACGGGATCACCGAGATCGGCGCGGTGAAGATCCGCGGCGGTGAGGTCATCGGCGAGTTCGCGACGCTGGTGGATCCCGGACTGCCCATCCCCCCGCAGATCGTGACCCTCACCGGCATCACCGAGGCTATGGTCAGTGACGCGCCGATGATCGGCGCGGTACTGCCATCGTTCGTGGAATTCGCACGTGGCTCCATCCTGGTGGCACACAACGCACGATTCGACATGGGTTTCCTCCGACAGAACGCGGCGCGCCTGGGGATCGACTGGCCGTTCACCGTCAGCCTGTGCACGGTGACCATGGCCCGTCGCATCCTGACCCGCGACGAGGCCCCCACCGTCCGGTTGTCCGCTCTCGCCGATCTCTTCGATGTCTCGACGCGGCCCACCCACCGCGCCCTCGACGATGCGCGCGCGACGGTCGAGGTGTTCCATCGACTCCTCGAACGGGTCGGCAATCAGGGCGTCGACACCTACCGGGAATTGACCGCCTACCTGCCGCGCTCCGATCCCCGATTGCGCGTCAAACGCACCCTGGCACGGGACCTGCCGTCGCGGCCCGGTGTCTATCTCTTCCGCGGACCGTCGGACGAGGTGTTGTACGTGGGCACCGCCGTCGATCTCCGGCGCCGGGTGATGTCGTACTTCACCGGCAGCGACCCCCGCCGGCGTATCGGCGAGATGGTGAATCTGGCCACCCGGATCGATCACGTCGAATGCGCCCACGCCCTCGAGGCCGGCGTGCGTGAGCTCAGGCTGCTGGCCGCTCATGCGCCCGCCTACAACCGGCGGTCCACCCAGCCGCATCGCGGCTGGTGGATCGTGCTGACCGGCGAACGCTTCCCACGGCTGAAGGTCTCGCGGACCCCGACCGATGAGTCCATCGGCCCGATCGGCAACCGCACGACCGCGGCGACGATCGCCGACATGATCAGTAGATCCGCCGGATTGCGCAGCTGCACAACACGATTGGGTTCCGCATCGCACCACTGGTGTCGATCGGAGGCCGCGGGCGGCCCGCGCATCGGAGGGTGTCACGCGGCGTCGGAACGCCCACTCACCCTCCCCGATTACCTACCGCGGGCCTCGGCGGTGCGTGACCTGATGGCAGGCGATTGCGATCGCCTGCTGACCGACCTCACCGATCGGTTGACCCGACTCGCCGATGCGCAGATGTTCGAAAGTGCTGCGCGACAACGTGACCGGGTGTCCACAACCGTGGACGCGCTGGCCCGCTGCCAACGACTCGCGGCGCTGTGCGCGATCGGCGAACTGGTCGTGGCGCGCCCCGATCCCGATCGGGGATGGGAGATCGCCGTGATCCGGCACGGCCGGCTGGCCAGTGCCGGGGTCGCGCGCCGCGGCATCGCCCCGATGGCCGTCGTCGACTCGTTGACCGCATCCGCGGAGACGGTGGTCGCGACCGAGGGGCCGTTGCTCGGCGCCCCACCGGAAGAAGCCGGGCTGCTCTATCGCTGGGTCACCGAACCGGGCGCCCGGATCGTCTCCACGACGGAACCGTTCGCGCTGCCCGCGGCGAGCGCCGAGCGGTGGTTGCCGTGGTCGCAAACCGCGCATGCCGCCCGTGAGTCGCCCCGGCGCGCGGGCCGACTGCCCCTCGCCGCGCACCCGGCACCCCCAACACCCGCCGATCGGGCGGGGTGATGTGCACGGTCGGCGCGGGGCCGGAGCACTACTGTGGCACCCATGATCACCGCCATCGTCCTGATTCACGCCGACGTACATCAGATCCCGGAGACCGCGCAGGCCGTGGCCGACATCCCGGGCGTCTCGGAGGTCTATTCATGCGCCGGTGACGTCGATCTGATCGCCAAGATCAAGGTGCGTGACCACGAGCAGATCGCCGACGTCGTGACCGGGAAGATCAATCGACTGCCAGGGGTCAGCCACAGCGCGACCCACATCGCGTTCCGCAGCTATTCCAGTTCCGATGTCGAGGGCGGCTTCTCCATCGGCGAGGAATGATCTAGCTTGCTGCGGCGGCCAACTCCGCGGTGAGGCGACCCCAGCGGTCGAGCAACCGGGTCGCGTCGCCGCTGTCGAGCACCGCGGCGGCCCGCTCGGTGGCAGCACCCATCGCGTCGGTCAGTCCGGCCGTGGTCATCACCGCCTCCTGCTCGAAGGCGACGATCGCCCCCGCCGCGTTCAGGAGCACCGCGTCACGCACCGGCCCTCGCTCCCCGGCGAACAGCCCGCGGGCGATCGTCGCATTGGCGATGGCGTCACCCCCCTGCAGAGCGGAGAGTTCGACCCTTCCGATGCCGAGATCGGCCGGGTCGAGCGCGAGTCGATGTACCGCGCCGTCGACCACCTGCCACACGGTCGAGGTCGTCGTGGTGGTCAGTTCGTCGAGTCCGTCGTCGCCGCGGACGACGAGCACCGAACTCCCCCGATCGGCGAAGGCCTGCGCGAGGACCGGGGCGAGATCGGCGAACGCACATCCGATCAGCCCGCGCCGCGGCCGTGCCGGGTTGGTGAGGGGCCCGAGCACGTTGAAGACCGTCGGGATGCCGATCTGGCTGCGCGGCGGACCGGTGAACCGGAATGCGGGATGAAAGACCGGAGCGAAGCAGAACCCGATGCCGAGTTCGTCGACACAGCGGGCGACGTCGGCGGCCCCGAGGGAGATGTTGATGCCGAGTGCCTCGAGGACGTCGGCGCCGCCGCTCTTCGACGACGCCGCCCGGTTACCGTGCTTCACCACCGGAATCCCGGCCGCGGCGATGACGATCGACGTCATCGTGGAGATGTTGACGGTGTGCGAGCGGTCGCCCCCGGTGCCGACGACATCGACTGCGGGTCGCGGAACGTCCACCAGCGTGGCGTGATCGAGCATGGCCGCCGCCAGGCCGCGCAGTTCGGCCGGGGCCGCGCCCTTCATCTTCACACCCACACCGAAGGCCGCGATCTGTGCTCCCGTCGCCGCGTCGCTCATGATCTCGTTCATCGCCCAGGCTGCCTCGTCGACGGTCAGGTCGACGCCATCGGTGACGCGGCCCAGGATCTGTGGCCAGGTGAGGGACGTCGACGTGGTGCGGGAAGGCTCTGTGCTCACGGTGCAAAGGGTAGTGCGCGGCCACTCATCGGCGCGCCTCCGGTCGTTGGAGTACCTGCCATCGGAGCACCGTGCCACCGTGTCGGGCCCCGAGGCCGGCCATCCGCGACCGTTCCTGTGACAGGTGCATGGCGTCGAGTGTCTGGCGGCGCGCGAGCACCACGACGACGGTGTCGTCGGCGCCCCCGGCGACCGTCCGGCCGAGAGCATCGTCGTCGAGCCGTTGGTACCCGTCGAGCGCAGCCGTCGCGACGGCGTCGTCGGCCCGCGCGGCCGGCACCCGCAGCATGTGCCGCAACACGACGTCGTCGCCCGCCCGCCAGGCCGACTCGTCGAGCACTGCCGAGCTCGCCACCGTCTCGTCGTCGGACTCCGCCACCACGATCAGATCGGCGTCGTCGACACCCAGCGGCGCACCACCGGAACCGCGTCCCGACAACCGCTGCCGCATCCGTTCCCAGCGGCCCGCGCCCACCGGGTGTCCGTTCAGGTCCCAGCGCGCCGAATCCGATGGCCGAGAGGTGTTCCGATCGCCGTCCACACACCCAGCAAACCACGTCTGGAGACACGCCGACGAGGGCCTTCCCGGTGCCCCCACCTGGGTCGGGAGAAATAGTTCCGCCAATTTGGTGACCCAAGTGGTCACGGCTTACTACGAACCGTCATACTTCCTTTTGTGACTAGCGCTGTAGGTACCTCAGGAACAGCCATCACCTCGCGCGTGCACTCGCTGAACCGGCCCAACATGGTCAGCGTCGGCACCATCGTGTGGCTGTCCAGTGAGCTCATGTTCTTCGCTGGACTTTTTGCGATGTACTTCGTCGCGCGCGCCAACTCGTCGATCGGTTGGCCGCCCGAGCCCACGGAGTTGAACCTCACCCTCGCGATCCCGGTGACGACCGTCCTGATCCTGTCGTCGGTGACCTGCCAGATGGGCGTGTTCGCCGCCGAACGAGGTGACGTCTTCGGGCTGCGCCGGTGGTACATCCTGACGTTCCTGATGGGCGCCTTTTTCGTCTGCGGCCAGGGATACGAGTACTACCACCTGGTCGGTGAGGGCACCACGATCTCGTCGAGCGCATACGGTTCCGTCTTCTACATGGCGACCGGCTTCCACGGTCTTCATGTCATCGGCGGGCTCGTCGCCTTCATCTTCCTGCTGATCCGCACCAAGCTGTCGAAGTTCACGCCCGCGCAGGCCACCGCGGCCATCGTCGTGTCGTACTACTGGCACTTCGTCGACATCGTCTGGATCGGCCTCTTCGTCACCATCTACTTCATCAGGTAGCAGCCTCCGGGCCAGCCCCTGCAACAGCAACAGTCCGTCCGCTTAGTAGAGAGTCACAGATGAGTTCATCTCCACCGCGACCGTCGGATAGCGACGACGTGGACGCCGGCCACAACACCGATACGGCCGGCGTCGCGTCGGCCGGACGCTCGGCATCCGCAGCCACCTCGGCGCGCAAGGCGAAGTCACGACGCAAGCTGCGCCGTCGGGCCAGCGGCACCCTTCTGCTCCTCGTCGGTCTGGTGACCGCCGGGGTTCTCGCATCGGTACTGACCCCCAAGCCCCAGGTCGCGGTCGCCGACGAGTCGAACGCGGCGCTGATCAGCGACGGCAAGAAGCTCTACGAGACGTCCTGCATCACCTGCCATGGCGCAAACCTGCAGGGTGTCCAGGATCGTGGACCGGCACTGCTCGGTGTCGGCGATGCCGCCGTCTACTTCCAGGTGTCGACCGGCCGCATGCCTGCCGCACGCGGCGAGGCCCAGGCGATCCGCAAGCCACCGAAGTTCACCAAGGCGCAGATCGACCAGCTCGGCGCGTACGTCCAGTCGGAGGGTGGCGGACCGCAGGTCATCTACGAGCGCAACCCCGACGGCTCGGTGAAGATGAAGGACGGACTGCCCGTCCTCGCCCAGGAGTCGTTGCGCGGCAAGAACCTGGGTCGCGGCAGTGAGCTCTTCCGGCTGAACTGCGCGTCCTGCCACAACTTCACCGGCCGCGGCGGCGCACTGTCGTCGGGCAAGTTCGCACCGACGCTCGACGGGGTGGAAGAACAGCAGATCTACACGGCCATGCTCACCGGACCGCAGAACATGCCCAAGTTCTCCAACCGTCAGCTGTCGGTGGAGGAGAAGAAGGACATCATCGGCTTCGTCAAGTACGTCACCGAGTCCAAGCCGCAGGGCGGCCTCGGGATCGGCGGCTTCGGCCCGGTCAGCGAGGGCATGGTGATGTGGGTTGTCGGAGTTGTGGCGATCGTTGCCGCCGCAATGTGGATGGGATCACGAACATGAGTGCAACCGGCGGAAACGACCCGTCGCAGGACGAGCTCGACCAGATGAGCAAAGAAGAGCTGGTCAAACTCGGTACCAATCTCGACGGCGTGGAGATCATCCACCGCGCCGAGCGGTTCCCGGAGCCGGGCACCGGCGTCGAGAAGCGTGCCGAGCGCCAGGTCGCCGCCTGGTTCACCCTGGCCGGCATCTCGGCTCTCGCCTGCTTCATCATCTTCATCTGGAATCACTGGGAGTTCGCGCTCCCCGACTCGGTCGACTATTGGCGCTACACGCTCAACACCCCGCTGCTCGGCGTGACCTTCGGGCTCTCTGTGTTGTCGATCGGCGTCGGCATGGTGCTGTTCACCAAGAAGTTCATCCCCGCCGAGATCTCGGTGCAGGATCGCCACGACGGCGGCTCCTCCGAGGTCGACAAAAAGACGATCGGCGCGGAGTTCAACGATTCGCTGACCACCTCGACGCTCCCGCGTCGCAAGATGATCATCGGGTCGGCCCTGTTCGGGCTCGGTGCGTTCGCCTTCACCGGTCTGGTCGCCGGCCTCGGCGGGATCATCAAGAACCCGTGGGCACAGGGCGACAAGGCTCCGTTGTGGCACACCGGCTGGTCGCCGATCTACAACCCGGCGAACGATCCGAACGAGACGGTGTTCCTGCGGCGCGACACCGGTAACCCGTACCAGGTCGCCCTGGTGCGCCCGGAGGACCTCGACTCCGGCGGCATGGAGACCGTCTTCCCGTGGCGCGTGTCCGACGGCTACGGCGAGACCGAGGAATCCCGCCACAAGCTGGTCGAGGGCCTGCGGTACGTGAGCAATCCGGTCATGCTGATCCGCCTCCGCCCCGAGGACGCGGCCCGGGCCATCAAGCGCAAGGGTCAGGAGAGCTTCAACTACGGCGACTATTTCGCCTACACCAAGGTGTGCAGCCACCTCGGCTGCCCGACCTCGCTCTTCGAGCAGCGGACCAACCGCATCCTCTGCCCCTGCCACCAGTCGCAGTTCGACGCCCTGGAGTACGCGAAGCCGGTCTTCGGTCCGGCCGCGCGCGCCCTGGCGCAGCTGCCGATCACGGTGAACAATCAGGGATACATGGTCGCCGCAGGCGACTACATCGAACCTGTCGGACCGGCATTCTGGGAGCGTAGATCATGACCATCGCCGACCGTCTCGCGACGCAGGCCGAAGGCGTCGACTCGCGCTACCACCTGTCGCCGGGTATCCGTCGTCAGATCAACAAGGTGTTCCCCACCCACTGGTCGTTCCTGCTGGGTGAGATCGCGCTCTACAGCTTCATCATCCTGCTGGTCTCCGGTGTCTACCTGACCTTCTTCTTCGATCCGTCGATGCAGGAGGTCGTCTACAACGGCGCCTATCAGCCGCTCAACGGCGTGATGATGACCCGCGCCTACGAGACCACCCTGAACATCTCGTTCGAGGTACGCGGTGGCCTGTTCGTGCGGCAGATCCACCACTGGGCGGCCCTGCTGTTCGCGGCGTCGATCATCGTGCACATGGCCCGCATCTTCTTCACCGGCGCGTTCCGGCGTCCGCGTGAGGCCAACTGGATCATCGGCTCCCTGCTGCTTGTCCTGGCGATGTTCGAGGGCTTCTTCGGCTACTCGCTCCCCGACGACCTGCTCTCGGGAACCGGCGTCCGCGCCGCGATGAGCGGCATCGTCCTCGGCATCCCGTTGGTCGGCACCTGGATTCACTGGGCGCTCTTCGGCGGACAGTTCCCGGGCGACATCATCATCCCGCGCCTCTACGTGATGCACATCCTGCTCTTCCCGGGCATCATCCTGGCGTTGATCGGCGCCCACCTGGCGTTGGTCTGGTACCAGAAGCACACCCAGTTCCCCGGCCCGGGCCGCACCGAGAAGAATGTCGTCGGCGTGCGCATCCTGCCCGTGTTCGCGGTCAAGTCGGGTGCTTTCTTCGCCATCACCACCGGCGTGCTGGCAATGATGGCCGGCATCTTCCAGATCAACCCGGTGTGGGTCCTCGGCCCGTACAACCCGGCACACGTCTCGGCGGGTTCGCAGCCCGACATCTACATGATGTGGACCGACGGGTTGGCCCGTCTGATGCCTGCGTGGGAGCTCTATCTCGGCAGATACACCATCCCGGCAATCTTCTGGGTGGTCGTGATCATCACGATCATCTTCGGCCTGATGTTCTCGTATCCATGGATCGAGAAACGGTTGACCGGCGACGATGCGCATCACAACCTGCTGCAGCGTCCCCGCGACGTACCGGTCCGAACCGCGATCGGCGCGATGGCGTTGTCGTTCTACATCATCCTGACGCTGTCCTGTATGAACGACATCATCGCGCTCAAGTTCCACATCTCGCTGAACGCGACAACGTGGATGGGACGTATCGGGCTCATCGTCGTACCGCCGATCGCATATTTCATCGCCTACCGCTGGGCCCTCGCGCTGCAGCGCAGCGACCGCGAGGTGCTGGCCCATGGCATCGAGACCGGCATCATCAGGCGACTGCCGCAGGGTGAGTACATCGAGTTGCATCAGCCGCTCGGCCCGGTCGACGACCACGGCCATCCGATCCCGCTCCCCTACGAGGGCGCGGCGCTCCCGAAACGGATGAACAAACTGGGTTCCGCAGGCGCACCCGGCACCGGATCGATCCTCCTCGAGGATCCGCCGGAGCAGCAGACGCGCAACGTGGAACTCGAGCACGAAACGGAGAAGGCCGAGAAGCAGGCTCTGCGCGAGCTCCAGGCCAAGGGCGGCGACGCTCTGGACTGATCGGCTCAGGCTTCACCGGACCACGAATCGGCCGCCGTCGCGATTGCGACGGCGGCCGATTCGTCGATGCTCGGGCAGTAGCCCCGACATGACTAGGATCGAGATGATGAGATCACCTCGACGATCACGATCACGACCACGATCCCGATTCCGCTGGGACTCTTCCGGTTTACGACAGATCACCCGAGGGCTCGGCACGCTCGACGCCGAGATCTTCGAGACCGTCGCGCGATCGGACTCCCCTGCCCTGGACGCCACGATGCGCCCACTCTCGCGCGCGGCCGACCATTCCACACTGTGGTTCGCCATCGCAGGCGGGTTGGCGCTGAGCGGCCGACCCACCGCTCAGCGGGCGGCAGCCCGCGGCGTCGCCACGCTCGCGGTCACCAGCCTGCTCACCAATCAGGTCGCCAAGCGGATCCGCGCTCGTCCGCGACCGACACCGACCACCGTTCCCCTGCAGCGGCGCGGGCATCGGCTACCCACCTCGAACTCACTGCCCTCCGGCCACTCTGCGAGCGCGGCCGCATTCGCGCTCGGGACGGGCATCGAGAACGCGCCGGCGGGCCTCGTGCTCGGCGGCCTGGCCGGCCTGGTCGGTCTGTCGCGGGTGGCCACGGGTGCCCACTATCCCGGCGATGTCCTGGCCGGATTCGGGATCGGTGCGTCCGTCGCGGTCATCGGCGCCCGCCTCGTCCCGCCCATCACCGAGCACAGCGTCGCCGTGCCGGCCGCCAGTCGCGACCTCGCTCCCCCACGCCCCCGCGGCAACGGCGTGGTGGCGGTGGTGAACCCGTCGTCGGGATCGGGTGACGGCCGGTCGGTCGTCGATGCGATGCGCAGCGAACTCCCGGACGCGGAGATCATCGAACTCGGCCCCGACGACGACGTCGAGGCGCTGCTCCGTGACGCCGCTGGTCGCGCCGAGGTCCTCGCGGTCGGCGGCGGTGACGGCACGGTGGCGGCGGCCGCACGGGTCGCCCTGGACACCGGGTTGCCCCTCGCAGTCTTCCCGGCAGGCACCTACAACCACTTCGCGAAGGACCTCGGCATCACGACGGTCGCGGACACCGTCGCCTCGCTGGCGGCGGGCGACGTGATGCGGGTCGACGTGGCGATGCTCAACGACGACCACGTCATCCTGAACACGGCGAGTATCGGGGCATACCCGCATTTCGTGCGCACCCGTGGCCGACTGCAACACCGGTGGAGTCGCCCGTTCGCGACGGCGGTCGCCCTCACGGCGACGTTGAGACGGACGCGTCCGGTGCGGATCCGCGTCGACGGCACGGTGATCGAGACGTCGCTGTTCCTGCTGGGCAACTCGCTGTATCAGCCGTCCGGCTTTGCACCGTCACGACGGGTACGCCTCGACGACGGTCTCCTCGACGTCCGCATCCTCGAGGTCGGCCATCGATTCGCAGTCATGCGCCTCCTCGGATCGCTGGTGGCCGGCCGGCTCGAGCGATCCCCGCTCTTCCACGAGATGCAGGTGCCCGAATTCTCGTTCTCGGCAGTCGACGGCCCGGTCGTCGTCGCTCACGATGGCGAGATCGGTGAGTCGTTCCAGGACGCCACCTTCCGGGTCGCATACCGTGCCCTGCCCGTCTACGCCCCGCGCCGACGCGACTGACCTCACGGCGGGCACCGGTCCACGAACAACATCAGGTCCACCAAAGCAATCGGCCACATCCCCGACTGGAGGATGTGGCCGATTGCCCAAGAGCAGTGCTGTCAGTGCTTCTCCGGACCGATGTGGTACTCGAACACGAGACCGGCAGCGGTACCGATGATCACGACTGCGGCGAAGATGGCGAACCAGAAGTTGCCCGTCGCGAACCCGATGGCGAACATCGCCGCCCCGGAAGCAAGCAGGATCGGCCACCAGGAGTGCGGGCTGAAGAAACCGAGTTCTCCTGCGCCGTCCTCGATCTCGGCATCCTCATAGTCCTCGGGACGGATCTCGACGCGTCGGGCGACGAACCTGAAGTACGTCCCGGCGATCAGGGTCAGACCACCGGTGAAGAACATCGCGGTCACACCGGCCCACTCCACGCCCTTGCTGGAGAAGGCCGTGCTGATCGTGTAGGCGATGCCGGCGATGAAAAAGAATCCGGTCAGTAGTTCGAAGATCCTGGCTTCGATTTTCATCCGTTGGCTCCCACCGTGCAGCCCTGCAGGGACGTGTTGGAGGCGTCACCCAGATCCTTCGGAGTGTCGCCGTTGGTCGCGCGACGCGTGTTGAACGGAACCGTCGTGACCGACCTGGGCACCTCGCAGATCGATTCGAGGGCCTGGGCATTGGTCGCGGTCGGATTCTGCTCGCGATAATGGATGTATGAGTCGAACTTCTGCGGACTGACCGCACGGACCTCGAAGTTCATCATCGAGTGATACGTACCGCACATCTCCGCACAACGACCCACGAACGCACCGGAGCGGTCGATGCTCTGGATCTGGAAGACACTGTCAGTGTGGTTCTGCTTCGGGAACGGCAAGACGTCCCGCTTGAACAGGAACTCCGGCACCCAGAAAGAGTGGATGACGTCGGCCGATGCGATCTCGAACTCGATGCGCTTGCCCGTCGGTAAGACCAGGATCGGGATCTCCGTCGACGAGCCGACGGTCTCGATCTTGTTGAACTTCAGGTAATCGCGGATGTCGTCGTCGCGACCGCCCGCCGGTCCCTGGATCGGATGCTCTTCACCGTCTTCGGTCCGCATGTTGCGGGTCTGCAGTTCGAAAGGGCTCGCCGCGCGTTCGAAACCGTTGTACGTATTGCCGTCGGTGAAGGTGACGTCGCGGTAGCCGAACTTCCAGTTCCACTGGAACGCGGTGACATCGACGATGACCTTCGGATCGGATGTCTTCTTCTCGACATCGTTCTGGACGACGACGGTGAAGTAGAACAGCACCGCGATGATGACGAACGGAACCGCCGTGTAGCTGAGCTCCAGCGGCACGTTGTAGGCCGTCTGACGGGGGAACTCGTCCTTACCGGCCTTGTGCCGGTGAAAGGTGATGGTCCAGAAGATCAGTCCCCAGACGATGATGCCCATGACGAGCGCGGCGATGACCGACCAGGTCCACAGATCGCCCATCTTCTTGGCCTCGGGGGTGATACCCGCCGGCCAACCGAATCGCATCGCGGTTCGGGCATCACAGCCCGACATGAGCAGCGCACCGATACCGAGTGCGACGACTGCCCCGATCTGCTTGATCGTTCGCGATGCGGATCGGGCTTCTTTCGCCCGCGGCCGTCCACCGTGTGCCAATTTCACGCCTTCCCGCTCGCTCGGTTCCGGCACGTCGTGCCGACCGAGTTGCCATGCCACATGACCCGCACAGGGCTGTCCTCGCCTGCACCGGGAGTGCTCACACCCAGCACTACAGCGATTCTCGCACCTAGTACTACGCAGCGTAGACCAACACGGCGAACCTTTCGTGATTGGGGTTTACCTTCGTGCGTCGAGACCGCCCGCGCGCGTTGTCATCACCCGTTCTCAGGCATACTCGACGCGTCGGGAGCACGTGTAGTCGTCGATAAGTGAGGCCTTTCTGGTGTGTGGTTTGCTCGGTCTGTTGACCTCGGACGGTTCGGCGGCCGACGCCGTCGACCTGGTGTCCACCGCATCCCACTGCATGCGCCATCGCGGCCCCGACGAGCCGGGTACCTGGCACGACGATGATCTGGTGCTGGGGTTCAACCGGTTGTCGATCATCGACATCGAGCACTCGCACCAGCCGCTACGCTGGGGCCCCCCGGAACAGCCGGACCGGTACGCGATGGTGTTCAACGGCGAGATCTACAACTACCTGGAGATCCGCGAGGAACTGCGACGGGACTCCGACGCCCGGTTCGCCACCGAGGGCGACGGCGAGGCCATCGTCGCGGCGTTCCACCACTGGGGGCCCGACTCGGTGCGGCGGTTGCGCGGGATGTTCGCCTTCGCCATCTGGGACACCGTCGAGAAGTCGCTGTTCCTCGCGCGCGACCCCTTCGGCATCAAGCCGATGTTCATCGCGACCGGACCGGGCGGCACCGCCTTCGGCAGTGAGAAGAAGAGCCTTCTCGAGCTGATCGGCCGACTCGGCCTCGGGGACGAACTCGACCCGCGCGCCATCGAGCACTACACGGTGCTGCAGTACGTTCCCGAGCCCGAGACCCTGCACGCCGCGATCCGCCGGCTGGAGTCCGGTTGCCACGCGACCGTGCGTGCCGGTCAGGCACCACAGGTGCAGCGCTATTTCACACCCCGGTTCGGAGTGCGGCCGGTCACCGACGCCACCCGTCAGAAACGCTACGACGAGATCGCCGAGGTGTTGTCGGACTCCGTGGCCAAGCACATGCGTGCCGATGTGACGGTCGGATCGTTCCTGTCCGGCGGCATCGACTCGACGGCAATCGCCGCGCTGGCCATCCGGCACAACCCCGACCTCATCACCTTCACCACCGGCTTCGAGCGACAGGGGTATTCCGAGGTCGACGTCGCCGTCGAGTCGGCCGAGGCGATCGGTGCCCGCCACATCGTCAAGGTGGTGAGCCCGCGCGAGTTCATCGACGCGATCCCGGAAATCGTCTGGTACCTGGACGATCCGGTGGCCGATCCGGCGCTGATCCCGCTTTACTTCGTGGCAGCCGAGGCCCGCAAGCATGTGAAGGTGGTGCTCTCCGGAGAAGGCGCCGACGAGCTGTTCGGCGGCTACACCATCTACAAGGAACCACTGTCGCTCGGCGCCTTCGACCGGTTGCCGAATGCATTGCGCCGCATCGCGGGACGGGTCTCCGACCGCATCCCCGAGGGCACGCGCGGCAAGAGCCTGCTGCATCGGGGGTCGTTGACGCTCGAGGAGCGCTACTACGGCAACGCGCGGAGCTTCGACGACGCACGGCTGCGCGCCGTGCTGCGCGATTACCGGCCGGAGTGGACCCACACCGACGTCACGGCACCGATCTATGCGATGTCGGAGGATCTGGACCCGGTCGCCAGGATGCAGCACATCGATCTGTTCACCTGGCTGCGCGGCGACATCCTGGTCAAGGCCGACAAGACGACGATGGCCAACTCACTGGAACTGCGCGTGCCATTCCTCGATCCCGAGGTCTTCCGGGTCGCGGAGACATTGCCATTCGACGAGAAGATCTCGCATGGCACCACGAAGTACGCGCTACGCCAGGCCCTCGAGCAGATCGTCCCGGCCCACGTCCTGCACCGCAAGAAGCTCGGCTTCCCGGTCCCGATCCGACATTGGCTGGCCGGCACCGAGATGTACGACTGGGCGCACGAGACGATCGAGCACTCACAGACCGATCACATCCTGAACAAGGAAGCGGTTGTCGCGATGCTGAACGAACACCGCGACGGTGTCGTCGACAACAGCCGACGACTGTGGACGCTGCTGATGTTCATGGTGTGGCACGGGATCTTCGTCGAGAAGTCGATCGTGCCCGCCATCACCGACCACCACTACCCCGTCCGGCTGTAGCGCCCGCAAGCCGCCCGCAACCCACCTCCCCCAACGCCACCAGCATGGAGGCCGAGAGCAACACAGAATTCGTCGAGAGCAACCAGCCACGAGTCGATTTGGTCGACATCGACAAAACCCTGGTTGCTCTCGACGAATTCTGGGTTGCTCTCGGCGCGAATCCGCCGGCGCGAGAGGTGCTCGGCGCGAAGCCGCCGGCGCGAAAGGCGCTCGGCGCGAAGCCGGCGGCGTCGTGGACCTAGAGCTGCGCCGCGATCTCCGTGGATGCCGCATCGCCGTAGGCGTCGGCAAGTCGCTTGAGGGCCAGGTCGCGGTCCCAGGTCCAGTCCTGGGTCGAGACGGTCTCGAGGACCAACACGGCGACCATCGATCCGACCTGTGCGGCGCGCTCGAAGTCGAGTCCCTTGCCGAGTGCGGTCAGGAAGCCGGCACGGAAGCCGTCGCCGACGCCGGTCGGGTCGACCTTCTCGGTCTCCGGTACCACGCCGACGTGGGTCCGGGCACCGTCCTTGCCGACGATCTCGACGCCATCCTTGCCGAGCGTGGTGACCCGGACCCCGACCATGTCGGCGACCTGAGCCTCCGACAGACCGGTCTTCTGACGAAGCAGGCCCCATTCGTACTCGTTGGTGAACAGATAGGCGGCGCCGTCGATGAGAGCGCGGGCCTGTTCGCCGTCGAGCCGTGCAAGCTGCTGGGACGGATCGGCCGCGAACGGGATGCCCAGGGCCCGGCATTCGTCGGTGTGCCGCACCATCGCGTCCGGATCGTCCGCCCCGACCAGGACCAACTCGGGGGTGCCCACCTGCTCCACGACCTCCGACAGGGCGATCTCGCGGGCCTCGCTCATGGCGCCTGCGTAGAACGTCGCGAGCTGCGCCATCGTCTGATCGGTGGTGCACATGAACCGCGCGGTGTGCTTGGTGTCCGACACCCGGACCGCACGACAGTCGACTCCGTGCGACTCGAGCCAGCGGCGATAGTCGTCGAAGTCGGCGCCGACCGCGCCGACGAGGGACGGACTGCCACCAAGCTCACCCATCGCGTAACAGATGTTGCCGCCGACGCCGCCGCGTCGGACGACCAGATCCTCGACGAGGAAGCTCAGCGAGATGTGTTCGAGATGGTCTCCGAGCAGCTGCTCGGAGAACTTCCCGGGGAAGGTCATCAGATGGTCGGTTGCGATGGAGCCACAGACAACGATTGCCACGTGCGGATGCCCTTCGGTTTTCGGGAGCTGGACAGCAATCCACGCTACTCAGGTCGCCGAGACGACACTGACCGCACCCCCGGAACGGGGATGCGGTCAGTGTCGAAAGGGGTCTGGACTCAGTTGAACGAGTCGCCGCAGGCACAGCTGCCGGTGGCGTTCGGGTTGTCGATGGTGAAACCCTGCTTCTCGATCGTGTCCACGAAGTCGATGGTCGCGCCGCCGACGTAGGGTGCGCTCATCCGGTCCACTGCGAGAGTGACGCCGCCGAAATCGTCGGTGAGGTCACCGTCGAGGCTGCGATCGTCGAAAAAGAGCTGGTAACGCAGGCCCGCGCAACCGCCGGGCTGAACCGCGATCCGCAACGAAAGGTCCTCGCGGCCCTCCTGGTCGAGCAGCGCCTTCGCTTTGGTGGCAGCCGCGTCGGACAGAATGACACCGGTCGTGGTGGTGGCGGTTCCGGATTCGTTCTGAACGGTCATCGATGCTCCTGTGTGTCTCGGGTCGGGATCTCCTCGGGCGGCCGCGTCCACAGACCGGCGGCACGCCGATTCGGCCACGTGCTCATCACAACGGTACCCCGTCCCCGTCTATTCCTGCCGATCCACGCACACGGACCCGCCACCTCGCGCGGTCACTCCGCGACACGGGCGCCGATCGCGGGCTGCCGGGCACCCCGCTGCCGGCGCGCGACGATCACCGAGTCCAGCGTGAACACGACGAGTGCCAGCCAGACGATTGCGAACCCGATCCAGCGTTCCGGCGGCATCGGTTCGTCGAGCACCCACACACCGATGATCAGCTGCATGGTCGGCGTGATGAACTGCGCGATCCCGAGAACGGTCAGGGGGACGCGCCGGGCCCCGGCCGCGAACAACATCAGCGGCGCCGCAGTGACCACGCCGGCCAGGGCGAGCAGCACGGCATGCCCGGGCCCCGCGGAACCCATCGTCAGGCCGGTGGTCAGGCCGACGACGACGAGCTGCCCGATCGCGAGCGGCGCCAGCCACAGCGATTCCAGCGTCAGCCCGCTCGTCACGTCCACCGAGGCCCCGATGTGCTTCTTGACCAGTCCGTACAGCCCGAACGAGAACGCCACGCCGAGCGCCAGCCACGGAAACGACCCGTAGCCCACGACGATCACCAGCGTCGCCGACACGGCCAGCCCCACGGCCAGCCATTGCATGGGCCGCAGCCGCTCGCGCAACACGACGACCCCGAGCAGGACCGTGACGATCGGGTTGATGAAGTACCCGAGACTCATCTCGATCACGTGCCCGGTGAGGGTCGCGATCAGGAAGATCTGCCAGTTGAGATAGATCAGCAGGCCCGCCACTGCGGTCCAGACCACGAGGCGACGGTCGGCGAGTACCGCCCGCAGTCGCGGCCGGCCGCCGATGACCGGGACCAGCACCGCATAGAACACCAGGGACAGCAGAATCCGCCAGGCCACCACCTCCCACGGGCCCGTCGGTTCGAGCAGCACGAAATAGAGCGGCAGAAAGCCCCACAGTGCGTAGGCGCCCACCGCATACGCCGCGCCGGACATCTCGAGAGTGCGCCGCCCTCGCTCCTGCTGCCCGGTCACCGACCGTCACACACCGTGGACCCGCGTCGACTCGTAGTCACCGGCCCAGTCCGCCGCTGCCTGTTCGGCCAAGCGGGACAACTGGTTGGCGGCGTCGGTCATCGCCACCTCGACCGAACCCGCCACATCGACGATCGCGTATGCGGCCGCGATCCCGGCCGCCGCGATCTCCTCCGGCGGCAGAGCCACCTGACCGGCGAAGACGAGGGTCGGGACACCGGCACCGGCCGCCGACGCGGTGAGCGCGGCGACGACCTTGCCGCGCAGGGTCTGGGCGTCGAACTTGCCCTCTCCGGTGATCACCAGCTGCGATGACGCCACATCGGCGTCGCGTCCGGTCGCCTCGCCGACCACGGTGGCCCCGGAGACCCGGGTCCCGCCGAGCGCCAGCAGGGCGGCGCCGAGGCCACCCGCCGCGCCCGCGCCCGGCTCGTCGGAGACGTCACGTCCGGCCATCCCGGCCAGCACCCGCGACCACTGCGTCATCCGTTCTTCCAAGCGCAGCGCGGTAGCCGGATCCGCGCCCTTCTGCCGGCCGAACACCGCGACCGCGCCGAGCTCGCCGAGCAGGGGGTTCTCCACATCGGATGCGGCGACGAGCTCGACGCCGTCGAATATCCTGGTGGCCTCCCCGGGGCCGCCCAGCGCATCGATCAGGCCGCGTCCACCGTCATTGGTCGCCGATCCGCCGAGGCCGACGACGATCCGCCGGGCACCCGCGTCGAGGGCCTGCGCGACGAGGATCCCTACTCCCGCGGTGTCGGCCGCCAGGGCCGTACGCGGCGTGGGCCGACCACCGAGCTGGTGCAGCCCACACGCCTGCGCACACTCGATATACGCCGCCGGGTCGGGCCCACGATCGTCGAAGAGCCAGGTCGCGCTCACCGATGCACCCAGCGGACCGGGGACGTCCGCGGTCCGCACCGACCCGAACCGCGAGGCCAGGACGTCGACGAAGCCGGGCCCCCCGTCGGACTGCGGCGCCTTCCGCACCACGTCGGTCGGGCGCGTCGCCGACCATCCGCGAGCGATCGCCTCGGCCGCCGCCACCGCGGACAGCGTGTCCCCGAACGAGTCCGGCGCGATCAGGATCTGCATGTCGACCTCACCGATCCGTCATCTGCGGGCAGCGTGATCGTCCCATGGGCGAAGTATAGGGAGGTCGGAGAACCTCGGCAGCGCGGAATCACCTAGGCTCGAAGGTGTGAAGTTGCCATGGAAGTCAGATGACGACGCGACCGCTGAGGGCGCCGACACCGAGGTGTCCATCGCCGCTGACGACGAGTCGTCCACCAGCGCGAACAACGGCTCCAAGGGCACCGCGTACACGGCGGCCAAAGGCCGCGCGACGCCGTCCCGGCGAGAGGCCGAGGGTCGCCGCCGCGGTCCGGTCGCGCCCCCGCCGACCACGCGGTCCGAGGCCCGGGCGCGCAAGAAAGAGCTGAAGTCGAGCATGTCGCGCGAGGACAAGCGCAGGGTCTCCGACGATCGTCGCACCCAGCGCACCGAGCAGCGCGAGAAGATGATGGCGGGCGACGAGCGCTACCTCATGCCCCGCGACAAGGGACCCGCCAAACGGTTCACCCGCAACATCGTGGACTCCCGCCGCAACTTCGCCGGCCTGTTCATGCCCTTCGCGGTCGTGCTGATCGTGGTGATGTTCGTGCCGCAGATCGCCGTGTTCGCCAACATGCTGCTGTTGGTCTTCGTGGTCTTCATGGCGATCGACGCGTTCATCCTCGGCCGCCTGGTGAATCGGCGTGTACGCGAACGCTTCCCCGACGTCGATCCGTCGCAGACCGGGTTCCGCCTGGGCTGGTACGCGTTCACCCGCGCCATGCAGCTTCGCATGATGCGCGCTCCCAAACCGCAGGTGTCGCCGGGCGACGAGGTCTGATCCGGTGGGATCTCGGGGCACCCGCACACTGATCCTCGGCGGAGTGCGGTCGGGTAAATCCGGCCATGGGGAATCACTGCTGCTCGACCATCCATCGGTGCGTTACCTGGCCACCGGTCCGACCACCTCGTCGGACGCCGAATGGGTCGCCCGCCTTGCGGCCCATCGCGCTCGCCGCGACGACCGGTACACCACCGTCGAGACGATCGACGTGGCCGCGGCGCTGCGATCAGACCAGACTGTGACATTGCTCGACGACCTCGGGAACTGGCTGGCCGCGCAGCTCGACGCAGTCGGCGGATGGGGCGACGCGCCGGTCGATCTCACCTCCGTCCGCACCGAGATCTGCTCGGCCATCGCCGATTTCACCGGAGATCTGGTCATCATCAGCCCCGAGGTCGGGCTGTCCGTGGTTCCTCCGACGCCGGCCGGCCGACGTTTCCAGGATGAGTTGGGCGCCCTCAACGAGGCCGTCGCGGCG
The DNA here is from genome assembly GCF_049847105.1 of Gordonia sp. DT218. NCBI lineage: Bacteria > Bacillati > Actinomycetota > Actinomycetes > Mycobacteriales > Gordoniaceae > Gordonia > Gordonia sp. DT218. The sequence goes on along the minus strand of NZ_JBNCNS010000002.1, from coordinate 851,156 downwards.
GTCTGCGATCGCGTGGTCCTGACGGTCGCCGGACGCGTGCTCGAGCTCCCGGCATCGGCATCGGCACCGACACTCGCGCCCGCGCCCGCGCCCGCGCCGACAGCAACCGTTCTTACGCCGACAGCAACCGATTCCACGCCGACAGCACCAGAAAAGCAGACTGCGGCGGCGACCACCCCGGCGCCGACGACGGGTGGGCAGGTGGATCCGACCGATGCCGAGAACTTCCCGCCGGTCGAACCGCCCGATATCGCCACGGCCGCGGCCGCGCGTGCACGGCACCTCGAGCTCACCAAACCGCCAGGCTCGCTCGGACGCCTCGAGGACATCGGGGTCTGGCTCGCCTCATGCCAGGGCGCCTGTCCCCCAAAGCAACTGACTGCGCCGTCGGTGGTCGTGTTCGCCGGCGATCATGGCGTCGCGCAGTCCGGGGTGTCGGCCTTCCCGTCCGAGGTGACCGCCCAGATGGTGGCCAACATCGCCTCTGGTGGTGCGGCTGTCAACATCCTCGCCCGGCGTGCCGGGGCCTCAGTGCGGGTCGTCGACATGTCCGTCGACGCCGATACCGCACCCGACGTCTCCCGCTACAAGGTCCGGCGCAGCAGCGGCGACCTGCGCATCACCGATGCCCTCACACTCGCTGAGGCGCGGGAAGCTCTGGCAGCGGGCCGCGCGATCGCCGACGAGCTCGTCGACTCCGGCGCGGACCTCCTCATGGGGGGCGAGATGGGGATCGGCAACACCACCCCGGCGACTGTGCTGATCGGTACCCTGACGCGGCGTGAGCCGGTCGAGATCGTCGGGCGCGGAACAGGTATCGACGATGCCGGGTGGATTCGCAAGACCGCGGCCATCCGCGACGGCATGCGCCGGGCGCGACGTCACGTGCACGATCCGCTCTCGCTGCTCGCCGCGGTCGCGGGCGCCGACCTCACCGCACTTGCCGGGTTCCTCGCACAGGCGGCCGTGCGCCGCACCCCGGTGATCCTCGACGGCATGGTCGTCACCGCAGCCGCGATGGTCGCCAACGAGCTCGCCCCGGGTGCGACGCACTGGTGGCTCGCCGGCCATCGCTCCGTCGAACCCGCCCACACCGTCGCTCTCGAACACCTCGATCTCGAGCCGGTGCTCGACCTCTCGATGCGCCTCGGCGAGGGCAGCGGCGCTCTCACCGCACTGCCGATCGTCGCGTCGTCGGTGGACATCCTGACGTCGATGGCGACCTTTGCCGACGCGGGCGTCAGCGGATCGGCTGCCCCCGACGCCTCAACCGGCGGCCTCAACCCCGACCCGGCGACCTCCGACCAGGTCAGCACCGATGGCGACACCACCGAGACGGCGGCGGCCTCGAGCGCCTCCACCATCTGACGACGACCATGGCGTCCTCAGTGCGGGCCGTCGGTGTGGCGTTCTCGTGGCTGACCGTGCTGCCCATACCGCACAGCTGGGTCGACGCCGCGGGACCGGTCGATCGACGTCTCGGCGGCGCCGTGATGAGCGCGGTACCGGTCGTGGGCGCCGTCCTCGGTGGCGTGGGCGCCACGCTGACATGGGGACTCTCCTACACCGACCTCCCATCGGCGATGATCGGTTTCCTGCTGGTGGCGGCACTGGGTCTGGCCACCCGCGGCATGCATCTCGACGGTCTCGCCGACACCGCCGACGGCCTGGGTTGCTACGGCACGCCCGAGCGGGTGGCCGAGGTGATGCGCAGCGGCACGGTCGGCCCCTTCGGGGTCGCCACGGTGGTCGGCGTGATCGTGATCCAAGGCCTCGGCTTCGCTGCCCTCGGCGACGATGGTCGCTGGTATGCGATCGCACTAGCGATCGCCACGGGTCGGGTGGCCGCGGTGATCGGCACGCGACAGGGCCTCGGGTCGGCGCACCCGAACGGATTCGGCGCACTCGTGGCGGGCACCCAACACGTCTCGGCCGTCGTGTGGCCGGCGATCGGGATCGTCGCGGCCGCGGTGTCCGGGCTCTGGCTCGCCGGTACCACGGTCGGCACGTCGGCAGTCGCGACGGCCGTCCAGGCGGTTGTCGCGGCCGGTGTGGTGTGGCTGTTCACCTGGGCCTTCACCCGCCACTGCGCGCGACGGATGGGCGGGATCTCCGGCGACGTCCTCGGCGCCGTCATCGAACTCGGTACGACCCTGATGGTGATCGGTCTCCTGGTCTGAGGCCACCGGGATCGACCTGTCGCACCCGACAAGTCAGCGGGACGCGACCGGCGGTGGCGCCAACCGGTCCCCCGAGACCAACGATCCGGCGTGTTTGATCCGCCGCGTCATGGGAGCCAGCTCGTATCCGGTCACACCGTCGAGATCGGCGAGAACGGTGACGACGAAATCGTAGAGGCCGGGAACGTCGACCGCGGCGACCGAGGCGATCATGTTCGAGGCGCCGGTGACCGCCGCCGCGAACGGGACGTCGGGATGTTCGGCCAGGGCATCGCCGACGGCACGCAGCCGACCGGGCGCGACGGTCAACCACAGTAACGCCGAGAGAAACCGGCCGGTAGCCGCCGGGGCCAGGTCGACGTCGAAATAGATCACCCCCGACGACACCAGCGTCTGGATACGCCTGGTGACCTGCCCCGGAGTGCTGCCGAGGGTCCGCGCCAGGGACGAATACGGCGACCGACCGTCGTGTGAGAGACGCTCGACCAGTGCGCGGTCACCGGGCGACAACTCCACCGGGCCACGGTCGGTGGTCACGGGGATCCTGGTGGACACCAAGGCATCTGCCTGATCCCGGCTCAGCACATCACGCCAGCCCTCCCAGTCGGTCGGCGCACCTCCGACGAACGTGTGCATGACCGCCGCGGCCGACACGTCCAGTACCGGCGCCGCCCTCGGCAGCAGCCTGGTGAGCAGCTCGTCGGTCTCGGATTCGGTGGCCGACCTCAGGTTGAACGCGACCTCCCATCCGGCCGAGAGGATCGAGACCCACGACACGTCGTCACGCCTGCCGAGGGCATCGGCGATGGGGCCGGCGTTCTCCGGCCGACAGCGGACCCGAACCATCCACACCGTGACGCCGATCGATCGTGGCTCGATCGCGACGGTCACGCGCATCAGACCGTCCCGACGAAGGCGCCGATACCTGCGGGCCACCGTCTGCTCGGCCACCCCGAGCACATCGGCCATCTGGCCGAACGATGCCCGCGGCGAGAGCTGAATCGCCCGAGTGATCTGCGCATCGAGTGCATCGATGGTGGAGGAATCACGAGGATCAGGGGCCGGCATGAGAAGAATTCTACGTTTCGACCGACTGGTGGCAGTCTCGAAGGCGATTGCGACGACACTTGTCGAGGTCCGAGATCCATCGCGCTCGGCCAGAGTCTTCAGGAGGTTTTCATGGCACGCAGATGGTGGACCCTTGTGGTGGTCTGTGCGGCGACGTTCATGTTGTTACTCGACGTCACGATCGTCGTGGTCGCCCTGCCGGATATCCAGCATGCACTGGGCGCCAGCTTCAGCCAGTTGCAGTGGGTGACCGACGCCTACGCGCTCGCACTCGCGGCGTTGTTGTTGACGTCTGGATCCCTTGCCGATCGCTTCGGCCGCAAACTCGTCTTCGTCGTCGGCCTGGTCGTCTTCACCCTCGGTTCGCTGTTGTGCGGTGTCGCCGCGGACCCGATGATGCTCGTCGTCTCCCGCGCCGTCCAGGGCGTCGGTGGCGCCATGCTCTTCGCGACGTCGCTGGCGTTGCTGGCCTCGACGTTCCACGGCCGCGAGCGCGGCGTCGCGTTCAGTGCGTGGGGGGCCGTCACCGGCATCTCGACCGCACTCGGCCCCATTCTCGGCGGCCTCATCACCACTGGGATCAGCTGGCGCGGAATCTTTCTCGTCAATCTGCCGATCGGCATCCTCGCGTTGTGGGTCGCGTTGACCCGCGTCGACGAATCACGCTCACCACATGCGCGACGCATCGACTGGGCGGGCATGATCAGTTTCACCGGCGGCCTGTTCGCACTGGTCTTCGGGCTCACCGAGGCCGGCGAGAGCTCGTGGTCGGACACCGGTGTCATCGTGTCGTTCGTTGTCGCAGCGGTCGCGCTCATCGCGTTCGTCGTCATCGAACTACGCGTCGCCGAACCGATGCTCGACCTGTCGCTGCTGCGGATCCCGACCTTCCTGGGCGGGTCCATCGCCGCCTTCACGATGAACGGCTCACTGTTCGCGGTGCTGCTCTATCTGGTGATCTATCTCCAGGACAGTCTGGGCTACTCGGCATTGCAGACCGGTGTGCGGTTGTTGCTGATGTCCGGCGCCACCATGGTCGTCGCCACCATCGCGGGACGTGTGTCCTCGCACGTACCGGCACGGTGGCTCATCGGGCCGGGGTTGTTCGGGGTGGGCCTGGGCCTACTGCTGATGACCGGCCTCGACGGTGACACCGCCTGGACGCATCTCATCCCCGGCCTGCTCGTCGCCGGCATCGGCAGCGGCCTGGTCAATCCACCACTGGCCTCGACCGCTGTCGGCGTCGTCGAGGTGCACCGGTCCGGGATGGCGTCGGGGATCAACAACACGTTCCGTCAGGTCGGGATCGCCGTCGGGATCGCGGTCTATGGTTCGTTGTTCTCCGCGCGGATGTCGTCGTCGATCAGCGGGAGCCTGTCCGGGAACGGTGAGCTCGGCAGTCGGGCAGATGATCTCGCCGATGCTGCGCACAACGGCGCCTTGGGTCCGGTCCTACAGTCGCTTCCCGCCGGACTGCGCGGGGAGGTGGTCGGCGCCGTCCACACCGGCTTCGCCGACGCGATGAACCTGCTGTTCGTCGTCAGCGGATCGGTGGCACTCGTCGGCGCCGTGTGCGCGTTGCTCCTGATCCGCAGCAAGGACTTCGTCGCGGATCAACCGCCGAACGGTGAGCGGCCGGACACCTATGCCCGGCCGGCCGGTACCCCGACATCCTGAGCGACCGAACCATGACACGCCCCTCGTGGCCCTCGGACCACGAGGGGCCTGTCAGCGTCGGTACAGCTCGGTCATCCAGCCGTGCGTGTCGGCGAAGGTGCCACGCTGAATCCCGGTCAGCGTGTCGCGCAACGCCTGGGTCACCTCGCCCGCCGAACCATCGCCGATCATGTAGTCCTCGGTGTCGCCCTTGACCCGGCCGACCGGGGTGATGACGGCCGCGGTCCCGCAGGCGAAGACCTCGGTGATGTCGCCCGTAGCAACTCCCTTACGCAGTTCCTCGGTCGTGATACGTCGTTCCTCGACGGCGAAGCCGGCGTCGGTTGCCAACTGCAGCAAGGACTCCCGGGTGATGCCGGGCAGCAACGAACCGCTCAGCTCCGGGGTCACGAGCCGCGCATCCGCGCCGGACCCGAACACGAAGAACAGATTCATGCCGCCCATCTCCTCGATGTAGCGGCGTTCGACGGCGTCGAGCCAGACGACCTGATCGCAGCCGTGCTGGGTGGCCTGTGCCTGTGCGAGGAAGGCGGCCGCGTAGTTGCCACCGCATTTGGCGAATCCGGTACCGCCCGGTGCGGCGCGGACGTACTCGGTGGAGAGCCAGACGCTGACCGGCTTGATGCCGCCCGAGAAGTACGCCCCGGCCGGAGACGCGATGACCGAGTAGATGTACTGGTTGGACGGCGCGTTGACGCCGAGGCCGGCCTGCGACGCGAACATGAAGGGACGCAGATAGAGGGCTTCCTCGCCGCCGGCGGCGGGCACCCACTCGTTGTCGGCGTCGAGCAGCACCCGCAGCGACGCGATGAAGTCCTCGACGGGCAGCGGTGGCATCGCCAGACGCTCGGCGGAACGCTGCATCCGCACGCCGTTGGCCTCCGGACGGAATGCGGCGATCGAGCCGTCGGGCTGACGGTAGGCCTTGAGCCCCTCGAAGACCTCCTGGCCGTAATGCAGCACCATCGCCGACGGATCGAGCGCGATCGGCGCGTAGGGGCGCACCTGCGCGTTGTGCCACCCGCGATCCACGTCGTAGTCGACCAACACCATGTTGTCGGTGAAGAATTTGCCGAAACCGGGGGCGGAGAGGATCTCCGACCGACGATTCTCCGACACCGGGTGGGGATGCTCGGTACGCGTGAACTGCAAGGTCATTGGCCAATCGTACCGCCGCACCGCAAACGAGTTGTCGCCCGCCATCATCGTCGGGACACGGTCGCGGTCCGCGGGGCGGCGGCCGGGGTCGACCCCGAGGTCAGACGTGCGGCGTGACGAACGGCGGTGCGACGACCTCGCACACCAGGTCCCGCCCGCGGACGTCCACCACCACCTCGTCGCCGACGGCGATCCCGGCATCGGTGGCCAGCAGCGCGAGCGCGATGCCCTGCTTGAGCGTCGGCGAGAAGGTCCCCGACGTGCACGTGCCGATCTGCGCGCCACCCGGCCCCGACAGCACCGCGCACTCCGCCCGCGGTACGCCGCGCCCGGTCGCCTTCAGTCCGTGCAGCCGTCGGGCCGGGCCGGCGGCCTTCTCGGCGATGAGAGACTCCCGGCCGAAGAACTCGGGCTTCTTCCAACCGACCGCCCAGCCCGACCGGGCCTGCACGGGCGTGATGTCGGGGCTCAGTTCGTGCCCGTGCAGCGCATATCCCATCTCGGTCCGGAGGGTGTCCCGGGCGCCCAGACCCGCCGGCTGACCGCCGAGGTCGGTGACCGCCGACAACAGCGCATCGAACACCGGCCCGGCGTCGTCCCATCGCGGCAGCAGCTCGTATCCGCGCTCCCCGGTGTACCCCGTCCGGCACACGCGCACCGGCAGCGTTCCGACCTCGGTGGTCAGCTCTGCGTCGGTGAAGGCCATGTACTCCATCTCGGTGGGCAGCCCTACGCGCGCGAGGGCATCGGGAGCCTTCGGTCCCTGCACGGCCAGCACGGCGTACTCGCGATGGCGATCCGTCACGGTGACACCGTCCGGTGCCGCCGCCGCCAGTCGTTCGACCACGCTCGCGGTGTTCGCCGCGTTCGGTATCAGGAACACCTCGTCGTCGCTCACCAGATAGGTGATGAGGTCATCGACAACACCGCCGGATTCATTGCAGCACAGCGTGTATTGCGCCTTGCCCGGTGCGATCTTGGCGAGGTCGTTGGTCAGTGTGCGATTCACCAGGTCCGCCGCCCCCGGCCCCGCGACGACGGCCTTGCCGAGATGACTCACGTCGAAGATGCCGACGCTCTCGCGGACGGCGGTGTGCTCGGCAACGGTTCCGGCATAGGAGACCGGCATGTCCCAGCCACCGAAGGCGGCGAAGGTGGCGCCGAGAGCACCATGGCGGTCGGCGATCGGGCCCGCAAGGAGTTCACTCATGGACACCTACCGTACTGGGACCGGAGCCACATGACCGCGATGCCGCACGCCCCGTCGCCCTCCGCCGCGTCGGCAGGCCCTGTGGCACAGTTGTGCCGTGAGCAAGAACGAGACGACTGACCGCGTGCGCGGCCCGGAACTGGAGTTGGCGACCACCCTCGGCAAGGCCGACGAGGCCCTGGTGATCGGCCTGATCAAACCCGAGAACAGTGAGAAGGAGGGCACCGGTACCGACGCCGACCCCACCCTCGTGATCGGCGACGGGATCTTCGATGATGCGCAGGCCGAGTTCGTCGGCGCGGCCGCCCGCCGCCTCGGCGCGACCGGCTCGCACGGCGAGATCACCCGGCTCCCGGCCCCCGAGGGCCTGGACGTCGACGTCATCGTCGCCGTCGGACTCGGCACCGCCGACAACCTCGACGATCCGGAACAGGTCCGGCAGGCCGCCGGGATCGCGGCGCGTGAACTCGACGGCCACGCGCAGGCGGCCACCACCCTGTCGGCGGTGAACCTGGCCGCGGCCGCCGAGGGATTCTTCCTGGGCGCGTACCGATTCGACATCTTCCGGTCGGAGAAGACCCGTCCCAAGAAGTCGCTCCCGACCACGATCACGCTGCTCGTCGAGGACAAGAGCCGGACGGCCAAGGCCGAACTGGCCCACGCGGCCGCGGTGGCCGATTCGGTGGCCATCGCCCGTGACTTCGTGAACACCCCGCCCAGTCACCTCTATCCCGAGGAGTTCGCCGAGCGCGCCCGCGTGCTGGGCAGCGCCGTCGGCCTCAAGGTCGAGGTGCTCGACGACACCGCACTGGAGAAGGCCGGATACGGCGGCATCATCGGCGTCGGCAAGGGCTCGTCGCGTCTGCCGCGGCTGGTGCGTCTGGTGCACACCGGCAAGAAGGACGCCAAGAAGGTGGCGCTCGTCGGCAAGGGCATCACCTTCGACACCGGCGGCATCTCGATCAAGCCGGCAGCGAACATGGACCACATGACCTCGGACATGGGCGGCGCGGCCGCGGTCATCGCGGCCACCATCCTCGCCGCGCGACTCGAGCTCGACGTCTCGGTGACGGCCACCGTGCCGATGGCGGAGAACATGCCGTCGGCGACCGCGCAGCGACCGGGCGACGTGCTCACCCAGTACGGCGGCACCACCGTCGAGGTCCTCAACACCGACGCCGAAGGCCGGCTCATCCTGGCCGATGCGATCGTGCGGGCCTGCGAGGACGAACCGGACTACCTCATCGACACCGCCACGCTGACCGGGGCGCAGATGGTGGCCCTGGGGGCGCGCACCCCGGGTGTGATGGGCACCGACGACTTCCGCGATCGCGTCGCGGCCTTGTCGCGCGAGGTCGGCGAGAACGGTTGGGCCATGCCACTGCCCACCGAGTTGCGCGGTGACCTCAAGTCGCGGGTGGCCGACCTGGCGAACGTGACGAACCACCGGAACGGCGGCATGTTGTCGGCCGGACTGTTCCTCAAGGAGTTCGTCGCCGAGTCCGTCGGGTGGGCTCACATCGACATCGCGGGTCCGGCGTTCAACACGTCCGGCCCCTGGGGCTACACGACCAAGGGCGGGACCGGCGTGCCGGTCCGCACCATCGCCCGGGTGCTCGAGGACATCGCCGAGCACGGCTGAGCACGCCGCGCGTCGGCGAGTCGATCAGGGTTGCAGACCCTCGACCATGCGCTGGGTGCCGAGGACTATCGCGAGCGCGAGCCGTTCGGCGTCCTCGGTGCCGGGCTCCGCGGTGTAGATCATGATCCGGATGTCGTCGGCGGCGACGATCATGGTGTCGCAGTCGAGTGTGATCAAGCCGACGTCGGGGTGATCGATCGTCTTTCGCCTCCCTGGATCCGCTTGCCGCCCGACCTCGCCCGATTCCCAGAGGTCGACGAAACGCGGGCCCAGCACCGACAGCTCGGCGACGAGGTCGCGCAACCGGTGATCGGCCGGATAGCGAGCGGCGGTCAGACGCAGATCGCCGATCAGGCCGGCCTCGAATTCCGCCTGCTCGTCGGGCGAGTGGACCGCTCGTGTTCCCGGCCCGACGAGGTTGCGCCAGACACTGTTGCGTTCGATCCCCCGCAAGTCCGTCGTGGCACCCATCAATGCGTCATACGGCGCATTGGCGACGATGAGTGTCCAGGTCGCGTCGTAGACGGCGACGGGGGTGTTGGCCAGCCGGTCGAGCAGTCGTTGCACACTCGGCGTGATGCGCGCCGACACCACGTCCCGACCCGGCGTGGCATGCCCGGCCAGGCGGAACAGGAGATCCCGTTCGGCATCGCCGAGGCGCAGCGAACGGGCGAGACTCTCCACGACCTGCACCGAGGGTGATGTCGATCGACCTTGCTCGAGTCGCGTGAGGTAGTCCACGGAGATACCGGCCAGCCAGGCGAGTTCCTCTCGCCGCAGCCCGGCCGCACGTCGGCGGCCGGCCACCGGGACGCCCACGGCCGACGGCTCGAGCCGGTCGCGCCACTGACGGACCATCCGGCCGAACTCCCACGATTGCACCCTTCGAGTGTGCACATCCGCGACGGTCGTTGTCCTGGCCCTGGCAGTCCTACGAAAAGTCGACGACTGCCTGTCCGCCACCGCGTGGGTGAGTCTCGATCTCGGGACTCACCCACGACGAACGGAGACGACAATGACCACGACAACACCGGGCACCGTGTTGATCACCGGCCCGACCGGCGGTCTCGGACGAGCCACCACGATGGCGATCGCGAACCGCCCGGCGGCCGGCCGCCCGGATCTGCTGCTGGTCGGGAGACCTGGTCGGGCACTCGGCGAGATCGCCGATGCCGCCCGCGCGACCGGGACGAACGTCCATGAGATCGGTGCCGACCTCGCACGCCTGGCCGACGTGCGGGATGCAGCGAGGACGGCCCGGCAGCTGATCGACGACGGCGCAGTACACCCGCTGCACGCCCTGGTGGCCAATGCCGGGATATCGGTGGTCGACACCCGCGTCGCCTCCGCCGACGGGTTCGAGATGACCTTCGCCGTGAATCACCTCGCGCATGCACAACTGATCGGCGACCTCCTCGAGACCTTCGCACCACCTGCGCGCATCGTTTTGCTGGGATCGAACACATACCACCAGAACATCTTCCGCCGAGTTCTCCACGTCCCGGCCGCAGCATGGCGTGATCCGGTCGAGCTCGCCCGCGCCGCCACGCCCGGGACGTCGGCGTCCCTCGAGGCAGGTGGCGTCGCCTACTCCGACTCCAAACTCGCGATCCTCTACTACGCACACGAACTGCAGCGGCGTGTGCGGCCCGGGATCTCGGTGATGGTGTTCGAGCCGGGATTCATGCCCGGCACCGGTTTGTCGCGGCAGCACGGACCGCGCACGCAGCAGATCGGCCGCGCGATCGAACGGATCCCGGGGGTTTCATCGCCCACGAAATCCGGTCCCGCACTCGCGTCGATCGTCCTCGATGACCGCTGGGCGCACCTGAAGGACGGCGCGTTCGTGGTCGTCGACGCCGAATGCGACGTGAAACCCTTCGCGACCGATCCGGCCCGCGAGGCGAGGTTGTGGGAGGCCACAACAGAACTCCTGAACGCCGCTGAGCGGGCCGGCGCGTGACGCGCGGCAAATGTCCGGGCACACCCGGTCCGTGTGACGCGTGCCGGGTAGGGTAGCTCAGGGACGGACGGCTCACCCGCCACAGCCCGTCCCCGTGCACCGACGGCGCACACACCGCGGCGCGCAGACCTAGTGACCACACGTCGAGTTCAGGAGTCAACAACGATGGCCTTCTCCGTCCAGATGCCCGCCCTGGGTGAAAGCGTCACCGAAGGGACAGTCACCCGGTGGCTGAAGGAGGAGGGCGACACCGTCGAGGCCGACGAGGCATTGCTCGAGGTGTCCACCGACAAAGTCGACACCGAGATCCCCGCCCCCACTTCGGGAGTGCTGACGAAGATCGTCGCCCAGGAAGACGACGTCGTCGAGGTCGGCGGCGAACTCGCGCTCATCGGTGAGGCCGGCGAGCAGTCCGGTGGCGACGATGCCGCCGACTCGAGCGGCGACGAACCCGCCGAGCCGGAAGCCGCAGCCGCGCCGTCCGAAGCTCCGTCGACCGACACCGAGGCGCCCGCCGAGAAGCCTTCTGCGGAGTCGACGTCGGGCGGTGGATCCGCCGAGGGCACCGATGTGGTGATGCCCGAACTCGGCGAGTCGGTCACCGAGGGAACAGTCACCAACTGGCTCAAGTCCGTCGGTGACGAGGTCGCCGCCGACGAGCCGCTCCTCGAGGTGTCGACGGACAAGGTCGACACCGAGATCCCGTCGCCGGTCGCCGGCACATTGCTCGAGATCGTCGCCGAAGAGGACGACGTCATCGAGGTCGGTGGCAAGCTCGCCGTGATCGGGGACGCGTCGGCCGCGCCGAGCAAGAAGCCTGCCCCGCAACCAGAGGCCGAGAAGGCACCTGAGCCGGAGCCCGAACCAGAACCTGAGCCAGAGCCAGAGCCGGCAAAGCCTGCGTCCGCCCCCGAGCCCGCACCGGCCGCGAAGTCAGAGAAGCCGACCGCGGCCGAGCCGAAGACGGTCGAGTCGACCCCGTACGTGACGCCGCTGGTCCGAAAGCTGGCCGCGGAGAACGACATCGACCTGAACAGCATCAAGGGCACCGGCGTCGGTGGCCGCATCCGCAAGCAGGACGTGCTGGCCGCGGCAGATGCCGCGAAGGCACCCGCCGAGACAGCTGCGCCCGCGGCGTCGGCTCCCGCTGCACCGCAGGCACCCGCCGCATCGGCGGCACCGGAGGTCAATCCCGAGTTGGCCGCGCTGCGTGGGACCACGCAGAAGATCAATCGGATCCGGCAGATCACCGCCAAGAAGACCCGGGAATCGCTGCAGACCAGCGCACAGCTCACCCAGGTGTTCGAGGTCGACATGACCAAGATCGTGACGCTGCGCAAGCAGGCGAAGGAGTCGTTCAAGGCGTCCGAGGGCGTCAATCTGACCTTCCTTCCGTTCATCGCGAAGGCCGTCGTCGAGGCACTCAAGGCACACCCGAATGTCAACGCGTCGATCGACGAGGACAAGAAAGAGATCACCTACTACGACAAGGTGCATCTCGGCATCGCGGTCGACACCGAGCAGGGCCTGCTGTCGCCGGTGATCCACAACGCCGACGACCTGTCGATCGCGGGGCTCGCCCGCGCGATCACCGACATCGCGGGCCGTGCCCGGACCAACAAGCTCAAGCCCGACGAGCTGGCCGGCGGTACGTTCACCATCACCAACATCGGCAGCCAGGGTGCGCTGTTCGACACTCCGATCCTGGTGCCGCCGCAGGCGGCGATGCTCGGGACGGGCGCCATCGTGAAGCGTCCCGTGGTCATCTCCGGTGACGACGGTTCGGAGTCGATCGCGGTGCGTTCGATGTCGTACCTGCCGCTCACCTACGATCACCGCCTGATCGACGGCGCCGACGCGGGCCGGTTCCTCACCACTGTGAAGAAGCGCCTCGAGCAGGCCGCGTTCGCCGCCGATCTCGGCCTCTAGGACGCGATGCGGGTAGCCGTTGCCGGCTCGCAGGGGTTGATCGGCTCCGCGGTGGTCTCCGCGTTACGCAACGCCGGCCACACCGTGGTCCGGCTGGTTCGCCGCGAGGCCCTCTCCGATGACGAGTTCTCCTGGGACCCCGAGACCTTCGGGGTCCCAGAGGAGAGTCTGCGGGGTGTGGACGCGGTGATCGGCCTCGGCGGGGTCGGCGTCGGCGACCACCGCTGGACCGGGCGTTTCAAACAGGAACTCCGGGATTCCCGCATCACCCCGACCGAGGTGCTCGCCGACGCGGTCTCCGGGGCCGGTGTGCCGACCTTCATCAGCGCCTCGGCGAGCGGTTTCTACGGCGACACCGGCGACCGGGCGGCCGACGAATCCGCTGCGGCCGGAGAAGGATTCCTCGCCGGTCTGGTCACCGACTGGGAGCACGCGGCGACCGCGAACGCCGGCGACGACACCCGCGTGGTGTTGTTGCGCACCGCGCCGGTGCTGTCGCGCAGGGGCGGGTTGTTGTCCCGCCTGCAGCCGGTCTTCTGGCTCGGCCTGGGCGGGGCCATCGGTGACGGCGAACAGTACTTCTCCTGGATCACCCTGCCGGACGAGGTCCGCGCCATCGCGTTCCTGCTGGAGTCGACGATCAGCGGGCCGGTCAATCTGTCCGCGCCCGGAGCCGTGCCGTTTGCCGAGTTCGCGTCCGCTCTCGGCCGCGCGATGCATCGGCCGGCGATGCTCAAGGTGCCGGCGTTCGCGGCCAAACGGGTCGGCGGCGAGATGGCCGAGGAAATGATTCTGTTCAGTCAGAGCGTTGTACCCGGTGTGCTGACCGACAACGGCTTCTCGTTCACCTATCCACAGATCGACGACGCATTGGGGTACACCCGTGCGTGACCGATCCATCCGCAGCTCCGCCGCGCCGATCGAGGTGCGCCGTCTGGGCACGCTCGACTACCCGGCGGCCTACGACCTGCAGCACCGGCTCGCTGCCGAACGCGCTGACGGCACGCTCGACCACGACGTCCTGTTGCTGCTCGAACATCCGTCCACGTACACCGCGGGCAAACGCACCGAGGACTCCGACCGGCCCACCGACGGCTCACTGGTGATCGACGTGGACCGCGGTGGGCGCATCACCTGGCACGGGCCGGGACAGCTGGTGGGGTATCCGATCATCCGTCTCGCCGAACCGCTCGACGTGGTCGAGTACGTCCGACGACTCGAAGAAGCGCTGATCACGGTGTGCGCCGACCTCGGCGTGGCCACGAGGCGGGTCGAGGGCCGGTCGGGTGTCTGGGTGACCGACCAGAGCGGAGAACGCAAACTCGGTCAGATCGGGATCCGGGTGGCGCGCGGCGTCGCGCTGCACGGCTTCGCCCTGAACATCGACCCGGACATGTCGGCATTCGAGGCGATCGTGCCGTGCGGCATCGCCGATGCCGGCGTGACGTCGCTGAGCCGCGAGCTCCAGCGGCCGATCGCCGTCGGCGACACACTCGCACCGGTCGCCGCGGCCGTGGAGTCGGCACTCGACGACGACCACCGCGCACTCGGTGCGCCAACGACCGCAAGCGTAGGATCTGTGCAGTGACCGCGTCTCCCATCACCCCCTCAGACCCCGCTCCCAACGGCCGCAAACTGCTGCGCCTCGAGGTACGGAACGCGCAGACCCCCATCGAGCGCAAGCCGAAATGGATCAAGACGCGCGCGACGATGGGACCCGAGTACACCGAACTCAAAGGCCTCGTGAAGCGCGAGGGCCTGCACACGGTGTGCGAGGAAGCGGGCTGCCCCAACATCTACGAATGCTGGGAGGATCGCGAGGCCACATTCTTGATCGGCGGCGAACAGTGCACGCGCCGTTGCGATTTCTGCCAGATCGACACCGGCAAGCCGGCCGAACTGGACCGCGACGAGCCGCGGCGGGTCGCCGAGAGTGTGCAGGCGATGGGCTTGCGCTACTCCACCATCACTGGTGTCGCCCGCGACGACCTGCCCGATGAGGGCGCCTGGCTCTACGCCGAGACCGTCCGCGCCATCCACCGGCTCAACCCGGGTACCGGTGTGGAAAATCTCATCCCTGATTTCCACGCCAAACCGGATCTGTTGGCCGAGGTCTTCGAGGCCCGTCCCGAGGTGCTGGCCCACAACCTGGAAACGGTTCCGCGGATCTTCAAGCGCATCCGGCCGGCGTTCCGCTACGAGCGATCGCTCGACGTGATCACCCAGGCCCGTGACTTCGGTCTGGTGACCAAGTCGAACCTGATCCTCGGCATGGGTGAGACACCCGAAGAAGTGCAGAGCGCCATCGTCGATCTGCACGAGGCCGGCTGCGACATCCTCACCATCACCCAGTACCTGCGGCCCTCGCCGCGTCACCACCCCGTCGAGCGGTGGGTCAAGCCCGAAGAGTTCGTCGACCACTCCGAGTTCGCGACGGAGATCGGGTTCGCGGGCGTCATGGCAGGACCGCTGGTGCGCTCGTCGTACCGCGCCGGACGTCTGTACGCCCAGGCCATGGCTCGTCACGGTCGAGAGCTCGCCCCGGCGATGGCGCACCTGGCTGACGGCGGCTCGGCCAGCCAGGAGGCCACGAGCCTGCTGGAACGACTCGCACGATAGAGATCGACCGCCGGGTCCGACCTCCGAAACCTGCGACGTAAACTGGTCAGCATGGCAAAGGCGCAAGACAAAGAGGCGAAGGCCGAAGCGAAGAAGGCCCGCAGGCAGGCGTCACGGGAACGCTACAAGCAGCTGTGGCAGGCCTTCCAGATGCAGCGCAAGGAAGACAAACGGCTGATCCCGTACATGGTCGGGCTGTTCGTCCTGATCGTCGCGGTCTTCGTCGTCCTCGGCCTCGTCTTCGGTTCGGTCTGGCTACTGCTTCCGCTGGGCATCGTGCTCGGCCTGCTCGCCGCGTTCATCCTGTTCGGGCGGCGCGTACAGCGCACCGTCTACACCAAGGCCGAGGGCCAGGCGGGTGCTGCCGGCTGGGCGCTGGGCAACATGCGTGGTCAATGGCGGGTCAAGCAGGCGGTCTCGGGCAACGCCCACCTCGACGCGGTCCATCGGGTGATCGGAAAACCCGGTGTGATCCTCGTCGGCGAAGGTTCACCGACTCGCGTCAAAACCCTGCTCGCGCAGGAGAAGAAGAAGGTCGCCCGAGTGGTCGGCGACACACCGATCTACGAGATCGTGGTGGGCAACGACGACGGTCTGGTCCCGTTGAGCAAGCTGGAGAAGCACATCAACAAACTCCCGCGGAACATCGATGGCAAGCGGATCGATGCCCTCGAGGGTCGTCTCGCCGCGCTGGGCGGTCGCAACCAGCAGGGCCCGGGCATGCCGAAGGGACCGGTCCCCGGCAACGCCAAGGTCCGCGGGATGCAACGCACAGCCCGACGTCGCGGCTGAGAGCCCGACCCGCACGGGGTGCCGGCGGTCAGTCCAGAAACCCGTGCAGCAGGGTCGCCGTGCCCTCGATGTGAGCGCGCATCGCTTCTGCCGCACCGTCCGGATTACCCGTCAGGATGGCGATCACGATCGCCTCGTGTTGCTCGTCGGAATGCGCGATGTTCGGTTCGAGTTGCGGGATGCGATCGAGTAGCCGATTGATCCGCATCCGGTTGTCGGCGACCAGGCTCACCAGCGACGGCGCACCCGCCGCCTCCGCGATCGCGAGGTGCAGTCGGGAGTCGAGTCGGCGGTAGTCGTCGCCGGTGGTGTCCCGGATGTCGCTCAGGCGGGTCCACAACGCCTCGCGTTCGGTGGCCGAGAAGGTGCGGCCGGCGGCCACCCGGGCGGCTCCCTCCTCGAGGATCTCGCGGAGCCGGAGTACATCGTCGAGTTCGGCGCCGGTGATCGGCTCGTCGTCGTCCCCCGCCGGACCGACGGTGTGATCGGCCACCCCGGGCGCAGGCAACACGTCAGTGAGGAATGTGCCGCCGTATCGCCCCCGCTTGGACACCAGGAATCCGGCGTCGGCCAGCGCCTTGATCGCCTCTCGGACGGTGTCCCGACTGACCCCCAGACGCACGGCCAGCTCTCGCTCCGGCGGGATCGACTCCCCCGGCTCGAACACCCCGAGCCGGATCAGCTGTAACAACCGCCCGACAGTCTCTTCGAAGGCGTTGGCCGGGCGCACCGGTGCCAGGAGCGTATCCGCGAGTTGTTCGGAACGGGCCGGAATCGTCATCGCATACCTACAGTCGTCATCGCAAACCTATAGGGGTGTCACATACGCCGAGCTGATTCCGCCATCGACCAGGAACGACGACGCCGTGATGAACGACGCGTCGTCGCTGGCGAGGAACGCGACCGCGGCGGCGAGTTCCTCGGGTTCGGCGAACCGCCCGACCGGGACGTGGATCAAACGTCGCGCCGCGCGTTCGGGATCCTTCGCGAACAGTTCCTTGAGCAGCGGGGTGTTCACCGGACCGGGGCACAGCGCATTGACCCTGATGCCCTGCCGGGCGTACTGCACACCGAGTTCGCGCGACATCGCCAGCACGCCACCCTTGGAGGCGGTGTAGGAGATCTGTGAGGTGGCCGACCCCATCACGGCGACGAACGATGCGGTGTTGATGATCGATCCACGGCCGACCGGACCCATGTGGCGCAGTGCCGCGCGGCAGGAGAAGTAGACCGACGTCAGGTTCACCTGCTGGACCCGATCCCAGGCATCGATTTCGGTCGTCTCGATGAGATCGTCTTCGGGTGGCGAGATCCCCGCGTTGTTGAAGGCGATGTCGACCGAGCCGTAACGCTGTGCCGCCGTGTCGAACAGCGCGTCCACCTGTCCCTGATCGGCGACGTCGACGTCGACGAACAGACCGTCGACCTCGTCCGCCGCCCGTCGGCCGGCGTCGCGGTCCAGATCTCCGATGACGATCTTCGCCCCCTCCGCCCGCATCCGGCGGGCCGAGGCCAGGCCGATCCCACCGGCTCCGCCGGTGACCACGGCGACCTTGCCGGACAGACGCTGGGTCAGATCGACTGTGCTGCTCATGATGTCCCTTCTGCCTGCGGGTCGGGGTCGACCGCGATGAAGACGTTCTTGGTCTCAGTGAAGGCCGACGGCGCATCGGGCCCGAGTTCCCGTCCGATCCCCGACTGCTTGTAGCCGCCGAACGGCGTCGAATACCGCACCGCCGAATGCGAATTCACAGACAGATTCCCGGCGGCCACCGCCCGTGAGACCCGCATCGCCCGCGACAGGTTCTCGGTCCAGATCGACCCGGACAGTCCGTACGGCGAATCGTTCGCCATCGCGACGGCCTGGGCCTCGTCATCGAACGCCTGGACCGTGACCACCGGACCGAAGATCTCCTCGCGCACACTGCGATCGTCCGGTTGCGGCGTCAGCACCGTCGGCGGGAACCAGAACCCGGGCCCGTCGGGGGCGCTGCCACGGAAAGCGACCGGCGCGCCGTCCGGCACGTAGGACGCGACCTTCTCCCAATGCGGCCGCGACACGAGGGGGCCCATCTCGGTGCCGTCGTCGCGTGGATCTCCCACCCGCACCGCGGACACGGCCGGCTCGAGCCGCTCCATGAACTCGTCGTAGACACTGCGCTGCACCAGGATTCGACTCCGCGCACAGCAGTCCTGGCCGGCGTTGTCGAAGACCCCGTACGGCGCGGTCGCCGCGGCGCGAGCCAGATCGGAGTCGGCGAACACGATGTTGGCGCTCTTGCCGCCGAGTTCCAGGGTGACCGGTTTGACCGACTGCGCAGCCTGTTCCATCACTCGCCTGCCGGTACGCGTGGACCCGGTGAAGACGACCTTGCCGATGCCCGGATGGCCGATGATGGCCTCTCCGACCACATCACCGCGCCCGGGCAGCACCTGCAGCAGGCCTTCGGGCAGACCGGATTCGACCGCGATTTCGGCGAGGCGGATCGAGGTCAGCGGCGTCCACTCGGCCGGTTTGACGATCACCGCGTTCCCGGCCGCCAGCGCCGGCCCGAATCCCCAGGAGGCGATCGTCATCGGAAAGTTCCACGGCGTGATCACACCGACCACGCCGATGGGCTCGGCAAACGTGATGTCGATCCCACCCGAGACCGGGATCTGGCTGCCGGCCGATCGTTCTGGTGCCGCCGAGTAGTAGGTCAGGACGTCGCGCACATGTTCGGCCTCCCACATCGCCTGTCCGAGCGGATGACCGGAGTTGGCGACCTCGAGATCGGCGAGCTCCCGGCGGTGCGCGTCGACACGAGCTGCGAATTCACGCAGGGCCATGCCGCGCGAGGCCGGCGTCGCCTCGGCCCAGGACCGCTGCGCTCGCCGGGCATCCGTCACCGCCCGGTCGACCGCTGCCGCGTCGAGCATCTCGACGTCGGCGAACACCTCGGCGGTCGCCGGGTTCACGAGTTCCATCACCGTCATGTATCCGCCTCCGATCGTCGTGTCATCCACACACGCCCCGCGTCGACGATCGCCGCGAACAGACGCAGATCGTCGAGGCGCTCCTCCGGATGCCACTGCACGGCGAGGACAAACGGCTCCCCCGGGCCTTCCACCGCCTCGATCACCCCCTCGTCGTCGCGCGCGCACACGACGAGACCCTCACCCACACGGTCGATCGCCTGATGGTGATAGCACTCCGCCGACGTCTGTTCGCCCATCAGGGATGCGAGGCGCGTTCCCGGCGTCACCGAGATCCGGGTCGTGGTGAACACCGCATTGCCTGCCTGGTGCCGCGAATGCCCGACGACATCGGGCAGGTGCTGATGCAACGTCCCGCCGAAGGCCACGTTGACCACCTGCGCTCCGCGACAGATGCCGAGCACCGGCACGCCGGCCCGCAGTGCGGCATCGAGCAGGGCGAACTCCCAGGCATCCCGGTCCACCCGGGGTTCATCGGTCGACGGATGCGGTTGCCGGCCATAGGAACCCGGATCGAGGTCCTTGCCCCCGGTCAGCACCAGCGCATCCAGGCCGTCGACGACCCGATCAGCCACCGCCTCGTCCACCGGTTGCGGGGGCAACAGCGTGGCGATACCACCACACCGGGTCACCCCGTCGAAATAGACCCGGGGCAAGAAGCTCGCCTGCACATCCCAGACCCCGGTCCGCGACGGTTCGAGGTATGTCGTCATCCCGATGATCGGCCCGGCCGCCCCAACTCCACGAGCCGAGGTCTCACAGTCGCTCAAAGCCACGCACCCTCTCCCAATCGGTCACGGCCGCACCGTACGCCGCCAGCTCGACCCTTGCGTTGTTGAGGTAGTGCTCGACCACGTCCGCACCGAACGCACGCACAGCCAGGGCAGAGCCGGCGAACAGCTCGGCGGCCTCGGCCAACGACGTCGGCAGCCGCTGCGCCGACCCCAGATAGGCGTTACCCGTGGCGATCTCCGGCAGCGGTAGCTCGCGGTCGATGCCGTCGAGACCGCCCGCGATGAGGGCGGCGACCGCCAGATACTGGTTGACGTCGCCGCCGGGCGCCCGGCATTCGACCCGCATCCCCCGGCCGTGCCCGACCACCCGCAGCGCGCAGGTGCGGTTGTCGAGACCCCAAGCGATCGCCGTGGGGGCGAAACTTCCGTCGACAAAGCGCTTGTAGGAGTTGATGTTCGGGGCATAAAGCAGCGTCAGCTCCCGCAGCGAGGCGATGATGCCCGCGATGAAGTGCCCGAACATCGGCGACATTCCGTTCGCGGCGTCGGCGTCGGCGAAGACCGGGGTGCCGTCCGGCTCCCGCAGCGAGATGTGGATGTGACAGCTGTTGCCCTCGCGCTCGTCGAACTTGGCCATGAAGGTGAGGCTCTGGCCATGCTGGTCGGCGATCTCCTTGGCGCCGTTGCGATAGATCGTGTGGTTGTCACAGGTGACCAGCGCATGGCCGTAGCGGAACGCGATCTCCTGCTGACCGAGATTGCATTCGCCCTTGACGCCCTCGCAGTACATCCCGGCACCGCTCATCCCCCGCCGAATGTCACGCAGCAGCGGCTCCATCCGGGTCGATGCGAGCATGGCGTAGTCGACGTTGTAGTCGGTCGCAGGCGTCAGCTCGTGATAGCGCTTCGCCCACGCCTCCCGATAGGTGTTGTCGAACACCATGAACTCCAGCTCGGTTCCGACGAAAGGCACCAGTCCGCGCTCGTCGAGCCGATCGAGCTGTCGGCGGAGGACGTTGCGTGGAGCCACGGTCACCGGCGAACCGGAGGTCGTGTTCAGATCCGCCAGCACCAGTGCCGTTCCCGGGAGCCACGGCACCCGACGCAACGTCGAGGGGTCGGGGGTCATCACCATGTCGCCGTACCCGGTGTCCCAGCTCGACGTGGCGTAACCGGCGACGGTGTTCATCTCGACGTCGACGGCCAGCAGATAGTCACAGCATTCCGACCCGTGTGCGGCGACATCGTCGAGAAACAGGCGCGCGGAGATCCGCTTACCGGTGAGTCGTCCCTGCATGTCCGGGAACGCCACGATCACGGTATCGATCTCATCGGCCGCGACGAGCTCCTGCAGATCGGTCAGGTCCAGCATGCCGTCGGTCATCCCGTACTCCTCTGTGCGCGCTCGTGACCGGACTCTCCGCACCGGTCTGCCACAGTCAACCATTGGACGATTGCCCAACTCTCGGTCACCGCCTGATTTAACCCGATTGTTTCGTTTAAAGGTGGGTGAGCCGACCATTGAGGTCATATTCTGCCTTATCAGTTGCTCGGGCGTCCCGCCCCGCACACGATCCGGTCCGAGTGAGAGCGAGCACCGCGATGGCAGATGTCCCGAACCCGGCGATGAAATCGGCGGGCGCCACCTACACCCACGCCGAGGACGGCTACTTCGAGAAGCGCCAACTCAAGCGCAGTGCCGGCTTCTGGGGCATCTGGGGTATCGGGATCGCCGCGGTGATCTCGGGCGACTTCTCCGGCTGGAACTACGGCATCGGCCAGGCGGGCTGGGGCGGGCTGGGCATCGCCGCGCTGATCATCATCGTCATGTACTTCGGCATGCTGTTCTCGATCGGCGAGATGTCGGCGGCCATGCCCCACACCGGTGGTGCGTATTCGTTCGCGCGTGCGGCGATGGGCCCGTGGGGCGGCTTCGTCACCGGCTTCGCCGAGACCATCGAGTATGTGTTCACCACCGGCGTCGTGGTCTATTTCTCCGCTTCCTATGCCGATGCCATCACCGACGACATGTTCGGCCTGAGCATGCCCGCATGGGTCTGGTGGATCATTCTCTACGCGATCTTCATCGCGCTGAACTCCTGGGGCGCCGAGGCGTCGTTCAAGTTCGCGATCGTGGTGGCGGTCGTGTCCATCGGCATCCTGGTGCTCTTCGCCATCCTGGCGTTCGTCAACGGTGCCGTCGATTTCGGCAAACTCCTCGACATCGATCCGGACAGCTCCAAGGCGGGTTCGAGCGACTTCCTGCCGTTCGGCGTGATGGGCATCCTCTACGCGCTGCCGTTCGCGATGTGGTTCTTCCTGGGCATCGAAGAACTCCCGCTGGCGGCCGAGGAGGCCCACGAACCGACCCGCGACATCCCGCGTGCGGGCCTCTGGGGCATGGTCACCCTCGTCGGGTGCGCGGCCATCGTGTTCTTCCTCAACCCGGCCGTCACCGGATCCGCCGCCCTGGGCGACTCCGGGGAGCCATTGCTCGACGGATTCCGTGCCTTCCTGCCGTCGGGCTGGGCGTCAGTGTTGTCAGCGTTCGCGCTGATCGGATTGCTGGCGAGCCTGCAGGGCATCATGTACGCGTACGGCCGCAACCTCTACTCGCTGAGTCGGGCCGGCTACTACCCGAAGATGCTCTCGCTCACCGGGTCCCGCCAGACTCCGTACATCGCCCTGGTCGCAGGGGCCGTCGTCGGCTTCATCGCACTGCTGGTCATCGAATACTGGATCTCGGGCGCGGGCGCGATCGTGCTGAACATCGCGGTGTGGGGCGCCGTGCTCGCCTACATGCTGCAGATGATCTCGTTCGTACTGCTGCGCCGGAAGTTCCCGAACGCCCGCCGCCCCTACCAGAGCCCGACAGGGATCACCGGCGCGGTGATCGCGTTCGTCATCGCGGCCATCACCTTCATCGGCGTCCTGATCAACCCGGATTACCGGGACGCGGTGATCGCGATCGTGGTGTTCTACGCGATCGGGCTGCTCATCTTCGGGCTGTACGGGCGGCACCGACTGGTGCTCTCACCCGAGGAGGAGTACGCGGTGAGTGGTGGCCTGCACGGATTCGACCCGGAAGCCGAGGGCCTCGGCGGGACCATCGAGGACGAGATCCTCAAGGGGCACACCGACTGAGCAGGAACACCCCGACACTCGTGGACGCCCGGCACCGCGCCCCGTCAGCGGGTGCGGACCAACGCCGTCCCGGTGGCCCGATCGTGTAAGGCCCGGCCGTTGTAGTCGTTGATCACCGCCGGGACCAGGAACACGATGAGCACCTGCCGGCCGAGGGTCCGCAGGATGCCGACGGCCGCGAACGGGACCTCGCCGGTCGCTTCCGCCTCTCCGCGGTCGGGACCGAGGTCGACCCGGGCAACCCGCAATCCGAGGGCGAACTGGCCCGGGGTGAAACCGAAGAAGGTGACCGCGACCACCCCGAGGACGAACCAGACGCCGAGCACGGTCGTCCCCAGCGTCGGCGAACCGAAGGACACGAAGAGCAATGAGATCCCGCCGGCGAGCAACCAGTCGACGAGGAGGGCTGCGGTGCGCTGCCAGCCGCCCGCGAGCGCGCCCGGGCCGGATTCGGGGAGACCGAGGTCTTGGCCTCGATACTCGACGTCGGCGCCGCTGGGCCCGACTGGCGGGCCGGACAGCCAGGAGCCGGTTGCCCTGCCCATCATCGGACCCCCGGCTCGCCGCGCTGCGTGCTGCCTCTACTCGCCTGACCCATGACCGCCATGGTAGTCGTGGCAGTTCACCGGCCCACCATCGTCCACCCCGGGCCGATGTTTCCGGGGTATCGATGGTGCTCCGTCGGCGGACATGGCATCGTTGCGATCCGGGACGATAGTGCGTCGCCCGAGCATCGACCGCGTGTAACACAGGAGAAACACGGCCTTGACGCGCGGGCAACTTCGCGTCCATACGGTTCTGCAGAGATCCGCTGCTGCAACTCGGTGGCGGGTGAGGCGGGCCAGGTGATCTGGCCACCCGAACAAGTTAAGGAGTCACCGCACGGTGTACAGCAGCAAAGAAGAACTTCTCGAGGGCATCAAGAAAGAGGGCGTCGAGTACGTCGACATCCGTTTCTGCGATCTGCCCGGCGTGATGCAGCACTTCTCGATCCCGGCCTCCGCGTTCAACGAGGACGTGTTCGAGGACGGGCTGGCGTTCGACGGGTCGTCCGTTCGCGGCTTCCAGTCGATCGACGAGTCCGACATGATGCTGCTGCCCGACCCGGCCACCGCACGGATCGATCCCTTCCGCAAGGCGAAGACGATGAACATCAGCTTCTTCGTCCATGACCCGTTCACCCGCGAGGCCTACAGCCGCGACCCGCGCAACGTCGCCCGCAAGGCCGAGGACTACCTGGCCTCCACCGGCATCGCCGACACCTGCTTCTTCGGCGCCGAGGCCGAGTTCTACATCTTCGACGGGGTCTCGTTCGACTCCCAGATGAACGGCACCTTCTACGAGGTCGAGTCGGAGTCGGGCTGGTGGAACACCGGTTCGCCCACCGATCCGGACGGCAGCCCGAACCTCGGCTACAAGGTCCGTCCGAAGGGTGGCTACTTCCCCGTCGCGCCATACGACCACTACGTCGACCTGCGCGACGAGATGTCGACCAACCTCACCAACGCCGGGTTCGAACTCGAGCGCGGGCACCACGAGGTGGGCACCGGCGGTCAGGCCGAGATCAACTACAAATACAACACCCTCCTGCACGCGGCCGACGACGTACTGCTGTTCAAGTACATCATCAAGAACACCGCGTACGGGAACGGCAAGACTGTCACCTTCATGCCGAAGCCCCTCTTCGGCGACAACGGCTCGGGCATGCACGCCCATCAGTCGCTGTGGAAGGACGGCAAGCCACTGTTCCACGACGAGGCCGGCTACGCGGGCCTGTCGGACCTGGCGCGCTACTACATCGGCGGCATCCTGCACCACGCGCCGTCGCTGCTGGCGTTCACCAACCCGACGGTGAACTCCTACAAGCGTCTGGTCCCGGGCTACGAGGCACCGATCAACCTGGTCTACAGCCAGCGCAACCGCAGCGCCTGCGTGCGTATCCCGATCACCGGCAACAACCCGAAGGCCAAGCGCCTCGAGTTCCGTTGCCCGGACAGCTCGGGCAACCCGTACCTCGCGTTCGCCGCGATGATGATGGCCGGACTCGACGGCATCAAGAACAAGATCGAGCCGCACGAGCCCGTCGACAAGGACCTTTACGAACTCCCGCCGGAGGAGGCCAAGGGCATCCCGCAGGCCCCGACCTCGCTGTCGGCGGTCATCGACAAGCTCGAAGAGGATCACGAATACCTCACCGCCGGTGGCGTGTTCACCGAGGACCTCATCGAGACCTGGATCGCGCTCAAGCGTGAGAACGAGATCGAGCCGGTGCAGATCCGTCCGCACCCGTACGAGTTCGCGCTCTACTACGACTGCTGAGCGGATCTCGAACCGAACAGGCAACCGAAGGGCGGCCGGGACATCCCGGCCGCCCTTCGGCGTCTGTCGGTGGCAGTGTTCACATCGGTGATTGGTGTCACGTCTGGGCCTTTGTACCCTGCCGTTTCACATCATTTGCCTTTATTTTGAGAGCATGACTCGCACCAGATTTGTCGAAGACCTCGCCCCCGGGGACCGCATCAGTGTCGACGGCCTCCGCGCCGTGGTCCGGACCACCACCCCGACGGGCACCGATCAGCACCTCGTGGAACTCGTGAACAGTTCGGACGACCGTGACGCCATCGTCCTCGGACTGGGCACGAAGGTCGAGATCCTCTAGAAGCATCCCCGAGGCGTCCCATCCCGGACTAGTCTGCGGACAGGAGGTCGCCATGGACATCGGAAGCCTGATCGCGGCGTTGCTGCTCGGATTCGTCTGCGGGGCCATCGCCCGGGCGCTCGTGCCGAACGACGCCTTCAAGAGCATGAGCGGATGGCAGTCGTGGCTCGCCTCGACGGTCCTCGGCCTGCTCGGTGCGCTGCTCGGCTATTGGGTCTTCACCGGCCTGTTCGGTATCGGCGACGACGACAAGTTCGACTGGGGCGGCATCATCGGCGCCCTGATCGGCTCGATCATCGTCGTCGCGATCGGCTCGGCCATCATCAAGCGGTCCCGCGCTCCGCGCGCCTGACGTACCGCCCGTCGCCTCGAGGGTTCGCTCGCCCGAGCGTGCCCGCAGTCCCCAGCCGGCCAGTACCGCCGAGCACACCAAGATCGCCGCACCCGTCCACGCGGCCACCACGAGACCGTCGACAAACGCTCGCCGCGCCGCATCGAGCACCGTCGCCGCCTGCCCCGCCGGCAGGTGCGGCACCGCCGCCACCGCGCCCGCAAGACTCCGCGATGCCTCTCCCCCAGCCAGGTCCGCCGGGAATCCCAACCGGAACACCGCGTTCACCACACTGCCGAGGACCGCGATACCCAGCGCGCCCCCGAGCTCGCTCGAGGTCTCGAGCAGTCCGGAAGTGGCACCCGCACGATCGGCCGGTGCCACCCCCACCACGTAGTCGGCGATCATCGACGTGGCCGCGACGACCCCCGATGCCAGCAGCGTGGCGCCGATCAGCACCATGGCCAGCGAGTGAATCCCGGTGAAGGCGCCCAGGACTGCGAAACCCGCGGCACCCGTGCCCAATCCGCCGACGATCACCGCAGGCCGACCGATGCGCGCGGCGATGACCGCGGTCAGCGGCGCGACGGCTCCGACCGCCACCGAGGGCGCGAGACTCCAGAGGGCAGCGCGCAGCGGCGAGTACCCCAGGACCGATTGCAGATATTGCGTCATCAGGATGGAGTTGCCCAGCAGGGCGAACATGCAGATGAGGTTCGTCCAGATCGACGTCGCGAACCGGCGCTCGCCGAGGAGCCCGAGATCGACCATGGGATCGTCGATGCGGCGTTGCCGCATCACGAAGATCATGCCCACCAGCAGACCTGCCGCCAGCATCGCGGCCCGGGATATCGACCATCCGTCGGCAGCCAGATTCTTGATCGCCGCGACGCCGGGCAGCATCGCCCCGAGCACCAGAAAGCCGCTGACGACATCGACCCGCCGGCTCGGCGTCGCGGTGTCGCCGGGCAGCACCAGCGGCGCCGCCAGCATCAGCACCACCATGATGGGCACGTTGATCAGGAAGACCGACCCCCACCAGACGTGTTCGAGCAGCAGACCGCTGACGATCGGACCGACCGCCACCCCGCCGGCGAGCACCGCGTTCCAGGTGGCCACCGCCTTGGCACGCTGGGCGGCGTCCTCGAAGATGTGGCGGATCATCGCGAGGGTCGACGGCATCAGCGTCGCGCCCGCCACGGCCAGCAGGGCGCGTGCACCGATGAGCATCTCCGCCGACGTCGCGAACGCCGCGGCCAACGAGGCCGCACTGAAGCCCGCGGCACCGATCATCAACAAGCGACGATGGCCGATCCGGTCGGCCAGCGAGCCCATCGACAACAGCAGCCCGGCCAGCACGAATCCGTAGATGTCGAAGATCCACAGCTGCTGTTCCGGGGTCGGCGACAGATCGGCCGCGATATACGGGACGGCGAAGAACAGGACCGAGACATCCATCGACACGATGAGCATCGGCAGACACAGGACGAGCAGGCCGAGCCAGGGGGATCGCCGGTTCATGACGACACCACCACCTTTCTGTGTACAACATCGACTGTTTATTTGGTACACAGATATTAAAGCCGTAACTGTGTATATGGCAAGCAATTAGTACGATGTCGGAATGACCTCGACGGACGACACCGCGCAACCCGCGATCCCGCGCTACCTGGCACTCCTCTGGGGACGCGAGGATCCCACGCCGCGGCGTGGTCCGCGCCCGACGCTGACCGTGCACGACATCGGCACCGCTGCCGTCGCGATCGCCGACGAACACGGGGTCGAGGCGGCGTCGATGAAGGCCATCGCGGCCGCCCTCGGACTCACGACGATGTCGCTGTACCGGTACGTCGACAGCAAGGACGATGTCATCGAGGTGATGGTCGACACCGCCTTCGGGCCGGCGGACCCGGACCTGACGTCGACCGGCAGCTGGCGCGAGCGATTGACCGCGTGGGCGCTCGCGGCTTCGGCACGACTCCGGCACCGGCCATGGCTCGCGGCGATCCCGCTCCGCAGGCCACCGGTGGGACCGAATGTGTTGTCCTGGACCGATTCCGGGGTGCGGGCGTTCGCCGAGACCGGCCTCACAAGCCAACAAAAGCTCAGCGCATTGCTGCTGGTGGACGGCTTCGTCCGACAACATGTGCGCCAGGCGAGTCAGATGGGGATGCTCGACGCAGCCGACGTCGCGACCGGTAGCAGTTATGAGGCGATGGTCGCCGAGTTCGTCGACCACGACCGATTGCCGTACCTGGCTGCCGTCATCGCCGGCGAAGGCCATGACGACGACGACTTCTTCACCGCCGAACTCACCTTCGGGCTCGGAGTCATCCTCGACGGCCTCGACGCGCTCATCGGCTCGGTCTGAATGCCGACACCGACCGTCGACACGACGCAACCACCCTCGGGATCCGGCACCGGGAGCTTACGATTAGCTCATGATCCGCATAATCATCCGTACGCTCGTCTACTTGATCTCCGCCGCCCTCGGGCTGCTGGTGGCGACGTGGATTCTCGATGACATGCACGTCCACGCAGGCGGATTCCTCCTCGCGGTGGTCATCTTCGCGGCTGCGCAACTCATCCTCAGCCCGTTCATCGTGAAGTTCGTCCGGCGCAACGCCGAGGCCTTCCTCGGCGGGGTCGGGCTGGTGTCGACCTTCGTGGCCCTGCTGCTCGCGAATCTGCTCGGCAGCGACGGCATCGAGATCCACGGCATCCCGACCTGGATCGGGGCCACGGTCATCACCTGGCTGGTGACCGCGGTCGGCACGCTGCTCGTGCCGTTCTTCCTCGCGAAGGCGGGCGTCGAGCGTGCACGCGAGAACCGGGCGGATTCCGCCCGCTAGCACGTCCGTCCGGGAAGCGGTTCCGGCCGGGGTCAGCCGGCGAGTTCGGCGAACAGCCGTTCGTTGTGCCCGAACGCGGCAACCGCCTCGTCGATGAGCGACACGATCTGCTCATCGTCGAGCGGTAGGCCGTCGAGCGTGTCGCGGTAGGAGTCCTTGTAGCGCTTGAGCTTCCCGATCTCGTCGAATGTGTAGAAACTCAGTGCGGCCTCGGTGAGCCCGTAATGCAGCTTCATGCGGCTGCGGATGACCTGGCCGCCACTCAGATCCCCGAGATAGCGCGTGTAGTGGTGAGCCACGAATCGAGGCGGGTCGTCGCGGGTGGCCTCGATCGCGTCCACGTACGCGGACACTCCGGGCAGCGGCGTGAGGGTCGCCGGATCGACACCGAGCATCGCGAGGTCGGCGGCGAGCCGAGGAAGACGGCGTAGTCGTTCGTCGACGAGGGGCCCCGCCACCGTGTCGCCGGACAGGGTGTCCCCGACGGATTCCAGCGCCCGGTAGACGAAATAGAGCTGAGAGGCCATCCGCCGATATCCCCCCGCGTCGAGCCGGCCCGACATCAGGTCGTCGACAAAGGTGGCTCCCTCGGCACGGTCGTGTGCGTCCGAGGTGGCCGCACGGAGGCTCTCGGACAGCAACCGCCGGGGTTCGGCCTGCACGGCGTGGCCGGTCTCTTCGAATGGAATCGTCATGTTGGCACCAGTGTTACCACCACTCCGCGATGATCGGAACCCGGCAGGTCGAAGGTCCGCAACGACGTCGCGACGAATCCGCGACTGATGACATGATCGATGGCGATCACCGGGCGTCCACCGAAGCGGTCCGTCGGATACGTCGGCCGGAACCCGGCACCCGCCTGATCCGTCGCATCGACGATCCCGCCCTGCAACAGGTTGCGGTAACCGGCGTGGTCCCAGGTCGCGTTGAAGTCGCCCGCCGCGATCATCCGGCCCGGCGGCAGTGCTCGCAGGTACGTCCCGAGTAGGTCGAGGTCGCTGCGCCAAATGTTCGTGCGTCCCGGCAAGGGTGCGCCGGGGTGCACGGCGAGGACGTGTGTGCCTGATGCGCCCGGTAGATCGGTCACCCCCGCGAGGTTGTGCAGCGCAGTGCCCTCGAGGTCGACCTGACCGGACAGCGGTGTGCGACTGAACATCGCGGTGCCGATCGCGGTGGACCCCGGCAGCGCGAAGGAGAACGGCAGCCGACGACCGATCGGGCTCGCCCGCAGTCGCGTCAACGCGTCCGGCGTCACCTCCTGCACCGACAAAAAGTCCGCGTCGGCCGCGCCGACCTCGCGGGCCAGCGCGTCGACATCGGCACCACCGAACAGCATGTTCGCGGTGACGACGGTGACCGGTTGACCCGCCGGCGCATCCTGCGCCCGCGCCAACGGCACCTGTGTGTAGCAGAGCGCCGCCGACACCAGGATCGCGAGCGTCAGCAGAATCCATCGCCGGGTAGCCGCGAAGATCACCAGTGCCGATACCGCGGCAACCAGCGCGAAGGGGACGGCGCTCGTCAGGTACAGGCTGAGTTCCCCTCGTGACGGGAAGTGGTGCAACCAGACCGCTACCGCGGCGGCGGCGAGCAGAACCCATCCGGCGAGCATCAGGACGAACCGGATGAGTCGGCCGATCACGCCCCGAACACCTTGCGCACCACGGCCTTTGCCCGGCGAGTGACGCGCAGATAGTTCTCCAGGAACTCCGCCGCCTGATCTTCGGGCCAGCCGGCGGCATAGGCGACGGCCCGCAACTGCCTGCCCGGTGCGGGGAGCTGATCGATCGGCTTGCCGCGGACCAGCACCAGGGCATTGCGCGCATTGGTCGCGGTCAGCCAGGCTTCCTTCAGGAGCGTTACGTCGTTCTCCCCCAACAACTCCGCGGCACCGATGGCGTCGAGGGACTGTAGGGTCGACGTGTTGTGCAACGACGGGTAACTGTGGGCATACCGCAGCTGGATGAGCTGCACGGTCCATTCGATGTCCGCGAGCCCGCCACGACCCAGTTTGGTGTGGGTCGCCGGATCAGCGCCGCGCGGCAGCCGCTCGGAATCGACGCGGGCCTTGATCCGGCGGATATCCTTGACCGCCTCAGCCGACACCCCGCCCTCGGGGTAGCGGATACGATCGGCCATGTGCAGGAAGTCGATTCCGAGCTGATCGTCGCCGGCGACCTGATGTGCCCTGAGCAACGCCTGGATCTCCCACGGCTGCGCCCACTGGTCGTAGTAGGCCGCGTACGCGGCGAGCGTCCGCACCACCGGGCCGTTGCGGCCCTCCGGGCGCAGTCCGGTATCCACCTCGAGCGGCGGATCCTCGCTGGGTGATCCCAGCATCGAGCGGACCTTCTCCGCGATCGTCTGCGACCAGCGGACCGCGAGCGCCTCGTCGACATCCGGCTCCGGTTCGCAGACGAAGAGCACGTCCGCGTCGGACCCGTAACCGAGTTCACCGCCGCCCAATCGGCCCATGCCGATCACCGCGATGCGGGCGGGGGCCGGGAGCCCGCGGTCACGCTCGGACTCGGCGATGACGACGGTGAGGGCGGCGTTGAGCACCGATGCCCACACCGACGACAAGGCTGCGCACACCGCCGGTACGTCCATCATGCCGAGGATGTCGGCAGAGGCCACCCGCGCGAGTTCGAAGCGTCGGTGCGACCGGGCCGCGGCCACCGCACGTTTGAGATCCGGTTGGCGCACCGTCGACGCGATGAGCCCGCGGGCGACATCCTCGGGCTGCACCTCACACAGTTTGGGGCCGTTGGCACCATCCGAATAGAGGTGGATCACCTCCGGTGACCGCATCAGCAGGTTGGCGATGTATTCCGACGTGCCCAGGACGTGCATCAGCCGCTCGGCGACCACACCGTCGTCGCGCAACAGCCGGATGAACCACTCCTCTTTGTCCATCACATCGCACAGTCGGCGATAGTTCAGCAGGCCGGCGTCGGGGTCCGGGGTGTTCCCGATCCACTCGAGGAGCGATGGCAGGATCAACAGCTGGATCTGTCCCCGACGACCCGGCGAGGATGCCAGTGCGCGGATATGATTCAGTGCGCGTTCGGGTTTCGCATAACCGAGCGCCGACAGTCGACGTTCGGCCGACTTGTCGGAGAGCGTGAGCTCGTCGGTGTTGAAGCGCGTGGCCGCATCGAGCAGCGGACGATAGAAGAGCTTCTCGTGCAGCCTGCGGATACGTGACTTGTGGCGCTTGAGTTGGTCCCGCAGCACACCCGTCGCATCGCGGTCGCCCTCCTGACGAATATGCGCGGCCCGGGCGAGCCAGCGCATGTTCCCCTCGTCCTCGAAGGCCGGCAGCAGATGGGTCCGCGACAGTCGCTGCAGCTGCAGCCGATGTTCCAACGCACGCAGGAACTGATAGGAGGCGGTGAGATTCGCACCGTCGTCGCGACCGACATAGCCGCCGGCGGTCAGCGCACTCAGTGCATCGACGGTCGCCTTGACACGGATCTCCTCGTCGACGCGGCCGTGCACCATCTGTAGGAGCTGGACCGCGAACTCGACGTCGCGCAGGCTCCCGCTGCCGAGCTTGAGGTTGCGCTCACGCAGTTCCTCCGGGACGAGTGACTCGACGCGGCGGCGCATCGCCTGGGTCTCCGGCACGAAGTCCTCGCGTTCGGCCGCCGTCCACACCATCGGACTGAGCGCGGCGAGGTAGTCGTCGGCGAGGCCCATGTCGCCGGTCATCGCGCGAGCCTTGAGCAAGGCCTGGAACTCCCAGGTCTTGGCCCAGCGGCGGTAATACGCGACATGCGAGTCGAGGGTGCGGGTCAGCGCGCCGGCCTTCCCTTCCGGCCGCAGCGCGGCGTCGACCTCGAAGAAGGCCAACGACCCGACCCGCATCACCTCGCCGGCGATCCGGGCGGCCACTCCGTCCGCGGGCTCACTGACGAACACGACGTCGACGTCGCTGACGTAGTTCAGCTCACGCGCACCGCATTTGCCCATCGCGATGATCGCGAGCCGCACCGAGAGCGGATGGTCGCCGCACACCTCGGCGACGGCCACCGCCAGTGCGGCGGTGAGGGCCGCATCCGCGAGATCCGAGAGGAACCCGCCGACCTCGGGCAGATAGATCACCGGCTCGTCCTGCACGGTCGGCGCGACGTCGTGGGCCGCCAACTGCAGCAGCAGATTCCGATAGGCGGTGCGCAACGCGACCACCGACTTGGGTCCGGTGACCGTCGCACGGTAGACCTTGTTGCCCGCCTCGAGCGCGCCCGGTTCCGGGGCGGCCCCCACCGACGCCAGCATGCGCTCGTTCATCTCGTCGACGGACGGCAGGGTCGAACCGATCAGCAGACGCCAGGTCGACGGTTCGGCCACCATGTGATCGCCGAGGGCATCGGAGGCGCCGAGTACCGCGAACAGCCGGCCGCGAAATCCGGTGTCGGTGCGGACCCGGTCGTCGGCCTCGGCCCACTCGTCCACACCGGCCGCACCCTTGAGACGGATCAGCGCCCGGAGGGCCAGATCGGCGTCGGGCGCACGGGACAGGGCCCACAGCACGTCGACCGAATCGTCGTTGTCCCACTCCAGTTCGGCGAGGTGACCCGGGGCGGTGGTCTCGAGCAGCCCGAGGCGCCCGGCACTGGGAACGCGGCCGCGGCCGCGGCCGCGAAGTGAAGTCACACTCCAAAAGGTAGCGGTCGCGAGCGGTCAGGTGTGCACCAGGGCACAGCTACAGCGGCAGGTAACTCTTCAGCTCGTACGGCGTGACCAGGCTGCGGTAGCTCGTCCACTCAGCCCACTTGTTGCGGAGGAAGTAATCGAAGACGTGTTCGCCGAGCGCCTCGGCCACCAACTCCGACTTCTCCATCTCCACGAGCGCATCGGCGAGGCTGCCCGGCAGCTCCCGATAGCCCATCGCCCGTCGCTCCGCCGGCGTCAGCGCCCACACGTCGTCCTCGGCCTCGTCGGGCAGCTCGTAACCCTCGCTGATGCCCTTCAGCCCGGCGGCCAGCAGCACCGCGAAGGTCAGGTACGGGTTGCAGGCGGAGTCCGGGCTGCGGACCTCGATGCGCCGCGATGACGCCTTGTTCGGCGTGTACAGCGGCAGGCGGATCAGCGCCGACCGATTGGCACCGCCCCAGGTGGCCGCGGTGGGCGCCTCGCCGCCGTGGATCAGGCGTTTGTAGGAGTTCACCCACTGGTTGGTGACCGCGCTGATCTCACTGGCGTGGTGCAGGATCCCGGCGATGAAGCTCTTTCCGGTGCTCGACAGCTGCATCGGGTCGTCGGGGTTGTGGAACGCGTTGGTGTCGCCCTCGAAGAGGCTCATGTGGGTGTGCATCGCCGAACCGGGATGCTCGCTGAACGGCTTCGGCATGAAGGTCGCCCAGGTGCCCTCGTCGATGGCCACCTCTTTGACGACGTAGCGGAAGGTCATCACGTTGTCGGCCATGGACAGCGCATCCGCGTACCGCAGGTCGATCTCCTGCTGACCGGGCGCGCCCTCGTGATGGGAGAACTCGACCGAGATCCCCATCGACTCCAGGGCCTCGATGGCGTGGCGACGGAAGTTGGGCGCCGAGTCGTGTACGGCCTGGTCGAAGTAGCCGCCCGAGTCGGCCGGGGTCGGCACCGTGCCGTCGAGCGGCGCGTCCTTGAGGAGGAAGAACTCGATCTCCGGATGGACGTAGCAGCTGAAGCCCTGATCGGCGGCCTTGTTGAGCTGGCGCCGCAGGACATGTCGAGAATCCGCCCAGCTCGGGGTGCCGTCGGGCATCGCGATGTCGCAGAACATCCGAGCCGAGTGATGACGACCCGTCGAGGTCGTCCACGGCAGGATCTGGAAGGTCGACGGATCGGGCTTGGCGACCGTGTCCGCCTCGGACACGCGCGAGAATCCCTCGATGGCCGAGCCGTCGAAACCGATACCCTCGGCGAAGGCTCCCTCGAGTTCGGCGGGTGCGATCGCCACGGATTTGAGGTAGCCGAGAACGTCGGTGAACCACAGCCTCACGAATCGGATGTCGCGCTCTTCGAGGGTCCGCAGCACGAATTCCTTTTGGCGATCCATGCCCCGGACATTAGAAGTAGCCTGTTAAATCCGTGTTACATGTTCAAGTCGAACTCAGCATCCTGCGGTTTTACGGAACAAATCTCAGCATCCGAGAGTGGCATGCGGCACTGTGGGATCGCTGAGATACCGGGTCACCGTCCTGTCGACGCACTCGTCGCCCCGGAACACCGCGGTGTGCCCGGGCCGGTCGACGCTGATGCGCCCGGCACCGATCCGTCGCGCGACCGCCATCGCCGTGGGGTACGGAGTGGCCGGGTCCCCGGTGGACGCCACCACGAGGGCGGGTGGAGTCCCCACGCCCGGCGTGCCGTCGACCGGCGGACCGCCCGCGGGGTGAACCGCAGGCGTCCAGAACTCGCAGATCCCCAGCGGCCCCCGTCCGGTGCCGCGCCCGTCGTCCCGAAACGGTGCGGCGCTACGCGCGCGGAGCTCCGACTCGTCGTATCGCGCACGGTCGGGCACTCTCCGATCGTCGGCACAGCTGATCGCGACGAAGGCGTCCTGCGACGCGTCGTAACGGCCGTCGACGTCCCGTCCCTCGAAGGCGTCGGCGAGCCGCGTCATCCCGGTGCCGTCACCCGCCGCGAGCGCGATCAACGCCGCCCGCAGGTCGTCCCATCCCGATCGCTGATACAGCGCGGCCACCGTGGCGATCTCGGCATCCTCGACCGACAGGGTCCGTCCACCCGCAGGCGCCGGATCGGCGAGCAGCGGATCGACCATCGCCCGATAGCGCGCGACCGCGTCCTCGACACGATCACCCAACGGGCAGCCCGGCCGCTGCACACAGTCCTCGGCGAAGGCGTCGAAGGCCTGCTGGAATCCCCTTTGCTGATCGATCGATGCGTCGATCGGGTCCTCGACGGGATCGACCACGCCGTCGAGGACGAGCCCTTCGAGCCGGGACGGATACCGCGCCGCGTACTCGAGGCCGAGGCGGGTGCCGTAGGAGTATCCGAGAAAGGCGATCGCGTCCTCATCGAGCGCGGCACGGAACCGGTCGAGGTCGCCCGCCACGAAGTCGGTACCGACCCGCGACAGGACGTCCGCACCGACGCGCGCGCGGCACTCGTGCGCCATCGCTTCCCGGTATCGCTCGACACGCCCGATGCCTGCCGCCGATCGGTCGCCCAGGTCCATCGCACGTTCGGTGTCGCGTTCGGCGTCGGTGCGGCATCGGATGGCCGGCCGTGATGCGCCCACGCCACGCGGATCGAAGGAGACGATGTCATGGGTGTCCGCGATCGCCGACTGGGCCAGATTCGCGGCCGAGCCGACGAGATGGCCCACGCCGGAGCCGCCGGGACCGCCCGGATTGATCACCAGCGTCCCGGTCGCGGGGCCCGCGGCGCCCAGTCGCGCGACCGCGAGCGAGATCGTGCCCAGGCCGGGATCTCGGGGATCGAGGGGAACCGACAACCGTCCACACGACACCCGGCCGGCGACCGACCCGGGAATCGCGGCGCTCACCACCCCGTCGTCGGAACCGCAGGAATGCCAATCGATCCCGGATCCGGACGACAGGAGACGGCACCCGTCCAGCACCGCGAGGACCGCGACCAACGCGACGACGACAACCCGTCGCACCACGGTCCGGCCGATGATCGCCATGCGGTGATCGTACGGTCCGAAGGATGCGTCCCCGTGTTGCCCATGTGAGCAAAGCCACAGGTCATGGGCGTTCAACCGTGCGCGCACCGGTGACACAATGGATGGCGTCCAGCCCAACCCGGGTACCTGCTTGGCAGGACTCGAGGCAGAAAAGAGACAACGATGTCCGATTCCTCGGTGTATGGCGCGTCCGAATCCACTGTTGCGTCTGATTCCTCCGCATCCGCTCCCCGTCGCCGCGCCACCCGCGTGCACCATCTGGCCCAGATGAAGGCCGATGGCGAGAAGTGGTCCATGCTGACCTGCTACGACTACTCCACCGCCCGCATTTTCGACGCGGCCGAGATCCCGGTGCTACTCGTCGGCGACTCGGCGGCGAACGTCGTGCTCGGCTACGACACCACCATCCCGGTCACCGTCGACGAACTCATCCCGCTCATCCGGGCGGTGGTCCGTGGTGCACCGCACGCGCTCGTCGTCGCCGACCTGCCGTTCGGCAGCTACGAGGCGAGCCCCCAGCAGGCCCTCGAATCGGCCGTGAAGGTGTTCAAGGAGACCGGCGCACACGCCATCAAGATCGAGGGTGGTGAGCGCGTCGCCGATCAGATCGCCGCGCTGACCGCAGCGGGGATCCCGGTGATGGCACACATCGGCTTCACCCCGCAGAGCGTGAACGGCCTCGGCGGTTACCGGGTCCAGGGCCGCGGCGACGCGGGCGACCAACTCGTCGAGGATGCGATCGCGGTTCAGGAGGCCGGCGCGTTCGCCGTGGTGATGGAGATGGTGCCCGCCGATCTGGCAGGCCAGATCACCCGCAAGCTCACCATCCCGACCGTGGGCATCGGCGCGGGCAACGAGACCGACGCCCAAGTGCTCGTCTGGCAGGACATGGCCGGGCTCACGCACGGCAAGACCGCCAAGTTCGTCAAGCGCTTCGGTGATGTCGGAACCGAACTACGTTCCGCGGCAGAGCAATACGCCGACCAGGTCCGGCGCGGAACCTTCCCCGCCCCCGAACACAGCTACTGACGGGAGCGCTCGCGCATAGGGTTGTGACCATGCGCGACTTCTACCCCAGCATCGAACCGTACGACCAGGGCCACCTCGACGTCGGGGACGGCCAGCAGATCTATTGGGAGACCTCCGGCAACGCCGACGGCAAGCCCGTCGTGTTCGTGCACGGCGGCCCCGGAGGTGGCACCGCCCCGGATCAGCGTCGGTTCTTCGACCCGGCGCGGTACCGGATCGTGCTCTTCGACCAACGCGGATGCGGTAGGTCGCGCCCGCACATCGCCGACGGCGCCGAGCTGTCGACGAACACCACCGGACACCTGATCGCGGACATGGAATTGCTGCGCACCCACCTCGGTATCGACCGGTGGCAGGTATTCGGCGGCTCATGGGGGTCGACGCTCGGCCTCGCCTACGCGCAGGCACATCCCGAGCGGGTCACCGAACTGGTCCTGCGCGGGATCTTCCTGCTACGACGCAGCGAGATCGACTGGTACTACAACGGCGGTGCGGCGCACATCTACCCCGACCTCTGGGAGTCCTATCTGGCGCCTATTCCCGACGGAGAGCGCGACGGTGACCTGGTCGCCGCCTACCACCGCCTGCTCACCTCCCCCGATCGATCCGTCGCCCAGGCCGCCGCGAGCGCATGGACCGGCTGGGAACAGGCGACCAGCCACCTGCTGCCCCGCCCACCCGGCGACGACCGGGACGGCGCCGACAAACCCCGTTTCGACCTCGCGTTCGCGACCATCGAGAACCACTACTTCGTCAACCACGGATTTCTCGAGGACGGACAGCTACTGGCCCGGATCGACCGCCTCGCCGACATCCCGGGCGTGATCGTCCAGGGGCGCTACGACGTCGTCTGTCCCACGCGCAGCGCATGGGATCTCCACCGAGCGTGGCCGAGCGCGGAGTTGCACATCGTCGACGACGCGGGGCACGCATCGTTCGAACCGGGCATCAAACATCATTTGATCACCGCGACGGACGGTTTCGCGGATCGGGCATTCTGAGACCGGCCTAGAATGCACAGACACAGCACACGTCGGGCGCGTGCATCGACCCGCGCCCAGGGACACAGGAGGACCGGGTGCCGGCATCCGAGCAGCTCGAAGTGGAACTGAAGTTCGATGTGGATGCGGGGCACACCGCACCCGACCTCCGAGTCCTGCCCGGCGTCATCGGTGCGACGGAACCCGAGACGTTCAGTCTCGATGCCACCTACTTCGACACCGAGAACCTCGACCTGGCCGGTAACCGGATCACCTTGCGCCGCCGCACCGGTGGCCACGACGCCGGATGGCATCTCAAGCGCCCCGCCGCCGCGCGCGGCGCGCGGCGGGAGCTCCAGCTCGGCTTCGACGAGGCGCCGGCCGATGGCGAGGTCCCGACCGACCTGATCTCCCCCGTGGTGGCACTGACCCGGACCCGCAGGCTCATCCCGGTCGCGGCCGTGTCCACGACACGGACCGTGACGACGCTGCTCGGGGCCGATGGGCAGCCCGTCGCCGAGTTCGCCGAGGATCTGGTCACCGCGCAATCGCTGCTGCCCGGTGGACATTTCCAGGAGTGGGCCGAGTGGGAGTTCGAACTCCTGGGCAACGACCCGCACCCGCGCCTGCTCAAGACCGCGGAGAAGACCCTGCGTGGTGCGGGCGGTCGCGAACCGTCGTCGGCATCCAAACTCGCACGTGCGATCGGTTCCACTCCGACCGTGGTCGAACCGCACCTCGGCAAGCGGCCGACCGCGCTGGAACTCGTGGTCACCGACATCGCCATCCACCGCAACTCGCTCATCACCCAGGATCCGCTCGTGCGCACCGACGCCGACGACGCGGTGCACCAGATGCGGGTGGCCTGCCGACGGCTCCGCAGCGTGTTCTCCGGATTCCCGACCGTTCTCGACGCCGAGCGCACCGATCACATCGGTGGCGAGCTGAAGCTCCTCGCGAGGATCCTCGGTGATGCCCGCGATTCGGAAGTCCAGCTGGCACTCGACGAGAACCTCCTGAAGGCCGAGAACGCCTCGCAGTCGCTGATCGCCGAGCTCGCCGGCACGGAGATCGCGATCCACGACCGGGCGATCAAGGCCGCGCATGCCGCGATCGACTCCGACAGGTACTTCGCCCTACTCGACGCGATCGACGAGCTCATCGCGTCACCACCGCCCGGACCCGACGCCGATCTCGACGCGACGATCGCCGTGGACCGCGCCATTGCCAAGAGCCGCAAGAAGATCCGCAACGAGCAAAGCGTGTTGTCGAGCCTGACGGAGGGCTCCGAGGAATGGGCAGAACAACTGCACACCATTCGTAAACGCGCGAAGCGGCTGCGTTACAGCACCGACGCCGCCGAGCCTCTCGACAGGAAGCGGTACCGCAAGGTCGCCACGATCGCCAAGCGCGTGCAATCCGCGCTCGGCGACTACAACGACAGCCGGATCAATCGCGCTCGGGTGGCCGAGATCGCCGGGTCCGGGAAGCTCTCCGGCCCCGACATGTTCGTACTCGGGCGCATCGATGCCCGGCAACAGGCCGACGGCGAGCGGGCCATCGATGCCTACCGCAAGGCCGCCAAGGACATCTGACCACGGCACGAGCGGCCCGCGATTCCGGCGAACGTGCACAGTATCCCGTCGAACGTGCACAGTATCCCGTCGAGCGGGCCCACGTCGTCGTCGCGGGCCACCCCACGCGCACGATCGGCGCGAAAGTGCGCACGGTCGACGAGGTTGTGCGCCCGGTCGGCGAGTGGCGACGGCGCAGCACCACCGCGAGATGCATCGTTCACCCGCCGGCGGGGACGAACAGCACCTTTCGGGCCGACGGGTCGGCGACCGTGAGGACCACCGAGATCCCGCGCCCCTGCGCCGGATCTCCGTCGCACGGGGCGATCACCGCGGGGTCGGCGAGGAAGACCTGCGCGGCTCGGTGTTCGGTCGCCGCGTGCAGGACGACGGCGTCGAAGGTCTCCCCCACCCGGCCCGCGAGTACGACGGCCTCGGTCAGATCGATGCTCGCGCGGTCGGCCGACGAGGCGAGGGAATCCGCCGCCCGCAGGATCTTCGGAAGGGTCGGCAAGGCCCGGGTCACCCAGTCCGGCACCGGGTTCCCAGAGGTGACGGCGAGGCACACCTCGGTGGCGAAACGATCGCCGAGCCGTCGCAACGGTGCGGTGACGTGAGCGTAGAGCCCGGCAATCGCCGCGTGGCGCAGCCGGTCGGGCGACGGCGTTTCGCGCACATCGCCGTCGCCATTGCTCCCCAGTGCCAGATAGTCGGCACCGCGCATCAGGGTCGCGCCCACCGACGTCAACGCGAGGGTCGCCGGTTCCTCCCTGGGCAGCCCCGCGAGGAACTGGCCGGGTGTCACGTCCGCGGGCCAGTCGACGTCCAGCGACGTCGCCGTCGCGCGCAGCGCGGACACCGCACGAGGATCCGCGGGCGGCAGGGTGCGCAGCAGGCCGATCCCGGCATCGGCCATGATCTGCCCGGCGCACATTCCGGTGAGCAACGACAGCTGCGAGTTCCACAGGTCCGCCGGGGTGTGCGGGGCGAGCCGCAGGGTCCACCCGGCGCCGGGAGCGGAGCGAGCGGGCCGAATCGAACCGGCGCCGGGAGCGGAGCGAGCGGGCCGAATCGTACCGGCGCCGGGAGCGGAGCGAGCGTCCCCGCCGTCCCGGACAACTTCTTGATCGGGCAGATCGAGTTCGACCG
Organism: Gordonia sp. DT218; assembly: GCF_049847105.1. Taxonomy (NCBI): domain Bacteria; kingdom Bacillati; phylum Actinomycetota; class Actinomycetes; order Mycobacteriales; family Gordoniaceae; genus Gordonia; species Gordonia sp. DT218. Next base: position 809,827 of record NZ_JBNCNS010000002.1, on the reverse strand, counting down.
CACCACGATCGAGTGCGACTCGATGCCGCAGTTCGCCGAACGCGGGCAGGGCATCGATCGACGGATGCAACCGCCCCGCCGCGGCATCGGCCGACACCCCCGCATAGTCGAGCTTTGCGACCGACCGCACCGTGGCCCGGGCAATCGACACGTCGGCGGGCTCGCCGTCGGCGCCGACCCGGATGGTCCACAGCACGCACGGCCGGGTCTGGTCGGGCAGCAGCGATCCCGCGCCCTCCGACAGCGATCGCGGATGCAGCGGGACCGAGCAGTCCGGGAAATAGACGGTCGTGCCGCGCCGGCGGCTCTCCGCGTCGAGCGCCCCCTCCGGTTCGATCAGGGCCGCGACGTCGGCGATCGCGTAGTTCACCACGAAACCCTCGCCATCGGCGACGATGTGCACCGCCTGGTCGAGATCCATCGAGGTCGGCGGATCGATCGTGACGAACGGGAGGTCGGTCCGGTCCTCGCGAACGGCGGCGAACCGGTCGACGGGGTGATCGGCCTCCGCCTGCGCGGTCGCGCCGTAGTCCTCGCTGACGCCGAGTTCGTTCCGTACCGCGTCGAAGTCGAGGTCGGGGGCGGACAGTTTGCGCTGCACGTCACCGACTGTAGGGGCGAACGAGCCGGCGTGTAAGCCGGATCCTGTACCCGGTCTCGCGGTTCTCACCACGAGGCGGGCGGCGACCATCCATCTGGGTACTCCGTCGCCGGGTACCTCGAGCGGCCCACCCGCGGGCTCGGGCGAGCAGCCCTCGAACACCCGCGCACCCGCACTCCCGGTCACCCCGGGGTGCGAGCTTCGGCCTTGCTCCGGGTGGGGTTTACCTAGCCGACGCGGTCACCCGTGTCGCTGGTGCGCTCTTACCGCACCGTTTCACCCTTACCGCCCCGACGGATCGGGGCGGCGGTCTGTTCTCTGTGGCACTGTCCCGCGGGTCACCCCGGGTTGCCGTTGACAACCACCCTGCTCTGTGGAGTCCGGACTTTCCTCGGCGAGCGGCGTACCCAGAGGTCTGGGCCGTTCCGACCGCCGCGGCCGCCCGGCCGACTCGTTCGCCCACACAGAATAGCGGGCCGTGGTCACGAGTCAGTCGAGGTGGCCGGTGTCGTTCACCAGTCGCACGACGGATCCGCCGTCAGGATAGAACTCCGCGATGGACAACGATGCCAGGTCCAGATGCAGCCGGAACAAGAGTTCGGGCCCGGTTCGCAGTGCGTCCCGGAGCATTGTCTTGATCGGGGTGACATGCGATACGACGAGCACGGTGGCACCCGGATAACGCTGCAGCACAGCATCTCTGGTGGTGGCAATCCGCTCGGAGACCTGGGCGAAACTCTCCCCGCCGGGTGGCGCAACCGTCGTGTCGCCGAGCCATCGGGCGTGCAACTCGGGATCACGCTCGGCGGCCTCGGTGAATGTCAGGCCCTCCCAGTCACCGAAGTCCGTCTCGATGAAACCGTCGTCGATCTCGACAGCGAGTCCCAAGCGGTCGGCAACCGCCTCCGCGGTCGACCGTGCGCGCTGCAGCGGCGACGAGATCACCGCCGCGATCTCTGTGTGCACGCCGAGCCGCTGCGCCGCAGCCGCCGCCTGCCGACGTCCGAGTTCGGTCAACGCCGGGTTCCCGCGCCCCGAGTAGCGACGCTCCACCGACAGTTCCGTCTGCCCGTGCCGCAGCAACAAGATCCGGGTCGGGTGGGCCCGTTGGCCCTGCCACGTCGGCGCCCGGCCGCCAGATCGCGCAGCCGTCGCCATCAGAGACCCGATTCGGCCGTCCGGACCAGGACTGCGCCGCATTCCTCACAGCGGACCACCTCGTCGGCGGGTTTCGCCGCGATCGAGGCGATGGTGCCGCGATCCAGCTCCATCCGGCATGCACCGCATCGGCGGGCCCTCAGCAGGCCCGCGCCGATCCGGCCGGTCGCGCGCTGCTTCTCGTACACCGCAAGGAGTTCCGGTGTGATCTCGGCCGCGACCGATTCCCGCCGTGCCGCGACGGCGTCGTGATCGGCCGCGATCCCCGACAATGCGGTGTTCCTGCGCTCACGGGTGGACGCGACCTCGCTGTCCAGGTGTTCGATGGTCGCGGCGGCCCGCTGCTCTTCGGCGGTGACCGCCTCCTGCTGCTCCATGACGCCGAGCAGATCGTCTTCGAGAGACGCGCGACGACGGGCCAGGCCGGACAACTCGTGCTGCAGTTCGGAGAGCGCCTTGGGCGCGAGTCCGCCCGCGGTCAGCTGCGCGGAATCCTTGGCCTCCCGCGAAGCCATCCCCGACACCTCACTGTCGATCCGCCGATACTCGCGAGTCAGGTCCTCGGCGGAGATCTCGGCGCGGACCAGATCATTGCGCGCGGATTCGATCCGCTGGTCCAACTCGGTGATCTCGGTGTCCTCGGGCAGGTGCGTCCGACGATGATCCAGCCGAGCGAGTTCGGCGTCGGCGTCGGCCAGGTCGAGGAGTTGTCGCTGGATTCCTGCGTCCACCTTCACTGTGCAAACCTCCGCGATACGCGCACGCGATGTGCTCTCGTCACCAATGCCTCATCCCTCTGCTGTTCTCGTGCCCGATCGCCGCCGACAGCGGCAGATGGGTGCCCCACACGGTACGCGCCCGGCCACGGCCGGGAACACCGCGTCACGGCCGGCCGACGACGGCGAACGGGTCGGTCGGCTCGCGGTACACCGCGACGTCGACAGCGAGGGACTCCGACAGCAGGGTCGCCGCCTGCCCACACCACGGGAACTCGGTCGCCCAGTGCCCGGCGTCGACGAGAGCCGGCCCGCCGCGGCGGCGACTCTCGTCGGCCGGGTGATGCCTCAGATCCCCGGTCAGGTACACGTCGGCACCGACCGCTGTCACCGTGTCGAGCAGTGAATCGCCTGCACCGCCGCACACGGCGACCAGCTCGACGCGGGCGTCGAGGTCTCCCGCCACCCGGACGCCGGACGGACTGCTCAGACGCTCTGCCGCGCGTTCGGCGAACTCTCGCACCGTCATCGGGGAAGCCAGTCGTCCGAATCGTCCGAGACCCACGACGTCTGCGGTCTCGGCCAGTTCGAGGATGTCGAAAGCCGGTTCCTCATACGGATGTGCACCGCGCAACGCGGCGAGGACCGCTGCCCGCAGACCTCGCGCCGCGACCATCTCGATCCGGTCCTCATCAACGCGAGTGCGCTCCCCGATGACCCCGATCGCCGGATTGGCCGCGTCCTGGGCCTCGAACTGTCCGGTGCCGACCACCGACCACGAGCAGTCGCGGTATTCTCCGATCGCACCGGCGCCGGCCGCGAACATCGCCTCGCTCACCTGCTCGGCGTTGCCCTCTGGCACCATCACAACCCATTTGTCGATGGGCGCAGCAGGTTTCGGGTCGATCGGGACGGTGTCGACGAGGCCCATGAGTTCGGCCAGCGCATCGGACACCCCGGGCCGCGCGCTGTCGGCGTTGGTGTGCGCGGTGAACAGAGCGATCCCCGAACGGATCAGACGATGGATCAGCCGTCCCTTGACGGTGTCCGCCGCAACAGAATCCACTCCGCGAAGCAACAGCGGATGGTGGGCGACCACCATCTGTGCACCCGATTCGACGGCCACGTCCACCACGGCGTCGGTGACGTCGACGCACACCAGCACCGATCCGACGGGCTCGGTCGGATCCCCACAGACGGGGCCCACCGAGTCCCATGGCTCGGCGAGCCGTCGGGGGTACGCGCGATCGAGCACCTCGATCACGTCCGCACCGGTCACGTTCGCAGCGGCGGATATGGTCATGATCCGAGCTCCTCTCGTACTTCGTCGATGGCCGCGATCAACGACCGGGTGGTCGCCGCATCGCGCACCGCAAGCCGCAGGTGCCGGTCGTCGAGCCCCACGAAATTCGCAGCGCTCCGGACGGCGAATCCCTTGTCGCGCAATCGTCTCTTCATCTCGAGGGCGTCGGGCATCGCAGTCAGCACAAACGACGCGCTCGGTGCCACGCAGACCTCGATCCCCGCGGCGGTCAACTGCGCCACCATCTCCGCCCGGTCTGCCGCGATCACCTCGGCCTGCTCGCGGGCATACCGTTGCCCCTCGGGGCCGACGCATTCGGTCAGCGCGGTCAGTGCAAGGGTCCCGAGCGGCCACGGACGACGGCCGACGGTGAGCCGCCCGATCACCGCCGCCGCGGCGAGCAGATAACCGGCTCGCAGGCCGGCCAAGCCGAATGTCTTTGTCACGCTTCGGATGACGATCACGTCTTCGGCGCGGTCGCCGGCGATCGACGCAGGCTCACTCTGCCGGGTCCCTGGATCGAGGGTGATGTCGGCGAATGCCTCGTCGACCACCACCAGCCGCCCCGGCCTCCGCAGACTCTCGATGGCGGACACCGGATGCAGCACCGACGTCGGGTTGGTGGGGTTGCCGAGCACCACCAGATCCGCGTCGTCGGGCACCGCGTCGGGCACCAATTCCCACGGCGGCGGCAGGACCACGTCGGTGATCGGTACCCCCGCGGACCGCAGGGCGAGTTCGGGTTCGGTGAACGACGGCTGGATCAAGGCGGCATGCCGGGGCGCCAGGCGCGGCAGCAACTCGAACCCCTCGGCGGCGCCGGACAGCAGGAGCACCTCGTCGCGCGGCCTGCCGTGCGCCGCCGCGATGGCGGTAATCGCCTTCTCCTGATCGGAGATCGACGGATACTGCGCCAGATCGCCGATCCGACGTGCGATCGCGTCACAGATGAACTCCGGCGGGCCACTTCGCACGTTGACCGCGAAGTCGACCAGGCCGGGTTCGGCGTCGGCATCGCCGTGACGATGCCGCGCGAACAGCCCCGATGTCATAAATCACCAGCCTACGTGCACGATGGAACAGTGACCGACATGCCTGAGGCCGCCGACGTCCTGCCCGCCCGACCGGATCCCGCAGACCCGGCCACCGTCCTGCTCATCGATCTCGACGGCACCATCACCGACAGCTTCACGGGCATCGCCAACAGTTTCCGGCATGCGCTGGCCGAGGTCGATGCCCCTGAGCCGGCCCCGGAAGTGATCGCGGGCATCGCGGGCCCACCGATGATCGACACCCTCACTGCCATCGGCCTCGATCAGGAGACCGCCGATGCGGCCATGCGCGCATATCGCCGGCGTTACACGGATGTCGGTTGGCTGGAGAACTCCGTCTTCGACGGCATGCCCGGTCTCCTCGAAGATCTGGCCTCGACCGGACGCACGCTGGCCGTGGCGACCTCGAAAAACGAAGGCACCGCCCGAGCCATCCTTGATCATTTCGGGCTGGCCCACCATTTCCGGTTCATCGCGGGCGCCAGCGACGACGGCACCCGTCGCGCCAAGTCCGACGTAATCGCGCATGCCCTCGCCCAATTGGGGATCTCGGCAGACCCCGCCACACATGTGACCGATACGCCGGTGGTGATGCTCGGTGACCGGGCCCACGACGTCGAGGGCGCAGCGTTGTTCGGTATACCGGCGATCCTCGTGCGTTGGGGCTACGCTCTGCATGGGGAGGACGACGCGGCCGCATGGACGGTCGGGTCGATCGCACATCTGCGCGAGGTACTTGGTGTCTGAGCAACTACACGTGTGTTTCGTGTGCACCGGCAACATCTGCCGGTCGCCCATGGCACAGAACATCTTCCGCTCGGCGCTCGACGACGCCGGGCTATCGGACCGCGTCCGGGTGACCAGCTGCGGCACGAGCGGGTGGCACACCGGCGAACCCGCCGATAATCGAGCGCGCACGGAGTTGCTCGCCCACGGCTACTCCGATGCGCACGTGGCCGCACAGCTCTCCCCCGTCCATTTCGACGCCGACCTGCTGGTGGCGATGGACGCGGGGCACGTCCGCGAACTGGAGCGCAAGCGTCTCGGCGACCGCGTACGACTGTTGCGCAGCTTCGACCCGACCGCCGGACCCGACGACCTCGACCTCAACGATCCCTTCTACGGGACGGGTGAGGACTTCGCGATCACCCGCGAACAGATCGAGAGCGCCGTCCCGGGACTGTTGGCGTGGGTACATGCGACGCTCGAGGAGTCCGAGTAGTCCGCGGTGGACCCGCCGCGGCTCAGCCGGGCAGAACGAGGTTGTGGACGAACCGGATCTTCTCGAGGACCCGCTCCGGAAGGACGAACGGGTAGAGATCGGGATGCCCCATCGAGCGGTTGATCTGGTTCAACGCCCAAGTGAGCGGTAGCCACCACTCCACCAGCTGATCGAAACCGACGTCCCCCGGCAGGACACTGTCGAGCGTCGAACCGGACGGTGCCATCGCGAACGCCGCCGCGGTGTCCAGGGTGTCGCGGATGTGCAGATAGTGCGCGAAGGTCTCGGCGAAGTCCTCCGCGGGGTGCATCGTCGCGTACGACGACACGAAGTTCTGATGCCATCCCGTCGGTGCGCCCTCGGAATAGTGCCGGTCCAACGCCGCCTGGTAGTCGTCGTTGGGATCGCCGAACAGGTCCTCGAACGCCTGCCGAACCGTGTCGTCGACCAGAACGGTCTGGTAGTAGTGGCCGATCTCGTGCCGAAAGTGGCCCAGCACGGTGCGGTATGGCTCGTCGAGTTCGACGCGCATCTGCTCGCGGTGCACATCGTCGCCCTCCGCGAGGTCAAGCGTGATCACCCCGCTCGCATGTCCCGTGGTCACCGGTTGCGTGGCACTCGACAGCAGGTCGAACGCGAGCCCCGTCGCTGGTTCCTCGTCGCGCCCCTGGATCGGAAGGCGCAACTCGTCGAGTTCGAGAACCACCCGACGCTTGGCCGTCTCCGCCCGGCCGAACTCCACCAGCGCGTCGGTGTCGTGGTCACCCGGCCGCGTCCGGGTGAGCCGGCACGATGTGCACAGACTCGGCACGCCCGACCACGGAACCAGCCAGTTGCACTGTGCCACTTTGTTGTTCGTGCATCGCTCGAGAAGCTGGCCGTCGACTTCGACGCGGCCCTCGTCGTCGAGCACATAAATGGTGCGTGCCGGGAGCCAGAATCCCAATGCGCTCTTGCAGTGCAGACACAGGCTGTTCTCGAAGGAAAGACGCTGGCCGCACTTTCGGCAGAGGAAATCTCGCATTTCGTCCACGCTACCCTGGGCAGCCCTGTTTTCGGTGGTGGCCGCGTATGTGCGGCCTCGGCGGCTCGGTACCGTTGAGGTGTGCGCGTGGTTCGGATGTTCCTACGCCCCGGGTGGATCGCCCTGGGTCTGGTCGTCATCGCCTTCGCGGTCCTCTGCTTCACCCTCCTCGCCCCGTGGCAGCTGGGTAAGAACAGTGCCACCGAGGAGCGCAACGACCTGATCAAGTCCGCGATGTCCACGCCCTCGGCGACCTTGGGATCACTCGCACCTCCGGGTGCGGCGTTCAAGCCCACCACGGAATGGCGCGAGGTGACCATGACGGGTCACTACCTCACCGATCGCGAGGTCCTGGTCCGCCTACGTTCGGTGGACGAACGGCCCGCCGTGGAGGTCCTCACCCCGTTCGCCGCGACCGACGGTTCCCGCGTGGTGCTCGTCGACCGGGGATTCGTGCGACCGGACCAGGGCGCACTGCCCGACGTTCCCACCGCGCCGAGCGGCGAGACCACCATCACCGCACGCATCCGTGCGAGCGAGGGAACCAGTCCCGGCCGCGGCGCCCACGAGGAGGGTGGCACGCGGGCCGTCTACACGATCGATCCCGCCGAGGTGGGCCGGGCCGTCGACACCACCTTCGACCCGTTCTATCTCCAACTCTCCCCCGACCAGCCCGGCTCGCTGGGCGAGATCCCGCTACCGCAGCTGGAATCCGGCCCATACCTGTCCTACGGGCTGCAGTGGCTGGCCTTCGGCATCATGGCGCCGCTCGGTGCCGGGTACTTCATCTACTCCGAGATCCGCCAGCGCCGGCGCAACACCGCGGCCGCCGTGTCCACCGACGAACAACCCGACGGGACCTCGCCCGTCGCTCCCGCGGCCGAGGACGCCGAGTCGGCGGCGCCGCGGAACCGCCGGGCACGCGTCCGCGCCGACCTCCGTGAGGCAGGGGCCGCGTCGGGGGCCCGACAACGCGGCCAGATCGGCTCCGGTCCGGACGCCGAAGACACGTCGGCCGACGTGCGCGCCAAACTCAGCGACCGCTACGGCGGCTGACCAGGAGCACCACCGCCGCCGCCCCGACGGCCGCCGCGGTCTGGACACGGCGGGACAGGACGACAGCGGCACGCAGGTCAGATGTCCGGGGCGCGGGTCCGTCGCCCAGCAACGGCCGCTGCTCGACACCGTAGGGATATTCGGTGCGCCCACCCAGCGTGACCCCGAGCGCGCCCGCGAACGTGGCCTCCACGACGCCGGCGTTGGGACTCGGATGTGCACCCGCGTCGCGGCGCCAGGCCCGCACGGACCTGGCGGGAGCTCCGCCCAGCACGACCGTCAACGCTCCGGTGAGCCGCGCGGGCGCCAGATTCGCGAGGTCGTCGAGACGCGCCGCCGCCCATCCGAACCGCCGGTACCGTTCGCTACGGTGCCCGACCATCGCGTCGAGTGTGTTGACCACGCGATACCCGATCAGCCCGGGCATCCCGGCGAATGCCGCCCAGAAGAGCGGCGCCACCGTGGCGTCGGACGTGTTCTCGGCAATCGATTCGAGAGCGGCACGGACAATCCCCGCCTCGTCGAGAGCCTCGGGATCTCGTCCACAGAGGCTGGGAACCAGCTGTCGCGCGCCCTCGATGTCCTCGGAGTCGAGCGCATCGGCCACCGCGTCACCGACCCGGATGAGCGTGGTGCCACCGAGCACCGACCAGGTGGCGAGTGTCGTGATGACAGTCCTGGTCCCGACCGCGGGCACCCGGTCGGCCAGCTCTCCGACCGCCCAGCCGGCCCCGAGACACACGCAGGCGAAGACCGCCCCCGCCGGGCGATTGTCCCGGTAGAGCACCCGTTCGGCCGCGCCCGCCGCGCGCCCGATCCCGGCCACCGGGTGCCACCGCCGCGGATCGCCGAGCAGGCGGTCGGCCGCGACCCCGGCAAGCAGGCCCAGCGCGACTCCCGCATCGCGGTGGCGGGTCAGCGATGGACCACGACGACGGGTCTTGATGCGGCCGGACACGGAGGCGATCGTATCCGCGGGCGAGCCGGCGTCTCGTCCGGCCCGCATAGACTCACGGGCGATGGCCAGAACCCGCCCAGAACCCGTCGCCGGGAGGCACTCGATCGACACCGGGGTCGCCGAGTTGTCCCGCGATCCCATCGCGGGCGGGTGGTTGCTCACGATCAACGGGGCCCAGAGTTCACACATCCACCCGGACCCAACGGTTCTCGATTTCGAGTACATGCGCCAGATGGCCGCGGTGATGGCAGACCGCTACGGCGCCGACGCGTCATTGCGCGTCCTGCACCTCGGTGCCGCCGCGTGCGCCCTGCCGCGGTACCTCGCGGATCGTCAGCACGCCACACGCCAGGTCGCCGTCGAGATCGATGCCGAGCTGGCGCGGCTCGCCCGCGAGTGGTTCGACCTCCCGCGAGCACCTCGGCTACGAATCCGCGTGGGTGACGGCCGCGAGGTCCTGACCACCCTGACCGAGCACACCCGCGACGTGATCGTCCGGGATGCGTTCGCGGCCGCCCGCACACCGCGGCACCTGACGACAGTGGAGTTCACCGAACAGGTCCGTCGGGTCCTCGCGCCCGGCGGACTCTACCTGGCCAACTGTGGCGACGGCCGCGACCTCACTCTGGCACGCGCCGAGGTCGCGACCGCGGCCGCCGTTTTCCAGGATGTCGCCCTCGTCGCGGATGCCGCGATGCTCAAGGGTCGCCGCACCGGCAATATCGTGCTGGTCGCCGCGGACAGCCCGATCGACGACACCCCGGAACTCATCCGCGCGCTGCTCAGCGATCCCCAACCCGCGAAGATTCTGACCGGCCGGCGGGCGCGCGAGTTCGCCTCGGGCGCGATCATCCGCGACGATCACTGACGGCTTCGCGCCCGGCGCGGCTCGCGCAACGTCAGCGCATCGCAGGCGCGACCTGGACGTTTGTCCCGGTCGTCATCCGGCCGGATGACAAGGGATTTCCTCTGGTGAAGTGCCACGTCTGGACAGCGGATTCGTATCGAACAGACGTTCGCCCGGACAGACGTACGCCCGAGCAGGGCGACTGCCCCGGGTCCAACCTCAGATGACGTAGTCGAGGTTGTCGAGGATCGCGGTACCGAGCGCCCGGTCGCCGTCGATGGCCACCCGCCCGGGGTCGGCGGTGCGCCGCCCCCCGGCCAGTCGGGCGAGGTCGCGCGCATCGAGAGTGAGCGCCACGTCGGCCGACTGATCGCCGCCGGCGAACTCGTCGACGGCCACCGCGCGATCCCCCACCTCGATACGTATCGCGCGCGAGACCACGCCGCCGATCCGCATGAGCACCGACGTCCCTTTCGGCGTGGCGGCCCGCTTACCCACCACGAACGGCAGGGACGCGGCGATCTCATCGAGCGCGAGCTCCGCGGGAACGGCATCGGTCGGGGCCGACCCGTCGGTGCTGTCGCGGATGTCGATCTCGTGCATCCAGCAGTCGAAGACCCGGATCCGCATGAATCTGCCGTAGCTTTCCGGGCCCGCGGGGGTCACCGAGTCGGCGTCGAACTCCTCCTGGGTCATCCGCGTCAGCATGTCGGTCCGGACCGCGACGATCTCGCGATAGGCGGCCATCACCTCACCACGCGACGAGCCACGGAAATGGTCGAGCCATCTCTCGTTGAGTTCGCCGATCGGGTTGCGCACATGGTCGAGCGCGCCGACGTCGCGGCGCGGTTCCACCTCACGTCCGGCGAGCATGCTCTCGGTGCCGATCACGTGCGCGATGACGTCGGCCATCGACCAGCCCGGCAGCACCGAGGGCGCCGACCACTGGTCGTCGGACAGCGACGTCGTCAACGCGTCGAGTGTCGCCCATTCGGCGGTCAGGGCGGTGACGATGGATGAGATGGGCAGTGAGGTCTTGGCAGCCACAGCCGTCCTCCTGGTGATGTCGGTCGATCGGACGGCGTGTGGGCTGACGCTGTCCGCGGATCAGTGCACGGGTTCGACGCAACTGGCCGGTGCGGCGACGAGCGAACAGTACTCGGCCGGACGCGTCGGACGATAGTTCGGTGGCACGCCGTTGTCGGCGGTGATGCGCCGGTAGGTGGCCACCGCGTCGGTGGGTCGCCGCGTCAATGTCGGGTCCGACGTCACGTTCACCGTGTAGAGCCCGAATCTCGGTGTGTAGCTTCCCCATTCAAAGTTGTCGGTCAGACTCCAATAGTTGTACCCGATCACGTTCATACCGTCACCGCGGGCCCGCTGCAGCCAATAGACGAGGTCGCGCAGGTGATCGCCACGGCGGTAGCCATCGGCTCGGGCGGCACCGTCGCGGGTGGGCATGCCGGACTCGACCACATACAGCGGCTTGCTCGGATACCTGCGGCTGTAGTGCCGTAGTGCGTAGTACAGACCGTCGGCCGACACGGGAGCCAGCCAACTGTCGTCGGTGAGCGCATGCCAGGCACCGGTGTTCGCGGGTGAGATCGAGTAGTAGTAATCGATGCCGATGAAATCGAGGGTGTCGGCGACACGATCGACGAACTGCGTGTCGAGCACCGGTTCGACCGTCGGGACGTAGGCGACGTTCGACGACACCATCGCCGAAGCGTCACGGCCGTGGATGTAGCGATAGATCTCCCGATGCACCCCGACGAGACGATCGAGCATCGCCGGGACCTCGGGCGCCGCGATCGCACCGGTCCGGAGTTCGTTCGTCACGTACACGGTGGGTTCGTTGATGGTGATCCAGATCGGGTGATACCGGCTGTAGCGGTCGACCACGCGGCGCGCGTTGCGCAACCACCATGCCGGGGTCGCCGGGTTCGCCCAGCCGCCACGATCGGCCACCCAGCCCGGATACACCCAGTGATCGAGGGTGATCATCGGTCGCATACCCGCGGCGACGATGGCGGCGATCATCGCGTCGTAGTAGGCGATCTCGGTGCGGTCGAGCACGCCCGGGCGGGGCTCGATGCGCGCCCACTCGATGCCGACGCGATACACCTTCACACCGAGCGCCTTCGCCAGCGCGATGTCGCCGCGGTAGCGGTGCCGGAAGTCGACCGAGGTGCCGACCCGATCATGCGTGGCACCCGAGGCGACATAACGCCGCCAGTTGCTGTCCGGCGAGAAGCCCTCGCTCTGGAACCCCGATGACGAGACGCCCCAGTCGAAGTCGCGGGGCAACGCCGCGGGCGCCGACGATCCGGCGATCACTGCGGGCGCGCCGATCGCGGCCGGGATCCCCGGTGCGGCGACCATCACGATCGTGGCGGTCACCATCGCAATCAGCACGGCCAGGCGGGGATGGCGACCCAATGGGGTGTCGGCGGTGAGCACGCGCTCAGAATGTCAGATCGCATGCACCGAGGTACGGATTTGGGCGTCCGGACCACTTCCCGCCACCCGTCGCATGCCCGACAACTACAGTGATGCGGTGCACGACAACCCCCGCACTCGTCGACGGCGCGGCACGTTCGTCTGGAGCGTTCTCGTGGCGGTGGTGACGATCGTCGGGGCCGGTGCAGCATCGGCCCCGGGAGTGACGGGTCAGGCCTCGGCGTCTCCCGCCGATCCGCGGCCGGCGGCCGGGTGCCCCTCGCTGCGAGCGGGCGACACACTCAGCAGGTCGGTCACCGTGCGTGGGGTGCGCCGGACGTACCGGATGCACGTTCCGACGACCTACAGCGGCCGGCCGGTGCCGTTGGTCCTCGCCTTTCACGGCCGCGCCGAGCGCGGTGCGACCTTCGAGCGCTACACAGGTCTGTCCTCTCTGCCCGCGATCACGGTGTACCCGGACGGGCTGAGCGGCGCCGACGACAGCACCGCCTGGGAGGGTGCGCCGTACTCGTCACCGCGCGCCGACGACATCGCGTTCACGCGCGCCATCCTCGGCGCGGTGCGATCGAGCGCCTGCGTCGACCGGAATCGCACCTATGCGGTCGGACGATCCAATGGCGGCGGCCTGGTGGCGATGCTGGCCTGCCGGATGCCGCGTGAATTCGCCGGCTTCGCCACGATCAGCGCGGCGATCTACACCCGCACATTGCAAGGATGTTCGCACGGTCCGCCGATCTCACTGGTCGACTTCCACGGCACCGCCGACGGGGTCATCCATTACGGCGGCGGCACCAGATTCCACGCGCGCTATCTCTCGACGCCGGCCTGGTTGCGGACCTGGTCCGCCCGGGCCGGGTGTGCCGACACCACGGTGACGATCCCGCTGAACTCCGTCGTCGATCGTGTTTCGTGGCCGTTCTGCGCGCATTCCGGTCACGAGATCGTGCACTACCGGATCCGCGGCGGAACCCACCGATGGCCGGGTTCGATGGGGAATCGAGTGCTCGGAAGTGCCGCCGATACCGTGTCGGCAACACAATTGCTGTGGCAGTTCTTCATGACTCACCCCCTCTACGGTTCGTCGTGATCCGACGCTTCCGGCCTAGCCTGGAGGCATGAGTACAGATCTCCCGACCATCGAGCTCACCACCGGCGCCCTGATCCCCCAGCTCGGTCTCGGCGTGTGGCAGGCCGACGACCGGGACACCGAGCACGCCGTCGGGTATGCCATCGGCACCGCGGGCTACCGCCACATCGACACGGCAGCCGCCTACGACAACGAGGCGGCCGTGGGGCGCGGGATCGCGACGTCGGGAGTCGACCGTTCCGAGATCTTCGTGACCACCAAACTGTGGAATGCCGACCATGGTGCCGATCGGGCACACGCGGCGATCGACGCCAGCCTCGACAGATTGGGCCTCGACCACGTCAACCTCTACCTGATCCACTGGCCACTGCAGGACACCGCACGGATGGTCGAGACCTGGCGGGCCCTGATCGAGATCCGGGACTCCGGGAAGGCCACGTCGATCGGTGTCTCCAACTTCGAACCGCACCATCTGACCGCGATCATCGACGCGACCGGCCAGGCACCCGCGGTCAACCAGGTGGAGCTGCATCCCCGTATGGCGCAGCGAGAACTCCGTGCGTTCTGCGCCGACCGTGGGATCGCGGTGGAGGCCTGGAGTCCCCTCGGCGGCAGCGGTGCCGGCTGGGGCGTGGATTCCATCCCGAACACACTGCTCACCGACCCCACGGTGACCCGGGTCGCCGAACGCCACGGCCGCTCGACCGCCCAGGTCATGATCCGATGGCACCTGCAGTCCGGCGTCATCGTGATCCCGAAATCGGTGCACGACGAGCGCATCTCCGCGAACATCGACGTCCTCGACTTCGAGCTCGACGACGACGACATGGCCGAGATCGCGACACTCGACACCGGTGAGCGGGTCGGCGCCCACCCCGACGAGCTGAACCTGGGCGCTCCCGACTAGGGGGTGGCATCGGCGACGCGTCGGCATTGAGGTCACCATCTGTCCGCAAAAGGCGGCAGGATGAATCCATGTTGGAAACGTCGGCCCGATTGCTGGCTCTGCTGACCTTGTTGCAGACGCGGCGCGACTGGTCGGGCGCGGATCTCGCCCGGCGCCTCGAGATCACCACCCGCACGGTCCGGCGGGACATCGACAAACTCCGTGAGCTCGGCTACCCGGTCGACGCGACGGTCGGCGTCGGCGGCGGGTACCGACTCGGCGCCGGAGCGGAGATGCCGCCGCTACTCCTCGACGACCAGGAGGTCCTCGCCGTTGCCCTCGGGCTCAACGAGATCACCACGGGGTCGGTGGCCGACATGGCGGATGCGTCGGCCGGCGCCCTCACCAAACTGCGTCAGGTGATGCCGTCGCGGCTGCGCCACCGACTCGATGCCCTGACCATGGAGGCGGTCCCGCGCGAATCGCGCACCTCGGTGTCGGGGGACGTGCTCACCGAGATCGCGACCGCGTGTCATCGCAGCGAACGCCTGAGATTCGACTACCGGCGCGGCGACGGGGCGGAGAGCCGCCGGGAGGTCGAACCATACCGATTGGTGCGGAGCGGTTTGCGTTGGTATCTGGTCGGCTGGGACCTCGGTCGTGAGGATTGGCGATCCTTCCGCGTCGACCGGATGGAACCCAAGACGCCCACCGGACCGCGTTTCATTCCCCGGGACCTGCCAGAAGGGGGTGCGACCGGGTATCTGACGCGCAGCCTTGGTGCGGTGTACCGGAAGGCGTCGGCGCGCGTGCGGATCCACGCACCGATGGACGTGGTCGAACCCATGGTCGACGCGGCATGGGGCACCATCGAGGCCGGCGACGATCAAGGCTGCGAACTCGTGCTGTTCAGCACGTCGTTGGTGAGCATCGCCCGCTGGCTGCGGGCGTTCGAGGCCGATTTCACCGTACTGGGCCCGCCGGAGCTGGTGGACGAATGCCGAGTGGCGGCGCGGTATCACGATGACCTGGCCGCGCGCTATCGACGAGCCGTGGACGGGGCAGCTTCCCGGTGAACCACGCGTCCGCAGAAACCTTGTCTCGCACCGTCTCCCGACTGCGAGACGCGGGCTGCGTGTTCGCCGAGGAAGAAGCGGACCTGCTCATCGGCGACGCCGCCGACGACGCCGAACTGGAGGACCTCCTCGGGCGGCGGGTCGCAGGCGAACCGCTCGAGGTGGTGCTCGGATGGATGATGTTCCGAGGCCTTCGGATCGAGGTCGATTCCGGCGTCTTCGTCCCCCGGCAGCGGACCGCATTCCTCGTCCGGCAGGCGCTGGCCGTCACGCGGCCGGGTGCGGTGGTCGTCGACCTCTGCTGTGGCACCGGTGCGATCGGCCTCGCGATCGCCACCGAACTGCCCGGCATCGAACTCCATGCCTGCGACATCGACCCGGTCGCCGTCCGGTGCGCATCGCGTAACCTATCGACCGTCGGCGGTGCGACGTGGTGCGGGGACCTCTTCGATCCGCTACCGGGTCGGCTCCGCGGCAACGTCGACGTCGTCGTGGTCAACGCTCCCTATGTGCCGACCGCCGAGATCGCGATGATGCCGCCCGAGGCCCGCGACCACGAGCCCCGGCACACGCTCGACGGCGGTGGTGACGGTGTCGATGTCCATCGTCGGGTCGCCGGCTCCGTCGGTCGCTGGCTGCGGCCGGGCGGGCACGTGTTGATCGAGACAGGTGATGTGCAGTCCCGACTGACCGCCGAAGCGCTCTCCGCTGCGGGACTCGCGACGACGATCGCATCGTCGGAGCAGATGTGGGCGACGGTCGTGATCGGGCAGGCCTGAACGATGCCGACGTCGGGTAAAGGATTGAGTCAGTGTCGTAGCTTCCGTTAGCCTCGGTCGGCTATGTCGATGAACGCCTGCCGACGTTCGGCAGGACGGCCTTCTCCCTCGCGCCGCTTTGCCGCCTCCCTGAACGCGGTCAGTCTCGGGTGGAAGGCGTTCGCCTTGTTGCCCATCAGGTTTAGCGGCAGATCAAGTTTCTCGATCAGCTCGTCCTCGAGTACCCACGGCTCCGGCCTATTGGTCCACGACACGAAGGCGTGCTCGGCCATCCACTCGGATAGCACCCACTCCCCCATGTGAAAGTGCATCCTGTTCCTGACCAACGCGGCGAAGCTCGATCCCCAGCGTGGGGGCGAGCAAGCACCCCAGAGACAGCCGAAGGGGCGAGCCGGCCGCATTGCCCATGTAGTGGTAACGGATACGTTTGCGGATGTTTCTGCCGGCTCGGCGGCTTCCCGTTGGCCGGCGACTTGCTCGGACTGATCCCCGCGTAGAGCAGCACGAGACCGTCCCGCTTCTCGCACCGAGCCGTGTCGATCTCATCGAACGGCAACGCGTCGAACCACCAGCCGTAGACACCAGGTGCCGCCTGGGGCGGGTTGGCCAGCACCTGGTCGCGCCGACAGATCCTTGCCCCGAGGTAGTCAAAGTGCGAGTCGATCATGTTGAGCATGTTGTCACGGGCCGCTGACTGATCTGGTGGTACAACCTCACCGTGACTGACGACCGCATTCCATCTGTCTGACCAACAACGTCCCGCCGAAACAGGTCCACACGTGGATGGGACTCCACAGCCTGAAGCTCACGGGCTAGTCAACGGACGGGTGTTGCCGTCAGAAACCGACTGCGGACTGACACTCGTCGATCGGGCAATCGGCGACGATGAGAGCAGCAGGTAAGGGCAAGTAATGATCTGCGCAGGTTTCGCTCCGCGGTCCAGCTGCGGACTGCGAGCCAGCACGGCGACACGTTTGCGGCGCGTTAGGGAGTTCAACTGCACTCATTTGGTGCGCGCAAAGGGATTTGAACCCCTGACCGCTGGTGTGTAAGACCAGAGCTCTACCGCTGAGCTATACGCGCGTGACTGAACACCGATGTCGAGACCGGCGAACACCAAGACATGAATGTAATGGCTCACGGGCCCCAGCCCAAACCCAGAGCCCAAAGCTCCGGCCCAACCGGCGGCCGAGTCACCGATCAACCGGGCGGCTCGCTCAACACCCGACCCGCGCGGGCGAGCAACGCGCGCAGCTCGTCGAGGCCTGCCGCCCCGATCTCGTCGCGAAGCCGGCCCTCGACGAGCCGGACCTGTTCGGCATACTGCGCGACCGCCTCGAATCCACGAGGCGTCGCCCTCACCAGCCGCGCGCGACGGTCGGCCGGGTCGGTCACCACCTCGACCAGGCCCAGCTCCCGCACCTTCCCGACCATCTCCCCCATTGCCTGCCCGGTCATCCCCGCCGCCGTCGCCAGATCACCGATGCGGCTGCCCTCCGGATCCAGGTACCGGAACACGGAAAAGTGGGCAGGGCGGATCCCGTCGACTGCCAGATCATCGAGCACCCGGTCCTCGAACCCACGGGTCACCTCCACCAGGAGTCGCAAGAGCAGTCGGGGCGGATCTTTCGTCGCCATAATTATCAAGGTAGCCTTGGTAATTATGGACGGCAACACCCTGACCTTCCGTGACGGACACGTCATCGAGGTCATCGGGACGACCTCGGACGGCGACGGGACCGTCCTCACCCTGCGCCATGAGATCCCGACGCCGGGCCGGATGGCCGGGCCGCACTGGCATCCGAACCTCACCGAGTCATTCCAGGTGCGACGCGGACGGATGCGCTTCCGGATCGACAAGAACGACCTCGAGCTCGGCCCCGACGACGAGGTCACCATCCGGCCACGCCAGGTGCACGAGTTCTGGACCTTGGATCACAACGTCGAGGTCGAGCATGCGATCCGCCCACCCGCGCATCATCGCGAGATGTTCGAGACCTGGCATCGACTGGACGCCGAGGGCCGCACCAATCGGTACGGCATCCCTCGCAATCCGCTCGACCTCGCGACCCTGTGGGAACTCCAGGACGGCTACCTCGCCGGCATCCCCGCGTGGCTTCAGCGGCTGGTGTTCCCACCGCTCGCACGGCTGGCCCGGCGCACGGGACGGGTCTCGATCGCCTGATCCGAGATGGGTGCCGCTACCGCGCGGCGAGCAGCGCCTTGTCCCACAACGCCTGCTCGCGTGCTTCGCCCGGGCCCACCACATCGGCGAACGCGACCGTCCCGTCACTCTCGATCAGGAAAGTCCCGCGGTTCGGGTAACCGTTGTGTTCGTTGAAGACGCCGAACGCCTCGGCGACCGCACCATGCGGCCAGAAATCCGACAAGATCGGGAACAGGAACCCCTGCGCCGACGACCACACCTTGTGTGTCGGCGGCGGCCCGACCGACACGGCGACCGTTCGTAGCCCCTCGTGGTCGAACTGCGGTTGGTGATCCCGGATGTAGCCGAGTTCACCCTGGCATGTCCCGGTGAACGCCAGCGGGAAGAACACCACCAGCACCTTGCTGTCGGCCCGGAGGGCAGACAGCAAGGTTCGCTGGTTGTTCTGGTCGCGGAGTTCGAAGTCGGGAGCGGCATCTCCCACGCGCAGCGGCGACGTCGGGAGGATCGTGCCCTCCCCGCTCATGTGCGTTTGCGGGTCTTCGGCTGCACCAGCCGTGACCCCGACCATCCCCCGAGACTCATCACATTGGTCTGTGTCAGGCCGGCCGTCGGCGCGGACTCGGCGATCTCGCTGGGATCGACATGTCCGTCGGTGCCGGTCTTCGGTGAGAAGACCCAGACGTATCCGTCGTCGGCCAAAGGTGAGATGGCGTCCATCAGTGCATCGACCAGGTCACCGTCGCCATCACGCCACCACAGCACGACGACGTCGACGACGTCATCTGCGTCCTCATCGACCATCTCACCGCCGATGACGTCTTCGATGTCGGCCCGCAGGGCGTCGTCGGTGTCTTCATCCCAACCCAGTTCCTGCACCACCATGCCGGACGTGAATCCCAGCTGGTGGGCGTTGTTGCCCCCAGCGCTGCTGGACTCTGTGGCGGCTACCACCGCGTGCGACCTCCCTGCCATGCGAATTCGACTGTCAGCTTAGGGAACAGCCTAAATGCTCAGAGTGCAACCCGAACAGGGGGCAGGCCGAATGCGTCTCACGGGGTGGCCGAGGTCGTGGGCGGCGCAGCGGGCGCCGACGACGGGCCGGCGCCGGCCGCATCGGACGTGGGCACCGGGGACGCCGCGACGGCCGGCGGCAACGGGAGGTAGACCGAGCATGCGTTCAGCGTGGCCTGCTTGTCCCGGGTCCATTGCACGGCAATGGGATTGAGACCGTCGAGCTGACGCTGTCCGATGGCGGCACCCAGTCGCCCGGTGGAGTCGAGGAACCGGTTGGTCGGGGCCGCCACGTCGGTGGGAGTCGCCTCGGTCACCTGTTCCCGGATCAGGTCGGCCCCGGCGATCAGGCTCGCGCGCGCCTTGTCGTCGAGGTCTCCCACGTCGCTGTAGGCGTGGACTTCGGTGAGTCGACGCACGAACGTGTTGTACCCGCGGACCATCACGACCATCGACGACATTGCCTGGCGGCACAGTTTGCTCGCGTCGTCGCGGCCGGCGGACTGACGCGACGCGGCGACGTCGGAGCTGTAGGCGGCCACCTCGCCGGGGGCCGCGGACCCGCTTCCGTCCACCGACGACGAGCATCCCGCCGCGGATGCCGCGAGGAGGATCACGGCGCAGATCATCGTCGCCGCAGTTGCCCCCGGCCGTCGTCGACCGGCCCTGCGCGCGGTGCTGCTCCTGCCGGTGTCCCGCATTGCGCTCCTGACCCACGAGTAACCAACACCAGAACGCTACCGCAGGTCGCGGCGGGTGGCAGCAAGGTTGACCACCCGATGCCAGCACAAGTGACATGGGGCACGATGTGAGGGGGACGCCGCGGTCCCGACATCATGGGAGCGGCCCCGTGTCATCGCACGCCGGACACCACCGTGAATCCGGCCGACCGAGGGAGTAGGCATAACAGTGACCGACCAGGCAGACCGTACAACGACCGCCAATCAGGCCAATGGCTCCAAGCCGGCAAAAACCCCCGCCGGCGGTGATCGCAACCGCGTTCGCGTCATCCGCGAGGGAGTCGCGTCGTACCTGCCGGACATCGACCCCGACGAGACCGGGGAATGGCTCGAATCCTTCGACGACCTGCTCGATCATGCGGGCCCGGCTCGCGCCCGTTACCTCATGCTCCGACTCCTCGAACGCGCCGGCGAGAAGCGTGTCGCGATCCCGTCGCTGACATCGACCGATTACGTCAACACCATTCCCACCGAGAACGAGCCCTGGTTCCCCGGCGACGAGGAGGTCGAGCGACGTTTCCGCGCCTTCATCCGCTGGAATGCCGCGATCATGGTGCACCGCGCCCAGCGACCTGGTGTGGGAGTGGGCGGACACATCTCCACCTACGCGTCGTCGGCCGCGCTCTACGAGGTCGGCTTCAACCACTTCTTCCGCGGTACCGATCACCCCGGTGGCGGTGATCAGGTCTTCATCCAGGGTCACGCCTCCCCGGGCATCTATGCCCGCGCCTTCCTGGAAGGTCGCATCGACGAGGCCCGCATGGACGGCTTCCGTCAGGAACACAGCCATGCCGGAGAGGGCGGCGGCCTGCCCTCGTACCCTCACCCGCGGCTCATGCCGGAGTTCTGGCAGTTCCCGACGGTGTCGATGGGTCTCGGCCCGATGAACGCGATCTACCAGGCTCGTTTCAATCACTACCTGCACGACCGCGGCATCACCGACACCTCCGACCAGCACGTGTGGGCCTACCTCGGCGACGGCGAGATGGATGAGCCGGAGTCACGTGGTCTGGCCAGCTTCGCTGCCACCGAGGGCCTCGACAACCTCACCTTCGTCGTCAACTGCAACCTGCAACGCCTCGACGGCCCGGTCCGCGGAAACGGCAAGATCATCCAGGAGCTCGAGTCGTTCTTCCGGGGCGCGGGCTGGAACGTCATCAAGGTCGTGTGGGGCCGCGAGTGGGACTCGCTATTGCACGCTGACAAGGACGGCGCACTGGTGAACCTGATGAACAGCACCAACGACGGCGACTACCAGACCTACAAGGCCAATGACGGCGCGTTCGTCCGCGAGCACTTCTTCAACCGGGATCCGCGTACCAAGGACCTCGTCAAGGATCTCTCGGACGCCGAGATCTGGAATCTCAAACGCGGTGGTCACGACTACCGCAAGATCCACGCCGCCTACGCCTCGGCGGTAGCCCACAAGGGCCAGCCGACGGTGATCCTCGCCAAGACCATCAAGGGCTACACGCTCGGCAAGCATTTCGAGGGGCGCAATGCGACCCACCAGATGAAGAAGCTCACCCTCGACGACCTCAAGGACTTCCGCGACAGCACCCGAATCCCGATCACCGACGCACAGCTGGAGGAGAATCCCTACCTGCCGCCCTACTACCACCCGGGGCCGGACTCGCCGGAGATCCAGTACATGCTCGACCGGCGCAAGACCCTCGGCGGTTTCCTCCCTGCACGGCGTACCACGTCCAAGGTGCTGAAGCCCGACGTCAGCCGGGCGCTGAAGACCGCGGGCAAGGGATCGGGCAAGCAACAGGTCGCCACCACCATGGCCCTGGTACGAATCTTCAAGGATCTGTTGCGCGACAAAGAGATCGGCAACCGAATCGTGCCCATCATCCCGGACGAGGCGCGCACTTTCGGGATGGATTCGTGGTTCCCGACCCTGAAGATCTACAACCGCAACGGACAGCTCTACACCTCCGTCGACGCCGACCTCATGCTCGCGTACAAGGAGAGTTCAGAGGGCCAGATCCTGCACGAGGGCATCAACGAGGCCGGGTCGGCGGCGTCCTTCACCGCGGTGGGCACGTCGTACTCGACCCACGACGAACCGATGATCCCGCTCTACATCTTCTATTCGATGTTCGGTTTCCAGCGCACCGGTGACAGCCTGTGGGCCGCAGGTGACCAGATGGCCCGGGGGTTCGTCATCGGCGCGACCGCCGGACGGACCACCCTGACCGGCGAGGGACTCCAACACGCGGACGGCCATTCGCCGCTGCTGGCCGCCACCAACCCCGCGGTGGTGTCGTATGACCCCGCGTTCGCGTTCGAGCTCGGCCACATCATCGCCGACGGGCTCAAGCGCATGTACGGTGACGAGCCCGAGAACGTCTACTTCTACCTGACCGTCTACAACGAGCCGATCAGCCAGCCCGCGCAGCCGGAGAATCTCGACGTCGCGGGCATCCTCAAGGGCATCCACCGATTCACCGACGCCCCGCAGGGCAAGGAGTATCCCGCCAGCATCCTGGTGTCGGGCGTGACGATGCCCGATGCGCTGCGCGCCTCGGAGATCCTCGCCGAGGAGTGGAACGTCGGCGCCAACGTCTATTCGGTCACCTCGTGGAGTGAACTCGCCCGCGACGGCATCCGGGTCGACCGCGCAGCGGTGCGCGAACCCGCGGTCGATCACCCACGGCCCTACCTGACGGAGCTCCTCGCAGAAGTCGCCGGCCCGGTGGTCGCGGTGAGCGATTACATGCGCGGGGTGCCGGAGCAGATCCGGGCCTACGTACCCGGCACGTATCTCACCCTGGGCACCGACGGCTTCGGCTTCTCCGACACCCGGCCCGCGGCCCGGCGGTTCTTCAACGTCGACGCGGAGTCCATCGTCGTGGCGGTACTCGTGGCGCTGGCCCGCGACGGACACATCCCGTTCACCGTCGCGGCCGAAGCTGCGGAGAAGTATCAGATCACCGATGTCGCCGCGGCCCCGGAACAGACCAGCGATCCGGGCGTGGCCTGACGGCAATCGCACGTTTGCCCATGCGTCGGGCGCCGCGGCCCGGGGACGGGGGCGCCGCCGGGGGGGAGGGATTGTCGGGGGGCGCGTGGA
>NZ_JBNCNS010000002.1:477428-786592 GCF_049847105.1 Gordonia sp. DT218 | reverse complement strand
CGGGCCGTGCCGCCGCGAGAACCCGAGTTTGCCCCTCGCTGGGCCCCCTCCCCCGGGGGGGTGGGCCCGACGCATGGGCATAGATTGAGACGGTGAGCGATGCACGCGTGAACCAGGAGGCAGCGACGGCCGACGTGTTCGGTGCGCGGGGAGCCCACGTCCCCGCACCCGCCACCGTGCACGATGCGCTCCCCGACACACTGCTGCGACGGGTCAAGCAGTACAGCGGACGACTGGCCACCGAGGCGGTCCATTCGATGCAGGACCAGCTCCCGTACTTCGCCGACCTCGACGCCGCCCAGCGCGCGAGCGTTCAGCTGGTCGTCCAGACGGCGGTGGTCAACTTCGTCGAGTGGATTCAGGACCCCGAGGGCAACGTCAAGTTCACCGTCCAGGCCTTCCAGGTGGTCCCGCAGGACCTCGCACGACGCATCACGCTGCTGCAGACCGTCGAGATGGTGCGCGTGGCGATGGAGTTCTTCGAGAAATGGCTCCCACTACTCGCCCGCAACGACGCTCAGCTCCGGGCGCTCACCGAATCGGTGCTGCGCTACGGCCGCGAGATCGGGTTCGCCGCCGCTTCGATCTACGCCTCGGCCGCCGAGTCGCGCGGCGCCTGGGACTCCCGCCTCGAGGCGCTCGTCGTAGACGCCGTCGTCCGCGGTGACACCGGACCGCAGCTCTCGTCCCGGGCCGCTGCCCTCAACTGGGACTCCGACGCACCGGCCACCATCATCGTCGGGACCCCGCCGCCGGAGCAGAACGTCTCGGTGCCGCTCGCCATCCACAACACCGCGAAACAGTTCGACCGGTCGGCGCTCTCGGTGGTCCAGGGCACCTTCCTGGTCGCCATCGTCAGCGGAGCCGTCAAACCCGGCGAACGGTTCGTCACCGAGTTGCTGACCCATTTCGCCGACGGTCCGGTGGTGATCGGACCGACGATGCCGAACCTGGGCAGCGCACACACGAGCGCCAGCGAGGCGATGTCCGGTATCGCGGCAGTGGTCGGCTGGCCGAACGCGCCGCGCCCGGTCCACAGTCTCGAATTGCTTCCCGAGCGCGCGCTCAATGGCGACACGGCGGCGATGGCCGCACTGAACGAGTCGTTGGTCCGTCCGCTGGCGAAGGGTGGCAGCACCCTCAACGCGACCCTCGAGGCCTATCTCGACTCTGGAGGATCGGTCGAGAGTTGCGCCCGCGTTCTGTATATCCATCCAAATACGGTTCGCTACAGACTGAAGAAAATTTCGGAAATCACAGGACGTGATCCAACTAACCCTCGCGACGGCTACGTCCTGAGGGTCGCGGCGACTGTTGGTCGATTGACACACTTCCAAAACGAAACGCACTCATTGGCCACATGAGCCACACCAGCCACAGCCCGGTTTCGACGTTTCCGCTGATCACACTCCCTGGGACACGTTTTGATAACGCATCTCAAAGTGGTGTCGAACCAGGTGTGGGTTAGATCAAGTTTGTGGGAACCCCACAAAAGGTTGCGACAAGGTTCATGGGCCTCGACACCCACAAAGTGCCCTCAGACAGTGTTCTCTGGTCACGTGCTTTCGATGCTTGCGCCCGGCCAGGGCTCACAGACACCCGGGATGCTGTCCCCGTGGTTGGAACTTGCCGGTGCCCGGGACCAACTCTCGACATGGTCGAAGCTGACCGGCCTCGATCTCGAGCGCCTCGGCACCACCGCGACCGCGGACGAGATCACCGACACCGCGGTGACCCAACCGCTGGTGGTCGCGTCGGCGCTGCTGGCGTACCAAGAACTCGCGAGACGTTCGGAACTGGCCGCCGATGCGATCGTCGCGGGCCATTCCGTCGGTGAGCTCGCCGCCGCTGCCATCACCGGTGTCATCAGCAGCGACGAGGCCGTGTCACTGGCCGCCATCCGTGGTGCCGAGATGGCCAAGGCCTGCGCACTCGAACCGACCACGATGGCCGCGGTTCTCGGCGGCGACGAATCCGCCGTCCTCGCGCGCCTCGACGAACTCGACCTCGTCCCGGCCAACCGCAACGCCGCCGGCCAGATCGTGGCGGCCGGCGCTGTGGCCGCCATCGACGAGCTCATCGCCAACCCGCCGGAAAAGGCTCGCACGCGTAAGCTCGCAGTCGCGGGAGCGTTCCATACTCGATTCATGGCCCCAGCGCAGGAGGCCGTCGCCGCGGCCGCGGCAAAGATCACGCCCGCAGACCCCAGTCGGACGCTGTTGTCCAATTTCGATGGCCAACCTGTAACGAATGGCGCCGACGCGCTGACAAGACTAGTGGGACAGGTGACGAAACCGGTCCGCTGGGACCTGTGTTCCGCGTACATGCGCGAGCAGGCCACCACTGCCGTCGTCGAGCTTCCGCCCGCGGGCACGCTCGTCGGCATTGCCAAACGAGAGTTGAAGGGCACGCCGACCCTGGCGCTGAAAATGCCCGACAACCTCGACAACATCACCGAACTTGGATAGCGGTCACGGCGACAGGCCGTGACCCCCGGAAGACCGGATCACCGGTTGTCCAATCACTCATGGGCGGGATGCTCGTGAGTGCTCCGGAGAACATCACAGAGCAAACCAAGAAGGGAACCACATCGTGGCTGCCACCCAGGAAGAACTCATCGCCGGCATCGCCGAGATCATCGAGGAAGTCACCGGCATCGAGCCGTCCGAGGTGACCATGGAGAAGTCGTTCGTCGACGACCTCGACATCGACTCGCTGTCGATGGTGGAGATCGCCGTGCAGACCGAAGACAAGTACGGCGTGAAGATCCCCGACGAGGATCTCGCCGGCCTCCGCACCGTCGGCGACGCCGTCTCCTACATCCAGAAGCTCGAGACGGAGAACCCCGAGGCTGCTGCCGCCATCCAGGCCAAGGTCGAGGCAGACAAGAACTCGTGAGCTCCCCATCCCTCCGCGAATACTCAACGCTGGGCGGGAACTTCCCGAGCGTGGTGGTCACCTCCATGGTGGCCACCACCTCGCTGGGCGAAGATCTCGACACCACGTGGAAGAAGCTGGTGGCGGGTGAGTCGGGCATCCGTGAACTGACTGATGACTTCGTCACCAAGTACGGCGACCTGCCGTGCCGCATCGGCGGTCGTCTGATCAAGGATCCGTCCGAGGAAGTGACGCGCGTCGAAGCACGCCGCATGGCCTACGTCGAGCGCATCGCACATGTCATGAGCAAGCGCCTGTGGGCCCAGGCAGGCGAGCCGGAGGTCGACCCCGACCGTCTGGCCGTCGTCTTGGGCACCGGTCAGGGTGGCGGAGATGCGATGGTCGAGGCCGTCAAGGCGATCGAACAGTCGGGCAACTACCGCAAGGTCTCGCCACTGGCCGTCTCGATGGCGATGCCGAACGGCCCGGCCGCGGTCACCGGACTCAATGTCGGTGCGCGTGCCGGTGTGATCACCCCCGTCTCGGCGTGCTCGTCGGGTGCGGAGGCCATCGCACATGCGTGGCGACACATCGTCATGGGTGACGCCGACATGGTCGTCACCGGTGGCGTCGAGGGTCACATCGACGCGATTCCGATCGCGGCGTTCTCGATGATGCGTGCGATGAGCACGCGCAACGAGGACCCTGCGGGTGCCTCACGGCCGTTCGACAAGGATCGCGACGGCTTCGTGTTCGGCGAGGGCGCGGCGATGATGATCATCGAGCGCGAAGAGCATGCCAAGGCACGGGGTGCACACATCCACGCCCGCCTGCTCGGCGCCGGTATCACCTCGGATGGCTTCCATCTGGTGGCACCGGATCCAAGCGGACAGGGGAACGCCCGTGCCATGACCCGTGCGATCCAGACGGCCGGCCTCACCAAGGCCGACATCAGTCACATCAACGCACATGCGACGTCGACTCCCATCGGCGACACGGCCGAGGCGGCGGGTATCAACGCGGCAGTCGGTCAGCATGCTGCGGTGTACGCGCCCAAGTCGGCGCTGGGGCACTCCATCGGCGCAGTCGGGGCGCTGGAGTCCGTGCTCACCATCAAGAGCGTCGAAGAGGGTGTCATCCCTCCCACGCTCAACCTGCAGAACCAGGATCCGGAGTGCGACCTCGACGTAGTTCACGGTGAAGCCCGTTATGGGCAGATCGACTACGCGTTGAACAACTCGTTCGGATTCGGTGGGCACAACGTCGCGCTCACCTTCGGTCGCTACTGATACACCACCCCGACACACAGGAGACAGCGATGACCACATTGGCTCCCATCACCGGCCATGAGGAAGCTGCGGATCCCCGTGATCCGCTGCTCCGGCTGACCAACTTCTTCGACGAAGGCACGATGTCGCTCCTGCACGCTCGCGACAAGTCGGGTGTGCAGGCCGCCATCGGCTCGGTCAACGGCGTTCGCACTGTCTCTTATTGCACCGATGGCACCGTGATGGGCGGTGCCATGGGTGTGGTGGGTTGCGCTCACATCGTGAACGCAATCGACACCGCCATCACCGAGCAGACGCCGGTCATCGGCATCTGGCATTCCGGTGGTGCCCGGCTCGCGGAGGGCGTCGAGGCGCTCCACGCGGTCGGCCAGGTCTTCGAGGCGATGGTCCGCGCCTCCGGCTACGTGCCGCAGATCTCGGTGGTCGTCGGCTTCGCCGCCGGCGGTGCCGCGTACGGACCAGCACTCACCGACGTCGTGATCATGGCCCCGGCGGGCCGCGTGTTCGTCACGGGTCCCGACGTGGTCAAGAGCGTCACCGGCGAATCCGTCGACATGGAGTCGCTCGGTGGTCCGCTCACCCACGGCAAGAAGTCGGGCGTGTGCCACATCATCGCCGACTCCGAGCCGGACGCATACTGGCGCGCACGCCGACTCGTGTCGACGTTCAGCCGGCAGGGCCACTTCAACCGGGAGCAGGCCGAGGCCGGCGACGTCGACCTCATGGCGTTGTTGCCCGAATCGAATCGTCGCGCCTACGACGTGCATCCGATCGTCGAGCAGATGCTCGACACTCAGATGGCCGCCGACGGCGAGACCGAGATCTCCACTTTCGAAGAGCTGCAGGCGAAGTGGGCTCCGAACATCGTGGTGGGATTCGGCAGGCTGTCCGGGCGCAGCGTCGGCGTCATCGCCAACAACCCGCTCCGCATGGGCGGCTGTCTGAACTCGGAGAGCGCCGAGAAGGCCGCGCGATTCGTCCGACTCTGCGACGCTTTCGGTATCCCGCTGATCGTCGTCACCGACGTCCCCGGCTACCTGCCCGGCGTCGGCCAGGAATGGAACGGCGTGGTGCGTCGCGGTGCCAAGCTGCTGCACGCCTTCGCCGAATGCACCGTTCCCCGTGTCACGCTGGTGACGCGAAAAATCTACGGCGGCGCGTACATCGCGATGAATGCGCGCGCCCTCGGCGCCACGGCGGTCTTCGCGTGGCCGGGCTCGGAGGTGGCCGTGATGGGCGCCAAGGCGGCCGTCGGCATCCTCCACAAGAAGGCGCTCGCCGCCGCACCGGACGACGAGCGGGAAGCCCTGCACGATCGTCTGACGGTCGAGCACGAGGCGATCGCCGGTGGTCTCGGCCGCGCCCAGTCGATCGGTGTGGTCGACGACGTGATCGACCCCGCGACCACCCGCAGCCGAATCGCCGAGGCGCTCGCGGCAGCACCGGCACGGCGTGGTCGTCACAAGAACATCCCGCTCTGACCTTCGGACGCGCGGCACGCGAGGCGATCTCGATACGACGCCTCGCTACGGCTCGGTGCCTACTCGATCAGCGTGAACAGGTCTCGACAGCCGTGAACCCACCGCCGGTCGAACAGGGCGCTTCCTCCGCCCGTCGACCCCTCCGCCCGTCGACCCCTCCGCCCGTCGACCCCTCCGCCGGTCGAGCAGCACGTCCCCTCCGCAGGTCGAGTAGCGGCGACGAAGGAGTCGCGTATCGAGACCTTCGACCGACACAGCACAGCAATTCGGCCCCGGCAGTTCGCTACCGGGGCCGAATCTCGTATCGGCGGTGGGTGGTACCGCCGAGGGGTCTATCCGACGCGCTGTTGGAGCCAGGTCACCTCTGCACCGGCGCCGCCCATGCGGTACGACTCCAGCGCGTCGTCCCATGCCGTGCCGAGTGCGGCCTCCAGTTCGCCGGCGAGTCCGGCGCTGTCGGGCTGGGATTCGATGAGCGCGCGCAACTGCATCTCGCCGATCATGACGTCGCCGTTCGCGCTCGTGGAGCCACGCCACAGCCCGAGGCCGGGCACGTAGCTGAAGCGCTCGCCGTCGACGCCATCGCTGGCGTTCTCGGTCACCTCGAAGCGCAACGCCGACCACTCTCGCAGCGCCGTCACCAGGCGCGCGGCAGTGCCGACCGGGCCGGCCCAGTCAACGGTGGCACGTTGCATACCGGGGTCGGCCTCTTGCGCGGACCACTTCAGGTTGGCCCGCGCATTCAGGGTCGACGACAGAGCCCACTCGACATGCGGGCATAGCGCCACCGGCGCCGAGTGGATGTACACCACTCCTGTCGTCCTGTCCGCAAACTGACTCAGATTGCGCACCTTTTCACCTCCGGTTTCGACGAGGAACGTCTTCCCCAACACACCTCGGAAACCAGATATCACACTTGTGTGGTTAATTGTGCCTCAAGTTGCCCGTGTTGCGCCAGTTTCTGGAGTGCTTTCTCAGGTTTCTCGATCACCGCGACAACTCGGCGACGACCGCGTCGTTGAAGTCGCTCCACAGCGGCTTGGCCCATGCACCGAATGCACGGTCGGTGAGCACGACACATGCCGTGGCGAGGACCGGGTCCACCCAGAGGAATGTGCCGCTCTGACCGAAGTGGCCGAAGGTCGGCGGCGAGTTCTGCGTGCCGGTCCAGTGCGGCTTCTTCTCCGCCCGGATCTCGAACCCCAGCCCCCAGTCGTTGGGGCGGTGTTTCCCGTATCCCGGGACGAAGCCGTCGAGACCAGGGAACTCCACCGACGACGCGCGAGCGGCCAGATCCGTCGACAGCAGAGTCGGCGACAGGAGTTCGGTGGCGAAGCGCCCCAGGTCGGCGGCGGTCGATCGAGCCCCGTGGCCGGCCGGCCCGGCCAACTCCGTCGACAACAGGCCGAGGGGTTCGCACACCGCCTCACCGAGGTAGTCGGCGAAAGCGATGTCGGTGACGTTCTCGACCGTCTCGGCGAGCACCTCGAATCCCGCACTCGAGTAGATGCGCTGGGTCGCCACCGGCGCCGCGACCTCGCGGCTGTCGAAGGCGAGTCCCGACGCGTGGGCGAGCAGGTGCGCGACGGTGGCCCCCGGCGGACCGGCGGCATCGTCGAGTTCGACGGCACCTTCTTCCACCGCGATGAGAACCGCCTCGGCCACAAGGAGTTTGGTGACCGAGGCGAGCTCGAAGACACGATCGGGGTCGCCGAATTGCTCGACGACCCCGTTCGCGGTGACAACTACGGCCGACACGTGGTCGACCGGCCAGTCGGCTAATGCATCAAGTGGCGACACACCGCACGACACTACCGTCCGTGATGGTCAGTGATCCTCGTCGGTGTACCGGATCACGCCGCGGATGTTCCGACCCTCGAGCATGTCCTGGTAACCCTCGTTGATCTGGTCGAGGCGGTACTGACGGGTGATCATGTCCTCGATGTTGAGCTTGCCCATGCGGTACATCGAGAGCAGCTGCGGGATGTCGAGCTTCGGGTTGGCGCCGCCGAAGATCGAGCCCTGCAGGTTCTTCTGCAGCAGGGTCAGCATCGCGAGGTTGAGGGTCACCTCGGATTCCATCATGTTGCCCATGCCGGTCAGCACGCACGTCCCGGCCTTGGCGGTGATCCCCATCCACGTGTCGACGTCCTTGCCGTGCACCTCACCCACGGTGACGATGACCTTGTGGCACATGTGCCCCTGGGTGAGCTCCGCGATACCCATCGCGGCCTCTTCGACCGACGCGAAAGTGTGCGTGGCGCCGAACTTCATCGCCTGCTCGCGCTTCCACTCCACCGGATCGATGGCGATCACGTTGCGCGCACCCGAGATCACGGCGCCCTGCAACGCGGCCGTGCCGACGCCGCCGACGCCGACGATCGCCACGTCTTCGCCGGGGCGGACGTGGCCACTGCGGGTGGACGAGCCGTAACCGGTCGGGATGCCGCATCCGCACAGGGCGGCGACCTCGAACGGGATGTCCTTGTCGATCTTCACGGCCGATGCCTCGTGGACGACCATGTACGGCGAGAAGGTGCCGAGCAGCGTCATCGGGTAGACGTCCTCGCCCTTCGCGGTGTGGATGCGGAAGGTGTTGTCCGACACTGCTTCACCCTGCAAGAGCATCGCCCCGAAGTCGCACAGGTTGGCGAGACCGGCCTTGCACGACGGACACTTGCCGCACGACGGGATGAACGACAGGACCACGTGGTCGCCGACCTCGAAGTCGGTGACGCCCTCCCCCACTTCGGCCACGACTCCGGCGCCTTCGTGTCCACCGAGGATCGGGAATCCCGCCATCGGGATTCCGCCGGTCATCAGGTGATGGTCGGAATGGCACATTCCGGCCGCTTCCATCCTGATCTTGATCTCGCTGCGCTGCGGATCGCCGATCTCGATCTCTTCGATCTCCCACGGCTTGTTGAGTTCGCGCAGCAGCGCACCCTTGGTCTTCAACTTCTCTTCCTCCACTTGTAGACACGCGTCGTCCGACGGATCGACCCCCGACAGACGCAAGACATCCTACGAGAGACCCTAGTCACTCACGGCCAAAAATGAAACGTGTTCTAGTCGCGATTTTCGCCGCCCGTGAGGGCTACGGTCAGTTCGCCAGGCCGGCGTCCTTGCTTCCGTAGGACGAACGCAGCGCCGGCTTGACCACCTTGCCGCCCGCGTTGCGGGGCAGGACGTCGACGATGACCATCTCCTTCGGATGCTTGAACCGGGCCAGATTCTCGTTGAGATACGGCTCGAGCTCGGCGAGGGTGAGGTCGTCGGTGCCCTCGGCGAGCACCACGACGGCGACCGGCACCTCTCCCCATTTCTGATCGGCACGACCGATGACCGCGGCCTCGGCGATCTTCGGGTGGCCGTACAGCGCGTTCTCCACCTCGGCGCAGTAGATGTTCTCGCCGCCGGAGATGATCATGTCCTTGGCTCGATCGACGACGTAGAGGAAACCCTCCTCATCCTCGCGCACGAGATCACCCGAATGGAACCACCCACCGTGGAATGCATCGGCCGTCCCCTGCGGGTTCTGCCAGTACCCCTTCATCATGTTCGGGCCGCGGTAGACGATCTCGCCGACGTCCCCCCGGGGAACGTCCTTCATCTCCGGGTCGACGACCCGCGCGGTCACCGCAGGCACGACCTTCCCGATCGACCCGACCTTGCGCAGAGCATCCCGGCCTTCGAGGACGCAGGTGATCGGAGACATCTCGGTCTGACCGAAGACGGCGACGTTGACGGCGTCCGGGAAGGTCTCGTTCATCGCGTTCAGGACCGTGTCCGAGGCCGGGGCCGCGCCCCAGCTGATCACCCGCAGTTTCAGATCACGCGGATTGGCCTGCTGCGCAGCGCACACCGCCTGCCACTGGGCGGGCACCAAGAAGATCGACGTCGTTCCCTCACGCTCCAGGGTGTCGAGCATGTCGTTCGGGTCGAATGCACCGAGCGGGTGGATCACCGACAGCGCGCCCATGTAGATCAACGGGGTCATGGCACCGAGGCCGGCGATGTGGAACATCGGGGCCACACAGGCACCGATGTCGTCGCGCGAGGTCTGCAGCGCCTGTAGGCAGGTCACCGCCTGCGCCTGCAGGTTGGTGTGGGTCAGCATGGCGCCCTTGGGTTTTCCCGTGGTGCCTGACGTGTACATGATCAGCGACACGGTGTCCTCCGGGATGTCGATCTCCGGCAGATCCGACGAATCCTCGGCCACCAACGCCTCGAAATCCAGGTGGGCATCGTTCTCGGTACCGCCGGCGACGACGATCGACTCGATGGCACCGGTCGAGGCGCTGACCGCATCCGCCAGCGGTGCCAGCATCGACTCGGTGACGATGTGCTTCGCTCCGCTGTCGGTCACCAGGAACGCGATCTCCGCCGGGCTCATCCGGATGTTGACCGGCACGGGGATCGCGCCGATCAGGTTGGCGCCGAGCACCGCCTCGACGTACTCGGCGCGGTTCAACATGAGGATCAGGATGCGGTCCCCGAACTGCACTCCCCGTCGACTGAGCGCCGCGGCGAATCCGCGCGCCCGCTCATCGAGCTCGGCCCATGTGGTGACCGTGCCCTGGAACTTGAGAGCGGGCCGGTCGGGCGTCATGAACGCGTGCCTACGCACCTGGTTGTTCCAATGGTTTCGGCGCGAGCGCAACGGTTCAGTCGTCAGGTCGCGGCCGGGATCGATCGCGGCGGTCATGGGTGTCTCCTGTCCTGTGACGCTGTGGCGGTCACGGTTTCGGTTCGGGTGTGGTCGGTCGAAGGGCGATCCGGCAGACACCGCCGAGGGACGCCGATCAACGCTTGGCGCCGGCGAAAGCCGCCATCGCCGCCTGGAACTCGGCGGACTGGAGCAGGGTCGTCTGCCCCTCGAGCTCGCGGTCGAGCGCCTCGTCGAAATCGGCCATCGTGTGGGCGTCGAGTGCTGCCTTGGTCAGTCGCAGCGCGCTCGACGACGATCCGGCCAGCTTCGCCACCGCCTTCCCGACGGTGGCATCGAGAGTCGCCCGATCGGCGACCACCTTGGTGATCAGGCCGGCGTCGAATGCCTCTGTGGCGGGGAGCTTCTCGCCGAGCAGAGCCATCGCGTTCGCCCTGGCCCGCCCCACCGCTGCGGCCACCGACATGGAGGCCCCGCCGTCGGGCATCAGACCGATGTTGATGAAGGCCAGCAAGAAGTAGGAGCGTTCGGTCGCGTAGATCAGGTCGGAGGCCAAGGCCAGCGAGGCGCCGATTCCGGCGGCCGGACCGTCCACGACGGCCACGACCGGCACCCCCACCCCGCGGACGGCGCGTGCAAGGTCCGATCCCGACGAGATGACACCGCGGGCCTGCGTCGCGTCGAGACCACCACCCGGCCCCCCGGCCGCCTCGGCGATGTCGATGACGTCGGCGCCGGTACTGAAACTCCCACCGACGCCCTCGATCACCACGACACGGACATCCTCACGCGTCGACCATTGGTCGAACGCGTCGATGATGGTGCGACTCGCCGCCCCGTTCAGCGCATTCATCCGATGCGGCCGGTCGATCTCGATCCGGGCCACCCCTCGGTCATCCACACTGACCCGGATCTCGTCCGCACCTGCCGCATTGTCGCTCACGCCGTCTTGCCCCTCACTCGTTCCCGACCCCCTGGGGCCCGTTCGTCGACCACACTACTACCACGGTGCGATCCAGATCACGAGAATACTCATTAACTTATCCTCGCGGAAGATGCCGTTTTACTGGCATTTATCGCCTCGAGGGCCGAATCGCCGTGGTGAACATCAACTCCGACTATGCTCGCACGACATGACCGCCCAGCCGTCCCCACCGGCGACACCCCAGACCGACCGTGCGCGCCGTCGCCGGCCGGCCGACCGGCGCGACGTCATCCTGCGGTCGGCGGCCAAGGCCTTCAGCGCGAACGGCTATCACGCGGTCCGCCTCGACGACATCGCCGACGCCGCCGGGATCTCCGCACCCGCGCTTTATCGCCATTTCCCGAACAAATATGCGCTCTTCGCGGAGACCGCGCGGAATCTCGCCGACGCGCTCGCCGACGCCACCGGATCGATCCCACATGACCCGAACCGTCCCGAGGTGGAACTGCGTGGACTGCTCGCGGCGCTCACCGGCGCGTCGATCGACAACCGCCGCACCGGCGGTCTCTATCACTGGGAGGCCGACTATCTCCACACCGACGACGCCCGATATGTGCGGTCGATCGTCATCGCCCAGCATCGACGGATCCGTGACGCACTGCGCCGGGCGCGGCCTTGCCTCGACGCCGAGTCGGCCGATCTGATCACCGCGGCGATGACGAGTGTCGTCGCCAGCCCGGCCACCCACCGTGCGGCGTTGCCGGCACGCCAGATCGGCGATCTGATCACCGGGGCGGCCATGTCGCTGAGCGATGCCGACCTGCCCACTCGGCCCGACGCCGACACCGGCCCACCTCCGGCCGGCTTGTCACCGACGGCCAAACGCGAGGTGCTCCTCATCGAGGCGATGAAACTCTTCGCGGCACAGAGCTTTCGCGAGGTTACGATCGACGACATCGCACGCGCCGCCGACCTGCCCTCGTCCGGGGTATATCGCCATTTCGAGAGCAAAGCGGCGATTCTGCAGGCCGCGTTCTGGCGGACCTCCGACCGGGTCACCGCCTTGATCGCGGACGCACTGTCGTCGTCGAGTACGCCCCGGGAGGCCATCGTCTCCCTGGTGACCCGGTACGTGGATCTGTGCTGCACCAACACCGCGATGTTGTCGGTGTATGTCTCCGAGATCGGCAACGTGCCGCCCGCCCAGCGGACCGAATTGCGCAATCAACAACGCATCAACGTCGAGGAATGGGCTGCGTGGCTCACCCGGGAGCGGCCCGAACTCAACGCCGTCGCGGCCCGATTCCTCGTCCAGGCCGCACTCAATGTCACCATCGATCTCACCCGCCTGAACCGCCGGCCGACGCCCGAGCGGATCTCCGCACTCGGGCTCCGACTGCTGCTCGGCGGTGTCGGGTCACACGGTGTGGAGGCGGACTCGTTGGCGTCAGACGGTGTCGAGGTCGGCGAGTAGCCACCGACCGTCTCGCCGTTCCAGGGTCACCTTGACCCTGGACTGGTAGGGGATCCCCTCGGGCACTTCCGCACTCACCCTTGGCGACGTCACCGTCTGGTCCAAGGTCACCAACACGACGGCCTTGCCGTCCGAGATGGATTGCAGCCCCGCCTCTTTGGATTCCGCGCGTGAGGTCCCCCGGGCGGCGGCATTACCGCGACGGGCATCTTGGGACGAGATGATGTAGGACTTGGCGAACTCCGGCGTGGCAATGTCGTCTATCCGCCGGTCGAGGTCGCCGTAGTTCGCCGGATCGTAGGTGGCCACCACCGCCGCATAGCGCTTCGCCGAGTCCATCGCGTCCTGACGAGCGACCTCCGCCGGCCCGCTCGCATCCGCGCGTCGGTCGGCCTGCTGCGCCGCGTACGCGAAATAGGCCGTGGTCACGGCCAGCACGACGACCAACACAGACAAGCCGATGACCAGCATGCGTGAGCGTCGGGGCATCGTCGTCCGTCGCGGTCGGGCCACCACCCGGCCGGGTCTCCGGTCGACCGCTGCCGGACCGGACCCGTCCTCCGCGTCTGCGGCGATGTCCGCCGATTCACTGGCGCCTGACCCGTCCGCAGTCCGCCGACCCCGCCGCCGTGAGTCACGCTCTGCCTTCTGCCGGGCTTCCTCCCGAAGCCGTTCCCGGTTGGTGCGATTGACGGCCAGGAAGCCGTCGCCGTCGAGCGGGGTCACCTCGCCTGGCTCACGCGCGTCGTCGCGCGGTGGGTCGACCACCGCGTCGGCGTCGCTCTCGGCCGACGTCGGCCGCTGGGACTTTGGCATGCGACCAATGTAGCGACTCGATTCGGCGCTCCGGTCACGCCTATCAGATATATGTGCGCTACCTTGAGGGTCGGCACAGAACTGAGAAACCGGGTTCGGCTCCGAGGTCCGTTACTCGGCGCGGTCCCATCGACCGGCTACGGTGGCACGAATGAGACCCAGCGCGACATCCTCGCAGAGCCCTGCGGGCACCGAGCGTTCCGCGCCCGCACAACGCCTGCGACGTCGACCGCAACTGTCCGAAGAGGTGGCCACCCACCTTCGGGAACAGATCATGACGGCCGCCATCCGCCCGGGTGACTATGTCCGGATGGACGAGACGGCGGAACGTCTCGGCGTGAGTGTGACCCCTGTGCGCGAGGCCCTGCTGACGTTGCGCGGCGAGGGCATGGTGAACCTCGCGCCACACCGCGGCTACATCGTTGCCGAACTCAGCCGGACCGACGTGGACGATCTGTTCTGGCTGCAGGGTGAGATCGCGGTGAAGCTCGCACTGCGTACGGCCGACGCGATCACCCCGGATCAGATCGTCGAACTCGAGCGTCACAACCAACAACTCCGCGAAGCACTGGAACTCGACGACGGAGAGCAGGTGGCGCTCGCCGAGTTCGGGTTCCACCGGGCACACAACCTGGTGGCCGCCGGCGGCAAGCTCGCCTGGTTCCTGCTGAGCGCGACCCGCTACACGCCGTCACAGCTGTATGCCACCGATCCCGAGTGGGGCAAAGTGGCCGTCGATTCGCACGCGAAACTCATCGAGGCCTACCGCGTCGGCGATCGCGACCAGATCGTCGAGCAGACGCGCCGCCAATTCACCGACGGCGCAACCAGGCTCACCCGGCATCTGGAGAAGACCGGCATCTGGGACGACCCGTCGTAGACTCGCCGGTCGCACCGGGCCGCCGCGATGCACCGCTCCGGGTCGGGTAGTGTTGGCTCGTGGCGCCGCCCAGGGCGGGGCTGGTCACCCCCGACGACCAGCTCCGCCCTGGGCGGCGCTGATACGTTGCGGGACCTGGCGGTCACAGACTGCCGAGGTCGGATGACACCCACTGCTCGACGCGCAACACCACCTTGGTCTGGGCACCGTGGTTCTCCCATGCGAAGTCGACGTAACCCGCAACCTTCTCGGCAGGCAGATAACGGGCCGCCATCTCGGTGAGCTCCGCGCGCGTCCCGTCCGTGTAGCTCTCGATGTCTCCCGAGACCGACACGTACCGGATCGTCGGTTCCAGCGTCTCGACCATGAGGCTGCAGCGCCCCGCCTCCCGGATGAGCGCAAGCTTGCGCGATGACGTCCCGGTGAGGAGCCACACAGATCCCCCGGGCACGTACTGGTACCAGATCGGGACCACGAGGGGCGCACGGTCGGGGCCCGCCTCGGCGGCCAAAGCGGCGATATGGGGCTCGGCCAGGAACAATTCTCGTTCGGATGTGGTGAGTGCCATGGCGCCACGGTAAACCGCTGCCACGACAAGAACGCCCGCCACCGCATTACTGCAGGTGACGGGCGTTCTGTTGCTCCCCCAACTGGACTCGAACCAGTAACCGTTCGATTAACAGTCGAATGCTCTGCCAATTGAGCTATGGGGGATTGTGCTCGAACCGAGTGCTGACTTTAGCGCATGGACACTCCCGACAACAAAACGCCTGCATCGGTACCTCCGCGGCGAGTACGGGCACGACATCATCGACGAATCCGGGCGACCGGATTCAGACAGGAATGCTTCTGCCATGCCATCGATTGTCGACAGAATTGTGGCGTCTGCGGATCTTCTGTGTGTCGGTCGGTTGTCGTCGATGTCTGATCACTCGCCATCTTCAGATCTCTCGCAGTCCAACGGCGCCGCGTCCCGAACCGCCGCGATGGCCCACACGGACGGCGACGCCGGAGCCCGTCTCCCGCGTGCGGTAATGTGCACCGGCGGGTACGCCGTTGCCCCGGGGCGGTAGCTCAGTCGGTTAGAGCCGCGGACTCATAATCCGCTGGTCGTGGGTTCGAGCCCCACCCGCCCCACTCCCCCGGTTCGATCGGCGCGCCCGCCCCTGGCCCGCCCCCGGCCCATGTCCCGTGCCACCGCAGCGTCCCGACGGCCCGGGCACCAGCAGTCGACCGTGCCCACCGACGCAATCTTCCCCGCCGCCAGTCGCAGAGTACGCAAAATCACTGCGGGAGAGTATAGTTCGCCACACTAACGGTTTCCCAGGTTCCGCTGCGGCGGCAGCAACTTGCATCGATCGACGGCAATCGCCATCGAATCTCGGTGCGATGGAACATAGTTCGCGATGCTAACCGAAGCGACCCCAGGGTTAGCGATCGTTCGGTCGCTCGCGGCAGCATACTCAACATGCATAGGCGCCTCACGAGGTACCACTCGTACCGTGAATGCAGCTGTACTGCAGTCAAATACCACACCAGTTGGGAGCCGCCGGGAACGTTCGTTCGACTTGGCAACCGGCACAACCGGACCGCGACTCGGCCAATGGGATGAATTCTCACCTCGGGCGCAGCACATCGCGGTATCGTCTCGACATCATCTCGACGTGATTTCGACGCAGCGCCCGCTCATCGCCACCCACAGAGCATCCGTTCCCCACACCCCGGCGGTGCCCCCGATGTCACGTATCCACTCCTCGAACCGAAACCAATTGTCCTCTCCGCTGTCCGGTGAGTACACCGCGTCCACGCCCGGCCGCCTGCCGTCCGGCCGTCGTCGGTTGCTGGAGCATCCCGCCGCGATGGCGATCGGTACGGTCGGGGTGACCGTGGCCATCGCGCTGACGCCTGCGGCGACCGCCGTCGCCGACTCGTTTCCCACCGAGTCCGGCGCGACGTTCAACCTGTTCATCCCGGGCACGTGGGAGACGAGTGAATCGGCGGATCCGTCGACGCCCATCGGGGCGCTGAAACCCATCGCCGACCGCCTTCGCCACGACCATGGCGATTCCGCGGTCGTCTACTTCCTGCCGTATGTCGCGCGGGCCTTCGACAACGGCGAGAGCTATGGCACCAGCAAGGCGACCGCACTCGAGAATGCCGGCACGGTCTTACGGGACTACGCGTCACAGCATCCCGGCGCCAGGTTCACGATCACCGGCTACAGCCAGGGCGCCGACGCGGCGGGCGATCTCGCCTCGGCGATCGGGAATGAGCTCGGTCCCATTGCCGCCGGTGCCGTGCTCGCCGTCGCCTTGTTGGCAGACCCACGCGCAGGCACCGCGGGTGAAACCGTCGTCGGTCCGCGCGAAGACGGGATC
Source organism: Gordonia sp. DT218 (assembly GCF_049847105.1). NCBI lineage: Bacteria > Bacillati > Actinomycetota > Actinomycetes > Mycobacteriales > Gordoniaceae > Gordonia > Gordonia sp. DT218. The sequence goes on along the minus strand of NZ_JBNCNS010000002.1, from coordinate 769,803 downwards.
GGGATCGCCGATCCACGCCCGGCGGGCATGGGCAGCCTGATGGGGCGGGTCTCGGCCATCTGCGCCCCCGACGACCTCTACTGCTCCATCGACAAGGCCCAGAACCCGCTACTCGGCCAGCTCGGCACGGTGCTGGGCAAGACGCCGGCCGACGCGGAGGCCGCGGTGAAGAAAGCGGCCACCGCGACGACGGTCCTCGCGTCCGTCGACATCCCGGGCATCATCGATGGGCTGACCGCGCTCCCGCGCGACGTCGCGACCGGCGACCTACGGTCGGCCCACGCTCTCGCCGGAACCCTCAACAATCGACTCCGGCCACTCGTGACCCTCGCCTCGATGATCGACTTCACCGAGGTCTCCACGACATTGGCATTGATCCCGGACGAGACCGGCCTGACCAAAGCAGCCTCGCTGCTCGCCGCCGCGCTCGCGCATGTCGACTTCCAGCGGACCGCCGATCTGGTGGGCAGGCGCCAGGAGATCACCTGGTCAGGGGTGGGGGCGGTGGCCACCCGAGCCGGTGCGAGAACCTTGCCGACCACCGGCACCACACCGTCTGATGTCCGGCAGGTCGCCCGCGAACTCGCTGTCCTCTCCAGCAGCATCGTCACGGTTCGCCCGCGCACCGGCGCGGAGGTGGATGCGGTCTCCCCAGACCTGCGGGGCATGGCGACCGCGGTCACCGGGATCGTCGCGAAACGCGCGATCACCGACCCGGCGACGGTGGTCACGGACGCGGTCAGCGCCGGCACGTTCTACGCATCCGACAGCCACGTGCGCTACGGATCCCTCGTCGTCGACGCCGAGGGGCGTGACGCGATCGACTGGTTCGGGACGTGGCTCTCGGACAGCATCTCCCGGGCCTCGTGAGACGCGGACGAAACCGTCGCATCGATCGCACCAGGTGATCCCGACGTATCGACCTGCCCCGATCCGGACAGGTGCCCGCAAACTTCTCCAAATCGCCGGATCCAAATCGCCGGAGTATGGAGGGAGGGAGGGCGACTCGAGTGGCGTGGGCGCTGCTCGCGACCCTCAGCCCACGTCGACGCTGGGGTCGACGGCCTGCTCGAGCAGGCTGCGCCGGTAGGCCTCCAGCGCCACCAGATCACCGAAGACGGCGTTGTAGCCATCCGGGTCCTCGCCCGGCGCCATCCGCCGCAGCTTGGACTTGATATCGGCGATCTGCGCGCCGACCCACACCTCTTGCAGGCGTGCCATCACGCTGGAGATGTAGCGCGGGATGTTGTTCTCGCTCACCGGCATCGACTCGACGGCGAGCTCGGTGACCAGCGGTCCCACGAGGAGGTCGTCGATCGAGTTGTGCACCGCGTCGACCCATTCGGCTCCGCCCATGCCCGAGGCGGCGCCGCCGAGTGAGATCATCGCGGTCCGGATCATGGCATAGGCCGGTTCGGTGAAACACTGCACCGGTAGCGAGTCGAAGACAGTGCCTGCGATCGCCGGATACTGTAGTGCGGCCTTGAGTGCCTCGCGTTGCGGCCACAGCCGCGGATCGGTGGGCAGCGGACGCGGTGTCAGGGGTGCCGAGGCCGCCTCCGGGCGCTGGCGCCGCATCGAGGTCACCCGATCGCCCCGGCCGGTTGCGCGGGTGTGTCGCGCACCCTCCTCCCGAACCCGGGACAACACCTGGCCGACGTCTTCCCACCCGACCCAGCCCGCCAGTTGCCGGGCGTACTCGTCCCGCAACGCGATGTCCTTGATGCGCGCGACCACCGGCACGGCGTCCCGCAGGGCGTGCACGCGTCCCTCGGCGGTGTCGAGGTCATGCTCGGACAGCAACGCCTTGATCGCGAACTCGAACATCGGCACCCGCCGGGCGATCAGATCGCGGACCGCCGGGTCACCGCTGCGCTGACGGAGTTCGCACGGATCCATCCCGTCCGGGGCGACCGCCACGAACGTCTGGCCGGCGATACTCTGCTCCCCCTCGAAAGCCTTGAGGGCAGCAGCCTTTCCGGCTTCGTCACCGTCGAAGGTATAGATGACCTCGCCGCGGAAGTACGAGTCGTCCATCATCAGCCGGCGCAGGAGCGCAAGGTGATCCTCACCGAAGGCCGTCCCACACGACGCGACCGCGGTCGTCACCCCCGACAGATGCATCGCCATCACGTCGGTATAGCCCTCGACGATGACCACCTGATGCCCCTTGGCGATGTTCTTCTTCGCGTGATCGAGACCGAAGAGTACCTGAGACTTCTTGTACAGCATGGTCTCCGGCGTGTTCATGTACTTGCCGAGATTGTCGTCGTCGAACAATTTGCGGGCACCGAAGCCGATGATGTCGCCACCGAGGTTGCGGATCGGCCACAGCAGGCGTCGGTGGAACCGATCGATCGGCCCCTTGCGCCCCTGCTTCGCCAACCCGGCGGCTTCGAGCTCGGAGAACTCGAAACCCTGGGACAGAAGGGTTTTGGTCATCGTGTCCCAGCCGGCCGGGGCGTAACCGCATCCGAAGGCGGTCGCGGTGGCGGCGTCGAAGTCCCGTTCGGTCAGATAGTCGCGGGCCTTCTGGGCCTCCGGCGACTGCAGTTGCTCGGCGTAGAACCGCTGGGCCGCCGCGTTGGCCGCGACGAGCCGCGCCCGGGTACCGCGATCCCGGACCACGGTGGTGCCGCCGCCCTCGAAGTGGATCTGATACCCGATCCGGTCGGCGAGCTGTTGCACCGCCTCGACAAAGCTGACGTGTTCCTGCTTCTGCAGGAAGCTGTAGACATCACCACCCTCACCGCAGCCGAAGCAGTGGAAGTGCCCATGATTGGGACGCACGTGGAACGACGGCGTCTTCTCGTCGTGGAACGGGCAGAGGCCCTTGAGGCTGTCGGCGCCCGCTCGGCGCAACGCCACGTAGTCGCCGACGATCTCCTCGATATTCGTCTGCTCACGGATCGCCGTGATGTCACGATCGGGGATTCGGCCTGGCACGCGGACCAGTGTAGTGACTGCACGTCGGGAACCGGCAGCCACACGTCCGGCGTCAGCCCAGATGCGCCTGCGCGCCCGAGTTCTGTCGGTCGGTGCGCTCCAGTCGGCCCTCCGTCATCGAGGCGATCTGATCGACGATGACGCGCAGACGGGCGTCATCGTCGGCGGCCTCATGCCAGGACGGCACGAAGATCGGGTCCAGCCCGCCGGGGGCGGCCGCGGTCAGCCAGCCGGCCACCCGATGGATGCGCTCACGCTGACGCTGCTGATGGGCCTTGTGACGGCTGTTGGAGAAGATGAACCGCAACGCCAGGGTCTTGAGGATCGCCACCTCGGCGGCCACCAGCGGTGAGACCGTGAGGTCGGCGTCGTAACGGGCGACCGAGCGACCGCCCACCGCCGCCCGCGTCCCGGTGATCGCCGCGGACGCGAACCGGCCGATGAGCTCGCTCGTCAGCCGTTTGAGCGCGACGGCGCTGTTCAGGCTGCCGTCGTACACACCGGCTTGGCCGACGATCTCCATTCGCGACAGGCGTTGCGCTGCGTCGATGAGCGCACCGGCCTCGAGTCCGGCGAATTCTTTCACCCCGATGTCGGCGAGCGCCCGCTGATCGGACGCATCGGCGAGCGTGCGCAGATCGATGCGGTTGGCGATCACGCCGTCCTCCAGGTCATGCACGGAGTAGGCGACGTCGTCGGACCAGTCCATGACCTGGGCCTCGACGCACTGACGGCCGGACGGGGCGTCGAGCCGAATCCAGTCCAGGGCGTCCGCGTCGTCGTCGTAGGCACCGAACTTGGTCCCCGGCGCGCTGCGGGTCCACGGGTATTTCAACGTGGCGTCGAGCGATGCCCTGGTCAGATTCAACCCGGCACTGCGGCCGTTCTCGTCGAGGAGCTTCGGTTCCAGGCGCGTGAGGATGCGCAGATTCTGGGCGTTGCCCTCGAAACCGCCGATCGCCGCAGCGACCTCGTCGAGAGCCCGCTCACCGTTGTGCCCGTAGGGCGGATGACCGATGTCATGGGCAAGTCCCGCCAGTTCGACGAGATCGGGTTCGCAGCCGAGCCCGATCGCGATCCCCCGCCCGATCTGCCCCACCTCGAGCGAGTGGGTCAGGCGGGTCCTCGGGGTGTCACCCTCACGCGGCCCGACGACCTGCGTCTTGTCCGCCAGCCGACGCAGGGCGGCCGAGTGCAACACCCGGGCCCGGTCGCGAGCGAAGTCGCTGCGATGGTCGGTCCGGGTTCCGGGCAGGCTCGCGACCTTCGGCGCCTCCGGCACGATCCGTTCGACGGCCTCGTCCCGGTAATCCGCCGTGGGCGGTATCGCGGCCGAACGGCCGGTGGGCGGTGCGCTAGTCAAGCACCCATCCCCGGGCGACCGCGAAGTCGGTGATGCGCTGTCGGATCGCCACGATCTGAGCGGCGGTCAGGTCGTCGGACGAGTCGAGCAGCAACTCGGTGACCTCTTCGGTGAACGATGCCGCGTCGAGTGTGCCGCCACTGCGCGGCTTGCGTGAGCGGTCCCGGTCCCGGTCCCGGTCGCGGTCCCGGTCACCGCCGTGCGGACGACCGTGATCGTGGCTGTCGCGACGATGCGGCCGGCCCGCCGGGGCGTCGTCGACCGGTGCCGACTCGGTCACCGCGACGTTGACCGCCTTGGTCCCGCGGTCGGTCTCCTCGATGTCGAACGCGACCTTCGCGCCCGGCTTCAGGGCGTTCTCGTCGATGTCGATGTCGTTGATGTGCAGGAAGACGTCGGCACCGCCCGCATCCGGTGCGAGAAATCCGAAGCCCCGATTCGCGTCGTAATGGACGACTTTGCCGTTGACGGTCACTGCTGCACTCACTCTCCTCGCCGCACACAGCTCCGGACCCCATGCCCGGGCGTGCGACAACTCCACAATCAACTATGACAGAAATACGCAGGTCGCACGTTGCGACAACGACCTCGACCGCTGGTCGGGTGACCTCACCGAGGGATCACGCGCCGAGGAGCTTGCCGCCCAGGAACTCCACCACTTTGTCGAGCGCGACGCGCTCCTGGCTCATGGTGTCGCGTTCGCGCACGGTGACCGCCTGGTCGTCGAGAGTGTCGAAGTCCACGGTCACGCAGAACGGTGTGCCGATCTCGTCCTGTCGGCGGTACCGCTTACCGATGCCCTGCGCATCGTCGAACTCGACATTCCAGTGCTTGCGCAGCTCCGCGGCAAGATCCTTGGCCTTCGGCGACAGCTTCTCGTTGCGGGAGAGCGGCAGAACCGCGACCTTGACCGGCGCGAGTCGCCGATCGAGGCGCAACACCGTGCGGGTGTCGGTGCCGCCCTTGGCGTTCGGCACCTCTTCCTCGGTGTACGCGTCGCACAGGAATGCCATCAGCGAGCGGGTGAGGCCCGCAGCGGGCTCGATGACGTATGGCGTGTAGCGCTCGCCGGAGGCCTGATCGAAGAACGACAGATCCTCGCCGGAGTGCTTGCTGTGGGTCGACAGGTCGAAATCGGTGCGGTTGGCGACGCCCTCGAGCTCACCCCATGGATTCCCGGAGAAGCCGAACTTGTACTCGACGTCGACGGTGCGTTTGGAATAGTGCGAGAGCTTGTCCTTGGGATGGTCGAAGAGTCGCAGGTTCTCCGGGTCGATCCCGAGGTCGACATACCAGTCGTACCGCTGGTCGATCCAGTACTGATGCCAGTCCTCGTCCTCGCCCGGCTTGACGAAGTACTCCATCTCCATCTGTTCGAACTCGCGCGTCCGGAAGATGAAGTTGCCGGGGGTGATCTCGTTGCGGAAGCTCTTGCCGATCTGGGCGATACCGAACGGCGGCTTCTTGCGCGCGGTGGTCATCACGTTCTTGAAGTTCACGAAGATGCCCTGCGCGGTCTCGGGCCGCAGATAGTGCAGGCCCTCCTGGTCGTCCACCGGGCCGAGGTAGGTCTTCATCAGACCGCTGAAGGCCTTGGGCTCGGTCCACTTGCCGGGCTGGCCGGTGTCCGGGTCGTTGATGTCGGCGAGGCCGTTGGCCGGTGGGCGGCCATGCTTGATCTCGTAGGCCTCCAGAAGGTGATCGGCACGGTAGCGCTTGTGGGTGTAAAGCGACTCCACGAGCGGGTCGGTGAACACCTCGACGTGACCCGACGCCTCCCACACGCGCCGCGGCAGGATGACCGCCGAGTCGAGCCCGACGATGTCGTCGCGGCCGGTGACCATGCCGCGCCACCACTGCCTCTTGATGTTCTCCTTGACCTCGACGCCGAGCGGGCCGTAGTCCCACGCGGAGCGGGTTCCGCCGTAGATCTCACCGCTCGGGAACACCAGGCCACGACGCTTGGCGAGGTTGACGACGGCTTCGACGCGGTTGGACTGGGCGGCCACGGTTAACTGATCTCCAACGACTAGGGGTTCGATACGGTGACGCGGCCATTCCGTCGGAACACAGAACGGCAGCCCTTACAGGGTAGCCACAGAGGTGCCGGTCGTCGGAATCGTCACCCCTCTCCGATCGTGCGCGCCGGCGTCACAGCCGCTCCGAGGGCACCGGAGGGCCGCGCTCGGTCCACTCTCGCCACCCCAAATGAAAACGACTTCCTTTAGTATGGAGGGCGATGGACTCCCAGGATCGAGATTGCGCAGCCACCACCTCCGACCGCCGTGTCGTCGGCGCGGTCGAGTGCGCGGCCGCCGGCGACCTCCTGCGGGCCCTGGCATCGCCCACCCGCATTGCCATCGTCCTGCTCCTGCGCGAACGCCCGCAGTGTGTGCACGAGATCGTCGGCGCTCTGGAGGTCAGCCAGCCACTGGTGAGCCAGCATCTCCGCGTCCTCAAGGATGCCGGTGTGGTGCGCGGCCACCGGACGGGTCGGGAGATCGTCTACGAACTCGTCGATCACCACCTCGCCCACATCGTCACCGACGCGCTGGCGCACGCGATGGAGGTCCCCGATGACTCGGCGGCCGAGATCATTCCCGATGACGCGGGCACGGTCCTGGACGCGGGCACGGTGGCCGAATGACCGCCGGTCCGGACCGCCCGGTGACCGGCGTCCGGTCGACCAGGCAGCGAGCGGCGATCGCCGACGCGCTCGCCGCCGGTGACGACTTCGTCTCCGCGCAGGAACTCCACGATCAACTCAAGGCCCGCGGAGAGTCGATCGGGCTGACCACCGTGTACCGAAATCTGCAGGCATTGAGCCAGTCCGGGCAGATCGACGTGCTGTGGGACGGTTCGGGCGAGACGCGGTATCGCCACTGCTCGTCCGGACATCATCACCACCTCGTGTGCCGTCGCTGCGGTACGACGGTGGAGGTGCAGGCGGAGCCCGTCGAGAAGTGGGCCGCGAGTGTGGCCGCACGGCACGGTTTCACCGACATCAACCACACCGTCGAGATCTTCGGCTATTGCGCCGATTGCCGGGCGGCGAACTGACTGCCGTTCACCGCTGTCGACCCACGGGGAGCGAGCCCGCAAGCGCTGCCGGGCCGGCGAGCGCTGCGAAGGGCTAGGCGCCCGAGAGACGGCGAGCGATGTCGGCTCCCGCCGACAACACGATGTGCAGCACCGTCAGCAGCGGGACGTCGTCGAGGGTCCCGGCCGGGAACGTGTAGTACTGCAGCACATCGGTGGTCACACCCTCCGGGTCGGATCTGCGCAATGCACCGAAACTCAGACGGGCGTCGGCGCCTTCCACGTCGTCGCGGAGTGCGGACGTGTTCGGCAGGTTGACCGCGACCAGTTGGGTCATGGTGAGCACGTCGAGTCCGTCCGCGAGGGTCAGGACGCGCAACGACGCACGGGTCGGACCCACCTGCACGATCACCGAATCCGCATCCCCGTCACCGACGTCACCGATCTCACCGACGAGGCGGGCCACCCGGGTCGGAAGGTCTTCGGATCCCGATGCGACGTCGCTCATGTCGGCATCACGCCGCCGAATCGTCGGTCCCGCGACGCGTATTCGAGACACGCCGCCCACAGGTCACGACGATCGAAGTCGGGAAAGAGCTTCTCCTGATACACCATCTCGGCGTACGCGGACTGCCACAGCAAGAAGTTCGAGATCCGCTGTTCGCCGGACGGGCGCAGGAAGAGGTCGACGTCGGGCATGTCGGGCTCGTCGAGATAACGGGCGAAGGACGCCTCGGTGATCCGATCCGGATCGATCTCACCGGCCGCGGCACGGCGGGCGATTTCCTTTGCCGCATCAGCGATCTCGGCGCGGCCGCCGTAGTTGACGCACATCGTGAGGTTCATCACGGTGTTGTCCCTCGTCATCTCCTCGGCAACCTCGAGTTCGCGGATCACACTGCGCCACAAGCGCGGTCGGCGGCCGGCCCAGCGCACCCGGACGCCCATCTCGTGCATCTCGTCACGCCGACGGCGGATCACGTCACGGTTGAAGCCCATCAGGAAACGGACCTCTTCTGGGCTGCGCGACCAGTTCTCCGTCGAGAACGCGTACGCGGACAGCCAGGTGACGCCGAGTTCGATACATCCGCAGACGGTGTCCATCAGGACCGCCTCGCCTTGCTTGTGCCCTTCGGTGCGGGGCAGTCCTCGGTCCTGCGCCCAGCGGCCGTTGCCGTCCATCACCAGGGCCACGTGCTGCGGTATCAGCTCGGGCTGAATCCGTGGTGGCCGCGCGCCGCTCGGGTGCGGGTCGGGTGGGCGTATGGGGGTGCGGTCTGCTCGTGGTTCCGGTGCGGCCTGTCGTTTCCCGGATCGCGAGCCGGGTCGTAACGCCATCAACCGTCTCCTCTCACGCGGTGTCCACCAGCCTATGAGGTGCTTCGCGTTCGATGAGCGGCAGGGTTCGCAACTGACGTTCGAGATGCCACTGCAGGTGGGCGGCGGTCAGCCCGCTCGCCTGGCGCTGCATCGACGAAGTGGCCTCGGCGGTGTGTTCCCACTGGCCACGGAACAGGGCATCCATCAGGTCGAGCACCCCTGGTGACGGGGTGGCCGATCCGGGTGGCCGACAGTGGATGCACACCGCACCACCGGCCGCCACATGGAACGCCCGATGTGGTCCCGGCTGCGTACAGCGGGCGCACACGTCGAGCGTCGGCATCCATCCCGCGCAGTGCATCGCGCGCAGCAGGTAGGCATCGAGGATGAGTTGGTTGGCGCGGCGGTGTTCGGCGAGTGCCTCCAGGGCGCCGACCGTGAGTCGGTGCAACTGCGCGGCCGGTGCGCGCTCCTCACCGGCCAACCGCTCCGCGGTCTCCAGCACCGCGCACGCCGTGGTGTATCGGCCGTAGTCGGCCACGATGGCATCGGCGAAGGCATGGAGGGTGTGCACCTGGGTCACGACGTCGAGGTTGCGGCCGGGATAGAGATGCACGTCGACATGAGCGAAGGGCTCGAGCCGGGCACCGAACTTCGAGCGGGTCCGACGGACGCCCTTGGCCACGGCACGCACCAGGCCGTGGTCCTGGGTGAGCAGCGTGATGATGCGGTCGGCCTCGCCCAGCTTGTGCTGGCGAAGCACCACGGCCTCATCCCGATAGAACCTCACTGGGACATTGTTCCACCGGGCACCGACAGCACCCCACTACGACATGCGTCCAGGGTCCTCTGGTGCCTGTGTGACCTCTGGTGTCTTAGACGCGGCCGGCGGGCCGGGCGCCTCGGGAGGCCGCGGCGATTCATGACCACCCACCGCGGCGACGTGTGCGGGGGACGGTGTGGTGATCGAGGCGGGTCCATCGCCGTCGACCAGCCTGCGCAGCCGCGGCGACAATGTCATCCCGCCGGGGAACCTGTGCCAGCCCTTGCGGTCGTAGAGCTTGGTGCCGCCCAGACCGAGCAGTACACCCACCAGCAGACCGATCGCGCACTGGATGATCGACCGGCCCAGTCCGGCGTCGAGATCCGCGTCGAAATAGAGGATGGCGCGACTACCGAGATAGACCAGGTGCATCGGTTCCACCGCGGCGATCCAGGCGAACAGTCGCGGACTCGCCTCCAGCGGCACCGTGCCACCCGACGACGGGAGACCGAGGATCACGAAGAACACCAGGTTCAGGATGAGACCGGGATTGCCGAACACCGCCATCATCGAACTCGCCGACACCCCGACCGCGGTGATCACCAGCACCGAGAACATCCACAATGCGAACGCATTCGGCAACGACGTACCGACCGCCGTACATACCGCGATGAACAGTGCCGACTGGATCACCGCGACGAGCACCATGATGGTCCACTTGGTCGCGAGCGTTCCCCAGCGAGAGATCGCGAGCCGCTGTCGGAGCTGATAGAACGGGCCGTATTCGATGGGCGTCTGACCGAGGATGCCGTCGACCACGACACTCACCATCATCGCGCCGGTGAACCCTGCCAGGATGAGCAACAACGTGAAGTAGAACGCGGACAACCCGTTTCCGGATCCGTCGGGCAACGGGGTGGGCTCGACGATCCGTACATCCACCGGATTGGACAATGCCAGTTGGGCGGCCCCCGAGAACGACACGTCGGCCTTGACCAGGCTCTGTCGGACGGTGTCCACGAGGCGTTCGCCGACCTGGGCGTTGACCTGCTCCGACATCTCGTCGGCGAAGGTCGTGGTGACCGCCGACGCAAAGGTTCCGGAGCCGCGGTTGATGAACACGTCGATCGCCATCGGGTCGGGTTTGGCCTCGAGCACCGCGGCCCGGCCGAGACTCACCGCGCGATTCGTGAAGTTGGGGCCGATCACCACCACGCCGTAGGCCTTGCCGGAGTTCAGTCGGTTGAGGGCGGTGGTCCGGTCGACCTTCTCCACCGCGATCCCACTCTTGGCCGCCGTCGAGATCACCCCTTCGGCGACCTGGTCGCCGAAGTTCTGTTTCGTGGTACCGCCATCCGGGTTGTCGACGTCACCGCCGCGATCCTCATTGACGAGAGCGATCGGGAAATCGTGCAGGTTGCGCTGCGGGTCCGCGACCGCGCCCATGTAGAGCGCCGCCATGAACGACATGATCACGACGACGAGCAACAGCGGTGCCAGCCAGAATCGCGGTGAACGCAGGACACCGGCGATCGTGGTCCCCGCCGCCGCATCGTGTTCGGGTGCCGCGTGGTCGGCGGCGGAGTATACGGAGACCTCGCGCCCGCCGGGCCCGCTCGGGTCCGCCTCGACGCCTGTTTCGTGCCGCCCCATCCGAACTCCCTCTCGACTCATTCGCACCGACGGCGGGCCGCAGGCGTCAGAAGCCCATGCGCCCCAATTGCTTCGGGTCCCGTTGCCAGTCCTTGGCCACCTTCACATGCAGATCCAGGTACACCCTGGTGCCGAGCAGCTTCTCGATCTGTCCTCGCGCGACGGTGCCGACCTCTTTCAGCCGGGCACCTCGATGGCCGATGATGATGCCCTTCTGGCTGTCCCGCTCGACGTAGAGGATGGCGTGCACATCGACCATCGACGGCCCCTGCCCCTCCTTGTCCTCCTCACGCGGGATGATCTCCTCGATCACCACGGCGAGGGAGTGCGGGAGCTCGTCGCGGACACCCTCGAGGGCCGCCTCGCGGATGAATTCCGCCATCAGCACCTCCTCGGGTTCATCGGTGAGCTCACCGTCGGGGTAGAACGCGGGGCCGGGTTCCATCTGGCCGACCAGCACGTCGGTCAGGATGTCGAGTTGGGCACCCGACCTCGCCGACACCGGGACCACCTCGGAGGTGGGGCCGAGCAGTTCGGACAACGCGACGAGTTGCGCGGCGACGCGATCCCGGGTGACGCGGTCGATCTTGGTGACCACGCCCAGCACCGTGGTGCGCGGGGCCATCTGCCGGACCTGCGACACGATCCAGCGGTCGCCCGGCCCGATCGCCTCGTCGGCCGGGATGCACACGCCGATCACGTCGACCTCCGAGTAGGTGTCCCGGACGAGGTCGTTGAGTCGCTGGCCGAGCAGTGTCCGAGGCCGGTGCAGACCTGGGGTGTCGACCAGGATCAACTGGGCGTCGTCGCGATTGACGATCCCCCTGATGGTGTGCCGGGTGGTCTGCGGCCGGTTCGAGGTGATCGCGATCTTCTCGCCGACGAGAGCGTTGGTGAGGGTGGATTTTCCGGTGTTCGGCCGACCGACGAAGCAGACGAATCCCGACCGGAACCCGGTCATCGGTGCGCGTCCTGACGGCCGGTCGGTGTCCCCGACAGATCCGTGTGCACCGCGTACGCGTCCGAGCCGAACTCGGCGAGGGTTGCCAGGCCAGGGTCGTCGGGGGCGCCGTTCACCAGGACGGCCGCCTCGAAGGCCTGGGCGCCGCTGGACAGCGCACTCGCGAGGGCGACCTGGAGGCCGGACAGTGTCAACGTCTCGGCGGCCACGGGCGCGCCGGCATAGGTTCGGCCGTCGGCGTCGCGGACGGCGGCCGCCGACGAGCTCTCGGCGCGGGCGAGTGCGCCCCGCGCCAAGACGACCAGCTTCTGATCCTCGTCGGACAACTCGGGCTTTCCGCTCGACGGTCCGGTCACGTTCGGTCCTCGCTCCTGGTGTCACCCGTTGTGTCGTCGCCGTGTCGTCGGACCTGCTCCCGGACCTGTGAACGCCCACGGCTGGACATCGAGTATTCCGCACCGCGGTCGGATTCGGCCGGATCGGACGTGGGCATGTCGGTGTCATCGCGGTCACCCTCGGCCGACATGTCGCCGGCCTCGGGGTGGTCGACCCGGCTGACCAGCAGGGTGGTGATGCGCTGGCGGCCTCGCCGGTTCGGGCCGCCCTCGGCGACGAGCAGCAGCCCGTTCGACTCGACCCGGGCACCCGGCAGCGGCACCCGGCCGAGTTCGAGGCCGAGCAACCCGCCGACGGTCTCGATCTCGTCGTCGTCGATGTCGAGGCCGAAGAGTTCGCCCAGGTCCTCCACGGGCAGTCGCGCCGACACCCGATAGGACCCGCCTTCGAGTTCTTCGATCGGCGCCACCTCATCGGTGTCGTACTCGTCGGTGATCTCACCGACGATCTCCTCGAGGACGTCCTCGATGGTCACCAGCCCCGCGATCCCGCCGTACTCGTCAACGAGCAGTGCCATGTGGTTGCGTGTGCGCTGCATGTCCGCCAGGACCTTGTCCAGCGGTTTGGAATCCGGGATGAACTCGGCTTCGCGCATGAAGTCGTGCACGTGCGCAGACGTCGAACGGCCTCCTTCGGCGACGAGGTCCTTGAGATAGACGACGCCGACGATGTCGTCGGGGTTCTCCCCGATCACCGGGATGCGCGAATGTCCGGACCGCACCGCGAGATTCATCGCCTGGGCCGCGGTCTTGTCCTGCTCGATCCAGATCATCTCCGGTCGGGGCACCATGATCTCGCGAGCGTTGGTGTCGCCGAGGTCGAAGACCGACTGGATCATCCGGCGCTCGTCCGCCGCCACCACACCGCTGGCCTCGGCGAGATCCACGACCTCGCGAAGTTCCACCTCGGTGGCGAAGGGCCCGTTGCGAAATCCCTTGCCGGGCGTCACGGCGTTGCCGACCATGATGAGCAGTCGGGTCAGTGGTTTGAGCAGCAATCCGATGCCCTGCAAGACGATCGCCGACGACAGCGCGATCGTGTACGCGTGCTGCCGACCGAGGGTTCGCGGCCCGACGCCGACGGCGACGAACGACACCACCGCCATCCCGACGATCGCCGCGAACAGACCCCAGCCGACGCCGAGCCAGTCGGTCAGCACGAGGGCCATCAGGGCGACCGCCGCCGTCTCCGAGATGACCCGCATCAGCACGGCGAGGCCCACATAGGTGGCCCGCCCGTGCAACACCGCGATCAGGCGCACCGCACCGGCGCGCTGCTCCTTCGCCATGTCCTCGACGCGCGCCATGGACACCGTGGTGATGGCCGCGTCGACGGCGGCGAACAGTCCACCGACCGGGATCAGCACGAGTGCCGCCACGACGAACCAGACGTCGTCGGGCACCGTCACTCGTCCTCGGCCTGAATGTTCTCGGGCCGGGCGGTCTCGGCGAAGCCGATGTTGGTCAGCAACTGGGTGTCCCGATCGGACTGTCGCTGTTGCTGCGCCCGGCGATGCCGCGCCGCGTAGAAATCCTCGAGGATTCGGTTCTGGAGGCCGAACATCTCTTTTTCCTCATCCGGCTCGGCGTGATCATAGCCCAGCAGATGAAGCACTCCGTGGATCGTCAGCATCGACAGCTCGTGCTCGAACGAGCGCCGCGCCGACTTCGCCTGCTGAGCGGCGAACGCCGGGCACAACACGATGTCACCGAGGATCGCCGGCCCCGGTTCCGCGGCATCCGGCCGCCCACCCGGGACCAGCTCGTCCATCGGGAAGCTCATCACGTCTGTCGGGCCGGGCAGATCCATCCATTGCATGTGCATGTCGGCCATCGTGTCCTCGTCGACACAGACCACCGAGAGTTCCGCGGCCGGATGGACGTCCATCGCGGTGATGGCGAAGCGTGCCGACTCGATGATCAGGTCCCCGGGGACCTCGACACCCGATTCGTTGGCCAGTTCGATGCTCATGAGCGACGTCCGTGCGAGGCGGCCCGACGAGCCGCCCGGTTGCCCTGCAGGTTGTCTGCGTCGCGCAGTCGCCCGCCGACGCGCGAGTTCTCCTCGGCCCGTCCGTATGCGTCGACGATGTCCGCCACCAACCGGTGTCGGACCACGTCCGCGCTGGTGAGGTGCGAGAAGTGGATGTCGTCGATACCGTCGAGAATCCGTGTCGCCGCGGTGAGTCCGCTCTGTGCCCCACCTGGGAGATCGACCTGGGTGGTGTCGCCGGTGACGACGACCTTGGACCCGAAACCCAGTCGGGTGAGGAACATCTTCATCTGTTCGCCCGTGGTGTTCTGGGCCTCGTCGAGGATGATGAAGGCGTCATTGAGCGTGTTGTGTGTCAGCAGGAAGTCCTCGGTGACATACAACGAATCCTCGGCGGCGACCTTGATGCAGACCGCCTCCTCGGTACCCACCGATTCGATGCTCTCGATGTAGCGCTTGGGTGCTTTGGAGCCGTCCGCGCCATACCGCGCGGCCTTGCGGCCGAGCCTGAAGGGTGCAACGCCCTCCGGGAGTCGGATGTCGAGCACGTGGGCGTCATGGCGGTACAGCACTTCGCGCCCACGTGCATTGCCCGGGGTCCGTCCCTCTGCAGCACGCGTGCGTGTGTAGACGATGCCGCCGAGCGATTGAACGAGGAACATCACATCGTCACGGAGCTGGTCGGACACGGTCGTGTACTGGACGCGGCAGGTACGCGCTGCCTGACCGACCGGACCGCCGTCGGTGTCGAGGAGACCCTGCAGTACCGCCAGCCGTACCTCAGCGGAGTTGAGAAGGTACTGCTTCGGCACGAACTTCGTCGACGACTTGGTGCCCCAGAGTCCCGTCGCACGCATCGCACCGGTCACGGGATTCTCGATGGTGATCACCTCGCCCGGTGTGGTGATCCGGTTGAGCACATAGTCGATCTCGGTCTTGCGCCGCGCGCGAATGCCTGGCACGGCGTCCACCAGTGCGTCGACCAGCTCCGGGTCTTTGGTCGTGAAGGACGGCGTCGTCATGCCGGCCATGCACCCATCGCCCAGCATCAACCCGAGCGCGTAGGGGTCGAACGGCACCGGCTGGGCATCGAAGGCCACCGGCGCAGCCAGCAGCGGCAGCTCGTAGCGGTGGTAATGCGCCGCGCGCAGATTCCCGATCATCTCCTTGGCAGCCAGCACCCGCGGGCCCTTGCCACGGCGACGATCCGACCGCGTGTAGACCGACCAGAGGTGGTCGGTCGAGCTCAGAGTCGACGCGCCGTCCTGGGTGGTGACCCGCACGATGTCCTTGAAACCCTGTGGGTAGACGCCGAGCACTTCGGTGGGTGTGCCGTCCGAACCGATGACCGCGTCACCGACCTGCAAATCGCCGATGGGCCGGAAACCTTCCGGAGTGAGTACTCGGGTCGACAAGGGCTGTGCCCGCCCGCGCATATATGCGAGCGGCGCGACCTCGATGACCCCGGCCGCCATCAGCTTCGGGATCGACTCCGGATCCATCATGTCGTGAAGCGCGTCGTAGAGCGGTCGCAGATATGGGTCGATCTTCTCGCTGAGCGTGCCGGGCAGGAAGCCGAGCCGCTCCCCCGCCTCGACCGCGGGCCGGGTCAGGATGATGCGGTTGACCGACTTCGACTGCAGGGCCTGGACGGCCTTCGCCATCCCCAGATAGGTCTTGCCGGTACCGGCCGGACCCAGGCCGAACACGATCGTGTTGTTGTCGATCGCGTCGACATACTTCTTCTGGTTCAGGGTCTTCGGCCGGATCGTCTTGCCCCGTCGCGACAAGATGTCGAGCGACAGCACGTCAGCGGGCGATTCCGCGGTTCCCTCGGAGAGCATGGAGACGCTGTGCCGGACGAGGTCGGGCGTCAGGGGGGTGCCGCGACCGACCAGATCGACGAGTTCGGCGACGACCCGCTCGGATGCCGCGACGTCGGCGGGCACACCGGTCAGGGTGACCTGGTTGCCACGCACGTGGATGTCTGCCGGCAGCAGCTGTTCGAGGGTGCGGAGGTTGACGTCACTGGTCCCGAGCAGCCCGAACACCACCTCGGGAGAGATTTCCACGTTGGAGGTGACAGATCGACCCGCAAGAGTCCGACTGGTCGGCGCGCTCAGGTCGGGGTTGTCGTCACTCACGTATGCAATCACTCCTAGGGGGTCGTGGCGGCGCATCGGTACGCCGGGATGTAGCCAGTCTAACGCGATTGAACCGTGCACCAGCAGGCAATATTCCGGCGGGCCGCGCAAGGCACCTGCCCGTCCCTCAGTGGGAGTGTGATTGCCAGTCCGCGGCCTGTCGGGCGGCGATCCCGACGAGCCGGTCGAACCCGAAATTGAAGTCGAGCGTGTGGGTGTCGAGTAACGGCAACTGGTTGATCGGCTGTGGGCGGACCATCCGAATGTGGTACTCGCGGATCCCGTACACCTCATCGCAGCTACCGACCCCGCGCCCGCGGCCGGTCGTCCAGGTCGACGACGACGTCGGCCAGGCCTCTGGAAACCAGGTATAGGCATACAAGCCCGCGCCGAACCCGGGCGGGAACGGCTCACTCGGCACCGTGATGCCGACCGGCGCGTGGTCGCCGCTCACCACCGCCGGGTCCGTGCACGCGACCTGGTATTGCGGCCCGTTCGGCAATCCCGCCGACCGCGACAAGACATCGAGCGTGCTGTTGCCCAGCAACGACACCGGCGGGTAGACGATGTTCGACGAATACGCCATCACACACCCGTACTCGCCCCGGCGAGTACACACCGGAATGTGGCGGAAGTCCCCGCCCACCGCACTGCCTCGCGCGGTGGTCACATCGGCGCCCATCAGGAACGCGCCGGCGACGCGGCGACGCAGCACCGGCCGGGGATCGACTTCCTCGCGGATCAGCTTGCGAAGCTGGAAAGCGCCCTGCGAGTCGGCGATGAAGATCACGCCTCGGTTGCCCGCCTGAGCGAGATACTCCCGCCAGGCGTTGCGGACATCGCGATAGGCGATCCTGAACGGTTCGGCGAGGCCGAGATTGGTGGGGACCGCAGCCGGTAAGGACACCTGCCGGTAGACGGGCGCGAACATACGACACGTCCGGTTGAATCGTGCCCCGTGTATTTTGCCGGCCGCCTGGATCTCGGGCGACGCAACGAGATCCGCGTTGAGCGCGAGCGAGTTCGTCGCGGTCCCATACACGTAAAAGCAATCCACCGGCTTCGCGGATTCGGCGACGGGCGCCGGCGCGGTGACCCGACCGGTCAGCAAATCGGTGGTGTCCTGAGGGATATCGCACGGATCCGATGCCATGGCCGGACTGCACAGCCACTTGGTGGGCGGGGACGGCGCGGCGACGGCCGTGGATTCGGCACCGAACACGAGCGAGAGTGACGCGGCCGCGACACCGACCGCGACGAGCAACCGACCGACCGACCCGGACCTGAGGCGATGCATCGCGACCTCCCAGGGCCGGACCGGATACTGACCTCGTACGCAAGGCCGTCGCGCTCACCTCCGTCGCGCTACAGCTGGACTGTCCGCGACTTTCTCAAGATATGCCGTTGGCGACCACCAGAAACGTGAACCAGGTAATCAGATGCCCAGCAGCCGCACGGTGTGCCGGGTGGAGGCGCTTCGCGGATCGACGAACGCGTCGTGCCCCTCCCCCGGGACCACGACCAGTTCGGCCGATTGACCCCTGGCGGTCACCGCGTCGACGTACCGCCGGCTCGACTCGACGGGGATCGCCGTGTCGTCCTCCGCGTGGAGAGCGACGACATGCGCAGGGAACGGCTTTTGCGCGATGGGTGATGCCTCGCGGTATCGATGCGGGATCTCGGCATACGGGCGGCCCATCAGGCCCCGGATCGACGGACGCTCGGCGCCGGACTCCAGGTCCAGTGCCGCCGATTGCGCGATCACCGTGCTGATCTGACACGAATCGGTGTGTGCCCCCAGCTGTGCGACCGACCACACGGCCAGCTGTCCGCCCGCGGAATGCCCGACCACGGCCACCGAGCCCCAGTCCACCTGTGCCGACATCTCCGCCGGCAAAGCGGCGCGAACAGGACCGTCGAGTGCCTGCAGCGCGGCGACCACGTCACGGCCGCTGTTCGGCCAGCCGCCGCCGTTCTCGCCGACGCGCCGGTACTCGACGTTCCACACGACGGCGCCGCGCTCGGCGAACTGCCGTGCGATCGCGGTCTCGATGGTCAGGCCGAACTCGGTGGTCCAGTAGCCCCCGTGCACCAGAACCACCGCACGCACGGGGTCAGTCGGCCCGACTCCACTGACAGGGTGATAGACGTGCCCGAATTGCGATGGTGCACTTCCATATTCGACCTTGACGCGGTGCGCCCGACACTTCTTCACCTGCGTGCTCGCCTCAACGACGTGCCCACCGATCCGTCAGCACACCGACCGCGCCGAGCGCCACTGCGGCCGCACTCGACGTCCTCAACACCTCTGGTCCGAGGATCACCGAGGCCGCGCCGAGTGCCGAGAGGTCGGCGATCTCGATGTCGTCGAGGCCGCCCTCAGGACCGATCACCAGGACCAGTTCGGTCGCGTCCGCCAGCGGTAGCTCACGCAGGGGCGTCACACCGTGTTCGTGCAGGACCGCGACCAGACCGCCCGCGGCGACGACGTCGGCACATCTCGCCCGGATGTCGGTGGTCGACGCCAACGGGGCGATCTCGGGAATCCAGGCCCGACGGCTCTGTTTGGCAGCCGCCGACGCGGCGGCGGACCACTTCGCGTGGCCCTTCTCCGACTTCCCCGTCCAACGGGCTACGCACCGGGCGGCCTGCCACGGCACGATCCGATCGGCGCCCGCCTCGGTCGCCAGATCGACGGCGAGCTCCGAACGCTCGGACTTGGGCAATGCCTGCACCACCGTGACACGTGGCCTAGGCGGCTCGGCATATCCGTAGGTGTGCGCCCTCGCCACCAGGGTGTCCTTCGCGGTGATCGCGCTCACCTCACACGATGCGGTGGAGCCGCGTCCGTCCCCGACGGTGACCTCCTCACCGACCGCCACGCGTGCCACGGTCACCGCGTGTCGGCCCTCCGGACCGGACAGGGTCACGTCGGAGCCCACACGTGGCACCTCGTCGACCCAGAACAGCGGCGGACTCACCCACGGGCTCCGGTCGTCAACGCCCGGCGAAGGCGTTGCGCAGCCGGGAGAACAATCCGCCCGCTGCCGCACCGGTCGCCGTCGTGACCACCTCGACGCGATCGTCGGATGCGTCGCGGAAGGTGGTCAGGGCCTCGGTCTGGGCCGCATCGAGTTTCGTCGGCACCACGACGTCGAGGTGAGCGTGCAGAGTGCCGCGCACCCCGGTGTTCAGGTGCGGCATGCCCTGGCCCTTCACCTTGACCACCTGCCCGGGCTGGGTGCCCGCAGCGATGGTGATGCGAGCGGTGCCGTCGAGGATGGTGTCGATGTCGATCGAGCCGCCGAGGGCCGCGTCGACGATCGGCACCCGGATGGTGCAGTGCAGGTCATCCTTGTCGCGGATGAACACGTCGTTCGGGCGCTCACTGACCTCGACGTACAGGTCACCGGCAGGTCCGCCGCCCGCGCCTATCTCACCTTGCCCGGAAAGGCGGACCCGCATCCCGCTCTCGATCCCGGCCGGGATCTTGACCGTCATCGTCCGGCGGGAACGCACGCGCCCGTCGCCACCGCACTTGCGACAGGGGTCCGGGATCACCTCGCCGACGCCGTGGCAGGTCGGGCATTCGCGAACGGTCATCACCTGACCGAGGAACGACCGCTGGACCGCCTGGATCTCGCCGGCGCCGTTGCACGTGTCGCAGCTGATCGGCTTCGAATCGCCGTGCGTCCCGGAGCCCTTGCAGAGGTCACAGAGGATCGCGGTGTCGACGGTGATCTCCTTGTTGACCCCGGCGGCGCACTCCTCGAGGTCGAGTTCCACGGCCACCAGAGCAGGCTCACCCGGCTGCACCCGGCTGCGCGGGCCTCGACCGGACCCGAATCCGCCGCCGCCGAAACCACCGCTGGATCCGAAGAACGCCTCGAAGACGTCACCGAGACCGCCGCTGCCGCCGAATCCCCCGCCGAAGCCGCCCGCACCCGGACCGGCCAGCGGATCTCCGCCCGCGTCCACGATGCGGCGCTTCTCGGGATCGGTCAGCACCTCGTAGGCGGTGCTGACCTCCTTGAAACGCTCTTCCTCACCCGGATTCACATCGGGGTGCAGTTCCCGCGCCTTCTTGCGATATGCGCGCTTGATCTCCTGGTCGGTGGCGCCTTTGGCGACACCCAGGATTCCGTAGTAGTCACGTGCCACGGTCGTCTCGGTCCTCTATCTCACACTTGGTCTGCTGATGGTCGGCGTCTGCGGTCGTGGCCGGCTGTCGGCATCTCTGTCGGACCGGGGCCGCATGGTGGCGGCCACACAGGTCAGCGATCGGCCAAGACCTCGCCTACGTACTTGGCAACGGCCGCGACCGACGCGATTGTTCCCGGATAGTCCATGCGTGTGGGGCCGACCACTCCGACGCCGCCGAACACCGTGCCCGATGCACCGTACCCTGTCGAGACAACCGAGGTACCACGCAGGTTCTCGGTCTGGGTCTCCTCTCCGATCTGGACTGTGACCCCTCCCATCCGTTGGGTGGTGGCGAGCAGCTTCAGCACCACGACCTGCTCCTCGAGGGCGTCGAGCACCGAGTCCATCCCGCCGACGACCGGTGTGAAATCCGCCGCGGCGCGGGCCAGATTCGACGTGCCACCCAGCACCAGACGGTCGTCGCCGCGTTCCACCAGTGTCTCGACGAGCACCGTGGCCACGTTGATCACCACGTCGCGGATGTCATCGGGCGCCTCGTTCGCCACCTCGGCAACCGCGGCCGATGCCGCCTCGAGCCGCTTCCCGTAGAGAGCCGCGGAGAACATGTCACGCAACCGCACGAAATCGTCTTCGACGAGGTCGTCGCTGAGCGCCACCATCCGCTGCTCGACGCGACCGGTGTCGGTGATCACCACCAACAACAACCGGGACGGCGACAACGACACCACCTCGAGATGCCGCACCGTGGCCGTCGACAGCACCGGGTACTGGATGACCGCCACCTGTCGCGTCAACTGGGCGAGCAGTTTGACCGAGCGTCGTAGCACGTCGTCGAGATCCACACCGGAATCGAGGACCGACAGGATGGCGCGACGCTCGGCTGCCGACAGGGGCTTGACCTCACTGATCCGGTCCACGAACATCCGGTAACCCTTGTCGGTCGGCACACGTCCGGAACTCGTATGGGGCTGGGCGATGTACCCCTCGGCTTCGAGGACCGCCATGTCGTTGCGCACGGTGGCGCTCGACACCCCGAGCTGATGGCGATCGACGATCGCCTTGGAACCGATGGGTTCCTGCGATTCGACGAAATCCGTCACGATCGCGCGCAGGATCTCGAATCGACGATCATCAGTACTCGACACGCGACACTCCTCCCGGCACAGCACTCTGCCATACAGTAGGTGACGTCCATCTTACGAACCGTGGCGCGAAACTCGCTCAAACAGTTTTTTCGCGCCTGGCCGTGCGCCGGTGACCATCACCGTGCCGGCGAATCTTCAGAAAGTTCCGGGATGATCTTCAAGGGGGTGCGGGAGGGTAAGCCCTATCCCGACCACGGATTGTCGGCGCGCGGATGGGCGAAGATCCCGCCCCGGCAGTTCCGCCTGAACGAGCTGACCACGGTCACCACGGTGCTCGCCCTCGACCGGCTCCTCAGTGAGGACTCCACGTTCTACGGCGACCTGTTCTCCCACGTTGTCCGATGGCACGGAGAGCTCTATCTCGAAGACGGACTGCACCGGGCCGTACGGTCCGCGCTGCGGAACCGTCACATCATCCACGCCCGGATGCTCGACCTCGACGCGCTCGATCTCGACCTCGATCCCGGGGCAGCGCCGGTGGAGGACCAGGTGGACACGGCGGAGCTCCCATCCCCGGGACGGGAGTCGGCCGGCGGCATGCACCGGCGCGGCGCACGCAGTACCGGCTGGACGGTCCCGGTGGCGGGCCGGCAGCCTCCCGAATGGTGAGACCACGGTCGATTTCGGCCGGCCGTCAGCCGGCGACCAGGATCTCGCGCACCACACGGTCGGCAAGCAATCGGCCCGCGTCGGTGAGCACGAGCCGGGCACCGACGCTGCCCACGTGTTCGAGCAGTCCGTCGTCGATGAACTCTGCCGCCCGCTGATATTCACCTGCGGTGAGTTCGTCGACCCCCAGCCCGTCGCGGCAACGCGCCTTGAGCATCACCGCTTCGAGATGTCGGTCCTCCGACGTGAGGATCTCGTGTCCACCGATCGGGAGCTGTTCGGCGGCAAGTGAATCCGCATACCGTGCCGGATGTTTGAGGTTCCACCACCGCACGCCGTTCACGTGCGAGTGGGCGCCCGGTCCGATTCCCCACCAGTCGTGGCTGTACCAGTACGCCAGGTTGTGCCGGCATTCCGCGGCGCGCGACCGCGACCAGTTCGACACCTCGTACCAGTCGAAACCCGCCGTCGACAGCCGGTCGTCGAGAATGCGGTACCGGTCGGCGAGGACGTCATCGTCGGGGGCAGGTAACTCGCCGCGCCGAATGCGCCGGGCCAGAGCGGTGCCGTCCTCGATGATCAGGGCGTACGCGGAGACGTGGTCCACCTCGGTCGAGAGGACGGCATCCAGACTCGAGTGCAGGTCGTCGTCGGTCTCTCCCGGCGTGCCGTAGATCAGGTCGAGATTGATGTGGTCGAACCCCGCAGCGGTCGCCTCGCGGGCTGCGGCGACCGCACGGCCCGGCGTATGCGTGCGATCCAGGGTTGCCAGCACGTGCGGAGCGGCGGACTGCATACCGAGGGAGATGCGGTTGAACCCTGCCCCGAGCAGCCCCTCGAAGAATTCCGGCGACGTCGATTCCGGGTTGGACTCGGTGGTCACCTCGGCATCGTCGGCGAGATCGAAGTACTCGGTCACCGAGCTCAGCAGCCTCGACAAACCCGCCGCACCCAACAGCGACGGGGTACCCCCGCCGACAAAGACCGTCGAGATCGGTCGAGTCGGGTTCATCAGTCGCGCAGCACTTCTCAGCTCGCGGTCGACGGCCTCCTGCCAGGATTCCGGCGACGACGAACTCCCCAGCTCGCCCGCTGTGTACGTGTTGAAGTCGCAGTATCCGCAGCGCGTCGCACAGAACGGAACGTGCAGATACAGGCCGAGCGGCGTCGCGGCGTCGACCGCGCCACACGCGGCACCTACGACGCCATCGGTGCCCGATTCCATCTCGACCTTCACTCCTCCATCATGCTCGCCCGGCACGGTGTGACCGTGACCACGCCAGAAACCGGACCACGTCAGGAACCGGACCACGTCAGAACCGGACCACGCCGATCGGCCGCCGGCGATGCCTCCGGACAGCGGGAATACCTCCCGCCCCGAGCGCCTTGACTTCTAGGAGCAGACCTCCCGACAGGGCTTTCCCTCATCGTGAGGGAAAATAACCCCAAGTAGACGAGGCAAGGGGCAGCGTGGCACTATGAACGGCGTGACTTCCTCAGGGGTGTGGCTCGCAGCCCGACGCCACATCGATCTCAAGCGCGTCTGCAGCGCATTCTGTCGTCCTTAGACGACGTGCTCACTGTCTCCTGACGACAGGTCGGCCCCGAGAAGTCCCCGCTCAGCCGCGGGTATGCCAGCACGTTTCCAGCCCACTTCCATGTGAATGCTGACGCTTGCTGCGTCGGCTCAGGAGACTTCATGACGTCCACCACCGACGATCTTTCCGTGACCACCTCGAATGCGGCCACAGAGCCCGCTGCGAAGGATGACGCCGCCGGATCGAAGCCCGCAACGCCTGCAGGCAACCGGCCGGCCCGCGGCGAGCGCCCGGCCCGCAAGGCCCGGCCGACCAAGCGTCGCGCGGAAGGCCAGTGGAAGCTCGGTTACCGCGAGCCACTGAATCCCAACGAGCAGATCAAGAAGGACGACAACCCGCTCAACGTGCGCGCCCGGATCGAGAACATCTACGCCAAGCAGGGGTTCGAGTCGATCGACAAGCAGGACCTGCGCGGCCGGATGCGCTGGTGGGGCCTGTACACCCAGCGCGCCGAAGGCTACGACGGCACCTGGACCGGCGACGAGAACATCGACATCCTCGAAGACAGCCACTTCATGATGCGCATCCGCTGTGATGCGGGCGCGCTCGATGTGGCGCAGCTGAGGACCCTGGGCCAGATCTCGACCGAGTTCGCCCGGGACACCGCCGATCTGTCCAACCGAGAGAACGTCCAATATCACTGGATTCGCATCGAGGACGTCCCGACCATCTGGGAACGCATCGAAGGTGTCGGACTCAAGACGACCGAGGCGTGCGGCGACTGCCCGCGCGTGGTGCTCGGCTCCCCGCTCGCCGGTGATGCGGTGGACGAGGTCCTCGATCCCACCCCGGCGATCGACGAGATCGTGCGTCGCTACATCGGTAACCCGGAGTATTCGAACCTGCCGCGCAAGTTCAAGACGGCCATCTCCGGACTGCAGGACGTTTCGCACGAGACCAACGACGTCGCTTTCATCGGCGTGAACCACCCCGAACACGGACCGGGTCTGGATCTCTGGGTGGGCGGTGGCCTGTCCACCAACCCGATGCTCGCGCAGCGGGTCGGTGCGTGGATTCCGCTCGACGAGGTACCCGACGTGTGGGAGGGCGTGGTCGCGATCTTCCGCGACTACGGCTACCGCCGGTTGCGTGCCAAGGCACGCCTGAAGTTCCTCATCAAGGACTGGGGCATCGAGAAGTTCCGTCAGGTCCTCGAGGACGAGTATCTGGGCCGCAAGCTGATCGACGGCCCGGCCCCCGAAACACTCACCCGTCCCCGCGACCACGTCGGCGTCCAGCGCCTGAAGAACGGGCTCAACTCCGTCGGGTTCGCTGCCGTCGCCGGTCGTGTCTCCGGCACGATCCTCACCGCCATCGCCGACGCCGCCGAGCGTGTCGGTTCCGACCGCATCCGCTTCACGCCGTACCAGAAGCTGGTCGTCCTCGACGTTCCCGACGACAAGGTGGAGCAGATCATCGAGGAGGTCGGCGCACTGGGCCTGTCCGCCCGGCCGTCGAACTGGCATCAGAACCTGATGGCCTGCAGCGGCATCGAGTTCTGCAAGCTGTCGTTCACCGAAACGCGCAAGCGTTCCCAGAAGTTGGTGCCCGAGCTCGAAGAGCGCCTGGCCGACATCAATTCCCATCTCGACCTCCCGATCACCGTCAACATCAATGGCTGCCCCAATTCCTGCGCACGCTCGCAGGTGGCCGACATCGGCTTCAAGGGTCAGCTCGTCGAGGACGAGAACGGCGACCAGACCGACGGGTTCCAGGTCCACCTCGGCGGAAGCCTCGGCCAGGATGCCGGTTTCGGCCGCAAACTGCGGCAACACAAGGTCCTGTCCACCGAACTCGGTGACTATATCGACCGCGTGGTGCGCAACTTCGTGGATCAGAAAGAAGACGGAGAACGGTTCGCCCAGTGGGCCGTTCGCGCGGATGAGGAGGCCTTGCGATGAGCACGCCCACCACCGCGACGGGTCGCCGCCACACCGAAGACGAGTTGCGTGCCATCGCCGAGGCGGGCGCGCGCGACCTCGGGGCGGACGCGACCCCCGAGGAACTGCTGCGCTGGACCGCGGAGACCTTCGGTGACAACTTCGTCGTCGCCTCCAACATGCAGGACGCGGCGCTCGTCGATCTCGCCAGCAAGAATGTCGACACCGACCAACTGCACGGCGAGAAGCTCAAGGTGCTCTTCCTCGACACCGGCTATCACTTCGCCGAGACCATCGGCACCCGCGATGCCGTCGAGCAGGTCTACGGCGTCGAGATGGTCAACCTGACTCCAGAGCACAGCGTCGCCGAGCAGGACGAACTGTTGGGTCGCAACCTGTTCGCCCGCGACCCGGGTGAGTGCTGCCGCCTGCGCAAGGTCGTCCCGCTCAAGTCCGGTCTCTCGCAGTACGACGCCTGGATCACCGGCATCCGCCGAGTGGAGGCGCCGACCCGTGCGAATGCACCGCTCATCTCCTTCGACGAGGGATTCGGGCTGGTGAAGATCAACCCGATCGCCGCGTGGTCGGACGAGACGATGCAGGACTACATCGACACCAACGGGGTGCTCGTCAACCCGCTGGTCGACGACGGCTATCCGTCGATCGGCTGCGCCCCGTGCACAGCCAAACCCGAACCCGGATCCGATCCGCGCAGTGGCCGTTGGGCCGGTCGCGCCAAGACAGAATGTGGGCTCCACGCATGACCATCGCCGACGCCACCGCGACCAGCGCCTCCGCGGTCGAGGCCGACACCGACGACTTCACCACCCTCGACGCTCTCGAGTCCGAGGCCATCCACATCTTCCGTGAGGTGGCCGGTGAGTTCGAGCGGCCGGTGATCCTGTTCTCCGGCGGCAAGGACTCCACGGTGCTGCTGCACCTGGCGCTCAAGGCCTTCTGGCCTGCTCCCCTACCGTTCTCGCTGCTGCACGTGGACACCGGCCACAACCTGACCGAGGTGCTGGAGTTCCGCGACCAGGTGGTCGAGCGGCACGGGCTGCGCCTGCACGTGGCGAAGGTGGAGGACTACCTCGCCGACGGTCGGCTCACCGAACGCCCGGACGGCGTGCGCAACCCGTTGCAGACCATCCCGCTGCTCGACGCGATCACCGAGAACCGCTTCGACGCGGTCTTCGGCGGCGGACGTCGCGACGAGGAGCGGTCGCGGGCCAAAGAGCGGATCTTCTCCCTGCGCAACGCCTTCGGTCAATGGGATCCGAAGCGGCAGCGCCCAGAGCTGTGGAATCTCTACAACGGTCGACACGCGCCGGGTGAGCATGTCCGCGTGTTCCCGCTGTCGAACTGGACCGAGCTCGACATCTGGCGCTACATCGGCCGCGAGCAGGTGCTGCTGCCGCAGATCTACTACGCGCACGAGCGCGACGTGTTCCTGCGCGACGGCATGTGGATGACCTCCGGTTCGTGGGGCGGTCCGCGCGAGGGCGAGACCGTCGAGCGCCGCAGGGTCCGCTACCGGACCGTCGGTGACGGATCGTCGACCGGCGCCGTGCTCTCCGACGCCGCCGACAACGACGCTGTGCTGGCCGAGGTGGCCGCCTCCCGACTCACCGAGCGCGGTGCGACCCGCGGCGACGACCGGGTCTCCGAGGCCGCGATGGAAGACCGCAAACGCGAAGGATACTTCTGATGTCACATGCTCCCGACCTTCTCCGCATCGCGACCGCGGGCAGCGTCGACGACGGCAAGTCGACGCTCGTCGGCCGGCTGCTCTACGACACCAAATCGGTTCTCGCCGATCAGATCGACGCCGTCACCAAGGCGTCGGTGGACCGTGGCCTCGAGGGTCCCGACCTCTCGCTGCTCGTCGACGGCCTGCGCGCCGAGCGCGAGCAGGGCATCACGATCGACGTGGCCTACCGCTACTTCGCCACGCCGGCACGGTCATTCGTGCTCGCCGACACCCCGGGCCACGTGCAGTACACCCGGAACACGGTTTCCGGCGCGTCGACCGCCCAGCTGGTGATCCTGCTCGTCGACGCACGCAATGGTGTGGTCGCCCAGACCCGTCGTCACACCGCGGTGATGGCCCTCCTCGGCGTGCCCCAGCTCGTGTTGGCGGTCAACAAGATCGACCTGGTCGACGACCAGGAGGCAGCCTTCGCGCAGATCTCCGCCGAGTTCGGCGAACTCACGCGCTCGTTGGGATGGTCGCCGGAGCAGGTGACCGCCATCCCGGTCTCGGCACTGAACGGCGACAACGTCGCCACGCGGTCCGAGAACACGCCGTACTACGACGGTCCCGCGCTGATCGAGCATCTCGAGACGGTCCCGAATGTGGCCGATACCCGGCCGGTCGGGCTGCGCTTCCCCGTCCAGTACGTGATCCGTCCGCGTACCCCCGAGTATCCCGATTACCGTGGCTACGCGGGGCAGATCGCGGCCGGGCGCGTCTCGGTCGGTGACGAGGTCGTCATCCTGCCCTCCGGTGTCCGCAGCACGGTCCGCCAGATCGATACGGCCGACGGCGAATTCACCACCGCCCACACCGGGCGCAGCGTGACGCTGTTGCTCGACGATGACGTGGACGTGTCGCGCGGCGACCTGATCGCTGCCGTCGCGGATGCGCCGGAGCCTGCCCAGCAGTTCACCGCCACGGTCTGCTGGCTCGCCGAGAAGCCACTGCGGCCGGGCTCCCGGTTGCTGCTCAAACATGGCACCAGGACCACCCAGGCGATCGTCGGTGGACTCGAGGTGTTGTTCGATGAGCAGACGCTCGCGCTCATCGACGCCCCCGACACGGTGGAGCTGAACCAGATCGGCCGGATCGCGATCCAGACCGCGGAACCGATCGCGCCGGACGACTACCAGGTCAACCGGGAGTCGGGCAGCTTCCTGCTGATCGATCCGCAGGGCGGGAACACCCTCGGCGCCGGCCTCGTCGGCGATGCCCTGGCGAATCTCCACCTGTCGGCGACGCCCGAACTCGTCTGAGACCGTTGAGGATTCGATTCCGGTGACCCCTACCCTGCTGCTGGTCGCACACGGCAGTCGCGACGCGCGCTTCCCGGCGACGGCCGGCCGCGTGCGCGACGCCGTCGCGACCGCGCTGGCGGGTGTCGACGTACGACTGGCCTACCTCGACCTGAACGCACCGCTGGTCGGCGATGCGCTCGACGAGATCGCCGGGGATTGTGTGGTGGTGCCGCTGCTCTTCGCGGCCGGCTATCACCAGAAGATCGATCTTCCCGCGATCATCGCCGAGCACCATCGGCGTGATCGGATGGTGATCCGATCCGAGGTCATCGGAACGTCCCCGCTGGCGAATGCGCTGGCCGACCGGCTGTCCGAGGCCGGATTGGACGAACCTGCCGGTCGGCGCACCGGTATCATCCTGAGTGCCGTCGGATCATCGGATCCGGACGCCGATCGTCACGTCCGACGCCGGGCCATCGAGCTGTCCACCGTGCTGAACCGTCCGGTGGAGGTGGTGTTCGCCACCAAACTCGGGCCACGAGAACAGCAGCTGCGCAACGCGGTACGCCGACTCCGCACCGCCGGAGCGGATCGCATCGCGGTGAGTCCCTACTTCCTGTCCGCCGGACTGCTCACCGAACGGGTCGAGGCCGCGCTCGATGCCCACGCACCGGGCGCCCTGGTCGCCGGGCCGCTGGGCGCCCACCGCGACATCGTCGATGCGGTGTGCCACCACTACTGGACCGCGGCCTCCACCCGTACGGCACGAGCTCAGGAGTCGTGCGCACACGATTCACCCACTCGCGATTCACCCACTCACGATTCACTCAGCGCGGCCACCTTCGTCGCTCGGGCGTAGATCGCCTCTCCCGCCTGCAGATTGAGCGCGTTGGCATCGCCTCGCGTGATCTGTGCCAGGAACTCGTCACCGGTGGTGGCCGCGATCAATTCGACCCGGGTCTCGAATCCGAGATGGACCACCCGCTGCACCGTCGCCTTGATCACACCGGTGTCGAGCGAGGCATCCGCCGCCGGCAGCGCCAGTTCCGGATTGCGGCCGATCCGGATGTCGTGCGGACGCACCAGCTCACCGTTGAGGCGCACGGTGGATCCGAGGAACGACGCCACGAACTCGTTGGCCGGACGGTCGTAGAGATCGTCCGGTGCACCCACCTGCTCGATCCGACCCTTGTTGAGCACGGCGATCCGGTCGCTCACGTCGAGCGCCTCCTGCTGATCGTGCGTCACCAGGACGGTGGTGACGTTGACGTCCTCGTGTAACCGCCGCAACCACTTTCGTAGATCCTCGCGGACCTTCGCGTCCAGGGCACCGAACGGCTCGTCGAGGAGCAGGACCTGTGGGTCCACCGCCAATGCACGGGCCAACGCCATGCGCTGACGCTGGCCTCCCGAGAGCTGCGACGGGAAGCGCCGCTGGAACACGGTGAGTCCCACGATGTCGAGCAGCTCGTCGACCTTGGCGTCGATCTGTGCCTTGGGCCGCTTGCGGATCTTGAGCCCGAACGCGATGTTGTCGCGCACGGTCAGATGTTTGAAGGCCGCATAGTGCTGGAACACGAATCCGATGTCGCGCTTCTGCGGCGCCGCCCCCGACACGTCGTTCCCACTGATGATGACGGTGCCCGAGTCGAGACTGTCCAGACCGGCGATGGCCCGCAGGAGGGTGGATTTGCCGGAGCCCGACGGTCCGAGCAACGAGGTCAACGATCCTTCCGGAATGTCGATCGACACGTCGTCGAGTGCCGCGAAGTCGCCGTACCGTTTGTTCGCGCCGATAACCGAGATGGACATGTCAGATGCCTTTCTTGCGCTGCACGACTTGCTGGGCATCGATGGATGCCGGACCGTGGGGAACGGTGAGGTCGGGTTCGACGTCGGCCTCGGTGCTGCCGGTGTAGGTTTCGCTCGCATCGGCGTAGCGACCCTTTGCCCGTCGTTCGACCAGCGTCATCGCCACCAGGACGAGGATGGCCACCAGCATCAACAGCGTCGCCGCGGCGTAGGCACCGAATTCGTTGTAGTCATCGGTGTAACGCGAGTTCACCAAGAGCGTCAGGGTCTGCGAGATACCCGGGAAGTTCGACGACACCATCGTCACCGCGCCGTATTCGCCGAGTGCGCGGGCGATCGTCAGGACGATGCCGTAAGTCAGTCCCCAGCGGATGGCGGGCAACGTGATCCGGCTGAAGGTCTGCCACCCGTTGGCGCCCAGCGTCGCCGCCGCCTGCTCCTGCTCGGTACCGATCTCACGTAGCACCGGCTCCACTTCGCGCACCACGAACGGCAGGGTGACGAACAAGGTGGCCAGCACCAGGCCGGGGAATCCGAAGATGATGCGGAATCCGGTGCTTTCGATCCCGCCGAACCATCCCCCGTAGCCCCACAGCAGGATCAGCGCAACACCCGCCACCACCGGGGAGACCGCGAACGGGAGGTCCACCACGGCCTGGAGGAAGCCCTTCCCCGGGAACCGGCCGCGGACGAGGGCGAGTGCGGTCACGATACCGAAGATCACGTTGAGCGGCACCACGATCACGACGATGAGCAGGCTCAACTGGAGAGCGGCGATGGCGGCCGGGGTGGTGATCCACTCCCAGAACTGACCCAGGCCGTGCTCGAACGACCGCCAGAAGATGAGCCCCACCGGCACGACGAGCAGGATGAACACGTAGAGAAGCGCGATGGTGCGCAACGTGTATCGCGTGGTTCTGGAGACCTTCATCGATCCTGCTCCTCTCGCACGGACTGGCGGCGGCCGATGATCCGCAGGACGAGCAGCGCGACGAACGCGATCACCAGGAGCATCACCGACACGGCCGCGGCGTTGACCGGCTCGTCGACCTCGATCTGCTGCTGGATGTATTGCGACGCCACCTGGGTGTCACCGGGGATGTTGCCGCCGATCAGGACCACCGAGCCGAACTCGCCGATCGCACGGGTGAAGGCGAGGCCGGCGCCCGTCAGGATGGCGGGCAACAACGCAGGCATGATGATCTTGGTCCAGATGATCCAGTTGCCCGCACCCAGCACCGCCGCGGCCTCCTCGACGTCGGTGTCGAGCTCGATGAGCACCGGCTGGACCTGCCGCACCACGAACGGCAGGGTGACGAAGGTCAGCGCGACCACCAGGGCCGGCTTCGTCGCATTGAGCTGGATGTCGATCGGACTGTTCGGACCGTAGAGGGACAGCAGCACCAGGCTGGCCACGATCGTCGGCAACGCAAAGGGCAGATCGATGATCGCATTGACGAATCCCTTGCCCGGGAACTCGTCTCGTACCAGTACCCAGGCGATCAACGTACCGAACACGACGTTGATGAGCGCGACGATCACGGAGACCAGGACGGTGATCCACAGCGCGTCGAGCGCGTTCGGGTCGGTGACCGCATCCCAGAACCCGCCCCAGCCGTCGGTGAAGGCCTGCGCCGTGATCGCCGCGATCGGCAGCAGGACGATCACGCTGAGCCACAGCCAGGCGACACCGACCCCGGCGGGCGACACCCCGCTGAACGTCCGGTTTCGCCCGAGGAACCCTCCTGGCGGGGTGGAGTCAACCGTCTGCGTACTCATTGCCGGCCTCCCGCGTTGTAGATCTCGGTGATCGCGCCCTTCGACCCGAACAGTGCCGAGTCGACTGCCTTCCATCCGGTCAGGTCCTTGCCGTCGTTCTCTGCCGCAGTACCCTCCCCGAGCACGGCTCCGACCTCGTTGATCGTCCAGAGCTTCGCGATGTCGCCGGGGAACAGGTCGCGTGTCCGCGCGACCACGTCCGGCAGCACGGGACGGAACCCCTCCTGCGCCCAGAGTTGTTGGGCTGCGGGTGTGAAGAGATAGTCGACGAACGACGTGGCGGCTTCCTTGTCGGTGGAGGTGTTGACGACGGCGACCGGGTTCTCGATCTTGAAGGTCTGCGGCGGGAGGAGGTAGTCGACCTGTTCGTCGGCCGGCACCGACGAGTTGGCCCGGTTGAGCATGATCGCCTCGTTCTCATAGCTGATCAGGACATCACCCTGCCCCTGCTCGAACGCGGTTGTCGCCTCGCGGCCGGACTTGGGCACCACCGTGATGTGGTCCCGGACGAGTTCGCTGACGTAGTCGAGACCCGCCTGGGAATTGCGGCCACCATCGCTCTTCGCGGCGTACGGGGCGAGCAGGTTCCACTTCGCCGATCCCGAACTGCCCGGATTGGGCGTGACGACCTGCACTCCCGGCTTGAGGAGATCGTCCCAGTCGCGGATGTGCTTCGGGTTGCCCTTGCGCACCACGAGGGCCACCACCGAACCGAACGGAGTGCTGTTGTCGGGTGCCTGCTTCTTCCAGTCCTCGTCGACGACCCCCTCTTTCACCAGACGGGTGATGTCGGGCTCCACCGAGAAGTTGACGACGTCGGCCGGCACCCGCCGGGCCACCTTGCGGGACTGGTCGCCCGAGGCGCCATAGGACTGGGAGAAACCGATGTCGTGGCCTGCGTCGGTGTCCCGGAACGCGGGGATGATGACGTCGAAGCCGGGCTTGGGCACGGCGTACGCCACGAGGTTCACATGCCGACTGCCACTCGAGATGTCCGCCCCTCCGGGTACGTCCGTCGAGCCGGCTCCACACGCCGTCACACTGGTGATGGCCATGAGTGTGACAGCCGCCACCACGGCGCTTCGCCAACTCCGCACAACCACGGATCTCGCCACGCAATCCTCCCGGGCTCACACGCCTCCACCGGGATCACCGAGCCCTCGCCCGTCCGCCCCCGGCACAACCTTGGACGCGTAAACGCTAGCAATGCCGTTTCGGTGTCCTGCGCATGTCAGGTGGATGATTTGGGGTGCGCGGTTCGCTGTGCTAGCGGGTGAGCACCCACGCGAGGACCACCAGCACGATCAGTGCGATCAGTGCGAGGGTCACACGGGACCGGATCATGGTCTAGAGCCCCTTCCCGTCGTCATCGGCGAACCGCCTGCGGTCGAGGACATCGGAGACCGTATCGACCAGCAGATTGAGGGCCGCGGCGATCAGGACGGCCAACGGGATGACGACGACGAGGGTCACCAGCAGCTGCGGGACGAAGGACAGTCCGGTCAGCCACTCCTCGACGCTGTCCCACCAGGCACTCACCGATGTCATCGTTCACCTCTTCCCGCAGTTCGCCCGAATCGGACACCGATCGAGAGTTTCGATCAGTCTGAATAAAACGCCCGACAGTCCGGTCGCCGGTCGAGTGGCGACAACAGGGGCCGATCGCAATGATATAGCCATGACCGTCCCGGCAGACGCCGCCGTCACCGCACTGCCGACCGCGACCGCATCGCACGGGCCGGGTTCGACTCTCATCGAGCCGGAGGCGAAGGCGTTCTCGCCGGCCACGGCGGCCCACAATGCGTTCCCGCCCATCGGGGACTATGCCTTTCTCTCCGACACCGAGCCTGATCGCCCGGAACGGGTCCATCGAGTGGATGTGTGTGCCCCGGCCGGATTCGCCGAGTGTGTTCGGCGCCATCCTCGATCGC
Source organism: Gordonia sp. DT218 (assembly GCF_049847105.1). Taxonomy (NCBI): domain Bacteria; kingdom Bacillati; phylum Actinomycetota; class Actinomycetes; order Mycobacteriales; family Gordoniaceae; genus Gordonia; species Gordonia sp. DT218. The sequence goes on along the minus strand of NZ_JBNCNS010000002.1, from coordinate 735,314 downwards.
AGCGCCGGCCATTTCCGACTGGCGCCGTACGGCGTGAACGTCCCGGTCGACCGTCGCTACCTGCCTCACGTTGAAGGGTCTCACCTACTCCCCGACCGGTGCCCTGCTCGCGGCCGCCACCACTTCGCTCCCGGAAATCCCTGGTGGCGAACGCAACTGGGACTACCGCTACGCATGGGTGCGCGACTCGACGTTCGCGCTGTGGGGTCTCTACACGCTCGGTCTCGACCGTGAGGCGGACGACTTCTTCTCGTTCATCGCCGACGTGTCCGGCGTGACAAATTCCCAACACCACCCGCTGCAGGTGATGTACGGGGTCGGTGGCGAACGCACCCTCGAGGAGGAGGAACTCCACCACCTCTCGGGCTACGACGGCGCACGACCGGTCCGCATCGGCAACGGCGCGTACAACCAAGCGCAACATGACATCTGGGGAACCGTGCTCGACTCGGTGTATCTCAACACCAAGTCCAGCGAGGCAGTTCCCGAGACGTTGTGGCCGGTGTTGAAGGCACAGGTCGAGGAGGCGGTGAAGAACTGGCACAAGCCGGACCGCGGGATCTGGGAGGTGCGTGGCGAGCCCAAGCATTTCACCTCGTCGAAGGCCATGTGCTGGGTGGCACTCGATCGTGGTTCCCGCCTTGCCGCTGCACGGCGAGAGGTCCTACGCCAGGCAATGGGCCGAGATCGCCGACGAGATCCGCGACGACATACTCGGCCACGGTGTCAACGCGCGCGGCGTCTTCACCCAGCGCTACGGCGACGACGCACTCGACGCCTCCCTGCTCCTCGTGCCGCTGCTGCGCTTCCTGCCCTCCGACGACCACCGGGTCCGCAACACCGTGCTGGCCATCGCCGACGAACTGACCGAGAACGGACTGGTCCTGAGATACCGCGTGGAGGAGACCGACGACGGGCTGTCCGGCGAAGAGGGCACCTTCACCATCTGTTCGTTCTGGTTGGTGTCGGCGCTCGTGGAGATCGGCGAGTTGTCGCGCGCCAAGGCGCTCTGCGAACTTCTGCTCTCCTACGCCAGCCCGCTGAAGCTCTACGCCGAGGAGATCGACGCCAAGACCGGACAGCACCTCGGCAACTTCCCGCAGGCATTCACCCATCTCGCACTCATCAACGCGGTCACGCATGTGATCCGCGCCGAGGAGGCGGCGAGTCACGGGACCTTCCAGCCCGCACACCACTGACGGCCGGGCGGCACAATCGGGTCCGAGGGATCAGCGGGTCACTTGGGTACGCCGCCCACGAGATGGTCGAAGGCGACCTGGACATGGATGCGCAGACTGTCGACCAGGCAGTCGTCGTCGGCGTAGAACGCGGGGCTGTGATTCATCGCCATACCCCGCCCGCCCTCGACCGGCGCCAGTGATGTGCCGGCGAACTGCGTGTCCTGGGTACCGAAGTTCAGGTACGCGCCACCGAATGCACGGGTGAACTCCGACATGTCGTCATAGCCGAGCATCCCGGGCATCTCCACCAGACGGTCGGGACCGATCACCCGCTTCACCGTCGGCAGGATCGCGTCGATCCACTCCTCGGTGTTGGCCAGCGGCGGCACGTACTGCAGGTATTCGACCGTGGCACTCGCCCCGTAAGCCGCAGCGTGATGCTCGGCCATGCGGCGGAGGTTGTCCTGCACGGTGCCCATGGAGGCCTCGTCGAGGCAGCGGATGGTGCCCCACAGCGTGACCCGCTCACCGATGATGTTGAACCGCCCGACGTCCTCGACGTGACCGATCGACACCGTCACCGCTTCGGTGGCCGGTACCTGGCGGTACAGCTGACCTGCGCCGGAGATGATGTCGGCGACCGCAGGCATCGGATCGATACCGGCCCAGGGCATCGAACCGTGTACCTGCTTGGCCACCACCTCGATCTTCACCAGGCACGACGCCGCGTACTGGTTGCCGATGCCATAGCCGACGACGCCTTTGGGCAGTGGGGCGACGTGCATGCCGAACATCATCGTCGGGCGCAGGTCGGTGAATGCGCCGGCGTCGATCATGGCCTTGGCCCCGCCCGCCTCGTCGATCGGCGGCCCTTCCTCGGCCGGCTGGAACACGAACATCACCGTCCCGGGCAGGTCCTCACGAACCGACGCGAGCACGTCCGCCGCGCCCAGCACGGTCGATGTGTGGCAGTCGTGTCCGCATGCGTGGGCCACCGGGAACGGACCGCCCGGATACTCGCTGTCGACGACCGTGGATGCGAACTCGACTCCGGAGGCCTCGGCGACCGGCAGTGCGTCCATGTCGGCGCGTAGACCCGCGACGCGATCTCCCTTGCGACCACCGCGCAGGACGCCGACCACACCGTGCCCGGCGATGCCCGTGTGCACCTCGTCGAGCCCGGCCTGTCGCAGCCGATCCGCGACCAGCGCCGACGTCTTGACCTCGCGGTTCGACAGCTCGGGATGGGAATGGAGGTGGTGGCGCGTCTGGATCAGTTCGCCCAGTGCGTCTCGCGCCCTCTCGTCCAGCAGTTTCCTCGTGGCGGCAACATCATCGGCACCCATCGCACCATTGTCGCCGATCAGATGCCGGGACGTGATCAAACAGCGCTATCCGGCGACCGCTCCCAGTCCCCGGCGGACCAGCAGCGGACCGATCTCGGGTCGGCGGCCGATCAGTTTCTCGTGTGCGACAAGCGGATCGACGCTGTCGCCTCGGGAGAGGGTGGCCTCGGCAAACCGCTGCCCGTTGCTGCGTTGCAGACCACCTTCGGTGAGAAACCACTGCTCGGTCTCGGCGTCGAGTACCTCAGACCAGATGTAGGAGTAATAGCCGGCCGAGTACCCACCGCCGAAGATGTGATTGAAGTAGGCGCTGCGATACCGCGGCGGGATGAGATCGCCGACGAAGCCGGCCGACCGTAGCGCCGCGCGTTCGAACGCCTCGACGTCGTCGATGCTGTCGTCGGCGGTGATGCGGTGCCAGGCGAGGTCGAGAACCGCGGCGGCCAGATATTCGATCGTGCCGTGAGCGGTCTCGGTGTTCGCCGACTCGCGCGCCGCTTCGGCCAGCTCCGTGGGGATCGGGTCCCCGGTCTCGTGATGACGTGCGTAGTGCGACAAGACGTCCGGGTGCAGCGCCCACATCTCGTTGACCTGCGACGGAAACTCGACGAAGTCGCGCGGGACCGACGTCCCCGACTGCGACGGATAGTCGACCGCCGACAACAGGCCGTGCAGAGCGTGACCGAATTCGTGGAACAGGGTGGTGAGCTGATCCATCGTGAGCAGGCACGGCTTGTCGTCGTCCGGCTTGGTCAGATTGAGGACGTTCACGACCACCGGCTGGGTGGACAGCACCGTCGACTGGTCGACGATGTTGTTCATCCACGCGCCACCCCGCTTCGACGGCCGTGCGTAGTAGTCGCCGAGGAACAGACCGATGCTTCGGCCGTTGTCGCTGAACACCTCCCAGATCCGGACATCGGGGTGATAACCGGCCAGGTCGAGCCGTTCGGTGAATCGCAGTCCGTACAGCTCGCCCGCGGCATGGAACACGCCTCGGTCCAGGACCATGTTCAGCTCACAGTAGTTCGCGAAGTCGTCCAGTGGTACAGCCGATTTCGATCGTCGGTCTCGTTCCAGCCAGAAGGTGAGATCGGCGGGTCCGATGTGGTGGTCGGCCAATTGCGTCAGCCTCGTCAGCTCTCGGCCGCCGGCCCGCATCGCGGATTCGGTCAGCTCGCCGAGCAAGGCGGTGACCGATGCCGGGCCCGGTGCGGTCTCCTCCGCGATGACGTATTCGGCGTGATCGGTGTACCCGAGCAGCCGAGCGCGCCGGGCACGCAGACCCACGATCTCCAGGACCAGTTCCCGCGTGTCATCGCCGTTGGCGCGGGAGCAGCGGCGCACCGAGGCGTCGAAGACCCGTTGCCGCACAGCGGGATCGGTTAACGAGGTGAGCACCGATTGACTCGTCGGCAATTCCAGCGTGATCAGATATCCGGCGTCGTGTCCCGCGTCCGCGGCGGCCCGACGGGCCGCCCGGATCTCCCCGTCCGACAACCCGTCGAGCTCGGCCTCGTTGTCGATCAGCACTGCTGAGGCATTGGTGTCGTCGAGGATCCTCTGCGAGAACGTCGTGGTCAACCAGGCCAGCCGCGACGAGATCTGCCGCATCTGCTCCTGATCGTCGGAACCGAGGCCTGCGCCGGCACGGACCGATTCGCGGTATCGCTTGGCCAACAGTCGTTCCTGCGCCTCGGTCAGTGCCAGGTCATCCCGGCGCTCGTAAAGATCGGCGATCCGCGTGAACAGGCGGCCGTCCATCGCGATGGTGTTGGCGTGATCGGTGAGTAGCGTCGAGAGCTTCTGGGAGATCTCGTTGCGCACCGGATTCGTGTCCGGCCCGACCAGATTGAAGAACACCCCGCTCGCTCGCGCCAGATCGCGACCGGATAGTTCGAGTGCCTCGACCGTGTTGTGGAACGTGGCCGGGCGCGGGTCGTCGGCGATCGACTCGACCTCGGCGATCTGGGTCGCCATCGCCTCGGTGAAGGCGGGAAGGAAATCACCGTCGTTGATCGACGCGAAGTCGGGCAGGCCATGCGGCAGTGTGCTCTCGGCGAGAACCGGGTTGACCTCGCGACGATTCATCAGACTATTTCCCCTTCGGTTTGTCTCCGCCGGCATCAGTGGACAGGGCTGCGACGAAGGCCTCCTGCGGGACATCGACACGGCCGATCGTCTTCATCCGCTTCTTGCCTTCCTTCTGCTTCTCGAGCAGTTTGCGCTTACGGCTGATGTCACCGCCGTAGCACTTGGCGAGCACGTCCTTGCGGATCGCCCGGATGTTCTCGCGCGCAATGATCTTCGACCCGATCGCGGCCTGGATCGGCACCTCGTACTGCTGGCGGGGGATGAGTTCCTTCAGCTTGGTCGCCATCTTGTTGCCGTAGGTGTAGGCGCCGTCGCGGTGCACGATGGCGCTGAAGGCGTCGACCGCCTCGCCCTGCAGCAGGATGTCGACCTTCACCAGGTCGGCCTCCTGCTCCCCCGACTCCTCGTAGTCGAGGCTCGCGTACCCGCGGGTCCGCGACTTGAGAGCATCGAAGAAGTCGAAGATGATCTCCGCCATCGGCAAGGTGTAGCGCAACTCGACGCGGCTCTCCGACAGGTAGTCCATCCCGCCGAGTTCACCACGCCGCGTTTGGCACAGTTCCATGATGGTGCCCACGAACTCGCTCGGCGCGATGATCGTCATCTTCACGATGGGCTCGTAGATGTGCTTGGCCTTGCCCGCAGGCCAGTCCGACGGGTTGGTGACAGTGATCTCCGCACCGTCCTCCATGATCACGCGGTACACGACATTCGGTGCCGTGGAGATCAGATCGAGGTCGAACTCCCGCTCGAGTCGTTCGCGGGTGATCTCCATGTGCAGCAGGCCGAGGAATCCGCAGCGGAAGCCGAAGCCGAGCGCCACCGACGTCTCCGGCTCGAACGTGAGCGCGGCATCGTTGAGCTGCAACTTCTCGAGGGCCTCACGCAACACCGGATAGTCCGATCCATCCACCGGGTAGAGCCCCGAGTAGACCATCGGCCGCGGCTCGCGGTATCCGGTCAGGGCCTGCTGGGCACCGTTGCGCGCGGTGGTGACCGTGTCGCCGACCTTCGACTGGCGCACGTCCTTCACGCCGGTGATCAGGTAGCCGACCTCACCGACGCCGAGGCCCTTCGACGGTTTCGGCTCCGGGGACACGATGCCGACCTCGAGCAGTTCGTGTGTCGCGCCGGTCGACATCATCAGGACCTTCTCGCGTGGGACGACGCGACCATCGACGACTCGCACGTAGGTGACCACGCCGCGATAGGTGTCATAGACCGAGTCGAAGATCATCGCGCGTGCCGGTGCGTCGGCGTCACCGGTCGGCGCCGGGATCTCGTCGATCACCTTGTCGAGGAGGGCACCGACACCCTCGCCGGTCTTGCCCGAGACACGCAGGACGTCATCGGCCTCACAGCCGATGATGTGGGCGATCTCGGCGGCATAGCGATCGGGATCGGCGGCGGGGAGATCGATCTTGTTCAGCACCGGGATGATGGTGAGGTCGTTCTCCATCGCGAGGTAGAGGTTCGCGAGGGTCTGCGCCTCGATGCCCTGGGCGGCGTCGACCAGCAGGACCGCCCCTTCGCAGGCCTCCAGAGCGCGTGACACCTCGTAGGTGAAGTCGACGTGGCCAGGAGTGTCGATCAGGTGCAGCACGTAGTCGGTGGACGAGCCGTCGGCATCGGTGACACTCCACGGCAGACGCACGTTCTGCGCCTTGATGGTGATGCCCCGCTCACGCTCGATGTCCATCCGGTCGAGGTATTGCGCGCGCATCGCTCGTTCCTCGACCACGCCGGTGAGCTGCAGCATCCGGTCGGCCAGGGTGGATTTTCCGTGGTCGATGTGGGCGATGATGCAGAAGTTCCGGATCCGCGCAGGGTCGGTGAAGGTGGTGTCGGCGAAGTTGGGAATCGAACTGCTCCTCGGAACGTGCGTGGCATGGGTCGCGGTCGGTGCGGCCGCATCTGTACACCAGTTTCTCATGCCTGACCGTGCTGTCGACGTGGACGCTCGCCGCTACCGTGAGGGACATGGCCTCGAGCACCCCTGAGACGACGTCCCATGACACCGACGGCGTGGTCGCCGAGGTGTCTCGTCCAGCCGGTCCGAGCCGCGGCGTGGCAGTTCTCGCGCACGGCGCCGGCGGCAATCGTCACGCGGTGATCCTGCGGGCGATCGCCGCCGAACTCTGCACCCACGGGCTCGTCGTCGCCCGCATCGACCTCCCGTATCGGCAGCGGAGACCCAAGGGACCGCCGAGTCCGTCCACGGCTGCCGCCGACCGTGACGGCATCGTGGCAGCCTGCGCCGCCTTTCGCGAGGAGTCCGCCGGCCCCCTGATCGTCGGCGGTCACTCGTATGGCGGCCGACAGGCATCGATGGCCGTCGCCGAGAATCCCGACCTCGCCGACGGCCTGTTGCTCAGCTCGTACCCACTGCACCCACCGGGCAAGCCCGAGCGGCTCCGAACCGAGCATCTCCCCTCGATCACCGTGCCCACCGTGATCGTCCACGGGAGCACGGATCCGTTCGCGACCCCCGACGAACTCACCGCGGCCGTCGCACTGATCCCGGCACCCGTGCGGGTCGTCGAGATCGACAAGGTCGGACACAACCTGAACCCCGACCGGAAGCCGACCGCCGCACTGACGGCCGAAGCGGTCACCGAAATCTTTTTCGCCCCGGAGCCGACATGACCGCCGACAGCGAGGCCGGCGGGGCGCAGAGTCCGCCGCCCGGGCATCCGACACACGAGTTGGCCCGGCAGATCCTCTACTCGCCCGACCTCGACGGTGCGGCCGATCCGGGTGAGATCGTCTGGACCTGGGTCCCCTTCGAAGACGACGCGGACAAGGGCAAGGACCGCCCGGTACTGGTCGTCGGACGCGACATCGACGACGCCGACCGTTCCCACCTGCTCGGCCTCATGCTCTCCAGCAAGGACTGGCACCGCGAGGACTCGGACTGGATCTCGGTCGGGACGGGGGTGTGGGATTCCTGGCACCGCGAGAGCTTCGTCCGCCTCGACCGCGTTCTGATGGTCGCCGAGCACGGCATCCGCCGCGAGGGGGCGATCCTCGACCAGGATCGTTTCGAGATCGTCGCCGCACGGCTGCGCACCGATTTCGGCTGGCGGTGAGACCACGTGTCGCTCGCTCCTCAAGACAGCACACCGCCCATCGCGGTCCCTGAGGAACAGCGCCGGCGGGGTGTCACTAAGGGCGCCCTCCTCCGGTCACCGCCGGTGTTCACGCCAGTCGCGTGATCTCCACGACGACGTCGAGATCTGTTGCCCCGCCGCCGGTGTAGATGCCTTTCAGCGGCGACACGTCGGAGTAGTCACGGCCGACGCCGACCGAGACATGTTGTTCGCTGATACCGGTGTTGTTGGTCGGGTCGTATCCCCACCAGCCGCCGGTCCACGCCTCGATCCACGCATGGCTCTGTCCCTCGACGGTCGTGTCGATCGTCGCGTTCGGCTTCGGGTGCAGATATCCCGACACGTAGCGGGCTGGAATCCCCAGACTGCGCAGCATCAACAAGGTCAGGTGCGCGTAGTCCTGACACACGCCCTTACGCTCGTTCCAGGCATCGACGGCAGTGGTGTGCACACCGGTGGTACCTGGGACGTACTCCATCTCCTCGTGCACATACCGACACACCGCCTCTACGGCGTCTTCGGGATCGAGACCCTTCGCCAATCGGTTTGCCGCAGAATATAGTTGACGGTTCTTGCAGACGTATGTGGTGTACGAGAGCATCTCGTCGTAGCGATCCGCGACGTAACCACCGCGTATCTCGTCCCAGGTGACCTTCTCGGAGGGACGTTCTCCCGCTTCGGTTTCCACCACCGACATACCCGACACCTCGAGCTCCTCGTGCGGAGCGTGCAGATCGAAGGCGGTCACCGCGCTACCCCAGTAATCGGTGTACCGATAGGACCGGGTGGCGGGCACCGTCTCCACCCGGTTCACGATGACGTTCTGCCGGTTGTCACTGCGCGGGGTGAGGCGCGCCTCGTTGTAGGACGACGTGACCGGGCTCTTGTAGGCGAATCCGGTGGAATGGACGACGCGCAGACGCCAGCTCACAGCTCACTCTCCTCGATGACATGATCTTCGGCATCGCTGACCCGGGCGTCCGCCCACGACACGTAGGGCGACACGTGGAAATACTGTGCGGTGACCGCCTCGTTCACCTCACGACAGGTGTCTTGGAGGTCGATCAGACGATCTTGCAGGTCGTCGAGCAGCTTGCCCGGCTCGAGGAACTCGAGGGAGCTACGCGCCCGCCCGAGCAACAGGAGGGCCTCCACCTGGGCACCCACCCGGCTCGGACGTTTCTCCAGCTCGACCAGATTGCTCTCCGCCACGCGCAGAGCATGGAACACCGACCGCGGGAAGAGCCGATCGACCAGCATGAACTCGACGATGTTCTCTGCGTTGAGGACGCCACGGTAGGTACGCAGGAACGTGTCGTGGGCGCCCGCGGACACCAGGACGCTCACCCACGCCGGCGAGCTGACCCGGTCCCCCGCACGCGACAGCAGCATTCGGATGGTCATGTCGACCCGTTCCACCGACCGCCCGAGGAGCAGGTAGCGGTAGCCGTCGTCGTGACTGAGGGTCGCGTCGGCGAGGCCCGCGAACATCGCGGCCCGATTCTTCACGTACGACAGGAACTCGTGCGGTCCGAGGCGCCGGGCACGTCGTTCGGCATCCCCGAGTCCGTTGTAGGTGGTGTTGAGACACTCCCACATCTCGCTGGACGTCACTTCTCGTGCACCGCGGGCGTTCTCGCGTGCCGAGCGGATCAGATCGATGATCGACCCGACCGAATCCTTGTCGTAGGCGACGCGTTCGGTGAGGGTCCACACGTCGAGTGGGTCGTCGGTGTCGGGTGTTTCCAGACCCAGCACCTGGATGACCAGGCGAGCCTGACGGTCCACGTCCACCGTCGCGTCCTCGAGGAGTTGGTGGATCGCGACGTCGAGGATCCGGGCCATGTCGTCGGCGCGTTCGACGTACCGGCCGATCCAATACAACGATTCGGCGTTGCGGGCCAGCATCATTCGAGCCCACCCCGCGTAGCGCCGATGCCCTGATGCCGCGTCGCGGATTCTTGTCCCTGCTGCTGTTGCTGGGATTGGGTGTGCAGCGGGTCCGGCGCACTCTCGGCCGGCCGAGCGGCGGCCACACCGCTGGCGTCGACGACCTTCGCCCCCGAGAGTTCCCGTTCCTCCGACGACCGGGACGACGCGAGCACCCAGGTGTCCTTGGAGCCGCCACCCTGGCTGGAGTTGACCACCAGCGAGCCCTCCGGCAGGGCGACGCGGGTGAGCCCGCCCGGCAGCACCCAGACGGATTCACCGTCGTTGACCGCGAACGGCCGCAGGTCGACATGGCGGGGCCGGACGTCACCGTCGATCTTGGTGGGCACGGTCGAGAGCTGCACCACGGGCTGCGCGATCCAGCCGCGGGGATCGTTGCGGACCTTGCGCGCCAGGGTGTCGAGTTCCGCCTTGGTGGCGTCCGGACCGAACACGATGCCGTAGCCGCCGGAGCCCTCGACTGGCTTGATCACCAGTTCGTCGATGCGGTCGAGGACTTCCTCGCGTTCGTCGTCGAGCCAGCACCGCAGCGTGTCGACGTTCATCAGTGACGGCTTCTCGCCGAGGTAGTACTCGATGATCTCCGGTACGTAGGTGTAGATGAGCTTGTCGTCGCCGACGCCGTTGCCGACCGCGCTCGAGATCACCACGTTGCCGGCCCGAGCGGCGTTCAGCAGCCCGGCGACCCCGAGCATCGAATCCGGCCGGAACTGCATCGGATCGAGGAAGTCGTCGTCGATACGGCGGTAGATGACATCGACCCGCTGCTCTCCCTCGGTGGTCCGCATATAGACGATGTTGTCGCGGCAGAACAGATCTCGTCCCTCGACGAGTTCCACACCCATCAGGCGGGCCAACAGCGAATGCTCGAAGTAGGCAGAGTTCGCGACGCCCGGCGTGAGCACCACGATGTTGGGGTCGGCCTCGTTGAAGGCCGCCGAGGCACGCAGCGCACGCAGGAGGTGACTCGGGTAGTCGGCCACCGCGCGGACCCGATGTGACGAGAACAGATCCGGGAACACGCGCGCCATGGTTCGTCGGTTCTCCATCACATAGGAGACGCCGGACGGCGAACGAAGATTGTCCTCGAGGACCCGGAAGTCACCGTTCTCATCCCGGATCAGGTCGATGCCCGCAACGTGGATACGAACTCCGTTGGGTGGCCGGATGTTTGCGGCCTGCCGGTGAAAGTGCTCGCACGAGTGGACAAGGCGTTTGGGAAGGACGCCGTCCCGAAGGATCTCCTGCTCGCCGTAGATGTCGTCGAGGAAGAGTTCGAGCGCTTGCACCCGCTGGGTGATCCCGGCCTCCAACTTTGTCCATTCCGTCGCCGAAATGACCCGTGGCACAACGTCGAGCGGGAAAGGCCGTTCTTTGCCGGACAGCGAGAACGTGACGCCCTGGTCGATAAAGGCGCGACCGAGCGCGTCCACGCGGACGTCGAGATCGGCGCGGTCATACTCGGCCATCGCCTTGTAGATGCCACGGTAAGGCGCCCGAACCTCACCGTCGGCGTCGAACATCTCGTCGAAAGCCTTGCCGTACGGGCCTTTCGAGTATCCGGTGAAGATCGTGTCGTCGATCGCCTTCGGTTCCCGCACAACAGTCTTCGCGCGCTTGGCGGTGGCACCCGACTCGCGCGCCCGCCCCTTGGCGGCGGGCGCCGCCTTACCGTCGCCACGGGTACCGCCGGACTTGGCACCCTTGGTCGTTCCGGTTGCGTTCGACTTGCGGGAGGCGGCCTTGGTGGCGGCTCGCTTGGTGGACGCTGAGGACGTCGACGCGGGACTCATAACTTGACATGGTGCTACAAAAACGCGGATTCGGCATGACGGTTCGACACGCCAGGCTCACAGCGAGCGGCGAACTCCCAGTGCGCGCCGCCGAATCCGGCGCACGATGTTCATCGCGCGGGTCTTCCATCTCGGGCCGACCGCGGGCAGCGGCGCCACCTTGACCATCTCGGCCATCGTGTCGAGGGCGACGTCGAGGACGTCCTGGGCCGCCGGCGGCCGCTCGTCGCCGGCAACCTCTGAGCTCACCGCCAGATCACCGAGCTCACCCGAGACGTGATAGCCGGCTGATCGCACCTCGCCGATCATCTCGTCGGCGGTGTGCGCAACCCAGGTCCGCTGATCAGCGGTGAGACCACGCGGAAGTCCCCGGGCACCGCGAAACAGGATCTCGCCGATCACCTGCCCCTTGATGACCCGCTCGTATCGCTGCCACGCCACCTCAGACGGCTGCAGGCGATGGTTGAGCTGACGCAGGAAGTCGGCCTGGGCAGCCGACAGCGACGAGTTGAGACTCGGCACCGGGATCGTGAGTGCTTCGGGGTCCACTTCGAGCACCCGAAGAAATCGTTCCCACAGACCGTCGCCGGGCGTGTCGCGCTGCGCGGGCACGGTCACCACGTGCACCCGCTCCGGCCCGACCGCGCGAGCCCAATCAGAGAGGATCCGGATGTAGTCCTGGAACTCCCAGAACGGTTCCTCGACGCCGCCGTCGGTCGGCGCGACGAATCCTGGAAGGGCCGGACCGGAGGTGTGTACCGAGGCCAGGAACTCGTCGAAGGTCGCCTGTCGCTGGTTCTTGATATTCTCCTGCCAGACTGACGGCAGCTGTCGCGCCAGGTCACGCACCGTGGCGATCACGTGCACCTCGTCGGCGAAAGAAAGATCGTCCATCAGTCTCGCGATATGCTCCGGCGTCGCCGTCGCGTAGAGCTCGTGAGACAGCAGCGAGGTCTGCGGCCACGCCTTGATCTGCGCGAGCAACGTCGGCCACTTGCGCGCGAAGGCCGGATCCACCCAGTCGAGGTAGCGCTCAGGCTGCAGATGAACCGCGGCGTGAAAGTGATCGGAGATGACGTCACCCGGATACAGGAGGCCGGACGACCGCATGGCCAGGTCACGGTTGCGCCAGAGCCGGTCCTGAAGATGCGTGGTTCCCGTCTTGGGCAGGCCGATGTGTACGTAGACAACAGACATGATGGGTTGAAGCCTAGTTGGTGGAAAACCTTGCGCATCGTCTGGCGATGGGGTGCCCGGCCGCGCCGGCAGTCGCGATTTGGGTGCTGTGGAGCTCGACTGGTAACGTAGACCGCTGTCGCAGTGTCGGCAGGATCATCCCGATCCGGACCGGTCCGAACTGCTCAGGCGCGACACGCTCGCCGCCGAAACAGAACAACGAGTACCAACCCGAACCAAAGAGGTATACACGCGTGGCAAATATCAAGTCGCAGGTCAAGCGCATCCGCACCAACGAGGCGAGCCGTCAGCGCAACCAGGCTGTGCGCTCGTCGCTGCGGACCGCGATCCGTCAGTTCCGTGCGGCTGCCGACGCCGGCGACAAGAACAAGGCCGCCGAGCTCGCCGCCGATGCAGGCAAGAGGCTCGACAAGGCCGCTTCGAAGGGCGTCATCCACGCCAACCAGGCCGCCAACAAGAAGTCGGCGATGGCGCTGGCAGTCAACAAGCTCTGACCTGCCCCCAACAGCTGTAGCCAATTCTTCACGGCTCACCCCGGTGACATTCACGCGGTCACCGGGGTGAGTTGCGTCCTGTCAGTCCCGTCGGCTGCGTTCGCGAGCAGGACGTAGATCCGCGACCGCCGCGACCGCGTGCTCGAGACTGAAGTCCGCGTCCGCTGCCTGTCCTTTGACGTCGCCGTTGAGCTGGGCGACCACGACGATCGCCGACGCGATCGAGGTGGAGTCCCAGGCCCGGGCCTGCGCCTGCACTTTCTTCACCCGCCGTGGCGGCATGCCCAATTCCGATGCGGCCGCGTACTGGTCCATCGACCCCATCGCCCGCACGCGGGCGATCGCATGCACCGCCTCCGCGAGGGCATCGGCCAGCAGCACTCGAGGCACCCCGTGATGCTCGGCCCACGCCAACGACTCCAGTGCGCCCGCCCGATCGCCGGTGACCGCCTTGTCGGCGACCTCGAAACCCGTGATCTCCGGGCGGCCCTGGTAGTAGAGCCGTACCGCGTCCACGGTGACCTTGCCGCCGGTGTCGGCCACCAGCTGGCTGCAGGCCGCCGCGAGTTCCCGCAATTCGGAACCGACCCCCTCGACGACCTGCTCGACGACGTCGTTGCTGACTTTCGCACCGACTCGCCGGAACTCGTCACGGACGAAATCGATGCGCTCGGATGGCCATTTGGGACCGGCGCAGTCGTGCTCGACCGCACCCGCCTTCTTCAGTGCCGGCACCATCGACTTGGCACGGCCACCACCGGTGTGGGCGACCATCAAGGTGATGCCCTCGGGGAGCTCCTTGGCCGCCTCGCTGATGAGCGCCGCGGGCTCCTTGCCGGCCTCGGCGGCCGACTCGACCACCACGATGCGATCCTCCGCGAACAACGATGGGCTGAGCAGTTCGGCGAGCTCGTGCTCGGTCACGTCGCCCGCCCGGACCCGCGTGACCGGGATGTCACCACCGGTGGCCGCGGACCGTTCGGCGACCACCGCCGTGATCACCCGGCCCGTCAAGAAGTCGTCGTCCCCGAGCAGCAGGTGCAGGCGTTGCGTCACGGCGACCATCGTGCCAGACCCGCCCGACATCGCGGCCACGACCGGGCACCCGCGCATCGAGTTCACGGCGACGCGTCGCCAGATTTGCCAGGTGGTGCAGCACGAAGACGACCAGGGCGAGGCCGCTCGCCACGACAATCGCGCCGACGAGGCCCGACGGCACCGGGACGGCAGCCCAGGACCACCTCCCGAGCACCCGGGCACACATCAACATCCACCACAACTCCGGTCCCAGACCTCGGATGACCAACTCGGCACAGCCCGCGCCGAACCCGTCCGGCCCGCCGATGGCACCGACCACGGCGGCCGCCGTTCCGACTACGCCGACAAGGCCGACCACCGGGACGACCAGGATGTTGGCCAGTAGCCCGACGATGCTGAATCGCCCGCTGAGCACCGCGATGACCGGCGCGGTGGCCAGCTGGGCGGCCACCGCCATCGCCACGAGTTCGGCCAGCATCGGCGGAACACGCCGATCTCGCAACCAATCTCGCAACCCACCGGACCAGAGCACCAACCCTGCGGTGGCCAGTACCGACAACGCAAACCCCGGCGCGACGGCCAATTCCGGCCACCACAGCAGCCCGACCACGGTTGCCGCGCCGAGGGCAGGCATCGCCTGGGCCCGCCGTGACCCGACCAGTGCCAGCAGCCCGACCATGCCCATCATCGCCGCCCGCAACACGCTCGGCGACGGGCGGACGAGGATCACGAAACCCACCAGGACGATCGTCCCCACCACCGCCGTGACCCACGGCGACGCGCCCAGCGATCGGATTCCGACTATGGCTGCCCCGCAGACGATTGCGAAATTGCTGCCGGACACGGCAAGCAAGTGGGTCAATCCGGCCGCCCGAAAGTCGTCGCGCACCTCCGCGCCGAGCATGCTCGTGTCCCCGAGGACCAGCCCCGGCAACAGACCCGAGGCATCCGGGCCGAGTGCGCGCGCCGACAGCACCCTCAGCCGTTGCCGGATCTCGCCCGCCATACGCTGGTGCGGTGGCGGGCGACCGACCAGTCGCGGCTCGGACACCGCTGACAGCCGTGCTGCCATCAGGTCGTGACCTCGAGGCGGGCTGATGCGCACCAAAGCCGAAACATGCTGTCCTGGAATGACTTCCGCCCAGTCATCGGCCGCACCGGTCAGCTCGGCGCCGATACGGCGACAGTCGCGACCGGCGACCGCGTGCACGTCGACGCGGACCCGGACCCGCGCTCCGGGATCGAGGGTCACCGGGTCGTCGCGGATCGTGACCGTGACCCGGGCCTTCCCGTCGATGTGCGACAACGGATGCGCCGCACGCGCATCGAGACGAATCGCGAGGGCCCCTGCCGTCACCGCCGCCAGACCGCAGATCACCACCGCGAATGACACCGCCGCCCAGCTCGCCCACCCGAGTCGGACCGACGCCGCCGCGCTCACGCATCCGGCGCCTCCGGCCATCACGATCATCCACAGGGAATCCGACCTGCCGAACAGCCCGATCAAACTGACCAGCCACACGACCACTGCGGGTACGACCAACCGGTAGTCGCCGGCGGGAATGAGCCCGCCCGCCATCGACCGGCGCGTCACACGGTGACCAGGTCGCGCAGCTTCGCGAGACGGGCCGGACCGATGCCGTCGACCTCGCCGAGTTGCTCGACCGAGGCGAACTGCCCGTGGGTGTCACGCCATCCGATGATGGCCTTGGCCGTCACCGGGCCCACCCCGGGCAGCTCGTCGAGCTGTGCCTCCGTCGCCGTGTTCAGATTCACCTTGCCCGTTGTGCCGCCCGTCGGGCCCGAGGTTGCCGGTCCGCCACTCCCCGCGGACGGCGGGTCTGCTGCACCGGCAGCACCGGACGGCCCGACGACGGCGCTGCGCATGGACATCCGTCCACCGCTGCCGGCATAGCCGACCAGGATCTGGTCACCATCGTTCAGCCGCTGAGCCAGGTTGAGAGACAAGAGATCTGCACCCTGGCGGGCACCGCCGGCCCGGTCGATGGCATCGGCGACGCGCGCCTGCCCGCGCAGCCGGACGAGGCCGGGACGATGCACGAGGCCGACGACGCTGACCACGAGGTCCTCGGCGGCAGGCGGCGGCACAACCGACGCGGCCGGCGCCGCCGCCGAACCGGTCGGCCCGGCCGCAGTCGGAAAGGCAACGGGTGTCGTCGCGTCCTCGGACCCGCCCCCTAGCAAAGTGAACCCGGCCACCGCACACGCGACGATCCCGACCAGGATCAGGGCGATCGCGGCGGGCGGTGCGACGGCAAACCGCCGCCGCGGGCCCGCCTCGTCCAGCTCGTCCGGATCGGGTTCGCCGAAACTGTCCCCGACGATCATCCGGGATCGCGGGCGCTCTTCCGGCGGAACGGGATCCAGCCAGGTGGGCACCGCCGCGACCCCCCACGGGCTGTCCACCGCACCGGTGTCGACCGGCTGGTCGATGGGAGCGGGGGCGCCCGGGCCGACGTCGGCCGCAGGGTCGGGAGCGGAATCCCAGACGGCTGAGACGTCGACGTCAGGAGCATGCGGTGGCGCGAGCTGCTCAACGGGAGGCGGCGACAGCCGGTCCAGCGCGGAGCGGGAGCGGCGAGCGCCCCGGTGCTCGACCGCAGGCGCACCGGAGGAGGGTCGTCGCGCAGAGGTGCTCATGACCGATGAGCCTAGGGACCGACACCGCCGATGACGGCCGCCAACGGGCCGGTCGACCCGATCTGTGGATGGATTCGGATCTGTGAATGGCCTGCGGCGTCGGTCTTCTCAGACCTCGACGGGATCGAGGCCCGTGGCGATCGCCACCCCGATGGCCCCGGGGCCAACATGGCAGCCGAGGATCGGCCCGAGGTCGACGATGAGTTCCGACGTCACGACCCGTAGCCGCTCGGTCAGTTGGTCGGCCAGTTCTCGTGCCAACTCGGGGGCCGCACTGTGCTGGACGCCGAGAGTCACCGGCCTGCCGTCGGCCGACTCGACGGCCGCATCGACCATCTTGGTGAGCGCCTTGGAGAAGGTGCGGTGGCGCTCCTTGAGCGTGAGGATTCCGTCGACCATGTGCAGGATCGGCTTGATCGAGAGCGCCGAGCCCAACATCTTGCTGGCCGCACTGATCCGGCCGCTCTGGCGGAGGTTGTCGAGCTGGTGAACGCAGATCATCGAGTCGACAGTGGCGGCCTGCCGGATCGCCGACTCGTACACGCGGTCCCGATCGGCGCCGGAGGCCGCGGCCTGGGCGGCACCGATCGCGGTGAAGCCGACGGCGAGGCCCACCGACCTGGCGTCGACGACCCGCACCTGTCCGGGAAACTTCTCGGCCGCCAACCGGCCGGCACCCCAGGTGCCCGACAGCCTGCGTGACATGTGGACCGCCACCACACCGTCGCCGTCGCTCGCGGCCAATGCTTCCTCGTAGGCGATCCCGAGGTCGTGCGGATTGGCGCCGGAGGTCGTCACGCCTGGCGTGGAGATGATGTCGTCGGGGATGTCGTCGACGCCCTCGAGGTAGTCGGTGCCGTCGAGTTCGAGGTGAAGCGGTACCTGCCGGATGCCGTAGTGATCGGTGACGGCGTGCGGCAACCGCGACGATGAATCGGTGACGACGACGACTGGCACGCGTCTACGTTAGCCGGTCGCCTCCCGACCGGCCGCGCGCCGGTCGAGGACGTCGCCGACCACCGGCACCACGACGTCGGCGATGCCCCGATGACACTCGTATCCCCAGTGGATCCCGTCCGGATTCATCTCGTCGCTCATGCCGCCACCGACCGGAAAGAACCCATCCCGGGTGACCGGGTAGAAGTCGGCGGTCGGCAGATCGTGCGCGCCCGCCCATTCGGCCATCGCGGCCGTGGTGGGGATGCGGCCACTGTGCACGTAGCCGTAATACGGACTCCGATGCGTGGGAGGCAGGCACACCACGATCGGCAGATCCGGTCGGAGGTGAGTCAGCGCGGCGCGGATCTTCTCCAGGTATTCGACCGTCACCGTGGGAGGCAGGGCCACCGGCCAACCGACCGTGGACAACCGCGGTTGCAGCCACTGGTATCCGTCCCGGACGACCTGCCGCAACCGGTTCGGACGGACATACCGGATCTGTTCTCGGACCGCGGTCGGCAGCGGCGAGGGAAGACTGTCCATCCCGCCGAACGCCAGGACCACGACGTCGGCGCCCGGTACCGCGGCCCAGATGTTCGGGTCCTGGGTCAGCGCCCACCACACGTCACGGCTCGTCCAGCCGATCCGCCCGAACAGCCGTACCTCGCGGTCGCAGGCCGCACCGACGAGATTCGGCCAGATCTTCGGATCGTCGGCGGCCAGCCCGCCCGACGGGCCGTAATAGGCCAACGAGTCGGACAGGATCAGGACCGTGCCTTCGGAACGTCCGGACGACGCCACCGGGAAGGTCATTGGACGGCCGCGTCGGCGCTCTCGGCCGACGCGTTCCAGACATCGAGCCGCCAGTGTGGCGGGCTACCCGGGACACCGTGACCCGACAGTTGCACCCAGCTGGTGTTGGCGAGCCCGCCGAACACCGGCCACGACGTCTCCGGGAGGTCGAGGAGCGCCGCGGTCAGTGCGGCGATGACGCCGCCATGGGCCACGAGCACGACCGGGGCCTCCGGATTGTCGCCGGTCCCCCATTCGTCGAGATCGGAGACCAGCTCCGCCACGAGCGGCACGGCCCGCCGCGCGACGTCGATCCGGCTCTCGCCGTTCGGCGGACGCCAACCGGCGTCGTCGCGCCAGATCCGCCGCGCACCCGGCATGACGTCGTCGACCTCGTGGTGGGTCATCCCCTGCCAATCGCCGAGGTGGGTCTCACGCAGCCGCTCATCGGTGTCGACCGACAGCCCGGTGCTCCGCGCGAGCGCTTCGGCGGTGTCCCGGGCGCGCGCGAGATCCGACGACCTGATGAGCATCGGGGCACGCTTGGCGAGCACCTCCGCCGCGGCAGCTGCCTGCCGGACCCCGAGGGCCGAGAGGTCGGTGTCGAGTTGCCCCTGCATGCGGCTGGTGGCGTTGTATTCGGTCTGGCCGTGCCGCAACAGGATGAGGCGCCGCACCACGGGTGTCAGTCGCTCGACCGCGGTGTCGTGCGAATCGGGTCCCCCGCTCATCCCAGGCCGTCCACCTCGATGATCGGGCAGTCCTGCCACAGCCGCTCGAGCGCATAGAACTGTCGCTCGTCGCTGTGCTGGATGTGCACCACGATGTCGGCGTAGTCGATCAGCGCCCAGCGTCCCTCGCGCGTGCCCTCACGACGTACCGGCTTGTACCCGGCCTCGCGGAGTTTGTCCTCGACCTCGTCCACGATCGATGTCACCTGCCGCTCGCTGTCGGCAGAGGCGATCACGAAGATGTCGGTGATGACGAGCTGTTCGGAGACGTCGATGACGGTGACGTCATGCGCGAGTTTGTCGGCGGCGGCGAATGCCGCGACCTTGGCCATCTCCAGCGCTTCGGCTGTGGCAGTCACGGGTGTCCTTCCATCGGAGGTTTCGGGGCGGTCGCAACCGATCGGTCGCACCAGATCGATCAGGGAGCAGAAACGCCCGGCGAGGATGCCCTCGGTGAACGGTACAGCTTGCGTTTGGCGATGTACTGGACCACACCGTCGGGAACCAGATACCAGACGGGTCTTCCGCGGGCTGCGCGGGCGCGGCACTCGGTCGACGAGATCGCCAGCGCCGGGATCTCGAGCATCTGCAGGGTGTCCGGGGGCAGCGCCTCGAGGTGTTGCGCGAGGTGCATGGCGTGGAGTTCATACCCGGGCCTGCTCACGCCGACGAAGTTGGCGAGTTCGAAGAGTTCCTCCCAGTCCTGCCAGGACAGGATCGACTCGAGCGCATCGGCTCCGGTGATGAAGTAGAGCTCTGCTTCCGGATGCATGCTGCGCAGGTCACGCAGTGTGTCGACGGTGTAGGTATCACCGTCACGTTCGATGTCGACACGACTCACCGTGAACCGGGGATTGGAGGCGGTGGCGATCACCGTCATCAGGTAGCGGTCCTCGGCCGGGCTCACCGCACGTGCCTGCTCGGCTTTCACCACCGCGGCGTCCTCGGCGAGTTTCTGCCACGGCCGACCGGTCGGCACAAAGATGACCTCGTCGAGGGAGAAGCGATGCGCGACCTCGCTGGCCGCCACGAGGTGGCCGTTGTGGATCGGATCGAATGTGCCACCCATGATGCCGATACGGCGTGCACGCGGCTGCTGTTGCAACGGGCGGTCGGTGGCCATGAGGTGTGAGTTTACGCGGTCGGCCCCGGGTGTCCGCCCGGCCCGGGGCCGATCACACCGGGAGCAGATCGGCGATCGCCCGGCCGAGCTGGGTCGCGTTCCGGCATTCGAACATCTCGATGATCTCCGCGTATTCGATGGCCGCGGAGTCACCGGTGCCCCAATTGCGCTCCGCCTCGGGATTGAGCCAGTACGCGTGCCGGGCACGGTCGGTGAGTTCACGCAGCGCGCCGAGATGCGGGTCGTGATAGTTGGTCCGCCCGTCACCGAGGATCAGCAACGCACCGCGATGGGTGAGCGACTCGCCGTACTCCTCGACGAACCCGCGCAGCATGTTGCCGTAGTCGGAATGGCCGTCCCGAGTGCTGATCCGCGCTGTGGTGATCATCCGGTGCATGCTCGCACCGAAGTCCTCGTCGTCTGCGCCGCGGTCGAAGAAGTCGGTGACCTCGTCGACCGTGTCCACGAACGCGAACACTCGCACTTTCGAGAATTGTTGGCGCAGTGCGTAAACCAGCCTCAGAGTGAACTGCGAGAAGCCGGCGACCGAGCCCGAGACGTCGCAGATGACAACGAGTTCCGGCCGGCCGGGCCGCGGCTTGCGATGGCTCAGCTCGATCGGTACTCCCCCCGTGGACATCGAGGCGCGGAGCGTCTTGCGGACATCGACGGCACCGCGGTGGGATCGGCGACGACGGATCTCCAGCTTCGCGGCGAGCAATCGCGCGAGCGGCTGGATGGTCCGTCGGATCTCGGCGAGATCCTGCGCGCCCGCGCTGAGGAAGTTGATGTTCTCGGGCAGCGGCGGCACCGCGTAGTCGGCGACCCGTTCGCGTCCGTTGCGCCCCGCCATCCGACGTTGCGTCTCCGCCTCGATGGCGGCCCGGAGCTCCCCGGCCCGGGCGCGGGCGGCGCGACGGTAGAGGGGTTCGGTGCCGGGGCGGTCGCCGCCCGAGCCGTCCTCGTCTCCCCCGCCGGCCATGGCCGCCGCGATCCGCGCGATCAGGGTCTGCGGGTTGACCGTCGACAGCGCCTGATAAGCCGAGAACGCCTCGCCACGCGTGGAGTCATAGCGGCCGAGCCGATCGACGATGAGCGCGATCATCTGGTCGAGCCGGCCGTCCGCATCGGCCGAGTCGTCGGCGAGCATGTCGGCGACCATCTCGCGCATCGTCTCCACGTCGATCTCCCCGTCCAGTGTGCGCGGCAGGTCGGTCACCGCGGTCCGCGCGCCGGTGCCAAGGGGGAACCAGAGGTCGAAGATCGTGTCGAAGACCCTGCGGTGCATCTGGTCACTGATCAACGTGGTCGCCAGCCCCTCACGGAGACTGCGCCGGTCGAGGAGGTCGAGCACCTCCATCGCCTGCGCGGCGTCGATGAGAGACGACGGCCCGACGATCATTCCGCGTCGGCGCAACTCGTCGACGAACCCGGTGAGGTGGGAGATCATCGGCACCTCATCGGTGCCCGCGGCACCCGACACGGCGGACCCGTCGGTCGACATCAGCCCAGCTTGAGTTCTTTGAGGGCCGTCTTCAGGTCCGGTCGGTGCTTGAGCACCACTCCCAGGGTGCGGGCGATGAGGCCGTCGTCGAGTTTGCCGCCGCCGGAACCACTCGACTCGCCGGCGCCCAGCGCGAGCAGGGTGTTGGCCCAGTCGATGGTCTCCGCCACCGACGGCTTCTTCCGGATGTCGAGGGTGCGCAACACACCGACGACACGTACCAGTTCGGCGGCCAGCGCATCCGACAGGCCCGGCACTCGCGAGGCCAGGATCTCCCGCTCACGGACGGCGTCCGGGAAGTCGATGTAGAGGTAGAGGCAGCGACGTTTGAGCGCCTCCGACAGGTCCCGGGTCGCGTTCGACGTCAGGATCACCACCGGCCGCCGGGTCGCGGCCACAGTGCCCATCTCCGGGATGGTCACCGCGAAATCGCTCAGCACCTCCAGGAGCAGGCCCTCCATGTCGACGTCGGCCTTGTCGACCTCGTCGATGAGCAGCACCGTCGGTTCCGATCGCGAGATCGCCTTCAGCAACGGCCTGGGCAACAGGAACTCATCGGAGAAGATGTCGGCCTTCGCCTCGTCCCATTCGCGACTACCGGTCGCCTGGATGTGCAGGATCTGCTTGGCGTGGTTCCACTCGTAGAGAGCGCGTGCCTCGTCGATGCCCTCATAGCACTGTAGGCGAATGAACTCCGCATCCGTCGCCTGCGAGATCGCTCGCGCCAGTTCGGTTTTACCCACACCGGCCGGACCTTCGACGAGCAACGGCTTGCCCAGCCGGTCGGCGAGATAGGTGGATGTGGCGGTGGCGTCGTCGGCGAGGTAACCGGTCGACCGCAGCCGCGAGACCACGTCGGCGACGTCGCCGAACGACGGAACGGTGGCCGGACCGCCGCCGGCCGCGGTGGTTGCGTCGCCCATCATGCGGACCGGATGTGGCCGTCGCCCCAGACGATCCACTTGGTCGAGGTCAGCTCGGGCAAACCCATCGGCCCCCGCGCGTGGAGTTTCTGGGTCGAGATCCCGATCTCCGCACCGAAGCCGAACTGTTCTCCGTCGGTGAATGCGGTGGAGGCGTTGACCATCACCGCTGCCGCGTCGACGCGGGAGGTGAACTCGCGGGCGGCCGCGAGGTCCGTGGTCACGATCGCCTCGGTGTGGCCCGTGCCGTAGGTGTCGATGTGCGCGACTGCGGCGTCGAGTCCGTCGACGATCTTCATCGCCACGTCCATCGACAGGTATTCCTCGGACCAATCGGTCTCGGTGGCCGGCTCCATCCCCGGCTCGTCACCGTGGATGACCACTCCTTGCGCCTGCAGTGCCTGCCTGATCTTCGGCAGCGCGTCGCCCGCGACGGCCTTGTCGATGAGCACGGTCTCGGCGGTGTTGCAGACGCTGGGGCGGCGCGTCTTGGAGTTCAGGATGATCCGGGTCGCGACATCGACATCGGCGAGCGCGTGGACGTAGACGTGGCAGTTGCCGGTGCCGGTCTCGATCGTCGGGACCGTGGCGTTGGCGACGACCGCGTTGATGAGTCCGGCCCCACCGCGCGGGATCACCACGTCGACCAGACCGCGTGCGCGGATCAGGGCGGTGACGCTGGCGCGATCCTCACTGGGCAGCAACGCGACCGCGTCGGCACTCACACCCTTACCGCGCAGCACCTCCCGCAGGACGCGCACCAGCTCGGCGTTCGAATCGGCAGCCGACGACGAGCCGCGCAACAGCATTGCGTTGCCCGATTTGAAAGCGATCC
Organism: Gordonia sp. DT218; assembly: GCF_049847105.1. Classification (NCBI taxonomy): domain Bacteria; kingdom Bacillati; phylum Actinomycetota; class Actinomycetes; order Mycobacteriales; family Gordoniaceae; genus Gordonia; species Gordonia sp. DT218. Next base: position 711,603 of record NZ_JBNCNS010000002.1, on the reverse strand, counting down.
CGAAGGCGTCGACGGTGACATTCGGACGCGCCTCGTACACCATCCCGACCACACCGAGCGGAACTCGCACCTGCCGCAGTTCGAGACCGTTCGGAAGCGTGTTACCGGAGACGACCTCGCCGATCGGGTCGGGCAGCACGGCCACCTGTCGGAGACCGTCGGCGATGCCGGTGATCCGTTCCGGGGTCAGGCGTAGACGATCGATCAGGTTCGCCTCGGTGTCGTCGTTCTCGGCACGGACGACGTCGGCGGCGTTGGCGGCGAGGATGGCCTCGCTGTCGGCCTCGATCGCCTCTGCGGCGGCGAGCAGGATCTCGTTCTTGGCCGCGGTGGTCAGGCCGGCCAGCGTCCTCGACGCGACCCTGGCCGCCTTGGCCAGCCCCCTGACGACCTTCTCTATGTCGGCCGTCTCCACGCCCGGTACGGCGGTGGGTGCACTCATGGATTCCTCGACTTCACGTGCGGAATTATGTCGCTCACCAGACTAACGCGGTAGATATTGCAAACGTAGCCTCGGGTGGCCGGCCTTGTCTTCTCCGTCAATTCCGAAATCCCGAACGTCGACGTCATCGACGTCATCGGGGTCGCGTTCGCCCGCGCCACGACGAACGGGATGTTGGAGACGCCGCTCTCGGTCTCGGTGTCGAGGCTCAGGATCGTGGTCCGTTCGATGTCCACGCCACTGTTGATGGAGTTCATCATGTCCGACACCTGCTGATGTCGAACGAAGCATTGTCGCCCTGGAACGGGGAATCGATCCTTGTCATGAGGCGGCCTTTCGTCGAGATGGTCGCCTCCCCGGCGAAGCCGTACTCAGCACTGCTGCAGGGCTTTTCGTAGTGTTGTGGCCGACGACGCATCAAGTAGCAGGTGGTAGGTGGACGCCACGGTCACGAACTGGATTGAATACTGGCACCGGAATCCTTTGTTCGGCGGCATCCATCGACCCGGTTCCTGATCCGACTTGGTCAGATTCGACGCCGCGTCCACGGCCACGAGATTGGCGGGGTCGTTGGCCAGATTCATGCGCGTCGCCGGCGACCACGACCACGCCCCCATGTCCCAGGCGTAGGCCAGCGGCACGATGTGGTCGATCTGGACCGCCCCGGCGCGACGGTCGCGCCGGAACACGATGAACTCACCCGTGTAGGGACTACGGAACTCGCCCGCAACAACGGCTCGCGGACAGGACGACACCGCAGCTCGGCGCGTGTCGGTCAGGTCGCGGGCGAGGACGTCGTTGCGGGTGTCGCATCCGTTGAATCCTCCCGCGGCCGCCGTGGCATCGGTCCACGCGGAGCCGAATGCTTCGCGCTGGTAATCCTCTCGCGACGGACGTTGCGCGAGTACCGAAACACCAGCCAGTGCCCGCCGTGCGCGATCGGCATGCTCGCCCACGGCAGGATCCGACGTCGATCGATCGCTCTGTGCCACGGCCCCGATCGCCACGATCAGTGCACTCAGGACGCATCCGCAGAGGATCAGCCACCAGCGCAGCGGCCACTCGCCCAGGAACGTCATGGTCATTGGACGTCGCGGCGGACCCCCGCGTTCCATCGGCGCACGGATCAAATCCTCGCCGAAATCTGGATCACGGACGCCGGCTGTCCGGAATCAGTCCTAGCGTGGCCGTCATGAACCTGGTATCGATCCGAATCATCACCCGATCCGTCAACCGACTCGTCACCTTCTACGAAGTGGTGACCGCATCGCCGGCCCGTTGGGCCACAACCGATTTCGCAGAGATCGTCACTTCGGCAGGAACCCTCGCCATCGGCAGTGAACGTACCGCCGCACTCTTCGCCGCCGGCTCCGTCGAGCCCGCGACGAACCGATCCGTGATCATCGAGTTCCGCGTCGATGACGTGGATGCCGAGTACCGGCGTCTGGCCGGTCAGGTCGGCGAGGTGGTCCAGGAGCCGACCACGATGCCGTGGGGCAACCGATCGGCTCTGGTACGCGATCCGGACGGCAATCTGGTCAACCTCTTCACCCCGGTCACCAGTGATGCGTTGGCTCGCCAGGACGGGTGATCCTGCGGCCGGACGCCTCCGGGCGCCGCGAAACGCTATGACTTGTCGAGGTATTTGACCTTGTTCGGCACGAGGATCGCGTCGACGAGATCGGCCAGCGGACGGTGATCGGCCAACGGCAGATCCGCTCCCACGATCTCCTCGGCGAGATCGCGTGCGTCGGCGATGACGTCACTGTCACCCAACAGCGACAGGAAGCGCAGCGACGAGGTGCCGCCCGACTGTAGCGATCCGAGGACGTCACCCTCGCGTCGCTGTTCGAGATCGACTCGCGCGAGCTCGAATCCGTCGGTCGACCCCTCGACCGCGCGCAGCCGCTGCATCGCCTGCGACACCTGCGGGGCCGACGTCATCAAGAGACACAGGCCGGCGTGGCCACCACGACCGACGCGGCCGCGCAGCTGGTGCAACTGACTGACCCCGAACCGCTCGGCGTCCACGATGACCATCATCGTGGCGTTCGGCACGTCGACGCCGACCTCGATGACGGTTGTCGACACCACCACGTCGACCTCGCCGCGACCGAACGCGTCCATCACCGCGTTCTTCTCGTCCGCGGGCAGACGCCCGTGGAGCATCTCGATCCGATGGGCCCCGAGCGGGCCGGCCAGCAGCTCCGCATATTGATCGACCACCGACGTGCTCTTCGGCGCCTGCCCGTCGTCGTCACGCCGTGACTTCTTGTCATCGACATCGTCGCCGATGCGGGAGCAGACCACGTAGACCTGCCGGCCCTCGGTGATCTCCTCGGCGGCTCGAGCCCACGCGCGGTCGACCCAGGCCTCGTTGCCCATCGGGACCACCGACGTGCTGATCGGTTGCCGTCCCCGGGGCAGCTCGGTCAGCGTCGAGGTCTCCAGGTCGCCGAAGACCGTCATCGCCACGGTCCGCGGGATCGGGGTGGCGGTCATCACCAGGAAATGCGGCATCAGCCCGTCTTTTCCCTTGGCACGCAATACATCGCGCTGTTCGACGCCGAACCGGTGCTGTTCGTCGACCACCACCATCCCCAGATCGAAGAAGGTGACGTTCTCCTCCAGTAGCGCATGGGTTCCGATCACGATGCCCGCGGTACCCGTCACCACGTCGAGGAGCGTCTGCCGCTTGCCGGCGGTCTTCATCGAACCGGTCAGCAAGGCGATCGTGGTGGCCCCCTCGGCGGCGGTCAGCTCACCCGCCTCGGCGAGGTCGCCGAGCATCGTCCGGATGGTGCGATGGTGCTGGGCCGCAAGGACCTCGGTGGGCGCCAGGATCGCGCACTGATGGCCGTTGTCGACGACCCGCAGCATGGCCAGCAGTGAGACGAGCGTCTTTCCGGACCCGACCTCGCCCTGCAGCAGCCGGCTCATCGGTGCTTCTCGTCCGAGTTCCTCGGCGATCTCGGCGACAACCGTGCGCTGTCCGTCGGTCAGCGTGAACGGCAAGCGTTCGAGCAGCCGGTCCTCGAGTCCGCCGGGCACATGCGGAGAGGGCGGAGCGCTCTCGCCCCGCCCGGCGACCCGCCGTTGCGCGAGTACGGTCTGGATGGCCAGCGCCTCGTCGAACTTCAGACGGGCACGCGCCGCGTCGATGTCGTCCTCGGTGTCGGGCAGATGAATCCGGCGCAAGGCGTCGCCGGTGCCGATCAGACCGCGGTCGGAGCGTTGGTCCGGGCCGAGCGCATCGTCGGTGTTCGCACTGCTCTCCATCGCCGCCAGGATCCGGCGGATCGCACCCCAGATGTCCCAGGTCTGGATATCCTTGGTCGCCGGGTAGATCGGCACAATGGGGCGGTCGAACGCGGCCGGGTCCACGTCGCCACCGGTGATCTCGGCCTCGACGGCGTACATCTCCGAGAGCATGGCGGAGCCCACCACGCGGTCGACCTCGGGATCGCCGTCGGGGAGGACGGCCCATTCCGGATGCGACAGTTGGACCTTGCCCTGGAAGGTCTTCACCTTGCCGGCCATCATCACCCGTGCGCCGGATTTGAGCTGGTGCTGAATGAACTTGGCGTTGAAGAAGTTCGCCTCGTAGGCGTGGCTGCCGTCGGTGACCGCGACTTTGAGGAACTGACCATGACGCTTGCGCATCTGGATCATCCGCGAGCCGGTGATCCGGCCGACGATGGTCACCCACTCGTCGTTCTCGGGCAGTTCGTCGTTGGACAGCTGGCCGTGGCGGACATATCGGCGCGGTGCGTACCGCAGCAACTCCCCCACGGTCGACACCGACAGGGATGCGAGCTTGGTGGCGGTCTTCGGGTCGAGCGCCACGTCGAGCGCGTCGGACATCGCAACCACTATTCGACCCCCACCTGGATCAACTGGTCCGACTGTCCCGTCTGGTAGACCGCGAGTTCCACACCTGGGTAGCTCCGCCGCATCTGGACACCGATCGCATCGAGGGCCGCGTCGTCGACGTCGGCCCCGGCCATCACCGTGACCATCTCGCCACCGGTGGTCAGCATCAGGTCGATCAACGCGGTGGCGGCCCCAGTCTGGTCGGGTGCGATGACCAGGACATCGGAGCCGATCAGCCCCAACACATCACCGACCTCGCAGGTACCCGCGAGCGTCATCATCTTGGCTCGGGCACGGACCAGCGAACCCCAGCGCGTCGCGGCCGCCGCCTCCGCCATCGCATAGGTGTCCGCGTCCGGCGATTCGGCGTCGTCGTGCACCGCCAATGCCGAAAGGCATTGCACCATGGACGATGTCGGGAGATGAACGACCGTCCGCTGAGTCGATCGCGTCGCCGCGGTCACCGTGACCAGATCCTGCGACGCGAGTTTCCCGTTGGCCATCACCACCACATGTGCGCTGTCGGTCGCCCGGATCGCCTCGACCAACGCCTCCGGGGTGAGCCCGTCGTCGGCGCGCAGCACGGCGGCGCCGGCCTCGCCGAACAGCTCGGCGGACCCCTCGCCGGTGACCACGGCGACCACCGCCCGCTTGTGCCGGGGCGGCGGCTCGGCGGTGTCGGTCCGGGCTCTGATCGCGTCGAGCGCGAAACAGCTGATCCGAATATCCGACACGGCACCCCGCGTGACGCCTGCCTCGACAGCCTTGCCGGGGTCACAGGTGTGGACGTGGACCGAGAAGCGCTCGCCGTCGCCGGCGGAGCTGTCCCCGACGATCACCACGGCATCGCCGAGATCGTTCAGGGTCTCGCGCAACGAGCCGATCTGATCACCGGCAGCACCGTCGAGGAAATACATCACCTCGAAATCCATGTCGCTGCCACCGGAACACGCATCGTTGCCCTGATGGCCCGGCTCGCCCCCGCCGGTGAGGATGCCGCGGTAACGGCGGCGGCGCTGGGCCACACCGGTGAGGACCGCGACCATCGCGTCGGCGAGCGCCAGGAATCCGCGACCGCCGGCGTCGACCACTCCCGCGCTCGCCAACTCCGGCAATTGCTCCGGTGTTCGCTCCAACGCGTCGGCACAGTCGTCGGCCACCGCCCGGGCCAGGTCACCTGCCGACTCCGAAACATGCGCGGCCGCAGTCTCGGCGCCCACCCGGATCACGGTCAGGACCGTACCCTCCCGGGGCTCGCTGACCGCCCGCACCGCGGCGAGCGAACCCAAGCGGAGGCCGGCCGCCCACAGGTGGTTGAACGTCATGTGCGATCCGTCCGGCGACAGCTCGGCGGCGTCGGAGAGCCCGACCAGGATCTGGGAGAGGATGATGCCGGAGTTGCCCCGCGCCTGGGCCACCGCGCCGTCGGCCATCGCGTGGGCCACCGCCCCGATCGTCGTGTCCTCCGGCACCAGATCGGCCGCATCGGCCGCGGCCCGCATGGTGAAGAGCATGTTGCTGCCGGTGTCCGAGTCGGGGATCGGGAAGACGTTCAGGTCGTTGATCTCGCCACGCAGCGCCTCCAGGCCGTCGACCGCCGCGTGCGCCCAGTCCCGCAAGAGCTGCGGATTCATCGTCCGGGTGCTGACACCGTCGAACGCCGACTCCATGAAACCCCTTACCGTTGGCCGTGGCGAAGGCCGCCCGTTGGATGTGTTCGAGGTTACTCGCGCGGGCCGACAGCGGCGTAGGGTGACCAGGCGTGGGAGGGTGCCCACACCGGTCTGGACAGAGTGGATTTGTCCGCGCCGGGCCGGTGCGGCTATTCTTGCAGGGTTGCCTTGCTGCAGTACCGGTCGACGCCGAGTCGCCGACCGTGGGACGAGCGGGCAGAACACGACCACTTTCATCAACACAAGGGAGTTCGACGATGGCTGCCGTCTGCGATATCTGCGGCAAGGGACCGGGCTTCGGCAAGTCGGTTTCGCACTCGCACCGGCGCACGAACCGCCGGTGGAACCCGAACATTCAGTCGGTGCGCGTCGAGGTCGCGCCGGGGAACCGCAAGCGTAAGAACGTGTGCACCTCCTGCCTGAAGGCGGGCAAGACCGCACGCGTCTGATCGTCGGGCGGCGACGCCCACATCGATCGATCCGATCTTCACGCTGAACCCGACTCCCGAGCGAGCATTCGCTCGCCCTGGGAGTCGGGTCTTCTGCGTTCGGAGATAGAGTCTCGATCCATGACCGCACAGCCTGCCTCCGCGCCTACTGCTCCCCCCGTCCACCAAGACGGATCCGTCCTCACCATCGCCGTCTCCACCCCGGCTGCGGGGACTTCGCTCGCCGACGACGCCCTGGCCCTCGGCACGCCCGCCCTGCACGAGGTGGCGCGCGGCGAGCGTGAGGTCGGCGCGATCCTCCTCGTCGGCACGGGCGCGAACTTCTGCGCGGGTGGCAACGTCCGCGCATTCGCCTCCGCCGAGCATCGCCCGACGTATCTGCGCGGTCTCGCCGACAACTTCCATGCGTTCGTCAATGCCCTCTATGCCGCGAACCGACCGGTCGTCGCGGCCGTCAAGGGCTGGGCCGCCGGAGCCGGCATGAGCCTCGCCCTGCATGCCGACGTCGCGATCGGCGGCTCGGCGACCCGACTGCGGCCCGCTTACCGTGGCATCGGCCTGTCGCCAGACGGCGGCCTCACCTGGACGCTGCCGCGGATCGTCGGACCGGCGCGCGCCCGGCACATCATCCTGACCGACCAGGTGATCGACGCCGACCAGGCGCTCTCCTGGGGACTTCTGTCCGACGTGGTCGCCGACGACGAGGTCGAATCCGCGGCCCGCGCGGCCGCGGAGAAGATCGCGGCCGGCCCCTGGCAGGCGAACGCGGCCGCACGGGCCCTGCTCACCCAGTCGGCGACGCGATCGCTGGGCGATCAGCTGTACGCCGAGGCCGAGTCGATCTCCGGGCTGTCGGGGTCGCCCGAAGGCATCGAGGGCGTCGACGCCTTCGTCGGGAAACGCTCCCCCGACTTCGGAGCGGCGCGCACCTCCTGACCCGTCCCGCTGCTCAGGCGGGCAACCGCCAGTCGACCGGATCGGCGCCGAGTTCCTCGAGTGCCTCGTTGGCCCGGCTGAACGGCCGGGAACCGAAGAACCCTCGACTCGCCGACAACGGGGACGGGTGCGCGGACTCGATCACCGGGACGTCGGGTAGCCATTGTTTGAGGCTGCCCGCGTCCCGGCCCCACAGGATGGCGACCAGCGGCTCGGCGTCCCGCGCGACGAGCGCCTTGATGGCGCACTCGGTCACCTGCTCCCACCCCTTGCCCCGGTGCGACGCAGGCTCGCCGGGCGACACGGTGAGCACTCGGTTCAGCAGCAGCACACCCGATTTGGCCCACGGCGTGAGATCGCCGTTGGCCGGCATCGGGTAACCGAGGTCCTCGTTGTACTCGCGGTAGATGTTCGCCAGGGACCGTGGGACAGGTGAGACGTCCTGAGCCACCGAGAAGCTCAGCCCGACGGCGTGGCCGGGAGTCGGGTACGGGTCCTGGCCCACTATCAGCACCCGGACGTCGTCGAACGGCTGAGTGAAGGCTCGCAACACATTTGCGCCCGCGGGGAGATAGCCGCGGCCGGCAGCGTTCTCTTCGCGCAGGAACTGTCCCATCGCCGAGATGACCGGCTCCACCGGCGCCAGGGCCGCCGCCCAACCGGGATCGATCAACTCCGACAACGGTTTCGACGAGGACCCTGCCCCGCCGGCGGTCACCCGATCCTCCGCAACGCGTCACGGAAGTACTTGCCGTTCTGGAAGTACATCTCCACGTTGAGGTCCACGTGCCCCTCCGGGACCTCGTATCCCGCACGGATCTTCGCGGGCACCCCGAGCGCCATCGACCTCTCCGGGACCGCGAACTTGAACGGCACCACCGCGCCCGCCCCGACGACGGCACCCGACCCGATCGTCGAACCGTTCAGGACGACCGAACCCGACGCGATCAGGCAGTGGTCGCCGATCGTCGCACCCTCGATGTGCGCGTTGTGACCGACCACGCATTCGTCGCCGATCACCGTCGCGTCGATCGGGGTGCAGTGAATGATGGTGCCGTCCTGGATGTTGGTCCGGCGACCGATCGTGATGGTCCCCGAATCGCCACGCAGGACGGCGCCGGGCCAGACCGAGACGCCGTCGGCGAGCGTCACGTCGCCTATCACCGTGGCATCCGGATGGATGTAGACGTCATCACCGATGATGGGTTCGCGGTCGCCGAGAGCGTAGATAGCCATGCATCGAATCTAAACATCCGACCCGGCCGGGGCGTCGTCAGGCGTCCGTCAATCCCCGAACGACTGCCACCCGTGCAGTCCGCTCACCACGCGATCATCCACCCGCACCCCGCTTCCCTCGCCGACGTCGCCGATCCGGGTCCAGCCGGGCGGCAGCTCGCCCGGGGGGAAGGCGGCCAGCAGTTCGTGGTCCTCGCCGCCCGTCAGTTTCCACTCCTGCGGGTCCACGCCGAGCACGGTCGCCGCACCGTGCACCGCTGCGTCCGTGGGGATCCGGTCGGTCTGTACGGCCAGCGCGACCCCGGCCGCAGTCGCCATGGTGATCAGTTCCTCGATCAGGCCGTCGGAGATGTCGGTCATCGCATGTGCCCCGGCCCGGGCGGCCGCCGGCCCCTGCGTCAGATCGGGCGACGGCAGCCGGTGCGCGGCCAGCAGCGTCGGGAACTCGTCGAGATGACCGGCGTAGCCACGGGTGTCGGCGTCGATCAGCAGGGCCAGGCCGGCGGCACTGGCACCCAGCGCATGGCCGGTCACCGCGAGCACATCGCCGGCTCGGGCTCCACCGACGACGATCGGTACGGCGCCGTCGAGGGCGCCCACCGCGGTGACGCCGAGTACCACCTGATCGGCCGCCACCAGGTCGCCCCCGAGTACTCGTCCCCCGATGCGGTGAGCGGTCTCGACGATCCCCGCGTTGAGATCGAGAACGGTCCCGACCGTGGTGTCGGGAGGACAGCCGATGGACACGACGATCCCGGTGGTGCGGCCGCCCATGGCGGCGATGTCGGCGGCGCTCTGGATCACCGCTCGAGCGCCGATCGTGCGCGCATCCGACCAGTCGAACCGGAAATGTCGTCCCTGGACTGCGGTGTCGGTGCTGATCACTGTGGGACCGGCGGTGTCGATCACGGCGGCGTCGTCGCCGGAGCCGATGACGATGTCCTGGCCGGCCCGCGGGCGGACCGGGTCGTCGGCGAGAGCTGCGCGGGTGAGTTCGGTGATCAAACGCCGTTCCCCGACCTCACCGACGGTGCGGGACCTATCCACCGGGTCCTCGGCACTTCCGACGGTCACGACATCTCCTCGGTCTCTGAGTCGCGCTTGGACGGGGTTGTCAGCGACAATATGGCGACAGTGTATTGGCTCGCCGGTACGTCACTGCGCCGTGCGGTCGTTCGCGACTCACGACGTCGGGGGCCGGCTCGGGTCGAACAGCGCGACCCCGGCCGGGTCGCGTCGACGAGAGGATGGGCGTGGTTCAGGCATACATACTGATCCAGACCGAGGTCGGACGAGCCGCGCTTGCCGCGGCGACGATTGCGGAGATCTCCGGTGTCGCCTCGTCCGAGGAGGTCAGCGGACCGTACGACGTCATCGTCCGAGTCGACGCGGCCGACGCCACGCACCTCACCGACGACGTCGTCCCGCAGATCCAGAAGGTCGACGGCATCACCCGCACCCTGACCTGCCCGGTCGTCCAGAGCCCGCGCTGAGCCCGGGTTGCCGAACGCCGGCGCCTGCGAACGGGACCGACACGACCGCGCACTAGGGTGTTGGACGTGACCGAGGAGAGCGAACCCGACGGTGCACCCGACGGTGCACCCGACGAGGGGGAGGACACAGGGGCCGACGATGTCGACACTCGTCACGGCACCGGTCCTCGTCTGAGTCCGGCGTTGATCGCGACGCTGGTCGCCATCCCCGTCATGGTCCTCATCGGTTTCATCACGTTCGCCGCGCTGCGCCCCGACGACACCACGCCCATCGAGTCCTATGCGACCGGGGAATCGTCCTCGGCCGACTGCGGGAAGCTGATCGCGGCGCTACCGCAGACGTTCGACGGGTTCGGCGACAAACAGGTCGACGGCACCACCGTGAAATGGCGTGCCGACGGTGACGGGGATGCGGTGACCTTGCGGTGCGGTATATCCCGCCCGTCCGAGCTGTCCCCGACGAGCAACCTGCAGGTGATCAATCCGGTGCAGTGGTTCATCACCGACACCGTCGAGGGCTCGGGTCAGGCCTACGTCTGCGTCGATCATCGTCCCTACGTGGCGATGTGGATTCCGGCCAATGCCGGGAACGGTCCGATCACGGATGTCTCCGCAGTGATCGAACAAACCCTGCCGCGTGGCCCGCTCGACTTCGGCTGAGCCGGAACCAGATCGAACCCGATCGAAACTCAGTCGTAGATCTCCGGTTTGGTGCTGCGGCCGAGCAGCGAGCTGATCGCGTCGGCAACCGACAGCCCACCGTGACAGACCTGATGGACGGCATCGGTCAGCGGCATCTCGACGTCGAACTTGTCGGCGAGGGCGCGCACCGACGTACACGACTTGACGCCCTCGGCCACCTGGCCGTGGGTGGCCTCCTGCGCTTCGGCGAGTGACAGACCCTCACCGAGCCGGGCGCCGAAGGTCCGGTTGCGCGACAACGGGGATGAACACGTGGCGACCAGATCGCCGATCCCGGCCAGGCCGGCAAGCGTCTCGATCTGTGCACCCACGGCGACCCCCAGACGGATGGTCTCCGCGAGGCCGCGGGTGATGATCGTCGCCAGGGTGTTCTGTCCGAATCCCACTCCACTCGCCATCCCGCAGGCCAGCGCGATGACGTTCTTCACCGCCCCGCCGATCTCGCAGCCGACCACATCGGTGTTCGTGTAGGGCCGGAAGTACCCGGTGTTGAAGGAATGTTGCAGATCCCGTGCACGCTGTTCGTCGGTGCACGCGATCACCGTGGCCGCGGGCTGGCCCTCGGCCACCTCGCGGGCCAGATTGGGCCCCGACAACACCGCCACCTGCCCCGCCGGAACACCCGAGACCTCGGCGATCACCTCGCTCATCCGTAGCAGGGTGCTCGTCTCGACCCCCTTTGCGAGCGAGACGTAGGTGGTCTCCGGGGTCACCTGCGGCAGCCATTCCGTCAGGTTCGCGCGCAGCGACTGGGACGGCACCGCGCACACCACCACGTCGGCTCCCGCCAGGGCGTCGGGGATCGAACTCGTCGCGAACAGCTGGTCGGGCAACGTGATGCCCGGGAGGTAGTCGGCATTCGTGTGATCGGTGTTGATCCGATCGGCCAGTTCCGGGCGCCGAGCCCAGATGGTCGTGTCCGTACCCGCATCGACCAGCACCTTCGCCGTCGCCGTCCCCCACGACCCGGCACCCATCACCACCGCACGCACGACCACTCCTTTGCCGACCACCACTGCCGTCCCCAGCGTAGTGCGTGGGACGCCGTGCCCGACGACGAATCCTTTGTGGGGTGCACGTGACCGCCCCGGCCCGCGGGTCGGCATCATGGAGTCCATGGACACGCCATCGCATCCGGATCCGGGCGGTCGTGGCCTGGGTGATGTCGTCGCGGTGATGGCGGTCAAACGCCTCGAGCAGGCCAAGACACGTCTGGCCGCGAGCCGGGAGCCCGGCCACGGGCCGCTGCACCGTGCTCTCGTACTGGCGATGATGGTCGACACCGTCGAGGCCGTCGAGGCCGCGGGCATCGGGCGCGTCATCGTGATCAGCCCCGACGATGCCGTGTTGGCCGCGGCGGGCACCGCAGGCGCCGTCGGGGTTCGCGAACCGTCCGACTCCGCATCGAGCGGGGTGACACGGCTGAATCTCGCGTTCGCGCATGCCGCCGCGGTGGCGCGTGATCGATGGCCGACGGCCTGGCGGGTGATGTTCATCCAGGCCGACCTACCCGCGGCCGGTGCCCGGAGCCTCCGGGAGGTGATCGCCGGTGCCGCGGCACACCCGCACGCCGTGCTCACCGATCGCGACGGCAGTGGCACCACCATCCTCATGCGCGACACGTCAGTGGCCGGGCCACCCCGCTTCGGTCCGGATTCCGCTGCGGCACATCGGAAGGCAGGTGCGGTCGAGATCGACCCACACCATGAGCGCTGGCCCGACCTGCGTACCGACGTCGACACTGCCGAGGATCTGGAGGTCGCGCGATCACTCGGTCTGGGCCCGCACACCCTGGCGGCGCTGGAGGACCGGGAGTTCTCCACCGACGACACCGTTCCGGTGGGCAACGGCAACTGACCTGTGCGGCGGACCGTCGGCCACCGGCCAGACGTGTCAGGGCACGGCCGATGCGTCATGATTGAACGGTGAGCCCCGCCGACGACATCGCCACCCAACCGATCACGTCCATCCCCGGTGCGCCCCCGGCCGCGACGTTGCTTCCCGACGAGTCCGCGGACCTGCCCGAAGACCGCTATCTCAATCGCGAACTGAGCTGGCTCGACTTCAACTCGCGAGTGCTCGCGCTGGCCGAGGACGTCTCGATGCCATTGCTCGAACGCGCGAAGTTCCTCGCGATCTTCTCCTCCAATCTCGACGAATTCTTCATGGTGCGCGTCGCCGGACTCAAGCGTCGCGACGAGACCGGACTCTCCGTGCGTTCCGCCGACGGTCTGTCACCACGCGAACAGTTGCTGCGGATCGCCGGTCGCACACAGACCATCGCCGACCGGCATGCCCGGGTCTTCCTCGACTCGGTTCGTCCGAATCTGGCGGAAAACGACATCCACGTCGTCACCTGGGCGGAACTGAACGACGACGAGAAGGCTCGTCTGGTCGATCATTTCCACGAGGACGTGTTCCCGGTCCTCACCCCGCTGGCGGTCGACCCGGCGCATCCGTTCCCCTACATCAGCGGGTTGTCGCTCAATCTGGCGGTCACGGTGAAGGACCGAGCCGAGGGCGGCGAGCACTTCGCGCGTGTCAAGGTGCCCGACAACGTCAATCGCTTCGTCCGCGTCGATCGGCTGATGCGGCGGGGTTCCGGCTCATCGAAGGACTCCGACCAGCGGGCCATGTTCTTGCCGTTGGAGACGTTGATCGCGGCCAACCTCGAGCACCTCTTCCCCGGCATGGAAATCGTTGAACACCATGTCTTCCGGATCACCCGCAACGCCGACTTCGAGGTCGAAGAGGACCGCGACGAAGACCTGCTGCAGGCACTCGAACGCGAACTCGCACGCCGGCGCTTCGGTTCTCCCGTGCGACTCGAGGTGGCCGATGACATGAGCGAGCACATGCTCGAACTCCTGTTGCGCGAACTCGACGTGAATCCCGCAGATGTCATCCAGGCACCCGGTCTCCTCGACCTGTCCTGCCTGTTCGAGATCCACGGGCTCGATCGTCCGCATCTCAAGGACCGCCCCTTCGTCCCCGCCACCCATCCGGCCTTCGGCGAGCGCGAGACGCCCAAGAGCGTGTTCTCGACGTTGCGCGAGGGCGACGTGCTCGTGCACCACCCGTACGACTCCTTCTCCACGAGCGTCCAACGATTCATCGAACAGGCCGCCGCAGACCCACAGGTGCTCGCGATCAAGCAGACCCTGTATCGCACGTCTGGTGATTCACCGATCGTCAACGCGCTGATCGATGCCGCCGAGGCAGGCAAACAGGTCGTCGCACTGGTGGAGATCAAGGCGCGCTTCGACGAGCAGGCGAACATCAAGTGGGCCAGACAGCTCGAGCAGGCGGGTGTGCATGTGGTCTACGGCCTCGTCGGGTTGAAGACACATTGCAAGACGTGTCTCGTGGTGCGCCGCGAGGGATCGGTGATTCGTCGCTATTGCCACATCGGTACCGGCAATTACAACCCGAAGACCGCGCGACTGTACGAGGACGTGGGCTTGTTCACCGCGGCACCGGACATCGGCGCCGACCTGACCGACCTGTTCAACACCCTCACCGGTTACTCACGAAAGATGGAGTACCGCAACATCCTGGTGGCCCCGCACGGCATCCGGTCCGGGATCATCGCCCGGATCGACAGCGAGATCGAACGCCATCGGCAGGGTGACACCCGTGCGCTGATCCAGCTCAAGGCAAATGCGCTCGTCGACGAGCAGGTGATCGACGCCCTGTATCGGGCTTCGCAGAGCGGTGTCCCGGTCGAGATCGTGGTGCGCGGCATCTGTGCGCTCCGTCCCGGAATGGTCGGGATCAGCGACAACATAGTGGTGCGCTCGATTCTGGGGCAATTCCTGGAACATTCGCGAATCCTGTATTTCGGCGCCCAGAACGAATACTGGATCGGCAGTGCCGACATGATGCACCGCAATCTCGATCGTCGTGTCGAGGTGATGGTCCAGGTCCGCGACGAGCGCCTGACCTCCGAGCTCGGCGACATGTTCGCCTCCGCACTCGACCCGCGCACGCGGTGTTGGGTGCTGCAGTCCGACGGGAGTTGGGTCGCCTCACCGGCCGAAGGAGAAGAGGTGCGCGACCACCAGCGTCAGATGATCCGACGCAATCGTCGCCGGACGGACCCGAATCCGTAACCGTTCTCGCAACATCGAACCTCTAGGATTCGTGTCGATGTCGAAGACAACGAAGACGGTCTGGGCTGCCGGCGGCGTCCTGTGGCGCCCGACTCGAGACGGGCAGGTCGAGGTCGCACTGGTCCACCGACCCGACTATGACGACTGGACCCTGCCGAAGGGAAAGATCGACGCAGGCGAGACCTTGATCGCGACCGCTGCGCGCGAGATCCGCGAGGAGACAGGACAGCAGGCCCGGCTGGGGCGGCATCTGCGCGACGTCGGATACGTGCTGCCGAACGGCAACCGCAAGCGCGTCCGGTACTGGGCAGCACGGGCCCTCGGCGGCGAGTTCGAACCCAGTCACGAGGTCGACGACCTCCGCTGGCTCGACATGGCCACCGCCACCGAAAAATTGAGCTATCGACTGGATCGGGCGATTCTCACCGAATTCGACAGGCTCCCCGCCGACGTCCACACGCTGCTGCTCGTCCGTCACGCGCGGGCCGGGCGGAGGTCCCGCTACAAAGGCGACGACCGCCTGCGCCCATTGGATTCCACCGGCCGCCACGAGGCCCGCGAACTGGCCGGCCTGCTCGAGATCTTCGGTGCCGAGCGACTACATGCGGCCGATCGGGTCCGGTGCGAGCAGACCCTCGCACCACTGGCGCACAATCTCGGGGTCGTGACCGTCCCCGAACCTGCGCTGTCCGAAGAGGCCTACATCGCCGACCCGCAGCAGGCTCACCACCGCATCCGCGAGATCGCATGGGACACCTCGGCCATCCACACGGTCTGCAGTCAGGGCAAGGTCATCCCGCCGATGATGCGATGGTGGTCTGATCGGGATGGCATCACCCTGCCGCCCAAACGCAATCGCAAAGCCAGTGTCTGGGTGCTCTCGACCCGTCAGGGGCAGCTACTCGCCGCCGACCACATCGACAGTCCGCTGCCGCACACCGACATCGACGTCGAATCCTGACCCGGACACACATCAGCCCCCGACGGGGGAAGAACGTCGGAGGCTGATGTGGGGTGACTCGGGACGCCTCAGCGTCGCGTGGCCTTCTTGGCCGGAGCCTTCTTGGCTGCGGCCTTCTTCGCCGGAGCCTTCTTCGCCGGAGCCTTCTTGGCCGGAGCCTTCTTGGCTGCGGTCTTCTTGGCGGGCGCCGCCTTCTTGGCCGGAGCCTTCTTGGCTGCGGTCTTCTTGGCAGGCGCCGCCTTCTTCGCCGGAGCCGCCTTCTTGGCCGGAGCCTTCTTGGCCGCGGTCTTCTTGGCCGGGGTGGCCTTCTTTGCCGCGGTCTTCTTCGCCGGGGTAGCCGCGGCAACGCTGCCACGCTTCACCGCCGGGCCGGACGAGGCGAGCTTCTGCTTGCCCGCGACGACTGCCTTGAACTGCGCTCCCGGTCGGAACGCGGGAACCGAAGTGGCACGCACCTTCACGGTCTCCCCGGTGCGCGGGTTGCGGGCGACGCGTGGGGCGCGCCTCCGCTTCTCGAACACGCCGAAGCCGGTGATGGTGACACTCTCACCCTTGTTCACCGCGCGCACGATCGTGTCGACGACAAGCTCGACAGCGGCAGTCGCAGTCTTGCGATCCGCATCCAGCTTCTTGGTCAGCTCATCGATGAGCTCTGCCTTGTTCATTGAAAACCTCCGCAAGCTGATCTGACCCATCTGTAAAGTCAGCTATCTCCACACGGTAAACGTCCAATTCGAAAACGTCCATCTTCCACGCCAATTAACCAGGCATGTTGCGAAATCGAAAGCAGCAATCGCTTTCCGCGGAGGCGGTTTACAGGCCGCGAATTTCAGCTGTCGAGCGTGACCGGCTTGAAGCGAGGGCGCGACGTCTCGAACTCAGAAATCGCTTCTACCTGGCGTAATGTCAGTCCGATGTCGTCCAGGCCCTCCATGAGACGCCACCTCGTGTAGTCATCAATTGCCAACGGCACCACAAGGTCTGCTGCGGTGATCGTCCGATCGGCAAGACTGACCGTCAGTTCCAGGCCCGGCTGCTCCTCGAGTCGTTTCCACAGCAGTTCGACGTCCGACTGCTCCACCTGAGCGGCGACCAGGCCGGCCTTTCCGGCGTTGCCGCGGAAGATGTCTGCGAACCGCGACGAGATCACGACCCGAAAGCCGAAGTCCGACAGCGCCCAGACCGCATGCTCGCGAGACGATCCGGTACCGAAATCGGGACCGGCTACCAGAATCGAGCCGCGGCTCCACGGCTCGTTGTTGAGGATGAAGTCCGGGTCAGCGCGCCACCCGGCGAAGAGACCGTCCTCAAAACCTGTGCGGGTCACCCGCTTCAGGTAGACGGCCGGGATGATCTGGTCGGTGTCGACATTACTGCGGCGCAGCGGCACACCGATCCCGGTGTGAGTGATGATGGGGTCCATGGTCCAAATTCCGATCTGAGGAGTGGGCGACGGTCAGGCGAGATCCGCGGGAGCAGAGAGCGTGCCGCGAATGGCTGTGGCTGCGGCCACGGCCGGTGAGACCAGGTGAGTTCGACCACCCTTACCCTGCCGCCCTTCGAAGTTGCGATTCGATGTCGATGCGCATCGCTCCCCGGGAGAGAGCTGATCCGGGTTCATGCCCAGGCACATCGAGCATCCGGCCTGCCGCCAGTCGGCGCCGGCGGCGGTGAAGATCTCACCGAGACCTTCGTCTTCGGCCTGGGCGCGCACGCGCATCGATCCCGGGACGATGAGCATCCGCATACCGTCGGCGACCGTGCGACCCTTGAGGACATCGGCCACCGCACGCAGATCCTCGATGCGGCCGTTGGTGCACGACCCGACGAACACGGTGTCGACCTTCACGTCCCGCAAGGGCATTCCCGGCGTCAGATCCATGTACTCGAGCGCGCGACGTGCCGCGCTCGCGGCGTTCTCGTCGGCGATTTCGGCCGGGTCCGGCACACGCGCGGCCAGCGGAAGACCCTGCCCGGGGTTGGTCCCCCAGGTGACGAACGGCGTCAATTGCGTGGCATCGATGTGGACTTCGGCGTCGAATTCGGCGCCGGTGTCGGTGCGCAGACTGTCCCAGTACGCGACTGCGTCATCCCATTCGGAACCGGTCGGCGCGTTGGGCCTGCCCTTCAAGAAGTCGTAGGTCACCTGGTCCGGCGCGATCATGCCGGCACGTGCACCCGCCTCGATCGACATGTTGCAGATCGTCATTCGCGATTCCATCGAGAGCTTCTCGATCGCCGATCCCCGGTACTCGAGGACGTAGCCCTGGCCACCACCGGTGCCGATCTCCGCGATGACGGCGAGGATCAGGTCCTTGCTCGTCACCCCTGGTGGCAATTCGCCGTCGACGGTGATCGCCATCGTGCGGAAGGGGCGCAGCGAAAGTGTCTGGGTGGCCAGCACGTGCTCGACCTCGGAGGTACCGATTCCCATTGCCAGCGCGCCGAATGCGCCGTGGGTCGAGGTATGGCTGTCTCCGCACACCACGGTCATCCCGGGCTGCGTCAGGCCGAGCTGCGGGCCCACGACGTGCACGATGCCCTGTTCCGCGTCGCCCATCGGATGCAGACGGATGCCGAACTCTTCACAGTTGCGGCGCAACGTCTCCACCTGGGTGCGCGAGACCTCGTCGGCGATCGGCTTGAAGATGTCGACCGTCGGGACATTGTGGTCTTCGGTGGCGATGGTCAGGTCGGGCCGACGGACCGGACGGTCCGCGAGACGGAGGCCCTCGAACGCCTGCGGACTGGTCACCTCGTGGACGAGGTGGAGGTCGATGTAGATGAGGTCGGGATTGCGATTCCCGGACGCGTCTTCTTCGCCGCGCACGACGACGTGGTCGTCCCACACTTTCTCGGCGAGAGTGCGCGGTGTGTTTGTGCTGTCACTCATGGCTGTACTCGCATCTGTTCGGATCGTCACGACACGCCCACCCGATTCCCGCGTCGGCGTGCATCTCACTATTTGGAACGCTAGTATCGTCCTATGGGAAAGGATAACGCATCGGCGCCCAGCAGTGGAATCGGTGTCCTCGACAAATCGGTGACAGTTCTGCGGGCCATCGCCGAGGCCCCGCGCAACCTGACCGAATTGTGTGATCGCACCGGCCTTCCGCGGGCCACGGCGCACCGGCTCGCGGTCGGGCTCGAGACACACCGTCTGCTCGCGCGTAATGGCGCCGGACGCTGGTATCCCGGTCCCGCACTGAGCGAACTCGCGGCGTCGGCGCACGATCCGGTTCACGAGGCCGCGTTGATGGTACTGCCGCGCCTGCGTGAGATCACCGGCGAATCGGTGCAGCTCTACCGCCGCGAGGGCGCCGAACGTGTCTGTATCGCCGCGATGGAACCACTGACCGGGCTCCGCGACACCGTTCCGGTCGGCACCCGGTTCCCGATGAGTGCCGGGTCGGCCGCCAAGGTTCTGCTCGCCTGGACCGAACCTGGTACCCAACGGGCATTGCTGCACGACAGCGTCTTCGGAGAACGCGCATTGCACGAGATCCGGCGCCGCGGGTGGGCCCAGAGTGCCGGGGAACGGGCGGCCGGAGTGGCGAGTGTCTCGGCGCCCGTCCGCGACGCGACCGGCGAGGTGGTCGCCGCGATCTCGGTGTCGGGGCCGATCGACCGGATGGGCCGTCGTCCCGGGGCCCGATGGGCCGCCGATCTTCTCGCGGCGGCAGACGCGATCCACAAACGGCTCCAGCCCACCCGCGTCTGAACCGGGGAGCGTGGGCGTCCGACCGCCGATCGCCTGCACGCCGTCGCCACCGGTCGGTTAGCGTCAGACCATGGGAGTCAATCAGCGCAATCAGATCGTCATGTCCGAGACCGAGATCAGCGAATTCGTCGCGAACGGCCGAACCGCGACGCTCGCGACCAGCGGCGCGGACGGGAGCATTCATCTCGTCGCCATGTGGTACGGCGTGGTCGACGGCGAAATCTGGTTCGAGACCAAGGCCAAGTCCCAGAAGGCGGTCAATCTTCGACGCAACAATCGATGTTCGGTCCTGATCGAGGATGGCGATACCTATGACACGTTGCGTGGCGTCTCCTTCGAAGGGGCCGCGGAGATCCTCGATGATCCGGATTCCTGCCTGAAGGTCGGTATCAGCGTGTGGGAGCGCTACACGGCCCCGTACACCGAGGAGTCACGGCCGTTCGTCGAGCAGATGATGAACAAGCGAGTCGCCGTCCGCATCGTGCCGGGCCGCGTCCGATCCTGGGACCACCGCAAGCTGGGACTGCCGGAGATGCCCGTGGCCGGGAGTACGGCGCCCGGAGCGTGACGAGCGGCATCCGTCCACGCGGTGGCGACGCATGCGTAGCCGCATGCGACGGACCCGCGCGCGCCGTCTCCGTTGACCCAGGAGTCTGTGGCCGGCGAGTACCTCTGGTGATCTTCGGTTCCGGCCGGATTCACCAGGAGGGCGAGATGCCCAACCATCATCCGTCTCGATCATGGCGCGGGTGCGCCCTGTGCAAACCGCAGAAGCGTCGTGGTCAAGGCCGACCCGAGCGTGATCCCTGGGCCGTCCGCCGGCGGCTCGGTGTCAGTCGGCGCTATGGGCGAGGCGATCTCGGCAATTGAGCTCGACGCAAAGAGACCCCCTCTCCTGCTTCGTTGCAGGTGAGGGGGTCTCTTTGTTCTTGTAGCCCCGACGGGATTCGAACCCGCGCTACCGCCTTGAGAGGGCGGCGTCCTAGGCCGCTAGACGACGGGGCCATGAACTGAGTGTTCAGTTGTACGTGCTCAGTGTGAATCTACGGGATACGGCCTCGATTCGAGGCGGCCACCCGAGGACTCGCTGGGGTACCAGGACTCGAACCTAGAATGGCGGTACCAGAAACCGCTGTGTTGCCAATTACACCATACCCCAAGGTTTCCCCTTCCCGGCTGGCCGGACTCACTCTCCGGCCGGTCTGAAAAGGACCGAGGAGAAGAGTACCGAGGGGCACCCTCCGATCACAAATCGCCAGGTCAGAGCCTTAGCTCTGCACAGCTTCGCGGGCGGCGGCGAGACGCGCGAGGCTCTTGTCGCGGCCAAGGAGCTCCATCGATTCAAAGAGCGGCGGGCTCACCTGGGAGCCGGTCACCGCAACACGGACGGGACCGAACGCCTTGCGCGGTTTGAGGCCGAGCGTGTCGACCAGAGCCACCTTCAGCGCCTCCTCGATCGCCGACCCGGTCCATGCCAGGAGTCCGTCCATCGCGGCGATCGCGGCGTCGAGCACCTCACCGGCATCGGCACCGAGGTTCTTGGCCGCCGACTTCTCGTCGATGACGAAGTCGTCGTCGGACACATACAGGAACGACATGAGCGGCCAGGCATCCCCGAGTACCTGAATGCGGGTCTGCACCAACTCGGCGAGAGCGGTGAACGACGTGTCGTCGATCGGCTCGCCGAGCTTCCCGTGCACGATCAGGTAATCCTTGAGGCGCGTCGCGAAATCGCCGAGATCGAGGCCACGGATGTGTTCGGCATTGATCGCGTCGGCCTTCTTCTGATCGAACCGGGCGGGGTTCGAATTGACCTGACGCACATCGAAAGCCGCGATCATCTCGTCGAGCGAGAAGACGTCCGTCTCATGCGAATAGCCCCAGCCGAGGAGCGCGAGGTAGTTCAGCAGCCCCTCGGGGATGAATCCGCGGTCACGATGGTGGAACAGGTTCGACTCCGGATCACGCTTGGACAGCTTCTTGTTGCCCTCCCCCATCACGAACGGCAGATGCCCGAACTCGGGAACGCGGTCGGCGATCCCGATCCGGGTCAACGCCTCGTAGAGCGCGATCTGCCGGGGCGTCGAGGAGAGCAGATCCTCGCCACGCAACACGTGGGTGATATTCATCATCGCGTCGTCGACCGGATTGACCAGCGTGTAGAGCGGATCGCCGGTCGCACGGGTCAGGGCGAAGTCGGGGACGGTGCCGGCCTTGATCGTCGTGGTGCCGCGAACCAGGTCGTCCCAGACCAGGTCGTGATCCGGCATCCGCAGGCGGACAACGGGTTTGCGCCCCTCTTCGGCCAAGGCCGCGCGCTGCTCGTCGCTCAGATCGCGGTCGAAGTTGTCGTAACCCAGTTTGGGATCGCGGCCTGCCGCACGGTGCCGCGCCTCGACCTCCTCGGGTGTCGAGTAGGCCTCATAGGCCTCCCCCGCGGCCAGCAGCTGTGCGACGACGTCGAGGTGGGTCGCGCGTCGCTCCGACTGTCGGTACGGGCCATAGGGCCCGCCCACTTCGGGGCCCTCGTCCCACTCGAGCCCGAGCCATCGCAGGGCATCGAGGATCGCGGCATAGGACTCCTCGCTGTCCCTCGCGGCGTCGGTGTCCTCGATCCGGAACACGAAGGTGCCGCCATCATGACGGGCCTGGGCGAAGTTGAACAAGGCCGTCCGGACCAGACCGACGTGTGGGGTTCCGGTCGGGGACGGGCAGAAACGGACGCGCACATCGGAGCCACTCATGGAGGTCAGCGTATCGAATCGAGTACTGCCGTCGGTTCCCCGTCCGATCTATGACCGGCCGCTCAGGCCTGCGCGGCCAGGAAGTCCACGAGAAGCCGGTTCACCTCGGCCGGCTGTTCGAGGTAGCCGAAGTGTCCCGCCTTGGCCACCTCTTCATACCGCGCACCGGGAATCGCCTCGGCGACCTCACGCGCGAGTTTCGGCGGCAGCGTGCGGTCGTCGGCGAATCCGATGACCATCGACGGGCGGGTGATACCCCGATAGGCACCCAGACGGTCGACCTCACGGTCGTGCAGGGCGAGCTGCGCACGCACTCCCGGCGTGATCGTCTGCGGCGAGAAGCCGATGACGTCGAGCCAGTCCTTCGCCGTCCGATCGTCGTCGAGCGTGTGCGGTGACAGATTCAGATGGGCCGTGATCGCGGCCTCATAGTCCGGCGGCAGAGTGATCTTGTTGTCGTACAGGGCACGCTCCCCCGCCGAGATCGCCTGCTGCAACGGGGTGTTTCGGCCATATGTGGCGATCATCACCGCCGCCTTCACGACATCCGGCCGCGTGAGCGCGAGTTCCTGGGTGATCCTGGCTCCCAGCGAGGTCCCGACGACGAATGCCGGACCAGCCGCGAGGTGTTCGATGAGCGCGGCAGTGTCGGCAACCATGTCGTCGTGCGAGAAACCGTCCGCACACTCCGACGAGGGTGCGATTCCTCGATTGTCGAAGGTCACCACCCGGTAGCCGGCCTTGGTCAGCGCCGGTTGCTGATGGGCCTGCCACACCCGCCCCGGACTACCGGTGCCCATCACGAGCACCACGAGCGGACCTGAACCGAAGTCCTCGTAGGCGATCTCTATCCCGTTGACCTGCGCGACCTTCGGGCCCCTCACGGCTTGTCCACCACCGGATTGGCGAGGGTCCCGATTCCTTCCACGGTCACCGAGACCCGTTGTCCGGCCGTCATCGGGCCAACACCCTCGGGCGTTCCGGTCAGGATGACGTCGCCGGGCAGCAGCGTCATGACGCGCGAGATCCACTCCACGATCGCACCGACGTCGTACAGCATCATCGAGGTCCTCGACCGCTGGGTCACCTCGCCGTCGAGTTCGGTGACCAATTCGGCGTCGGTGGGATCGAACTCGGTCTCGATCCAGGGGCCGAGCGGGCAGAACGTGTCGTAGCCCTTGCCACGGGTCCACTGTCCATCGGCCTTCTGCTGATCGCGGGCCGTCACATCGTTGGCGACCGTGTAACCGAGGATGACGTCCTTGGCCTTGGCAGCGGTCACGTCCTTGCACGGCTGGCCGATCACGACCGCGAGTTCACCCTCGAAATCGACGCGCTCCGAACTCGGCGGGCGCACGATCGGGACCTCCGGACCGACGATCGAAGTGTTGGGCTTCAGGAAGATGACCGGATCCGCCGGCGCCTCACCGCCCATCTCGGCGACATGGGCGGCGTAGTTCTTCCCGATGCAGATGACCTTCGACGCGAGAATGGGCGCGAGCAATCGCACATCGGCAAGTGCCCACGACCGCCCGGTGAACGTCGGGGTACCGAACGGATGCTCCGCTATCTCGCGCGCCCGCTGCCCACCGTCGACGTCCTCGATGGAGACAAACGCGACCCCGTCTGGGCTGGCAACTCGTCCTAAACGCATGGCACGACATTATCGCACCGGCTTTCCCACAACTCGGGACACCGGTTTGACGTGAAGTTCGGGCGTTCTAGAATATGGACCTTACGTACCACTATCTGAGATGAGGTGATCGTGTGGGCGGCGTCGGGACAACCCGGTCGACGGTCGGATCGGCGGCGGTGACGATGTCACCACGGCGCCGATGGGCCATGCTGTGTTGCGCATTGGTGGCTGCCATGACCACGACCTGCGCGGTCAGCGGTGTGGCCTATCTCATCCCGGCGCTCCATACCGACCACGGGCTGTCCCTCACGCAGGCATCGGTTCTGGCCACCATTCCCACCGTGGGCCTGATGCTGCTGATCATCCCGTGGGGCGTGCTGCTCGATCGGTTCGGCGAGCGTCGGGTGCTGATCATCTCTCTGGTCATCACACTGGCGGGCACAGCGGGCACGGCGGTGGTCTCGGCCCTCGACGCGCCCTACTGGGTACTGGCGACCGGGCTGTTCATCGGCGGTCTGGGCGCGGGCGCCGCCAACGGCGCGAGCGGCCGGATCGTCGTCGGCTGGTTCCCGGCCCACCAGCGCGGAACCGCAATGGGCGTCCGCCAGATGGCCCAACCTCTGGGCATCGGCGTGTGCGCGCTCACCATGCCGTTCACCGCCCAGTCCTACGGTGTCACAGCCGCACTCCTGATCCCGGTCGCCGTGACCGCCATCGGTCTGGTCGCGTGCGTCGTCGGGATCGTCGACCCACCGTTGGCCGGGGCCCAGCCTTCGGGAGCCCCGGCCAGAACCGACAACCCATACCGCGCAGGAAGTTTCCTGGCTCGCGTACACGGAGTCAGTGTGCTGCTGGTGATCCCGCAGTCGATGATGTGGACCTTCGTGCCCACCTGGCTGATCGTTGCGCATCACTGGTCGCCCGGCGCCGCCGGCGCACTCGTGACCGCCACGCAGGTGGTGGGGGCATTCGGCCGGATCGCCGCGGGCCGGGTCTCGGACAGGTGGGGCTCGCGGATGCGTCCCATCCGGGTGATCGCGGTCGCCGCGGCGTTGTCGATGGCGGTACTGGCGTTGACCGACTGGCTGCACAGTCCGGTCGCGCCGGTCGTGATGGCGATCGCGACCATCGCGTCGGTCGCCGACAACGGCTTGGCGTTCACCGCGATCGCCGAGTTCGCGGGTCCGGGCTGGAGTGGCCGCGGCCTGGCCGTACAGAACACGGCTCAGTACCTGGCGACGGCCGCCACCACACCCGTGCTGGGTGCGCTGATCGGTGCCGCCGGGTTCCCCCTCGCGTTCGCCCTCACCGCCCTCACTCCGTTGGTCGCCGTTCCACTGGTTCCTCGCGATCCAGGAGTCGATTGACCACACCCGCCGCGGTCGACGCGTCATCGACCACCACGATGTCGCGCCGCCCGTCCTGGCGCACCACCAGGAGGGCGGAGCCGGATCTCAACACGAATCCCCTGGCTCCCTTGAGGTCTCCGTGAACCGCGATGCGGTGGCCGAAGCCGCCGAAATCACGGAGAGCACGCACACCGACCACCTCGGCGTGGTCGATCTCCGACATCGCGACCTGCGTGCGCGGCCTGCCCAATCGGCCGCGCACCGTCACCCCGGCCCGATCCACGGTGACCCGGATGCCCCACATCGCGATGGCCGACACCACGACGAGCAACAGGACCGCCGCGACGAGCCACGAGCGCAACACCAGGGCCAAGCTCGCAAGGATCACCACGGCCCCACCGAGGATCAGGGAGGCCGCGAGCGACGATGACACGACCCGCGTCCAGACGATCCGCTCCTCCGCCCCGATCGCGACGCGCGGGCAGTCCCCGATGTCGGCGGTGGGTGGCGTCACGGTCCACGAGGGCACCAGCGCGGCGAGGCCGAGACCACCCATGAGGCCGATCGCCAACGACAACGCGATCTGCCACTGCGGTGTCGGTACCGTACCGGCATCGGCCACGCCCCGTTGACAAGCCGTGGTCGACACGATCACGGCGACGATCGAAATGACCACGCCGGCAACAATTCCGATGCCTGTTCGGATGATCGCGGGATCGGTGGCCCTGACGCTCAGGGCCACGCCGATCGCTGCGCCGATGATCCCCACCGCAATCAGCGTGACGATCACGAACGTCAGACCCGAGAAGTCGTCGGCGCCGTGTGACGACCAATGCGTGGCAACCGGATCGGGCAGGGTCGTCCGCCACGACGCGACCAGGGCGGCGCCGACCGCCGCCGCCAGCACCGACGGCAGAATCGCCAGCACGCGCACCACCCGGCGATCCCGGACGGTCATGCCGCCCCCTCCCACGCTCCGGCCACCCGTCGAATCCCTCACGTCTGCCACCTCTCCCGGATCTCGACCACCAGCACGTCAGGCCTGATGTCCAACCGCCGCGCCACGTCCACGAGCCGATCCATCGCCTCGACGAACTCCGAGCGATCAGGAGCCGCAGCCGTGACGACGGCGCCCCGCCCACGCCGGAGTTCGACGACCCCTTCGTCGCGCAGCAGCTGATACGCGCGCAGCACTGTGTGCAGATTGATGTCGAGGCTCTGGGACAGTTCGCGGGCGGGCGGCAGCCGTTCACCGGCTTCCACCTCGCCGCGGACGATGGCCCCGCGGACCGACGAAGCCACCTGTTCGTAGATCGGCGCGCGCGAGGCCTGGTCGACACGGATCAACACATAAAGATCATATAGTTCTATCTCAACTAGAACAATGGATGTAACGAAAACGAACGACCCCCACCCGGATACGTCCAGATGGGGGTCGTCGCCTGCCTTGAGCCCTAGAGGCGCTCGCGGATGCGGCGGCCGATCTCCGCGGTCTTCAGGTCTTCGGACCCGCGCTCGGCCAGGTCGTCGATGACGGCCTTCTCCACCCGCTCCGCGGCATCCGTCTCGCCCAGGTGGGCGAGCAACAACGCTGCGGACAGGATCGCGGCGGTCGGATCCGCCTTGCCCTGTCCTGCAATGTCCGGAGCACTGCCGTGGACGGGCTCGAACATCGAGGGATTCGCCCCCGTCGCATCGATGTTGCCGGATGCGGCCAATCCGATACCACCGGTCACGGCGGCCGCGATGTCGGTGATGATGTCGCCGAAGAGATTGTCGGTGACGATGACGTCGAACCTGCCGGGATCGGTGACCAGATAGATGGTTGCCGCATCCACGTGGCAGTAGTCGGTGTCGACATCCGGATATTCGGCGCCGACCTCGGCGACGGTCCGACTCCACATCGAACCCGCGAAGGTCAGGACGTTCGTCTTGTGCACCAGCGTCAGCTTCTTCCGACGTGCCCGGGCACGCTCGAAGGCGTTGCGCACCACGCGCTCCACGCCGAAGCGAGTGTTCACGCTCACCTCGGTCGCCACCTCGTGCGGAGTCCCGACGCGGATGGCGCCACCGTTTCCGGTGTAAGGACCCTCGGTCCCCTCACGGACGACCACGAAATCGATGTCGGGGTCACCGGCCAGCGGCGAGGTGACACCAGGCAGACGCCGCGAGGGGCGAAGGTTGACGTGATGATCGAGCGCGAAGCGCATGTTCAGCAACAATCCCCGCTCGAGCACCCCCGACGGCACCGACGGGTCCCCGATCGCGCCCAGCAAGATCGCATCGTGCCTGCGCAGCGATTCCAGATCGTCCTCGGTCAGGAGTTCGCCGTTCCGGTGGTAGCGGCGCGCACCGAGGTCGAAGTCGGTGGTCGAGACGTCGGGGACAACGGATTCGAGTACGCCGACGGCTTCCCCGATGACCTCGGGACCGATGCCGTCGCCGGCGATGACGGCGAGTTTCATGACAGATCCACCTGTTCGATGAGAGTTGCGCCCACGGCTTCACCGATGGAGGCGATGAGGTCGTCCTCGAGCGAACCGCTGACGCGCAGCATCACGGTCGCGCCGCCGCCCTCGGCATCCTGGGACAGACCTGCGGCTCGGATGTCGATGCCCGCGTTGCCGAGCAGTGTGCCGATCTTGCCCAGCGAACCGGGCTCGTCGGCATAACTGACGACGAGATTCTGTCCCTCGGCACGGAGATCGAAGTTACGGCCGTTGATGTTGACGATCTTCTCGACGAGGCGGGGCTCGGTCAGGCTGCCGGAGACGTTGTGCACCGACCCGTCGGCGAAGACGGCCTTCACGTCGACCACGCTGCGATGGTTGGGACTCTCCGAAGCCGTGGTCACCTCACTGGTCACGCCACGATCGGCGGCGACGGTCGGCGCGTTCACAAAGGTCACCGGTTCATCGAGCACGGCCGAGAACAACCCGCGGAGTGCGGACAGCCCGAGAACGTCGACATTGTTGGCCGCCAGTTCACCGCGGACCTCGACCACGATCGAGGTCGGCGGCTCCTTGCTGATGGCGCCCACGAGCACGCCTGCCTTGCGCGCGACCTCGAGCCACGGCGCGACCTCCTCGTCGACCACACCGCCGGTGATGTTGACGGCATCGGGCACGAAGTGACCGGCGAGAGCGAGACGGACGCTCTTCGCGACGTCGGTGCCGGCCCGGTCTTGCGCCTCACTGGTCGAGGCCCCGAGATGCGGGGTCACCACGACCTGTGGAAGTTCGAACAGCGGCGAGTCGGTGCACGGCTCGGTGGCATAGACATCGAGGCCGGCGCCCCGCACGTGACCGGACGTGATCGCATCGGCGAGGGCCTGCTCGTCGATCAGGCCACCGCGGGCCGCGTTCACGATGACGACACCCTTCTTGGTGCGTGCGAGCTGCTCCGTACCGATGAGGCCGAGGGTCTCCGGCGTCTTCGGCAGATGCACGGTGATGAAATCGGCGCGTTCGAGCAGCTCGTCGAGACTCACCAGCTCGATACCCAACTGGGCCGCGCGCGCCGGTGACACATAGGGGTCGTAGGCAATGATCGACGTCTCGAAAGCGGCCATCCGGGCAGCGACGAGCTGGCCGATGCGGCCGAGTCCCACCACGCCGACGGTCTTGTCGAAGATCTCCACACCGTTGAACGACGAACGCTTCCAGGCATGCTCACGCAGCGTGGCGTCGGCCGCCGGGATCTGGCGCGCCGCAGACATCAACAGGGCCACCGCATGCTCGGCGGCGGTGTGGATGTTGGAGGTCGGTGCGTTGACCACCATCACGCCGCGCTGCGTGGCCGCGGGCACGTCGACGTTGTCGAGGCCGACGCCGGCTCTGGCGATGATCTTCAAGCGGGGTGCGACGTCGAGTACCTCGGCGTCGACAGTGGTGGCCGAGCGCACCAGGATGGCGTCGGCGTCTACGGCGGCTTCGAGGAGCTTCGGCCGATCGGGGCCGTCGACCCAGCGCACCTCGACGTCGTCTCCCAGCGCCTCAACAGTCGAGGGTGCCAGTTTGTCGGCGATCAGAACGACCGGACGGCCAGCTGAGGTCACAATATTCTCCATGATCGAGGGGCGAAGTGAATGGTGCGGAGACCACCGCGACCCGCTCCGGTGACCGCGACGACTTCCGCGAACAGCTTAGTGGTCGGCCCATCGCCCATTCGCAGCCGGTCTCGACCGCCCGCACTCGGCGCCGCAATTTGCGGGTAGATTGTGATCGGCATTACGGATAGGTTGCAAACCGACCCCGGGTCTATTCCGCGGAGGGCTCAGCGCGGGTGCGGCCCGGTACGGTGTGCTTGGCCCCGAGTGACGTCTCTCGGGGCCGATGGATTTCTTGTGTCTCGAACGAGCGGAGTGTGGATGATGAGGAAGCTGACAGCACTGTTGGCGGTTCTGGCTGCAACGGTGCTGGCCGGCTGGGGGGCCGGCATCGCCCACGCCGCACCGGCAAAGGTCTATCTCGGTGGAGGCTCCGGGATCCTGGTGCTCAAGGGAGGTAGTTCTGCCGCAGCCTGCACCCTGACCACGATCGGTAAGTCGAACACCGGCAAGCTGATCGGTATCACCGCAGGCCACTGCGGCAAGCCAGGCCAGAAGGTGTATTCGGAAACCTTCCAGGACCGGGGACAGGCAGGAACCATCACCTATTCCGCCAGTGACCTCGACATCGCCGTGATCGAGTTCAACCCGGCGAAGGTCGTCCCCCTGCGCACCGTTCGCGGTGTGACCATCCGGTCGGTCGACACGCGACCACTCGCTTTTCCGACGATCGCCTGCAAGGAGGGCCGGACCACCGGCAACACCTGCGGCATCGGCTGGTTCTCCGACGGCGACGCGCACTTCAGTCAGATGTGCGTGATCGAAGGCGACTCCGGTAGCCCCGTGGTGGTCGGTGACCGACTTGTCGGGATGGTGAACGCCTATTACTTCGTGGGCTGCATCGGCCCCGAAACCGGCACCAACATCGGCCCGGTGCTCAAGCGGATCGGATCGCTCCCGCAGTACCGGGGATTCCGGCCGATCTGATAGCTGTCCGACGTATGAAGGAGGCCCCGGGACTTCGGTCCCGGGGCCTCCTTCGTGTACCGCAGTCAACAAGTAGCTATGAATCAGTCGGTTTCGTATCGAGTCCCCGGATGCAGCCGCAACCACGCGGAGAGTTCGGCCAGGAACTGTGTCCGAGTCCAATCCTCGACACGGCTGAGCTCGTTCGACGTGAGGCCGTCGATTGCGCGGCCACGGGCGTCCCACTCGTCGATTGCCAGCGCGCGCCGCCTTTCGTACTCGGCAAGCCGAACGCGCCGGTCGACGCAGAACAGTTCGTAGTCGTCAGACCGCCACCGCTCCGGAATGGGCAGCACAGCATTCCTCAGGTGAGCATTGCCCAGGTCCGCAAGCGCATCGCGAATCTGCTCGATGACGCTGGGGTCCATCGCCATCGCCCGCAGTATCTCAACGTACTCAGCAGGAATGCTGCCCGGTTCCGCGCCTTCAGACATCGCGATGCGCACTCGGCACCAGCGAGCCGTCACGCAACCGCCTGATCACCGCCGTGCCTCCGAGTTCTGCCCTCAACTCGGGGTGCCGATGGTAGAAATCGATGAGCCAGAAGGTGGCGGGGCCACCGAGGCACGACTCGTCTACACGGATCTGTTCGTACCGTTCGCCGGGCCGAACCGAGATCCATGCCCCGTTACGCTTGTCGCCCTTCGTGAGAACCGGCCTGACTTCGGTGACGATCCCCCATTCGAGGTCGGTGGCAGTCCGGTGTGAGGGCACACTGATCCCTCGCTCCGACACGACCATCCAAGCGGAATCACCGCTGGCCACCCGCACCGTGTGGCCGATATAGAGGATTCCCACCACGAATGCCACAGGCGGATAAAGGTTCTCGGCCGACTCACTTGCGAGCGAAATGTGCACCGCATCACGCCACGCTCCCACTGCGAAGAGCAACGCACCGCTGCCAAACGTTGCAGTGGAAACCATGTCGAATCCGCGCATCAGAGGGTCACGCCGAATGGTCAGCACACCGTCCCGGAGGAACGCACCAACCGCCGCAGTTGTCATCGTGCGTAGGTGCGCAGATCGAAGAATTTCGCAGACGTCCAGACCCAGTCCACACGCAATCAGTGCGGCGCAGAGAAAGCCCAGTCGCTGACCACCCACCAACCCCACGACACCGATGCCGGCGAACGACGTACCGAGAACGGTGTAGAGCAGTGCACCCGACCAATCGCCGCGTGGTCGCGATGACCACTCTTTCGGTACCGGCAGGAGAAACTGCCGACTCGATGTCACTTGCACACCGCCCGACCGATGAAACTGCCAGCCATCCCGAAGGCAAGACTGCTCCCTGCAGTGATGCCGAAAGTCTTCAATGCACCGGCACCCTCCGGGGCAGCGACCATCATCGCCAAGTCACCGGCAAGACTCACACTGCCCGCTGTGGTCGCCACGCATTTGTCGTAACCATTCTTTGCGTCCGCCACGCTGATCGCGGTTCCGAGAATCGTCAACGCCGGTCCAGCCGCCTTGGTTCCGATGACGAGCTTCTCGGCCTGAGGCGCCGTGAGATACGGAAACCCTTTGGCAACATGGGGTTCCAGCGCGGCCATCCCACCGCCGGCCAAGGCCTGGGCCACGTCCTTGGTCCCCGGGACCTGGACCTGCACGCCATCCACGTCGGCAACTGCCTTGCCGTCCTTGGTCTCTCGCACAACAATCGGCGACTTCCCGTCACGCGTCAGCGTGGTCACGATCGACCCATCGGGGTTGTTCACCTTCGTCGAGACGAGCTTCCCCTTCTCGTTGTACAGGTCGAAGGTGTCCCCGACCCCACCACGATGAGCATCTGTGTAGACCTGCCTGCTGCCATCGAGCATCCGCAGAGTCGTCACCGTCTTCCCGTCCTCGGAAGTCGTGCCCTTGTCGACGACTGTCCCAATCATGTGCTCGGCCAGCTTCTTCTGCTGGTTCTCCCGGCCTCTGGTCGGATCCTCGCCGCGCGTTTCGTCAGAATACGGATCCGTTGTGGCGTCTTTCGGCGCATTCCTGTCGCACCACAACTCTGGCAGTCCGGGAGTCACCGACATGGTTTCCGACCGGATGAAGTTCCCGAGATCGTAGTCGGCATGTCCGAGACTCATCAGATGCGGATTCAACTGATCCTGGAATCCGGTCGCGGCGAGCACCAAGAGCTTCGCCATCGCCGGCGACATGACCTTCTCGCGAACGAGCACCGTCCAGTCGTCCGTCACGTAGAGATCGCCAGATTCGATGATCCGCACCAAATCACTGATCGCTCGATGTTCAGCTGCCAGAGTCGCTCCGAACTTGTGGACGCCGACCTCGACATTCATCCCCAGATTGCCGAAGGTCGAGGTCTGGCCACGAACGCGACCAGCCATGTCGCCGGCAGCGCGGTATGCGAGACCATCCCAGTTCTCGTTGTTGTTGAGACCGGAGATCTCCCATACCACCTCCCTGCCGGCCTGATCGACGGTTTCGGAGGACGACTTGGCCACGTCCACGGCCGGCCCGAGTGAGTCTGGTCGCCACGTCTCGAATACCGGGCGGCTGGGGATCATCGAGCGGATGCAATTCGGTTGAACGCCGCCGCCAACTCATCATCGGTCGCCTCGAACTCGCCGGCAGCGTTGTGAACCGCGCCAGACATCGCCGAGTACGCTTCTGCCGTCCGCTTCAGCGGATCGTGCATCGCGTCAGCCAAGGTCGTCAACGCATATGCGGCGGACGAGCCTGCCATACACGCAGCGATCCCGAGTAGGTCTGCGGGCAGCGACGAATCGCGGATGACGGCCGCCGTTTCCTCCACCGTCCCCGAGAACTCGCGCAAGATTCCCGGATTCACCGTCGTTCCAGACATGTCTCCCCCTGTGCACAGTCCGAATCGAAGTCATGATAGCGGACGATCCATCGCCATCGAGGCATCCATGCTGGAGTCCACAGAAAGCTGTGGCCGTTGCCGCCGGGTTCCGGCGACAACGGCCACAGATCGTTCAGTGAGAGAGGCGCTTACGCGGTCTCGGTGATCGGGCGGTCGACCCAGCTCATGAGATCGCGCAGCTTCTTGCCGGTGACCTCGATCGGGTGCTCGGCGTTCTTCTTGCGCAGGCCCTCGAGCTCGGAGTTGCCGTTCTCCACATTGGCGACCAGACGCTTGGTGAAGGTGCCGTCCTGGATGTCCTTGAGGATGCCGCGCATCCGCTCCTTGGTGTCGGCGTCGATGACGCGCGGTCCCGAGAGGTAGCCACCGAACTCGGCGGTGTCGGAGACGGAGTAGTTCATCCGGGCGATGCCGCCCTCGTACATGAGGTCGACGATCAGCTTGAGCTCGTGCAGCACCTCGAAGTAGGCCATCTCCGGCGCGTAGCCGGCCTCGACCATGACCTCGAAACCGGTCTTGACCAATTCCTCGGTACCGCCGCACAGCACGGCCTGCTCACCGAACAGGTCGGTCTCGGTCTCTTCCTTGAAGGTGGTCTTGATGACCCCGGCGCGGCCACCGCCGATGGCGCTGGCGTAGCTCAATGCGAGGGCCTGGCCCTCGCCCTTCGGATCCTGATCGACGGCGATCAGACAGGGCACGCCCTTGCCGTCGACGAACTGACGGCGCACGAGGTGACCCGGGCCCTTCGGCGCGACCATGCCGACGGTGATGTTGGCGGCCGGCTCGATCAGATCGAAGTGGATGTTGAGGCCGTGCCCGAAGAAGATCGCGTCGCCGTCCTTCAGGTGCGGCTCGATCTCGTCTTTGAAGATCTTGGCCTGCGAGGTGTCCGGCGCCAGGATCATGATGACGTCGGCCCATTCGGCGGCCTCGGCGGCGCTGAGGACCTTCAGGCCCTGCTCGGCGGCCTTCTCGCGGGACTTGCTGCCCTCACGCAGACCGACCGCGACATCGACCCCGGAGTCACGCAGCGACAGCGAATGCGCATGTCCCTGGCTGCCGTAGCCGATCACCGCAACCTTGCGGCCCTGGATGATCGACAGATCGGCGTCGTCGTCATAGAACAGTTCGATCGCCACAGTTGGATTCCCTTCGATTTCTGTTGTCCCTCAAAGTCTTGTGTAGTCCTCGAGGGCCTGTGTACTTCTCTGTGCGGCTCGCGCCGTGTGTCAGCGGTTGGCCGACATGCTCTTGGGGCCACGCCCCAGGGTGACCGCGCCGGATTGGGCGATCTCGCGGATTCCATACGGATCGAGCATCCGCAGCAACGCCTCGAGTTTCTCGCTGGTACCGGTCGCCTCGATCGTCAAGGATTCGGTGGAGACGTCGATGACCTTCGCGCGGAACAGGTCGACCACCTCGATGACCTCGCTGCGCACCGACGAATCTGACCGGACCTTGATCATCATCAGTTCGCGGGACACCGAACTCGAGGGGTCCTGCTCCACGATCTTGATCACGTTGATCAGCTTGTTGAGCTGTTTGGTGACCTGCTCGAGCGGGAAATCGTCCACGGTGACCATGATGGTCATCCGTGAAATACCTTTCAGCTCGGTCGGTCCCACGGCCAACGACTCGATGTTGAACCCACGCCGGGAGAACAGACCCGAGACGCGGGCGAGAACGCCCGGCCGGTCCTCGACCAGAACACTGAGGGTGTGAGTGGTGCTCACTTGTCTTCCTTCCCTGCAGATGCGGACTGATTCGCCTGATCCGGACGCGTCATCGTCTCGTGGATGTCGACCGGATCCGATGCGGATTCGTCTTCGTCGAACAGCGGCCGGATGTCGCGGGCCGCCATGATCTGGTCGTTACCGGTGCCGGCGGCCACCATCGGCCAGACCTGGGCGTCGGCGCCGACGATGAAGTCGACCACCACCGGACGGTCGTTGATCTCGCGGGCCTTGGCGATGACCTCGTCGACATCCTCTTCACGTTCGACCCGGAATGCCGCGCAACCCAACGCTTCCGCGAGCTTCACGAAGTCCGGGATCATCCGCGAGTGGGTCGCGAGGTCGGTGTTCGAGTAGCGCTCCTCGTAGAAGAGGGTCTGCCACTGCCGCACCATGCCGAGGTTGCCGTTGTTGATCAGGGCGACCTTGATCGGGATGCCCTCGATGGCGCAGGTGGCCAACTCCTGGTTGGTCATCTGGAAGCAGCCGTCGCCATCGATCGCCCAGACCTCGGTGTCCGGCGCGGCCATCTTGGCACCCATGGCGGCCGGCACTGCGTAGCCCATCGTGCCCAGACCGCCTGAGTTCAGCCAGGTTCGGGGCTTCTCGTAGGAGATGAACTGCGCAGCCCACATCTGGTGCTGGCCGACGCCTGCACAGTAGACGGCGTCGGGCCCGGCGGCCTTGCCGATGGCCGAGATGACGAACTCGGGCGACATCGATCCGTCGGCCTGTCGGTCATAACTCAGCGGATAGGTACGGCGCACCCCGTCGAGGTACGTCCACCATTCCGAGATGTCCGGCGCGGCGGCGGTGGTGGCCCGCTCATTGCGGATCGTCTCGATCAGATCGACGATGACCGCCTTGCAGTCCCCGACGATCGGCACGTCGGCGTGCCGGTTCTTGCCGATCTCGGCCGGGTCGATGTCCGCATGGACGACCTTGGCGTTCTGTGCGAATGACGACAGCTGGCCGGTGACGCGATCGTCGAAACGTGCGCCGAGCGTGATCAGCAAGTCACTCCGTTGCAGTGCGGCCACCGCGGCGACCGTGCCGTGCATACCCGGCATGCCCAGGTGCTGCTGATGACTGTCCGGGAACGCCCCGCGCGCCATCAGTGTGGTCACCACCGGGATGCCGGTCAGTTCCGCGAGTTCGCGCAACTCCTCCGACGCGTTCGCCTTGATGACGCCGCCGCCCACATAGAGGACGGGCGCCTTGGCCGCCTCGATCAGCCGGGCCGCCTCACGCACCTGCTTGCCGTGCGGCTTGGTGACCGGACGGTATCCGGGCAGGTCGATCTGCGGCGGCCACGAGAATGTGGTCTGCGCCTGCAGGATGTCCTTGGGGATGTCGACGAGCACCGCGCCCGGACGGCCACTCTCCGCGATGTGGAACGCCTCGGCGATCACGCGCGGGATGTCGGCCGGGTTGCTCACCAGGAAGTTGTGCTTGGTGACCGGCATCGTGATGCCGGAGATGTCGGCCTCCTGGAAGCCGTCGGTACCGATGAGCGCACGCCCGACCTGTCCGGTGATCGCGACAACCGGCACCGAGTCCATCTGTGCGTCGGCCAGCGGCGTCACCAGATTGGTGGCACCCGGACCCGACGTCGCCATGCAGACACCGGCGCGGCCGGTGATCTGCGCGTAACCGGTTGCCGCGTGTCCCGCACCCTGCTCGTGCCGGACCAGGACATGACGAACCTTCTGCGAATCCAGCAGCGGGTCGTAGACCGGCAGGACCGCGCCACCGGGAATGCCGAAGACCACCTCGACACCGAGTTCCTCGAGCGACCGGACCACGGACTTGGCACCGCTGACGCGCTCGGGTGCCACGGTGTGCTGGCCTACCGCCCGCAGGTTTCCGGCCGCGGGTGATTGCTGACGCGGCGCCGTCTCACGGGAGGCATCGGCTCCGGTCGCGGCGTTGGTTCGTGCTGTTGGTGCGCTCACTGCACGTTCCCCATCTACTGGTGTTCTGGTTGTTGACAAGAAAAAACCCCCGACAGCTGGGCTGTTCGAGGGTGGCGCGTCGATGCTTGAGGGTCTACGAAGTGACCGGTCAGGCGACGACGCGCCGGCCGATTACTACGAGAATATTGTGCTGCATCACGCCTTCACGGTAGGACCGGCGCATGTCAAGAGTCAAACCACGGGAAAACGCGTCTCACATTTTGGGAAATCCCTGGTGGGTCGGCGCTGCCGACGAGATGAGACAATGGGAATGTGTCTACCCCATCCGCCGCATCCTCCGACTTCACACCCCCTGAGTTGGAACTGCCCCAGACGTTCCGAATCCAACGGATCGCATATTTCGCCGTCCCCATGATGTTCATTGTCACCGTCATCCTGGCCGGGGCATCACTGGTGTGGCTCGGCTGGACCCTGGTCCTGCCGGTACTCCTCGGCTGGTGGATCGTGCGGATTCGCACGGTGGTGACCGAAGACGGACTGAAAGCGGTGCACACCTTCTCCACGCGTGAGATCGCCTGGAACGAGCTCGACGGTCTGCAGTTCCCGCGGTGGAGTTCGGTGCGCGCGGTACTCGTGAACGGCGCGCGGGTGCGATTGCCCGCCATCACCTTCGCCGACCTCCCCCGGTTGTCGGCAGCGAGCCGGGGACGCATTCCCGACCCCTATGCGGCGGCAACGGCCGACCAGGGCTGACCACCACGAACCCTTCGGTGGCCTCTGATTCGGGCGGAGTAGCCTCGAAACCCGGTGATGCGCACGCATTCGGCTGCCGATGACCTCCACCGCGAAGATCGGGTACGTCGTCCGGCGTCGAGATCACCACCCACTCCACGTCCGCCCGAGCCCAGGCGGGACGACGAACACCGAGGATTTTTGCATGCCAGCTCTGAGGTCCCGAACCACCACCGTCGGCCGCGAAGCAGCCGGTGCGCGCGCGCTCTGGCGGGCCACCGGAATGACCGATGACGATTTCGGCAAGCCGATCGTGGCGATCGCCAACTCTTACACGCAGTTCGTGCCCGGTCACGTGCATCTCAAGGATGTGGGCGAGATCGTCGCCGACGCGGTCCGTGCGGCCGGTGGCGTCCCTCGCGAGTTCCACACCATCGCGGTCGACGACGGCATCGCGATGGGCCACGGGGGCATGCTCTATTCACTCCCGAGCCGCGAGATCATCGCCGACTCCGTGGAATACATGGTCAACGCCCACACCGCCGACGCCCTTGTCTGTATCTCCAACTGCGACAAGATCACTCCCGGCATGCTCAACGCCGCGATGCGCCTGAACATCCCCACGGTGTTCGTCTCAGGTGGCCCGATGGAGGCCGGCAAGGCAGTCGTCGTCGACGGTGTCGCGCAGGCGCCGACCGACCTGATCACCGCGATCTCGGCGTCGGCGAACAGCGATGTCGACGATGACGGGCTGAGCGAGGTCGAACGATCCGCGTGCCCGACCTGTGGGTCGTGCTCGGGTATGTTCACCGCCAATTCGATGAACTGCCTCACCGAGGCGCTCGGACTCGCGTTACCCGGCAACGGTTCGACTCTGGCAACCCACGAGGCGCGCCACGCACTGTTCGAGCGCGCCGGCCGCGTCGTGGTCGACGCGGCCACCCGCTGGTACCGCGACGACGACGAGTCCGTCCTCCCCCGCAACGTCGCTACCCCCACGGCGTTCCGCAACGCGATGGCTCTCGACGTCGCGATGGGCGGGTCGACCAACACCGTGCTGCACATCCTGGCCGCGGCACAGGAAGGCGAGGTCGCCGACTTCGACCTCTCGGTCATCGACGAGATCAGTCGCAACGTGCCGTGCCTGTCCAAGGTCGCACCGAACTCCGACTACCACATGGAAGACGTGCACCGGGCCGGTGGCATCCCGGCGATCCTGGGTGAACTGCGCCGGGCCGGACTTCTCGACGACACCGCCTCCACCGTGCACAGCCCGACCGTCGCCCAGTCCCTCGACGACTGGGACATCCGCGGCGGCAAGGCCATCGACGAGGCCCGGGAGCTGTTCCACGCGGCGCCGGGCGGCGTCCGGACCACCACGCCGTTCTCCACCGCGAACCGGTGGAGCTCGCTCGACACCGACGCCGAGGGCGGCTGCATCCGCGACCTCGCGCACGCGTACACCGTCGAGGGCGGGTTGTGCGTGCTGCGCGGCAACCTCGCCGAGGACGGCGCCATCCTCAAGACAGCGGGTATCGACGAGGATCTCTGGCATTTCGAAGGACCCGCCCGCGTCGTCGAGAGCCAGGAGGAAGCCGTCCAGGTGATCCTGTCCAAGACGATTCAGGCCGGTGAGGTCCTCGTGGTCCGCTACGAAGGACCGGCAGGCGGGCCAGGCATGCAGGAGATGCTGCACCCGACCGCCTTCATGAAGGGCACCGGCATGGGGAAGAAGTGCGGACTGATCACCGACGGCCGGTTCTCCGGCGGATCGTCGGGACTGTCGATCGGTCACATCTCGCCCGAAGCAGCGGCCGGTGGCGTCATCGGCCTCATCGAGAACGGTGATCCGATCCTCATCGATGTCAAGACCCGCCGTCTCGAAGTTCTCGTCGACGACGAGGTGCTGGCCGAGCGTCGCGCCAAGATGGAGGCGTCGGAGCGGCCGTGGCAGCCGAAGGACCGTCAGCGAACGGTCACCACCGCATTGCGCGCCTACGCGAAGTTGGCCACCTCGGCCGACCGAGGCGCTGTGCGCGTGGTCGACTGACCGACGGGATCCGCGGCAGACCCGACCGGCATCACCCGGTCGGGTTACCCGGTCGGGTTACCCGGCGACTCGAACGGATTGGTGCCGTTGAACACCATCCAGACGGCGACGGCGGCACCGATCCCGACGACGAGCAACGCCAGCGAACCCCAGGCCGGTCGTCGCGCCCAGCCACGGGGTGCATCGAGGGAGATCCGGCCCGGACCGGCCAGGATGATCGCCACCGCGCAGGCGCAGACGAGCAGCTCGTACTCGATGCCCGCGCCGTTCGGGTCGGCCGCGAAGAACCAGACCCCACCCGCCAGGGTCGCCTTGTAGGCCGCGGCGACCAGCATCACGCCCAGGACCGCGGACGCGGCGATCGGTGTGAACAATCCCACGACCAGCATGAGACCGCCGAGCGTCTCCGAGACCGCACCCACGATGGCCAGCGGTCGTGCGGCGTCAGGCGTGAATCCGATGGCCGGGTTGGGCGAATTGAGGAGCATGTCCTCGAACCCCGACAGCCGCGGCCCGTTCCACCAGCCGAACAGCTTCTGCGACCCGTGTGCGAGCGCGATCACTCCGACCGCCAGACGCAACACGAGCAGTCCGATGTCGAGAGTGCCGCGGCGTGCCCGGCGCTGCGCGTCGGAGAGATCTTCCTCCGCCGACCGGAGACGTTCATCGGCGACCGCCGGCGCCGCCTCGTACGGTTCCGCGATGTCGGGCCCGGGCGCCGCGGGCACTTCGGCCTCGGTCGGAGCGACCCGGGTGGCCGGAAACGCCGTGAAGTCATCGGTGCGGACGTCCTCGACCGGTTCCGGAGCGGTGCGCGGTTGCGGCGCCGCGAACCGCTGGGTTTCCGCATCGGCGGGATCGTCCGGCCGACGGATCGCCTCGGTCGGCGCCGCCTCGGGGGCGGCCTCGGTCTGCGCGGCCGGCCGGGCGGGCATCGCCTGGGTGTCGAGTTCGTCGGGATCGATGTCATCGAGGTCATCGACTCTCGAGACGCCGGTCCGTTCGGGGAGCGCATGCCGGGCGTAGAACTCGTCCCGGTCACCCGCCGGCACCTGGCGACGACGCATCGAGGCGCCCTCACCCAGGTCTATCTCGCCCGTCGGTTCGTCGTACGGACTGGAACCGCTGCCTGCAGCCATGTCACGTTCGGTCACATGTCCGACTCTATGCGCTGTCGGGCGCACCTCGTTCCAGCAGCACGCGGTGAGTCGAAATCGATCGCCTACTCTGGGTCGTATGCGCAAGGGGTGGCCGACGGGAATGCCTGGCCGGAAACGGTTCGCATCGGGGGGCCGGACATATCGCGTCCGGGTCGGCGCCATCGTCGCGATCCTCGCGGTGTTGGCGACGATCAGCGGATGCGCGGACTTCTCCGCTCAGGACCGAGAGAAGGACGCAGGCACGTTCAGTGCCAACAACGAGTCACAGCAGAAGAAGCAGACGCCTCCCCCGACACCCGCCGAGCCTCCCATCCCGCCGCCACCGGGCCCCTGCGTGGATCCGGACCCCGCCGTGATCGCGACGTGCCTGGCATCGACCGCAGGCGTGATGCCAGGCGACGACAAGGGCGATGTCACGGTGGTCGCCGAGCGGTCGACCGGCAAGATCATCACCACCAAACGCTATGGACCGCAACGTGTCCTGGCAACAGTGCCGGTCGATTCGTCCGGCGACGGCGGACTGATCGACTTCGCGTTCTCACCTACCTACGCGCAGGACCGACTGATCTACGCGCTGATCACCACCGCATCCGACAATCGCGTCGTGCGGATCGCGCCCGGCGACGTGCCGAAACCGATTCTGACGGGTATCCCCAAGGGCGCCAACGGAAACATGGGCGCGATGTACTTCCGCAACCCTTCCGAGCTGATCGTGGCAACCGGCAATGCCGGTGACCCGTCCGCCGCGGCGAGCCCGTCGTCGCTGGCCGGAAAGATATTGTCGGTGACCGCGCTCGGATCAGGTGCCAACCCACGTCCGCGCACGCTGGCCTCGGGACTCGGCTCAAACGTGTCGCTGTGCCCGAGCACGACGTCGGGGTCGCTGTACTTCGCCGATCAGACGACCGCCGAGGATCGCGTGCAGGTGCTCGAATCGTCGGGCCCGAAGGTGCTGTGGACCTGGCCGGACCGCCCACAGATCGCCGGATGCGCCGTGACGTCGGGTGCGATCTTCGTCTCCACCACGCGAACGCAGCACATCGAGGCGATCAACGAACCGACGCGGCAGAAGCCTGCCATCACGCCACCGGTGGTGGTCCTGGAGAAGCGCTACGGGGCGTTGGGCCGAATGGTGGCACTGCAGAACGGCATCCTCCAGTTCGCGACGGTCAACAAGCAGTCCGGAAAACCGGTGAGCACCGACGACCGAGTGGTGAAGTGGCTGCCGCCGTCGTCGACCGAGGATCGCACCTGACCGACGAGCGGAACAACCCGATTTTGTAGTCCGAACACCGCGCGAAACGCGTGTTCAGACTACAAAATCGTCAGGAGCAGGCGGCGATCACGAGCTCTTTCACCCTCGCCGGATCCGCCTGACCGCGGGTGGCCTTCATGACGTCGCCGACGATCTTGCCGGCCGCCTGGACCTTTCCGCCCCGGATCTTGTCGGCGATGTCGGGATTCGCGGCCAGCGCCTCGTCGACCGCCTTCTGCAGCGCCGAATCGTCGCGCACCACCTCGAGCCCGCGATCGGCGACGATCTGCTCTGGCTCGCCGTCACCGTCGAGCACCGCCACCACGACCTGCTGGGCGAGCTTGTTGGTGAGCTTGCCCGCGTCGACCAGCCCGATCACGGTCGCGACCTGAGCCGGGGAGATCGACAGCTCCGCGAGCTCGACGGACCGGGTGTTGGCCTGCTGCGCAAGGAAGGAGACCCACCAACCGCGGGCGGCCTCCGGACTTGCGCCCGCTTCGACGGTCTCGATGATCAGGTCCACTGCACCGACGTTGACGAGATCACGCATCACCTCGTCGGAGACCCCCCAGTCTTCCTGAATTCGCGCCCGCCGCACCCAGGGCATCTCCGGCAACGTGGTCCCGAGTTCCTTGATCCACGACGGATCCGGTTGCACCGGCGGCAGATCGGGCTCCGGGAAATAGCGGTAGTCCTCGGCGGTCTCCTTGCGACGGCCCGCCGCAGTGGTGCCGTCCTCCTCGTGGAAATGCCTTGTCTCCTGGATGATCTCACCACCGGCTTCGAGAATGGCCGCCTGGCGGCGCATCTCGTGACGCACGGCGATCTCGACGCTCTTGAGCGAATTGACGTTCTTCGTCTCCGTGCGGGTACCGAACTGCGCGGCATCCTTACGCATCAGGGACACGTTGGCATCGCAGCGCATCGATCCCTGGTCCATCCGGACATCGGAGACCCCGAGCGCCTTCAGCAGGTCACGCAGTGCCGTCACGTACGCACGGGCCACCTCCGGGGCGCGCTCCCCCGCACCGACGATGGGCTTGGTCACGATCTCCACCAGCGGGACCCCGGCACGGTTGTAATCCAACAACGAGTGACTGGCTCCCTGGATGCGGCCGGACCCGCCGACGTGCAACGACTTGCCGGTGTCCTCCTCCATGTGCGCGCGTTCGATCTCCACACGCCAGGGCGTTCCGTCCGGGAGCAATACCTCCAGATATCCCTCGTAGGCGATCGGCTCGTCGTACTGGGAGATCTGGTAGTTCTTCGGCTGATCCGGATAGAAGTAGTTCTTCCGCGCGAACACACTCGACGGCCGGATCGAGCAGTTCAGTGCGAGGCCGATCCGGATCGCCGACTCGATGGCCTTGAGGTTGGCCACCGGCAGTGCCCCCGGCAGGCCGATGCACACCGGGCACACCTGGGTGTTCGGGTCGGCGCCGAACGCGGTCGGGCAGCCGCAGAACATCTTGGTCACGGTCCCGAGTTCCACGTGGACCTCGAGGCCCATGACCGGATCGAAATCCGCGATGACCTGGTCGTAGTCGAGCAGTTCAGTGGCAGCGGCAGTCATGGCGTCCATCTTATTGCTCCGCCGATCCCGCGACCGCCTGGGTCGGTGAACTGCACGTGAGAACCGGGGTCGAGGTCAGGGTCATCCCCGATGCCGGCAGGACTTCCCCTGGGTAGCGTCGGGAGTGTCAGAAAGGAACCCCGATGACCACACCAGAACCCGCCACCACCCGTTTGATGCGTTCC
The DNA here is from genome assembly GCF_049847105.1 of Gordonia sp. DT218. NCBI lineage: Bacteria > Bacillati > Actinomycetota > Actinomycetes > Mycobacteriales > Gordoniaceae > Gordonia > Gordonia sp. DT218. Next base: position 667,750 of record NZ_JBNCNS010000002.1, on the reverse strand, counting down.
CGAGACGACGCCTGGCTCGGCGGAGTATGCGGGGGCATCGCCACGCGTTTCGGTTGGGACGCCACGCTCACCCGCGTCCTCTTCGTCGCCTCGATCCTGCTTCCCGGACCGCAGGTGCTGCTGTACCTGGTGCTCTGGCTCGTCATCCCGCGTGAGCCCGTCGCGCAGCCACCGGTGATGGCTTCGCCCATCACCTACCCGCCGTCGACTCTGTAGACCATCACCCGAAGATGACGCGGATCTCCTGATACTGGTCGGACGGCACCGACTTCTCGTTGGCGAGGGCATCGGCGAAGTCGACGTGCACGATGTCTGTGCCACGCAACGCGACCATCTTGCCCCAGCCCTTGTCGGCGCAGAGATCGGTGACCGCCATGCCGAGTCGGGTGGCCAGCACGCGGTCGAACGCGGTGGGGACGCCGCCTCGCTGGATGTGACCGAGCACCGTCGAGCGGGTCTCGATGCCGGTGCGTTCCTGGATGAGTGGGGCGAGCACCTCGCCGATGCCGCCGAGCCGAGGCCGATTGAAGCCGTCGAGGCCTTTGTCGGAGTACGCCTGATCCATGTCGGGCAGCTTGAAACCCTCCGCGACCACGACCATCGGTGCACGGCCGCGATTCTTGACACTGGTCGCCCACGCGCAGATCTGATTGAGACTTTCCGGCTGCTCCGGGATGAGGATCGCGTGCGCACCACCGGCGATACCCGAGTAGAGGGCGATCCACCCCGCGTGGCGACCCATGACCTCCAGGACCATGCAGCGTTTGTGCGAGTTGCCGGTCGTCCGGAGCCGATCGATCGCCTCGGTGGCGATCTCCACCGCGGTGTTGAAGCCGAAGGTGTAGTCGGTGGCGTCGAGGTCGTTGTCGATCGTCTTCGGTACGCCGACGATGTTGACGCCGTCTTCGTAGAGTCTCTTCGACGCCGACGCGGTGCCCTCGCCGCCGATCGCGATGACGCCGTCGATGCCGAGGTTCTTCAGCACCTTCTTGATGGCCTCGGGGCCCCCGTCGGGCTCCTGGTACGGGCCGAAGCGACTGGTGCCCAAGATCGTTCCGCCCTCGTGCGATAGACCTCGAACCCGGGTGCGGTCCAATTCGATGATGTCGCCGTAGACGAGGCCATACCACCCATCTTTGAAGCCGACGAACTCATGGCCGTAGACGGTTTCACCCTTGAGTACCGCACCGCGGATCACCGCGTTCAGTCCAGGGCAATCGCCGCCGCTGGTGAGAATGCCGAACCTCTTGGCCATACCCTGGGACCTCCATGCCGACCGACGTCATACGTACGCCACTCAATCTAGTGGGCGGGACGATCATCTGCCGGACGTCGCACATCCCGGTTGGCGCGCCCGACCGAGGGAGGCGACGCTACTTGAGCCCGTTCTCGTAGGCGAAGACCACGGCCTGCGCCCGGTCGCGCAATCCCAGCTTGCCGAGCACGCTGCTGACATGCGTCTTCACGGTCTGCTCGGAGACGAACAGGTCGCCGGCGATCTCCCCGTTCGACTTGCCGTCCGATACCAGCTCGAGCACCTCCCGCTCACGGGGCGTGAGATGTTCGACAGCGGTGTTCCGCGGCGCCCGCGCGCGGCGCGAGGTCACCTCGGCGATGAGTCGCCGGGTGATCGAGGGTGCCAGCAGGGCCTCGCCCGCAGCGACCACCCGCACTGCTCGGACCAGTTCGTCGGCCGGCGCATCCTTGAGCATGAATCCCGACGCGCCGATGCGCAGGGCTTCGAAGACATAGTCGTCGATGTCGAATGTGGTCAGCATGAGCACCCGGGTGGGGGTTCCGTCGGTGGGACGTGATGCGGATCGCAGGATCTCCTCGGCGGCCCGCAGTCCGTCCTTGCGCGGCATCCGCACGTCCATCAGAACCACATCCGGCCGCACCCGACCGCAGAGCTCGACTGCCTCGACCCCGTCCGCGGCGTCGCCCAGAACCGAGATGTCGGATTGCGCTGCGAGCAGGGCCGAGAACCCCTGACGCACCATCGCCTGATCGTCGACGACCACCACGGTGAGACCCACGAAACAGAGCCTATTCGCCCGCGCGCAACGTCGACGCGGCGACACCGACGGTCTGACCGCCCTGATCGGGGATGAGGGCCCGGACCACGAAGCCCCCGTCGTCGGAGGGCTCGGTGGTCAGCACTCCCCCCACCGCAGAGGCCCGCTCGATCATGCCGGGGATCCCGGTGCCGGGACCCGCGATCCGAACCGGCTCGGATGTCGGGGCCGAATTGCGGATCTCGATCTCGGCGGTCCCGTCACCCGCAGGCGCGATCCGCACCTCGATCCGGGCGCCCGGCGCATGTCGGGTGGCGTTGGCGAGACTCTCCTGCACGATCCGATACATGACCAGGCTCGAGGCCTCGCCGATGCCGTCGTGCTCGACCGAGTCGGACAGATCGACGACGGCCCCGGCCATGCGTGTCTGCATCACCAGGCCGTTGAGGTCACCGAGACCGGGGTTGGGGGCCGACAACACCTCCCCGTCGGTCCGCAGCACACCCAGTAGCTGACGGACCTCGTCGAGTGAGGCACGGGCGGACACCGCGATCGCCTCGAATTCCGCCGCTGCTTCGTCGCTGACGTCGAGTCGGTATCGCGCGGTCTGCGCCATCACGACGACGACCGACATCCGGTGTGCCACAACATCATGGAGGTCCCGGGCGATCCGGGTCCGCTCCTGCAGGATCGCCTTCTGGGATTCCACCAGCTGGGTCTGCTCCGTGCTCTGCGCGAGCTGGCGGCGCGAACGCGAGAGGAAACGCACCAGGGCGACCACCACCGCGAGGAAGGTCAGCCCGACAACCCACCCACCGCGCGCATCGGGCGGCGCGGCGATCGCGAACACGATCGCCGTGCAGACCCATACGACGGGAACCCACCGCAACGCACAGCGCACGTAGGCGAAGAACGTCAGGACCAGCAGCGCGATCAGATGGGTCACCTGGATCGACCACGGCCAGCCGCTGACGGTGGGCACCACGATCCCGATCATCTGTGCCGACACGACCGAGATCGCCCAGCCGATCAGTGGCGCCGACCACGCGAGCGCGACCGGGAAAGCCGCGAACGCCGCGACCACCGGCAGTGCGTAGGCAGGCATCGAATGGGTCAGCGGCAGCGTCGGCCACGAGACCGAGTAGAGGGCGACGGCCGCCGTCAGGAAGAACCAGTTGGCGCGCGACGAAAAGTATCGTCGGACGGCCGGGTTCTGGGCGGCGGGCAGACCCTGGATCTCGCGTACCGCCGCCGTCCCGGCCGTGCCGATCAACGACCGCGTTCGTCGGAACATTCTCATCACCTCGACTGTCCACGGTATGCGGGCACGACCTCGCACGTCCTCATACTCGAGAGGGATTCCGTTCTCCCCCGTCCGGAGCAGAGACATCCGCCCACGCCAGACCATGCGACGGTGACTTATTCACCGTTAAGGCCGATGTGGCATAGTGCCGTGGATTCGTAACTTCGACGCCATGAGAAAACACAGAAACGACCGGCCCCGAGGGCGCCGGAGCTTGGTCATCCTCATTCTCATCGCCGCCGCCACAACCATTCTCGGTCTCGGCTTCGGTGCGTCCGACGCACGGTCGTCGTCCGGGGCGGACGCACCGGGCACCGCGCGAACGGCCATGCTGCCGACGGCCGGTGATCTGGCCACACCGGCCGGCCGGATGGTGCGGGACCTCACATCTGGGCATCCCGATCGCGTCGCCGGCGAGCTACCACCGGACTTCACCACGGATCTCGGCTACCGGCCGCGGGTCGTCGCCGGCTATCCGGTCAATCCCAGCGGTGGCTGCTCCTCACCGGTGACGCTGCCCCGGCGGTTCGAGGTCTTGTGCCGATCCCACGACTTCGGTTACGACGTACTGCGTTACGCCGCGGAGACCGGACATCCACTGGGCGGATGGGCACGCCTGCGCCTTGACCGCCAACTCGTCGACCGGATGCACGCGTCGTGTACTTATCCGCTGTGTGACGCCGCCGCCACCGCGACGGAAGTGGCCCTCCGCCTCAACACCTGGCGGCAGTACGACGGTCCCCCCACCGCCGTCGAGTCCGCGACGCAGATCGTGTCGTCCGGCGTCGGACGCGGGTGGGCAGACCTCCTCGACCGACGAGCCGATACGCCGCAATGACGGCCGCCGCACCCCCGTTCGGGCCGGTGCGGTACCCACGACGAACCCCCTTCTCCCCTCCCCACCCCGCCGTCTCGATCGCGGCGGCCCTGGGAGCGGTGACGGCGCTCTGGCCGTGTGGGCTCCCCCGATCCGGGATCATCTCGGGCGCCCTCACGGCACTGTGCGTGGGAATCGCAACGACCGCAGCACTTGTCGTCACTCGACGACGCACCGCGAACCCGGCCCCGGCGGTGGCAGTCGTCGCCGGGGCCGCCGGTGCGCTGGTCTCGATGGCGCTGATCAGCCTGTCGTGGCAGAACTCACTCCGAACTGATCTCGACGCACCGCACGCCGGTGTGAGCTGGCTCGCCGCCTCGATACTCCCAGCGGCACTGCTGTTCACGGCGATCGTCTCACTGCCACGGACCACCGCGATGATCGGTGCGACGGTGGTGGCGGTGGCCGCGGGATATCTTCCGGCAGCTCAGGCCGACGATGCGCCGTCCCCGCCCCGCACACCGGCCGGTGTCATCTACGGCCTCGACACCGGCGCATCCCTCACGAGTCGCAGCCGGGACCTCGCGACCCGCTGGGTGGACGCGGGGGGACTCGACCTCCGGGCCGTGGTGATCGCCGTGCCGACGGGCTCCGGGTGGATCGATTCCACCGCCGTCGCCGGCTACCAGGACCGATTTGCCGGAGATGTCGCGATACTCACGATTCAGTATGCCCAGATGCCGTCGTGGCGGGCGTTCGTCGGCGACCGCTCGGCAGCGGGACGCAGCGCGATCGCGCTGCTCCACGAGGTCATCGACCACACCATGACCCGCCCACCGGACCGACGACCACAGATCCGCCTCTACGGACAGAGCCTCGGAGCGATCGGCGCGGAGGAGGCCAGGGTCTGGGCGGGCGATCACCGCCCCGGCGCGGTCGCCGAGACGTTGCTGGCCGGGGTTCCCGGAGATGCGGTCGGCGACGGCCCGGGATCGGGCGCACGACGGGTCGTCCTCGCCAACGCATCCGACCCGATCCCGCGGTGGTCGCCGTCGCTGATCTGGCGACCGGCGCAGCAACCACGGGGCACAGTTGTCGTCGGCCGAACCGTCCGTCACCCACCGTGGTTGCCGGTGGTCGGGTTCCTGCAGACGAGCACCGATCTGCTCGGCTCGCTCGACGGCGCTCCGGGCGTCGGTCACCGATACGGTCAGAAGCAGTCGTCGAGCATGTCGTCGACGACCGGCGGCGGGTGACCCGGGTCAGCCGACGGGGCCGCGTGCGGCCTCGTAGGCAGCACCCACCCGGTACAGGCGATCGTCGGCGAGCGCGGGAGCCATGATCTGCAGGCCGACCGGCATCCCGTCGTCGGCGGAGATCCCCGACGGCACCGACATCGCGCCGATCCCCGCCAGGTTCACCGGCAGCGTGCAGAGATCGAACAGGTACATGGCCAGCGGATCGTCGACCTTCTCGCCCAGGTCGAATGCGGTCGTCGGGGTGGTCGGCGACACCAGGACGTCGACCTTCTCGAAGGCGTTGCCGAAGTCCCGGGCGATCAGGGTCCGCACCTTCTGCGCCTGTCCGTAATAGGCGTCGTAGTAGCCCGATGACAGCGCGTAGGTGCCGATCATGATGCGGCGCTTGACCTCCGGCCCGAAGCCCTGGTCGCGGGTCAACGCCATGACCTCTTCCGCGCTGTGCTTGCCGTCGTCGCCGACCCGGAGCCCGTACCGCATCGCGTCGAAACGCGCGAGGTTCGACGACACCTCTGACGGCAGGATCAGGTAGTACGCGCCGAGCGCATAGGTGAAATGCGGGCACGACACCTCGACGACCTCGGCGCCACGGTCGGTGAGCACTTGAAGGGCTGCGCGGAACGAATCCAGCACCCCCGCTTGATAGCCCTCGCCCTGGAGTTCGGTCACCACACCGATCCGGACACCCGAGAGATCTTGCTGCGCACCGAACTCGGCTGCGGCAACCACATCGGGGACCGGCGCGTCGATCGAGGTGGAGTCACGTTTGTCGTGTCCGGCGATCACCGCGTGGAGCAGCGCCGTGTCCAGCACGGTGCGCCCACACGGCCCACCCTGATCGAGCGACGACGCGCACGCGACCAGGCCGTAGCGCGACACCGTGCCGTAGGACGGCTTCACACCCACCGTCGCGGTGACGGCGGCCGGTTGGCGGATCGATCCACCGGTGTCGGTGCCGATGGCCAACGGGGCCTGATAGGACGCGAGCGCTGCCGCGCTGCCGCCGCCGGATCCGCCCGGGATCTTGTCGGTGTTCCACGGGTTGCGGGTCACCTGATACGCGGAGTTCTCGGTCGAGCTGCCCATCGCGAACTCGTCCATGTTGGTCTTGCCGAGGATCGGGATACCGGCGGCACGCAGCCGCTCGGTCACGGCCGCGTCGTACGGCGGCACCCACCCTTCCAGGATCCGCGAGCCACAGGTGGTGGGCGCGTCGACGGTGGTGAACACATCCTTCAAGGCGATCGGGACGCCGGCGAGCGGCGACGGCGCCTCACCCGCCGCGATGGCGTCGTCGGCGGCCTTGGCCGCCACCAGCGCCTCGGCACCGCTGATGTGTAGAAAGGCACCGAGCTGGTCGTCGATCTCGGCTATCCGGTCCAGGTGGGCCTGGGTGACCTCGACCGACGACACCTCGCGGGTGCCGATCTTCTCGGCGAGCTCGGCGGCCGAGAGGCCGGTGATCTCCCCTGCAGCCCGTGGTGCGTCGGTCACTGTTCCTCCCCCAGGATCTGCGGGACCGCGAACCGGTCCTGCTCGACGGCCGGCGCGCCGGACAGTGCCTGCTCAGTGGTCAGGCAGGGCTCCTCGACGTCGGGACGGAGCACATTCGCGAGCGCCGCCGGATGCGCGGTGCCCGGCACGTCGTCGGCGGCCACCTCGGACACCTGTGCGACATGCGCCAGGATCGAATCGAGCTGCGTCGCGTACTGGTCGAGTTCGTCGTCGGTCAGCGCGAGCCGGGACAGCCGAGCCAGATGCGCGACCTCCTCCCGGGAGATCGCCGACCCTGATCCGCTGGACATGCCAGGTCCTTTCGCCGTGTCGTGCGTGGTCTGCCCACCAGCCTATGGGAGTGCACCGGGACGGCGTCGTGGCGGTGGTCGGTCCAGGCCACGAAGTCGTGTTCTCGACCGGACTGGATCCGTTGTGCGACCGACGTGGTGACCTGGGTGGAGCCGTCGCCTGCCCGCTCGGTCGGGGTGTCGGCCGCCATCGGTTCATCGTGACGACCCGCCCCGCGGTACGCACATCGCCGCCGCACCCGGAAGCCTCACCGCACGCGGTTGGATCGGTGGTGCGACAATGGCGGGCGTGTCTTACCTGCTGCGGGTGTACCTCCAGGATCGGCCGGGCAGTCTCGGATTGCTGGCCGTCCAGCTGGGTTCGGTGGGCGCCGACATCCTCTCGCTCGAGGTGGTGGAACGCGGCGACGGTTATGCCGTCGACGACCTCGTGGTCGAGGTGTCCCCGGGTTCGCTGCCCGACGCCCTGATCACGGCGGCCGAGAAGGTCAAGGGCGTCCGAGTCGACTCGATCCGACCCTATTCGGGGGTGCTCGACACCCATCGGGAACTCGAACTCGTCGACCAGGTCGCGACGGTGGGTCGCGACCGTCTGCAGGTTCTCGTCGACAATGCCCCCCGCGTGTTGCGCGTCTCCTGGGCCATGGTCGTGACCGATGCCAGCGGCGGTGTCCTGCAATTGTTCGGCAGTTCCGGTGCTCCGGAAACGCCGCTGACGCATGTCGACTGGTTGCCGCTGCGCGTCGCCGCGCAACTCGACGGCGAAGGCGACTGGGTACCCGATGCGTGGAAGGACATGGACACCCGGATGGCCGCGGCCCCACTCGGCAACGGGGACAAGGCGATTCTCCTCGGCCGCATCGGTGGGCCCGATTTCCGACCGTCGGAGGTGGCACGTCTCGGTTACCTGGCGGGCATCGTCAGTACGGTTCTGCGCGCGGAGAGCTGACGCACGACGGCAGCGTGCCCATTCGGCCCACCCCGACTCAGCCCGGCTCGTGATCCCCCGTCTCGAGAAGACGTTTGAAGGCATCCTCGTCGAGGACCGGAACCCCGAGCTGTTCGGCCTTGGCGGCCTTGCTGCCGGGCGAATCACCCACCACGACGAAGTCGGTCTTCTTGGACACCGACCCCGATGCCTTGCCGCCGCGCACCAGAATCGCCTCTTTGGCACCGTCGCGCGAGAAGTCCTCGAGGGAACCGGTCACGACGACGGTCTTGCCCTCCAGCGTCCGGGCGATCGACTCGTCCCGCTCGTCCTCCATGGAAACGCCTGCGGCGCGCCATTTCTCGACGACATCGCGGTGCCAGTCGACGGCGAACCAGTCCCGGATGCTCTGCGCGAGGGTGGCCCCGAGCCCCTCGACGTCGGCCAGATCCTCGGCGCTTGCATCCTCGATCGCCTGAAGTGATCCGAACTCGGTGGCCAGCGCACGTGCCGCGGTCGGCCCGACGTGCCGGATGGACAACCCCACCAGGACCCGCCAGAGCGGGACCTTCTTGGCGTTCTCGAGATTTGCGATCAGCCGCTTGCCGTTGGCGGACAGGGCTCCCGCCTTGGTGGTGAAGAGATCGGTCTGCACGAGATCGTCGGCGGTCAGCCCGAACAGGTCGCCCTCGTTGGTGATCACCCCCGACGTCAACAGCGCGGTCGCGGCCTCGTAGCCGAGGGCCTCGATGTCGAAGGAGCCGCGGCCGGCCAGGTGGAACAGCCTCTCGCGCAACTGCGCCGGGCAGGATTGGGTGTTGGGACAACGGATATCGGCGTCGCTGTCCTTCTCGGGCCGGAGTTCGGTCCCACACTCGGGGCAGTGCGTCGGCATGACGAACTCGCGTTCACTCCCGTCACGGACGTCGACGACCGGACCGAGGACCTCGGGGATCACGTCGCCGGCCTTGCGGATGGTGACGGTGTCGCCGATCAGGACACCCTTGCGCTTGACCTCGGACTCGTTGTGCAGCGTCGCGCGGGCCACTGTCGATCCGGCGACCAGGATCGGTTCCATGAACGCGAACGGTGTCACGCGTCCGGTACGCCCCACCCCGACCTTGATGTCGAGGAGCTTGGTGGTCGCCTCCTCGGGCGGGTACTTGTAGGCGATGGCCCATCGCGGGGCGCGGGACGTCGCACCCAGCCTGCGCTGGAGGGTGACGTCGTCGACCTTCACGACGATCCCGTCGATCTCGTGCTCGACGTCGTGTCGGTGTTCACCCCAGTAGGCGATCTTGTCGACGATCTGCGCGGCACCGTCGAGTTTGGTGGTGTGGGCGGAGACCGGCAGGCCCCACGCGCCGATCGCCAGGTAGGCATCGTGCAGCGACGCCGGTCGCCAGCCCTCGGTGTGCCCGATGCCGTGGCAGATCATCCGGAGCCGACGGCGGGACGTCACCTGGGGATTCTTCTGGCGTAGCGATCCCGCAGCAGAGTTGCGCGGATTCGCGAACGGCGCCTTGCCCTCGGCGACCAGGGACGCATTGAGTGCCGCGAAGTCCTCCCCGCGGAAGAACACCTCCCCACGGACCTCGAGGACGTGCGGGATGGGGAAGTCGTCGGATGCGGTCAGCCGGTTCGGGATGTCCTCGATGGTCCGCGCATTCAGGGTGACGTCCTCCCCCGTCCGGCCGTCGCCGCGGGTGACCGCGCGGGTCAGCGAGCCGTCGGTGTAGACGAGGGCCAGCGCGACACCGTCGATCTTGAGTTCACAGAGGAAGTCGACGCCGCCGCCCGTCTCGGCGTGTACCCGGTCCACCCAGGCTCGCATCTCGTCGGAGTCGAAGACGTTGTCGAGCGACAACATCCGCTCGAGATGGTCGACGGGCGTGAACGCCGTCGAGAACCCACCGCCGACGAGCTTGGTCGGCGAGTCGGGGGACGCCAGTTCCGGATGCGCGTCCTCGAGTTCCTGCAGTTTGCGGAGCAGATGGTCGAACTCGCCGTCCGAGACGATCGGCGCGTCCTTGACGTAATACCGGAACTGGTGGTCGCGGATCTCGTCGGCGAGCGCGGTCCACTCCTCGCGCAGGTCGCCGCTCTGATCGGTGGTGCCGACTTCATCTGCCACGACCTGAGCCTATCGGAGCAGACCGACACCTCCGGCCTGCCGACCCGCCCTATCCTGGGTTCATGCCGCACCCGATCATGTTCGACGACGCCGACCCCGTCCTCGCTCGCGTGCGGCAGGTCGCGTTGGCGTTACCCGACACCACCGAGGTGGTCGCCCACGGCCGCCCGACATTCCGGTGCGGGAAGATGTTCGGCAACTACGGCGGCAGCGTCCAGGGCAGCAAGGTGCGACACGATCGGTCCATCCTGTTCATTCCCGACGAGTCGGAACGTCCCGCTCTGCGCGACGACGCACGGTTCTTTCTGCCCGCCTACCTCGGCGCGTACGGGTGGCTGGGCCTGGTGCTCGACGAGTCGTCGGACTGGGTGGAGGTCGGCGAACTCCTCGACGCCAGCTATCGACAGATCGCACCCCGGCGATCCATCGCCAAGTTGTCGACGCCCGACTGACCTCGACGTTCGAGACCGACACCAATCCTGCTGCGCCCCTTGAAGGTACGACAAATCCGACAAAGCGGCGAGTTGCCCACCGAGCGGTGACCGAGGTCTAGGCTGGGATCGCAGTCGACCCGGGAGGTTCGGATGTCCACGGCCGCAGCGTCACCGCGCGAACGGCTCACCCCAGACCAGCGCAACTCGTTTGCCGCCGCCTATCTCGGATGGGCGATGGATGCGTTCGACTATTTCCTGGTGGTGTTGATCTACGCCGACATCGCCAAGGATTTCGACGTGCCACTGGATCAGATGGCCCTGATCACCACGATGACCCTCATCATGCGGCCGGTCGGCGCGTTCATCTTCGGCCTGTGGGCGGATCGCAAGGGCCGCAAGATCCCGCTGATGGCGAACGTCGTGTTCTACAGCTTCGTCGGATTCCTGTGCGCCTTCGCGCCCAACTTCTGGATCCTGATGATCCTGCGCATGCTCTACGGCATCGGCATGGGCGGCGAGTGGGGCCTGGGTGCCGCACTGGCCATGGAGAAGATCCCCGTCTCACGCCGCGGTTTCTTCTCGGGCTTTCTGCAGAGCGGGTACTCGATGGGCTACCTGTGCGCCTCACTGGCGTTCCTGCTGCTCAACACCTGGTGGGGACTCAGTTGGCGCTGGATGTTCGCACTGTCGGTCATCCCGGCGCTGATCAGTCTGCTCATCCGGGCCAAGGTCGAGGAGTCCGAGGCGTGGCGGGCCACCCGGGAGCGGGTGAAGCAGACCCAGACCTCGGTCCGCGACCTCCTGGCCAATCCGGTCATCTGGCGGCGATTCATCTTCTTGGTGCTGCTGATGACGGCGTTCAACTGGATGAGCCACGGCACCCAGGACATCTATCCGACCTTCCTGAAGGCGACCGAGCACGGCGGCGCGGATCTGGCCGCGAGCACCGCGACCTGGATCGCGGTGATCTACAACGTCGGTGCGATCATCGGCGGCCTCATTGCGGGCGCGCTGTCCGAACGCTACGGCCGCAAGGTGCTGATCGTCGCGTGTGCACTTCTCGCACTGCCGATCGTGCCCCTGTTCGCCTACTCCACCACTGCCGGCAGCCTGGCCCTCGGGTCGTTCCTGATGCAGGTGATGGTCCAGGGCGCCTGGGGTGTGATCCCTGCCCACCTGACCGAACTGTCACCCGACGAGATCCGTGGGTTCTACCCCGGTGTGACGTATCAGTTGGGCAACTGCCTGGCCGCGTTCAATCTCCCCATTCAGGAGCGCCTCGCCGAGGGACACGGTTATCCGTTCGCGTTGTCGGTGACGATCGTGCCGGTCCTGATCGTCGTGATCGTCCTGACGACGCTCGGGAAGGAGCGCAAGGGCGTGGTGTTCGGGACCACGCAGACGAGTGCGCAGTCCACCGCCGACGCGGAACCCGGCTGAGCCCCCTGGTCAGAGAGCTGTCGGATCGGCGGCCAACAGTTCGCCTGCCGCCGCGCAGAGACCGAGGGCGGTCTTCGCCCACGCGGGGGTGGCGCCGGCCAGCCCGCAGGTCGGACTGACCATGACGTTCTGCGACAACACTTTCCGATTCAGGCCGATCCTGTCGGTGAGCGCCGCGAGGCGCGTGGCGACGATCTCCGCGCGGAGATCCTGATCGCCACGCACGGCCGGGACGACACCCGCCACCAGCAGATCACCACGGTCGATCACCGAGCCGATGCCGTCGAGGTCCGCGGTGGTGGGCGAGGTGACGTCGAGCGACCATCCGACGCCCCGGAGCCGTTCGACCAGATCCCAGCGCGGTGCCGCACAGCTGTGGATGATCGTCGGACGGCCGATCTGCTCGACGACCCCATGCAGGGACTCGGCGACATCGGCCACCGGCACCGCGGGAATGGTGTCGAAACGCGTCAGGGGCGTCACCGCGCCATCGATGACCTGGCCGATCATCGGTTCGTCCAGTTGCACGATCACCTCGGCACCGAGCCGTCGGGTCACCTCACCGACGAGTTCACGGAGCCCCTCCGCAGTGGAGGCCACCACGTCGTGCCACGCCCCGCGGTCACGCAACACCTTGTGACCGGCGCGGAGTTCCACCGACGCCGACAGCGTGAACGGGCCACATGCCTGGATCTTGAACGGTCGACCCGTCCCACGGAAACCCGCTGTGTCCCAGAGCTCCTCGACGGCGTCGAGGTCGGCGCGCAGGAAGTCCCGGGAGTTTCGGGAGATCGCCGACCCGCGAGCGGCGAGCCGGTAACCCCACGTTCCCGCATCCATCGGCAGGTCGACAAGGACCGCCGCCATCCGACCCACCATGTCCGCGCCGGCGCCGCGCTCCGGTAATTCGGCGAGGTGGGCGAGGTCCAGTTCGCCGTTGATCACTGCGGCCGTTTCACGCGGATCGGTCCCCGGCATCGAACCGATACCGGTGCCGACACCGCCGCGAACGACGTGGTTCGGCTGGCTCACGCGGTGGTACTCACGCGTTGCGTCCGGACGCGACCGTGTCCGGGCGTACGCCCGACGCCGGATCGGAATCGGTCGCCAGGATGCGCCCGGAGCCCAGCACCAGGTCCCCCTGTTGGGAGTCGGGCAGATAGAGGACCGCGGCCTGCCCCTTGGCGACACCGGTCAGCGGTGTGCGCAGGGCGATCTCGATCACCGGTCGACCGTCGCGGACGGCGGGTGTCGCGACGACCGGGGCCAGGCCACCGTGCGCACGGACCTGGACCATCGCCTCGAAAGGCCCGTCCGGTGCGGTCCCGGCGGTCCAGACGGGACGATGCGCGGTGATCGACCAGACATCGAGACGTGAGGCCGAGCCGACGGTGACCGTCCCCGAGTCCGGATCGATCTCCGTCACGTACCGGGGCCTGCCGTCGGCGGCCGGGGCCTCGATCCCCAGCCCCTTGCGCTGCCCGATGGTGAAACCGTGGACGCCGTCGTGGTCGGCGAGCCGGTCGCCGGTGTCGGCGTCGACCACCGCGCCCGGCCGGATACCGATGTTCGCGCCGAGAAACGCTTGGGTGTCGCCGGTCGGGATGAAGCAGATGTCGTGCGAGTCGGGCTTCTCGGCGACCGCCAGTCCGCGCCGTGCGGCCTCGGCGCGGATCTCCCCCTTGGGGGTGTCGCCCACCGGGAACATCGCCCGGGACAGCTGGGCGGCGGTCAGCACGGCGAGCACATACGACTGGTCCTTGTCCTCGTCGACGGCACGGCGCAGCTCACCGTCGTCGAGGCGCGCGTAGTGACCGGTCGCGAGGGCGTCGAACCCGAGCGCCGCCGCCTTCTGTGCGAGTGCGGCGAACTTGATCTTCTCGTTGCAGGTCAGACACGGATTCGGGGTCTCTCCCGCGGCGTAGGCGTCGACGAACTCGTCGATCACGTCGTCCTTGAAGCGATCGGCGAAGTCCCAGACGTAGAAGGGAATCCCGAGCACGTCCGCGACTCGTCGGGCATCCGACGCGTCCTCTCGCGAGCAACAACCGCGCGAGCCGGTGCGCAGGGCCCCGGGGGCGGTCGAAAGCGCCAGGTGCACCCCGACGACGTCGTGTCCGGCGTCCACCGCACGGGCGGCGGCCACCGACGAGTCGACGCCGCCGCTCATCGCTGCCAGTACTCGCATCAGCGTCCCTTTCCTGTCGGTGACGAGACCAGTCCCGCGGCGCGTGCGCGATCGACGACCTGGCCGATCACCTCGGCCACCGCGTCGACATCTGCCGCCGTCGAACTCGGCGCGAGGGAGAAGCGCAATGATCCGCGTGCCGTCGAGACGTCGAGTCCCATGGCAAGCAGGACGTGACTCGCCTGAGCCACCCCCGCGGTGCAGGCGGATCCCGTGGAGCACTCGACGCCGTTGGCGTCGAGCAGCATCAGCAGGGAATCGCCTTCGCATCCTCCGAAGGAGACGTGCACATTTCCGGGCAGTCGCCGCTCGTCGCGGGGCCCGTTGACGGTTGTGTCGGCTACGTTGAGGAGCGTGTCGAACAGCCGGTTGCGGAGTGCGACTACGTGCTCGGTGGCGGCCGGCATGTGCTCGACCGACAGCCGCAGCGCGGTCGCCATCCCGACGGCCCCGGCCACGTCCTGGGTGCCCGACCGCACGTCGCGCTCATGCCCGCCGCCATGCAGCAGGGGTACACATTCGACGTCGCGGCGCAAGAGCAGCGCGCCGACCCCCTGCGGCCCACCGAATTTGTGCGCGGCCAGACTCAGCGCCGACAGTCCGCTCGTCCCGAAATCGACCGGGATGTGGCCGACGGCCTGAATGGCGTCCGAATGCACGGGGATGCCGAACTCGGCACCGACCGCTGCGATCTCGGCGATCGGCTGGATCGTCCCGACCTCGTTGTTGGCCCACATCACCGAGATCAACGCTGTCTCGTCGGCGTGCGCAGCCAATTCGGCGCGCAACCACGACGGGGACACGAAGCCCTCGGCGTCGACCGGAGCGATCACGAGCTCGGCGCCGGCCGCATCGGCGAGCCAGGTCGCCGGATCGAGAACGGCATGATGCTCGACGGCGGACACGATGACCCTGCGTCGGTCAGGGCTCTCCCGGCGGCGGGCGGCATAGATGCCCTTCAGCGCGAGGTTGTCGGACTCGGTGCCACCGCCGGTGAAGATCACCTCGGAGGGCCGTGCACCCACCGACGAGGCGATGGACTCCCTCGCCTCCTCGAGCCTGCGACGAGCCCAGCGACCCGAACCGTGCAACGACGACGCGTTGCCCGGCTGGGCGAAGACAGCCGTCATCGCCTCGACGGCGTCGGGAAGCATCGCTGTCGACGCAGCGTGGTCGAGGTAGACCGGGGCTCGAGAAGGCATGGACATGACGTTGCAAGGATAAACGCGCGAACACCGCCGACCAATTCCCGCGCATCGGACACCGGTGATCACACCGCGGTGACCGGCGGCTCCGGTCGGTCAGGCGCCGGCGCCGGGACGGCCGCGGCGTCGATCCGCACCCCTCAGACGCGCTCGAGCAGAAAGTACAGGTGACGGCCGTCGACGACCGCGGCCTTGCCGTTCATGATGCCCATGACGGTGTTCACGTCCACCTTCTTGAAATGGTCGATGACGGCCTGCCCGTCGTAGACCATCGACGCCGTGACCTCGCCACGGAACTCGATGGCCCACAGGCTGGCCTCACCCTTGGCGAATTCGATGTTCGAGAAAAGTTTGCCGTTCTCGTCTCGGCACATCAGCGGCTGGACGTCGGAACGCGACGTGAAGGTCTTGCCGAACCAGCGGGCCTTGTCCAGGAGGCCGTTGGCCGGGTGCCCGGTGGTGAACTCGTCGCCCCTCCACGCGCCGAACATCTCTTCGGGGCGAACGGTCTCCAGGGCCGCCCACACCGAATCGAGCTCGGCGTCGTCGACCAGCCCGGTCGCAGACCTGAGTTGGGTGAATCGTGCTCGGGCCTCGGCTCGGGACAGGGCCGGTGCGGAAGTCATGGCTCGAACGCCTCCTGGTGTTGATCACGACACCGGGCGGGCGCCCGGCTCAGGGATACAACATATATGAGATATGTACCACGGGCATCGGGCGGTGGACGGTCGGTCAGGCCGTGACCAGACGCTCGCAACGCGCGGCCAGGGTCCGACGATCGGTGTCTGGCAGCTGCGACTCGTGCACACGGATGTCGACGGTCAGGCCGCGGGCCCGCAGGACGCGGGCCCGCAGGGTGTCCAGCGGGCTGTCGTCGCCGATGAAACTGGGGGCCGAGGTGGGTGATCCGTCCATCGCGGTGAACCTCAGTCGGATCGGGGTCACCGGGACACCGGCATCGATCGCGGCCTGGAAGAACGCCGGACGGAACCGCCCGGCCTCCCGCCCACACCACGTGGTGCCCTCCGGGAACACCGCGACCGAACGGTCGCGGTGGAGTTCGTCGACCGCGCTGCGAATTGTCGCGGGGAGCTCACGCAGTGATGCCCGCTCGACCGGGATGATGCCGAGACGCCGGGCCAGACCCGAGACCACCGGCATCGTCGTCACGTCGGACTTGGCGACGAAGTGCGACGGGCTGACCACCGCGACGGCCAGGATGTCCAGGTAGGAGACGTGATTGGCGACGACCAGCCCCCTCGACGTACCGGCGAACGGACGCCGGTCATCGATGCGAACAGCGACGCCGAGGGCGGCCAGGAGATGCCTCGCCGCCCAGCTGAGGAACCGCCGGCGCAGCAGCCGCGGGGCTAGCGCAACCATCGGTCCGAAGACGACGAGGAAACACACGACCACCACCAGGCGGACCATCCGGACCATCACCACCACGAGGTTCACCACCACCGGCGTCTGCTCGCGACAGTGATCGCCGCACCGACTGGCCGGATACCAGGCGTGACGTAGGTCCGGTAGAGCCGCCGCAGGCGCAGCGATCGCGGGTGCCGCGGCGGGCCGTGCCGCGGCCAGCCCGGGCGCCGCCACCGCGGCGGTCATTTGCGTGCTCCCACCGCGAGCCGGTCGACGCACGACTGCATCCGTTCGAGATACCGGTTGTTGCCGTGCAGCCGGTCGAGCACGGTGACGAAATCCCCCACGTCGAAGGCGGCGTCGAGGGCCGGTTCACCGCACACGCGAGCACCGAGCCGCAGATAGCCACGCATCAAGGCGGGCACCGCAACCACATCCGGTGGTCCGATGTCGTCGAGACGGCGCCCACCGATGTTCGCGGGTAGATGCGGATACACCTGCCAAGGCGCCTGATACCGATCCCGCAGGACGTCGCGAACTCCGCGCAGCGCGCTTCCGCGCGGGCCCGGCCCATTCAGCGGCACCGACACACACCCCATCAGATACCGATGGCAGGTTTCATCGAGGTGGTGCAGCAGGGCCGCCCACATCAGCGCGGTCGTCGTGCCCTGACGGTGGCCCGGGGCCACCACGGCACGGCCCATCTCCACGGTGTCCGATGCGATGCCCGCGAGTTCGTGGACGTCGAACTCGGTGCCGGTGTACCAACCGCCGGCCGCAGCGGCGCGCGCCGGTGACAACAGCCGGGCCGACCCGATGAGTCCGTCGTCGGCGTGGCGGACCACCAAGTGCTCGCAGAACTCGTCGAATCGATCGCCGTCGCGCCCGGTGACCGGGTCACCGATCACGTCGGCGAAACCGGGCTCCGCGCCGAACACCCGGTAGCGCAACTCCTGGATCTCCACGATGTCGGCGGGATCCTCGGTGAGGCCCACGACCACCGGGCCGGCCATCAGGAGCGGACGGGTGACGCCGGTGCGGGACGGGCTGGGCGCGAGTGTCATGCCCCGATGACATCCACCACGGACGACGGGGCGCCAACGGCGGCATGTCATGTCGGTGCTGGGCCGGTGAACGTCGGCGACACCGGATGAACACGGCCCGAAACGGCGATGGCCCCCCGGCGTGTCGAGATGACACGGCCCGGGGGGCCATCGCGGAAGTGATCAGGTCACTTGCGCTTCTTGACCTCTTCGGTCAGCTGCGGGGCGACGTTGAACAGGTCGCCCACGATGCCGTAATCGGCGATCTCGAAGATCGGCGCCTCTTCGTCCTTGTTGACGGCGATGATCGTCTTCGAGGTCTGCATGCCTGCACGGTGCTGGATCGCACCGGAGATGCCGAGTGCGATGTAGAGCTGCGGCGACACGGTCTTGCCCGTCTGGCCGACCTGGAACTGGCCCGGGTAGTAACCCGAGTCCACCGCGGCGCGCGAGGCACCGACGGCGGCACCGAGCGAGTCGGCGAGTTCCTCGACCACGGAGAACTTGTCCGCGCTGCCGACGCCACGTCCACCGGACACGACGATCGACGCCTCGGTCAGTTCCGGCCGGTCACCGCCGACGTTCGGCTCGACCTTGGTGATCTTCACGACGCCCTCGGCCTGGGCCGGGACCTCGACGTCGACGCGCTCGCCTGCACCGGCCTGCGGTGCTGCCTCGACACCACCCGGACGAACCGAGAAGACCGGGGTGTCACCCTTGGCCTTGGCGTCAACGGTGAACGCACCACCGAAGATGGAGTGGATACCCACGCCACCCTCTTGCACGTCGATCACGTCGGCGAGTACGCCCGAGCCCAGGCGCACGCCCAGACGACCGGCGATCTCCTTGCCGTCGGCGGTGGCCGCGACCAGGATGCCCGCCGGGGAGGCCTGCTCGGCGACCGATGCCAGGACATCGACCTGCGGGGTGACCAGGTAGCTCGCCGCGTCGTCGGACTCGGCGACGTAGATCTTCTCCGCGCCGGCCTCCTTGAGACCGTCGATGATGCCGTCCGCCGAACCCGCGGCGCCCACGACCACCGCGGACGGGGTGCCGAGCGCGCGTGCGGCGGTGATCAGCTCGCTGGTGACCTTCTTGAGGGCGCCTTCGGCGTCCTGCTCCACGAGCACTAGTACTTCAGCCATGTTCTTATCTCCTGAATGTCTCTTTTATCGCCAGTTGCTCTGAGTGACCGTCCGGACTAGATGATCTTCTGCGAGACCAGGTATTCGGCGACCTTGGTGCCGCCGTCACCTTCGTCGGCGACGCGCTCACCGGCGGTCTTCGGCGGCTTCGGATTCGATGCGGTCACCTCGGTGCCGGCGTGCTCGAGACCCACATCGGTGGCCTCGACGTCGATCTCCGCGAGGGTGACGACCTGAACTTCCTTCTTCTTGGCAGCCATGATGCCCTTGAAGGACGGGAAGCGCGGCTCGTTGATCTTCTCGTTGACACTCACGATGGCCGGCAACTGCGCCTCGATGTGGAAGATGCCGTCGTCGGTCTCGCGCTCACCGGTGAGCGTCTCGCCCTCCAGGGTCAGCTTGCGCAGATGGGTGAGGTGCGGCAGCTCCAGGTACTCCGCGATCATCGCGGGGATCGCCCCGACCCGTCCGTCGGTGGCCTCGTTGCCCGCGATGACCAGCTCGACACCCTCGACGGTACCGAGGGCACGCGCCAGCACGTACGCGGTCTGCACCGCATCCGAGCCGTGCAACTGATCGTCCTTGATGTGGATGGCTTTGTCGGCGCCCATCGACAGCGCCTTACGGATCGCCTCGGTCGCGCGCTCGGGACCCGCGGTCAGCACGGTCACCTCGCCACCGTCGGCTTCCTTGATCTTCAGGGCCTCTTCGACCGCGCGCTCGTTGATCTCGTCGAGAACGGCGTCAGCGGCTTCGCGATCCAGGGTGAAGTCACCGTCGGTAAGCTTGCGCTCGGACCATGTGTCGGGAACCTGCTTGATCAGAACGACAATGTTTGTCATGGGTCTGCGTCGACCTCCTGCGTCGGTTTCTCCCACCTTACTGCCGAGTAAGTTGGGTTCGGTCTCCCCCACTTTAGCGTTAGCTCGGGAAGCACAAAACATCGACTACCTCACATAACGCACCGACTGGGACAACCGACGAATCGTGGCCCACCGCGGTGAACGCGATGGGCCACGACAGCCGAGGGGTCGGTGGACCGGTCAGACGCCGACCAGCGAGTGCTCGGTCGAGCGTTCGGCCGCCTCGATTTCGCGGACGAGGGGCAGCACCCTCTCGCCGAAGTATTCGATCTCCTCCTGGAAGTGCAGGAACCCGCCCAGAATGAGGTCGACGCCACGCTTGCGGTAGGCCACGATGCGCTCGGCGATCTGCTCCGGTGTACCGATCAGCCCGGTGCGGAATCCGTCGTTGTACTGCACGAGGTCCTCGAAGCTGGAGTCCGCCCACATCCCGGTCTTGCTCGACGTCGAATTACCTGCCTGCTGCACCGCGTCACGGAATCCCTCCACCGCGGGCCGGTTGGCCTTCTCGACGATCTCCCGCAACGTGTCGCGGGCCTCCTTCTCGGTGTCCCGCGCAATGATGAAGCCGTTCAGCCCGAACTTCACCTCACGGCCGACCTCGCGTGCGGACGCCTGTACGTCGATCAGCTGTTCGGTCACCCCGTCGAAGTCCTTACCGTTGGAGAAGTACCAGTCGGAATGACGCCCCCCATTGCGCCGGGCCGCCAGCGAGTTGCCGCCCTGGAACAATTCCGGGTTCGGGCGCGCCGCTGTGTTCAGCGGCTTGGGCTTGAGCGTGAAGTCATGGATGCGATAGAAATCGCCCCGGAAATCCACGTCGTCCTCGGTCCAGATCTTGCGCAGGACCTGGAGGAACTCCGCGCTGCGCCGATACCGTTCGTCGTGCTCGAGCCAGGGTTCGCCCAGGTGGGTGAACTCGTCCTTGAACCAGCCACTCACCACGTTGACCGCGAAACGACCACCCGAGAGGTGATCAGCAGTGGCACCGAACTTCGCGAGCACCGCCGGCTGCCAGAGACCGGGATGGACCGCAGCGATCACCTTCAGGCGCTGGGTCACCAGAAGCAGTGCAAGGCTGAAACTCGTTGATTCATGCTGGAATTCGGCGCCATAGCTGGCCTCGTACCGGACCTGGGACAACGCATACTCGAAGCCGTTCTCCTCGGCCGTCTGCGCCAGCCGGACGTTGTAGTCGTGGTGCCAGCTCGTCCGCTGCTCGATGTCGCTGGTGACGAGTCCGCCGCTCACGTTGGGGACCCAGTAGGCGAACTTGATCTCGTCGGAAACCGATTCGGTGGTCATGGCAGTGGTCAATCCTCCCGAATGCGGGCACGGCAATGCCCACACATGTTGTGTGTCAAGCGAAATGGAGTTCGCGATGTCGTTCGCGGAGACATCGGGCCGGCATCCGTCGCCTTGTCCGACAATGTCAGCACCCGCCGGTCGAGCGGGTCAACGATAGGTTCAGGATGAACCAAAGGAGCGCCGGAGGGCGTTGGCCAGGTCGTCCGGGGAGAACACTCTCCGGTCGCCGTGACAGGGGGCACTAGTCTCGTGGGGATGAGCGAGTCACACGAGACCCTCGCGTTGACGGGCGAGCGAACCGTCCCCGGTATCGCCGAGGAGAACTACTGGTTCCGGCGGCACGAGATCGCCTACGCCCACGTCCTCGATCGCTGTTCGGGTGCGGACGTGCTCGAGGCCGGCTCGGGTGAGGGGTACGGCGCGGCCATGCTGGCCACCCGCGCACGCTCGGTGACCTGCGTCGACTACGACAGCAGCGCCGTCGAACACACCCGACGCAGGTACCCGGGGCTGATCGTCCACCAAGGCAATCTGATCGACCTCCCACTCCCCGACGAATCCGTCGACATCGTGGTGAACTTCCAGGTCATCGAACATCTCTGGGATCAGCCCGCATTCATCGCCGAATGCCGTCGGGTCCTGCGCCCGGGCGGACAGCTGTTCATCTCCACGCCGAACCGCATCACCTTCTCCCCCGGTCGCGACACCCCGCTCAACCCGTTCCACACCCGCGAACTCAATGCCGCCGAGATGACCGAGCTGCTCACCGACGCCGGGTTCGAGGTGACCACGATGTCCGGCGTTTACCACGGCCCGCGGCTGGTCACGCTCGACGAGAAGTGGGGTGGATCGCTGATCGACGCCCAGATCGAGCGAGCACTGGCCGGCGAACCATGGCCGGATGACCTCTCGGGTGACGTCGCGGCGATCGCCACCGACGACTTCGCCGTCCTGGATCCGGCTCGGGACGGCGTCGACATCGACGCCGGCCTCGACCTCTTCGCCATCGCCGTCCGGCCCTGATCAGCGGCGCCCGATGACCCCTCGATCCGGTTCCGCCGTACCCGGCCGATTCACGTTGGTCCTGCACTCCCATCTGCCATGGCTGGCCAATCACGGCCGGTGGCCGGTCGGTGAGGAATGGCTCTACCAGTCCTGGGCGGGCTCCTACCTACCGCTGTTCGCGATGCTGCGCCGGCTTGCCGACGACGGGGCACTGGATCAACTGTCTCTCGGCATCACGCCGGTCCTGGCCGCACAACTCGACGATCCGCACTGCGGCTCGTCGATGTACGAATGGCTCGCCGACTGGCAGCTCCGCGCCGTCGAGGCGGCGATCGCACCGGACCCGTCGCGGCGCGCACTGGGCAGTCGTGAGTACCGTGCCGCGGCGGATGCGATGGCCGAGTTCGAGACGCATTGGCGGCACGGCGCGAGCCCGCAGATCCGCACGCTGGCCTCGTCCGGCGTCGTGGAGGTCCTGGGCGGCCCGCTGGCCCATCCCTTCGCCCCACTCCTCGACCGCCGGCTGCGGCAGTTCTCGTTGGCCGAAGGCCTCGACGACGCGCGGGCACGGTGGGCGACTCGTCCGACGGGCATCTGGGCTCCGGAATGTGCATTCGACCCGGGGATGGAGACCGAGTACTCCGCGGCGGGCGTCGGGCATTTCATGGTGGACGGTCCGACACTCAAGGGCGACACCGCACTCGGCCGGCCCGTCGGTGACACCGATGTCGTCGCGTTCGGCCGGGATCTCAGCATCAGCTACCGCGTGTGGTCGCCGAAGTCGGGATATCCGGGGCATGCCGCCTACCGCGACTTCCACACCTACGACCACGCCACCGGCCTGAAACCGGCCCGGGTCACCGGACGGGGTGTGTCGTCGGCCGACAAGAAGCCCTACGACCCGGCGCGCGTGGACGCGGTGATCGACCGTCACGTCGACGATTTCGTCGACCACGTGCGACGCCGACTCGTCGACGAATCCGCACGACAGGGGCGACCGGCACTCGTGGTGGCCGCCTTCGACACCGAGTTGTTCGGCCATTGGTGGCACGAGGGTCCGGTCTGGCTCGAACGCGTCCTGCGTCGGCTCCCCGAGGCGGGGGTCGACGTCGGCACGCTCGCCTCCGCACGACGAGACGGCTTTGTCGGCACACCGGTGCAACTGCCGGCGTCGTCGTGGGGATCGGGCAAGGACTGGCGGGTGTGGAACGGGCCGCAGGTCGAGCACCTGGTCGCACTGAACGCCGAGGTCACCGAGACGGCGCTGAAGGCGGTCGACAAGATCCTCGCCCCGGGGGTCGGGGGTGCGCCCGGACACCCGGCCGGACGCAACCGGGTGGCCGATCAGATCATCCGGGAGACCTTGCTGACGGTGGCCTCCGACTGGCCGTTCATGGTCTCCAAGGACACCGCGGCCAACTACGCTGTGGATCGGGCACACAAACACGCGCACGCGACCCGCGAGATCTGCGACGCCGCACTCCGGGGACGCGACGACCTGGCGCACCGCCTTGCCGGCGCCTGGGCGCGCGCCGACAATCTGTTCGCCGGGCTCGATGCGCGACGACTGCACACCAGGGATGCGGTCGACGAGGTCCGGGGATGACCGCGACGGGGGATGGCAGATGAGGATCTTGATCGTCTCGTGGGAGTACCCACCCGTAGTCGTCGGCGGCCTCGGCCGCCACGTTCACCACTTGACGACCGAGCTCGCCGCCCAGGGGCACGACATCGTGGTGCTCACCCGCCGCCCGACCGGGACCGACGCGGTGAGTCATCCGACCACCGAGACCCGTGTCGACGGTGTCCGGATCATCGCCGCGGCCGAGGATCCCCCGGAGTTCGAGTTCGGCCGCGACATGATGGCGTGGACGCTGGCGATGGGCCATTCGTTTGTCCGGACCGGCCTGAGAGTTCTCGCCGGCGAGCGTAATTCGCCGGAACAGCAGCCCTGGCTGCCCGACGTCGTCCATGCCCACGACTGGCTGGTGGCGCATCCGGCCATCGCACTCGCTGAGTTCTTCGACGTTCCGCTGGTCTCGACCATCCACGCCACCGAGGCCGGCCGCCACAGTGGCTGGGTGAGCGGACCCACCAACCGGCAGGTGCACTCGGTGGAGTGGTGGCTGGCGAGCGAATCGGATTCGCTGATCACGTGCTCGGCGTCGATGCGCGACGAGGTCACCCGGCTCTTCGGACCCGACCTCCCGGATATCTCGGTGATCCACAACGGGATCGACATCAGGACCTGGCCCTTCGCGCCACGGCCGACGCGCTCCGGCCCACCGGAACTGTTGTTCGCGGGGCGGCTCGAATATGAGAAGGGTGTGCAGGATCTGCTGGCCGCGCTCCCCCGCATCCGCCGCACCCACCCCGGCACCACCCTGACCGTCGCCGGAACCGGCACACAACTGGAATGGCTGGTCGAACAGGCCAGGCGCCACCGCGTGACCAAGGCCGTCCGGTTCCTCGGCGCCGTCGACCACCAGGGTCTGATCGGGCTCATGCATCGATGCGCCGCCATCGTGCTGCCCAGCCGCTACGAACCGTTCGGGATCGTCGCCCTCGAGGCGGCCGCGACCGGCGCGCCGCTGGTGGTGTCCACAGCAGGCGGGCTCGGTGAAGCGGTGACCGACACGACGACCGGACTCACATTCGATCCGGGCGACGTCGCGGGCATTGCGACGGCGGTGCGCGCCGCGCTGAGCGATCCGGCGGCCGCCGCCACCCGCGCGGCCCGGGCGCGCGACCGGCTCACCGAGGAGTTCTCGTGGAGCGAGGTCGCCGAGCGCACCGCAGGCGTCTACCTGGCCGCCAAACGCCGGGTCCGTCATCCGGTCGGACGCCCCAGCATCCCCGAGCGGCCCCTGCCGGAACGCGATCCGGGGCAATCGGACTGAGAAATCACCGAGCAGGTCACCGCTCCCGTTCGGCTGCCGCCTTCTTCCGCTCGATGTCGGCCAGCGCACGTTCGAGCTCGGCTCGCTCCTCGGCGCTCGTGGCCCAATCGTCCTTGCGATTCTTCACGACCCGAGCAGGCGCTCCCACCGCGATCGAGAAGTCCGGGATGACACCTCTGACCACCGCGTGCGAGCCGAGTACGCAGCCGCGGCCGACGATCGTGTTGCGCAACACCGACACCTTGGCCGCGACCCACGTGTCCGGCCCGATCCGGACCGGGCCCTTCACGATGCCCTGGTCCTTGATGGGCAGCGTGATGTCGTCCATCTTGTGGTCGAAATCGCAGATATAGCACCAGTCCGCGATGAGGGTGGAGCCGCCGATCTCGAGATCGAGGTAGGAGTTGATGACGTTGTTGCACCCGAGAACTGTCTTGTCGCCGATCTTCAGGCTGCCCTCGTGACAGCGGATCGAGTTGCCGTCGCCGATGTGCACCCAACGGCCGATCTCCATCCTCGACATCTGAGGGGTCGCGTGGATCTCGACGTTGCGTCCCAGGAAGACCATGCCGCGCAGCACCACGTGCGGGTTGGCGACCCGGAAGCGCGCCAGACGGTAGTACCGGACGAGATACCACGGCGAATAGGCCCGGTTGCGCACCACCCACCGCAGCGAACCAAGGGTCAGAAACCGCGCCTGTGCTGGGTCTCGGCGCCGGCCCGCCGTCCACCGGGACCGATAGGAGGCATTCCACATCGTGGTCATGACGACAAACCCTAATCGACCCGAATTCCCGGCACGATAGGCTCTCTGCTGGCACGTCGTCCGACGGGGCAGATCGCGATGAGAACAGGAGCTTCGATGGCTGTGACGGCCGGTGGGCGTGGGGTTCCCCGTCGTGTTGCGACAACCTTCGCGGCGCTGCTGATGACCGTCATCGCCGTGGTGGCGTCGGCCTGCTCGGACGGCGAGGTCGATGTCCGTTCGGTCGCCGGACCGGGGTGGTCGAGCTATGGCGGCAACGCAGCCAACTCGAACTTCGCCTATCCCGCCGTTCCCGACGACCTCGCGCTGAGCTGGACCCGCCCCACCGGCGGCCCGGTGACCGCACCGATCACGATCTCCACCCAGTCCAACGTCGGCGTCACGTCGAACACGGCGAGCGGGTGCAATCTGCTGATCCTCGATCCGCACAGCGGTCGGAAGAACTTCTGCAAGCGGATGCGCCCGGGAATCGAGGTCAACTCTCTACTGTCCGACCAGTTCGACCAGCCGTACGTCGGTGAGGAGACAACCTTCCTGGCGTTCAACGCCGGTGGTGCGATCCGGTGGCGGATGCCCGTGCTGGGAGTCCCGTTGTCGGCGAAGTTCGCCGCACCGGGGCAGGTCCTCGTCGCCACCACCCAGGGGCAACTGCTCCTCATCGACAGCCAGACAAACGAACTCGTCGCACCCGAGGTTCGGCTGCGCGCCGATGCCAACCCCGACGACCCGACCTACGGCTTCGGCGAGTGCGTCACCAACGGCCCACGCTGCGCGGTCCCCGCACCACCGGCGGTCGACGAGGCGCATCAGCGGTTCTTCCTCAACTTCTGGCCGCAGGGTGCCATCGCCTCGCAGGTCCGCGCGATGTCCTACGCCGAGCAGAACGGTGCGCGCGTGATGCGCGAGGCCTGGCATGCCGACGTCCCCGGCGGTGTCGTCGGCTCCCCGACGCTGTCCGCCGACGGCGGCACGGTGTACACCTTCAGTCGTCTCGGCAAGCTCGTGGCGCTGGATGCGGCCACCGGCAAGACGCGGTGGACCTATGACAACGGCGGCTACGGCTTCGGCACCATGTCGGTGTCGCCGGACGGCCTGATCATGCCGACGGGTGTGCTCGGTGCCCCGCTCACCCTGCTGCGCGACCGCGGCGACCACGCCGAACAGGTCTGGCAACGCAAGGATCTCGCATCGGTGAGCCTGTCCACCCTGACCGATCAGGGCACCGCGTGGACCGTCATCCGAGACAAGGGCAAGGACACCTTGTCGCTGGCCGAGGTGTCGACCGCCGACGGCTCGACGAAACGCACACTGCCGCTTCCGGAATCGGGCGGATTCGCGACGGGCGTCGCCGTGTCGGCGAGGGGCCAGATCGCGACCGCGACGAATATCGGCAAGGTCTACTTCTTCGACAGCAAGGCCGAGATCGACTGATCAACGATGGAGCGGACTCGCCTCGGCCGCATCCGGATCGAGGAAGAACAGACCCGCGATCCTGCCATCGGTGTCGTAGGCGACCCGCATCGTCGTTGCTCCGGCTTCCTGTTCGATCGCCACGTCCACGACCGTATGCAACCCGTGTAGGCGCACGAAGGGCGAACCGATCGACTCCACCTCGCCACCGAGTGCGATCACCGACGCCCATGCGTCGGCCAGGCCGGGCCCGTCGATGGCGGCCGCCATCTGCGCCGTGAACCTCGACACGACAACCGCCCACTCACCACCGCGGATCCGGTCCAGCAGGTCCACCGCCATCACATCTGCCTGTGGTATCAACGTTTTCGTCATCGGTTCTCCCGTCCTCGGATCGATCGGCTTTCCGAAACGCTGGAAGGCCGCCTGTCGCGTGACGCCGACGACGTCACCGATCTCCTGCCAGGTGCATCCACACTCCCGCGCCCGCCTCGCGGTGGCGCTCAGCAACTCCTCGGCACGACGACCGAGTTGGAGCGCGTCGTACACCTGGGCCAGCGCACCGGTTTTCGCCACGGCGTCGCCACCGGATCCGATACTGCGCGCGTACCGCTCGACCTCGTGGGACAGTTCATGCACCTCACCCATGCGTAAACCGTAGATTTACACATACCTTGTTGTCAAGGTTTGGTTTACACGGTCGTCCCGGGTCGGAAGCGAATGCCCGCCTCACAGATGAACCCGACGCCCTTTCGTCCGATCCGGGTGAGTACGAGCGTCAAGGATCGTGACCCTTTGGGCTTCAACCGCTTACGCAGCCGATCCGGGTCCACATCGAGTCCGCGGACCAAGATCTCGAGGCTTCCGCAGTCGTGTGCGGCAAGGCGCTTGCGCAGCTCCTTCTCCGTGACACCGGTGGCCTCGATGACCCGAAAGCCTCGCTCGCCGACCGGCACGTCGTCGCCGGTGAGATAGGCGATCTGCGGGTCGAGCTGCCAGAGTCCTTGCCGGCGAGCATAATTGCGGACCAGTCCGGCACGCACAACTGCGCCGTCCGGGTCGACGATCCACTGCCCTACCTCCCCGACCGACTCCTGGTCGTCACCGTCGTCGACGATCTCGTAGCTCGCCACCGAGCCGTCCGGACGTGACCGCAGAACAGTCGCGCGCCGACTCGGCTCACCATCGCGTTCGGTCCACAGACATGCCTCGCGGACCGCCCCGTCCAGCGAGGTGATCTGCACCTGACCGGCGAATCCGAAGCGATCACGCAGCATCCGGTAGTCCAGCCCCGGAGCGCATTTCACAGCGATCGGCCGGCCGGCATAGGTGGTGAGCACATCGAGCAGCGGTGGCGTGAGCTGGTCGAGCCGGAACACCCGGCCCGCCCCGGAGCGACGGGCCGGATCGGCGAGCACCACGTCCGCGATGGAGGTCGGGGTCAGGGCGTCGGCCCGCACGATCGTGGTCGGGCGGTCGGACAACGATCCATTGTGGCGCGCCATGCGCAGGCGCACCGGGTCGATGTCGCTGCCCAGGACACCCGAGATCCCCTCGTTCGCCGCGAGCTCCATGACCTCGGCGCCGATCGAACATGTGACGTCGTGTACCACGGCCCCGGGGAAGCGGTCGGCGATCTCCGCCGCACGGTGTCGGGCCACCGCGCCGGCGGTCGCCTGTTGCAGCGCGTCATCGGTGAACAACATGTCGTCGGCCGCCCGAAGTCTCGCGCGCCCCCGACGACGGCACAGCACCGTCTCGATCAGCGCGCCGTCGTATGAGCCGTACCGTCGGCGCAGATCACCGATGTCGGCGAGCATCGACGCCGCCGACAGGTCGAGCATCGAGGTGGAGTCGAGCGCCGTGACGCCCTGTCGCGACCGTAAGAAGGCGACGTCGTCGAGGGTGAACCGGTACCCCATCACCGATATCCTTCCCGGCCGACGTCCGTTGCACAGACCCCCGTGTTACCGCTTCGTACCGGTGACGATGGCGTTGTAGAAGAACTTGGGCGGCACCACTTTCCGCAAGACCTTCTCGTCCAGCCAGGACAGCCGCTTCCACCCGTTGAACGCGAACATGGCCCAGCCCCAACCGAGCTTCGACGGCGGGACCGCCGCCTCGAAGGTCCGGACCGGCCACCCGAGCATGGCCGCGGCGAGTTCCTCGGTCGCGGTCTCCACCTTCGTCGCTCCTGCGGCGCGCGCCATGCCCTCGAGCTCGGCGGGATCGAAGGTATGGATGTCGACGACGGCCTCGAGAGCAGCGGCGCGCGACGACTCGTCGAGTTCCTCCTGCGGACGTCGCCACGACTGCAGCGGTCCGAGCTTGGTGATGTTGGTGGTGGCCGCCCAGGTCGCCCGGCTCATCCACCGAGCATAGAAATCGCCGATGGTCGTCGGTTCCCCGGCAAACACGAAGCGACCGCCCGGCTTGAGTACCCGCAACACCTCGCGCAACGCCTGCTCGACATCCGGGATGTGATGCAGCACAGCGTGTCCGACGACGAGGTCGAACGTATTGTCGTCGTAGGGGATCTTCTCGGCGTCGGCGACGCGGCCATCGACGTCGAGGCCGAGGTTCTCCGCGTTACGCAACGCCACCTTGACCATGCCGGGCGAGAGGTCGGTGACCGAGCCCTTCTTCGCCACACCCGACTGCATGAGGTTGAGCAGGAAGAACCCGGTGCCACAACCGAGTTCCATCGCACGCTCGTACGGCAACTCCACGTCCGACGCGACCGCATCGAAACGTCCACGCGCATAGTCGATGCAGCGCTCGTCGTAGGAGATGGACCACTTGTCGTCGTAGGTCTCCGCCTCCCAGTCGTGGTAGAGCACCTGCGCGAGTTTGGTGTCCTCGAGGGCCGCTTTGACCTGCTCCTCGGTGGCGTGCGGATTCGGCTCCGGATCGATTCCCGGCGTCACATTCGTGGTCATTCCTCGGCTACTTCCTCGTCGTCGGGGGTGAATCGCGGTCGGTGGGTCACTTGCCGGTGAACTGGGCCTTGCCGGGCCCGTTCTCGATGAAGGACTTCATCCCGACGGCACGGTCCTCGGTGGCGAACAGGGCCGCGAAGAGCTGTTCCTCGATCTTCAGACCCGTCGCGAGATCGACTCCGAGTCCCTGATCGACCGACTTCTTGCCGGCTGCGAGCGCGATGGATGCCGCATTGCGGAACTGCCCGGCCCACGTCAATGCCGCGTTGTAGACCTCGTCGGGAGCGACGATCTCGTCGACAAGCCCGATGGCGAGCGCTTCTTCGGCCCCGACGAAGCGACCCGTGAAGATCATGTCCTTTGCCTTGGCCGGCCCGACCAGTCGGGCGAGCCGCTGGGTTCCGCCGCCACCGGGGATCACACCGAGCAGGATCTCTGGCACGCCCAGTTTGGCGTTGTCCCCGGCGATGCGCCGGTCCGCGCCGAGGGAGACCTCGAGACCACCACCGAGCGCGTAGCCGGTGATCGCGGCGACCGTCGGCTTCGGGATGTCGGCGATGGAGCCCAGAGCGGACTGCAGACGACCGGCGACCTTGCTCATCTCGGCGTAGGTCATGTCGTTCATCTCTTTGATGTCGGCGCCTGCGGCGAGCACCTTCGGTCCGCCGTAGATGACCACCGCCTTGATGTCGTCACGCCGGGTCGCTTCCTCGGCGGCCGCGGCCAGTTCCGTCTGCACCTGCCGATTCAGCGCGTTCATCGGAGGACGGTTGAGCAGGATGGTGCCCACGCCGGGATGATCATCGGATGTCTCGAGGGTGACGAACTCAGCCATGGTCGAAGGCTACCGTCTGTCTTTCGTGTGCAGCCCCGCCGGGGGAGGTCACGGCTCTACAGTTGGCTCATGGCGAAGGCCTCGCAAGCCGGTGAACCGGTCGAGCTCGGGGTGGGCGACCGGACGATCCGTCTGTCCAGTCCCGATCGCGTGTACTTCGCCGAACGCGGCGAGACGAAACGCGACCTGGCCGAGTACTACCTCGCCGTCGGAGACGGGATCGTCCGCGCGCTGCGTGACCGACCGTGCATGCTGCATCGGTTCCCGACGGGTGTCAGCGGGAAGAAGGTGCACCAGAAGCGGATCCCGGCCGGTGCGCCCGACTGGCTGGAGACCGTCGAGATCTGGTTCCCGCGCTTCGGCCGCACCGCAGACGAACTCTGCGTCACCGAGTTGGGCAGCGTGATCTGGGCCGTCCAGATGTCGACGGTCGAGTTCCATCCGTGGAACTCGCGGCGCCCGGATCCCGAGTGCCCCGACGAATGGCGGATCGACCTCGACCCCATGCCCGACTGCCCGTTCTCCCGGATCCAGCGCGTCGCACACGTCGTCGAGGAAGTGCTCGACGAACTCGGCATCCGCGGATTCCCCAAGACGTCGGGCGGGCGGGGACTGCACATCTACGTGCGGATCGAACCGGAATGGGGCTTCCCGCAGGTCCGTAGCGCCGCGCTCGCCTTTGCGCGTGAGGTGGAACGCCGCGCCCCGGCCGACGTGACGACGACCTGGTGGCGCAAGGACCGTGACCCGGCCGCGGTGTTCGTCGACTTCAACCAGAACACCCGTGATCACACCATGGCCTCGGCATACTCGGTGCGTGGGAACCCGCGCGCGACGGTCTCTGCACCCATCCGATGGACTGAGATCGACGACGTGGCGCCCGACGATTTCACCATCGCGACCATGCCGGCGCGGTTCGCCGAGATCGGCGATCTCCACCGCGAGATCGACGATGTCGCCCACCGGCTCGACACCCTGCTGGAGTGGGCCGAGCGCGACGACTCGGCCATCGACGACGTCGATGCCGACGGCGTCGTCGACCTCGATTCCTGAGCGACCCGGCTGTCCGAGCTCAGCGACTGAGGCCGGGTACCTCACGGTCCGCGGCCACGGCGAAGTACCGATCCGATCCGGCGAACTTCAGACCGGCCAGCCCTGCGCCGGGCGTGACGGACGGTTCGATCGGCTCGATCACCCGATCGGCCGCCAGCAATTCCGCGACCGAGGAGAACTCGGCCAGATGATTCAGCTGCGCCCAGGTCGGCGGGAGTAGGGTGTGCTCGTTCGCGATCCACGCGTCGAGGGCGGCCCGCGGCGTGGCCCAGGCGGTCACCTCGGCCTCGGTGGTCTTGCCGTCGGCCGACTGTCCCGCCGGCAGCGCGGCCAGGAAGAAGCGGGTGTCGTAGCGACGCTTCTCGATGATCGGGGTGATCCAGTGGGCCAGCGGGCGCAGGAGATCTGCCCGCAGACTCAGTCCCTCCCCGCGGAGGAGATCACCCAGGGACAGCGTCTTGTCGACGAGTTGGTCGCGATGGGACGCGTACGACTGCGGATCGACCGGGGTGCCGTCGGGTCGGCTGGCCAGCAGGACGCCGCACTCTTCGAAGGTCTCGCGGACCGCGGCACACACCAGCGCCTGCGCCGTCTTGGCGTCGGTGTGGAACGCGTCGGCCCACCACTGCGCGTCCGGCCCGGTCCAGTCGATGTCGGCGTCCGCATCGCGCGGATCCACCCCGCCACCGGGAAAGACCGTCACCCCGCCCGCGAACGCCATCTGCTTCACCCGGCGCTGGAGGAAGACCTCGACCCCGCCCTCCGAATCACGGACCAGGACCACCGTCGCCGCCCCGCGCAGCGGGGCCGGTTCGGTTGACGTCGGTTCCGGGGCGGGCTCGGATGGGCTCATGGCAGACACTCCTGTCGAACGATCACCGTATGACGGTAGCGCGCGACGATCAGCCCGCCGCCCGGCGATGCCCACCGGGACGCCGGGTCCGCCGAGCGAAATAGCGTCCGTCGACCTTGCTGAGGGTAATCTGCTGCCGGAACGCCGTCGACAGGTTCTCGCTGGTGAGGACGTCGTCGAGAAGCCCCTGCCCGACGATCTCGCCTTCGGCGAGAAGCATGACGTGGGTGAATCCGTCGGGGATCTCCTCGACATGGTGGGTGATCAACACAATCGCCGGCGCCTCCGGATCGGACGCCAGCCGGCCGAGGCGGTCCACGAGTTCCTCGCGGCCGCCGAGGTCGAGGCCGGCGGCCGGTTCGTCGAGCAACAGGAGTTCCGGATCCGTCATCAGGGCGCGTGCGATCAGGACCCGTTTGCGTTCGCCTTCGGACAAGGTGCCGAACAGGCGGTCGGCGAGGTGTTCGGCACCCAGCGACTCCAGGGACTCGACGGCCTGCGCGCGGTCGATGTCGTCGTAGGTCTCGCGCCATCTGCCGATGACCGAGTACCCGGCCGAGATCACCACGTCGCTCACCACCTCGTCCGCGGGCACCCGCTCGGCCAGTGCGGCGCTGGACACGCCGATGCGCGTCGAGAGCTCCCGGACCTCTACCTTCCCCAGCGGCTCGTTCAACACGAAGGCCATACCGGCGGTCGGGTGGACCTGCGCGGCGGCCAGCCTCATGAGCGAGGTCTTGCCCGCGCCGTTCGGCCCGATCACCACCCAGCGTTCATCGAGTTCGACCTGCCAGGAGACGGGCCCGACCAGGGTGTTGCCACCACGGACCAGCGTCACGTCGCGGAAATCGACCAACAGGTCCGGATCGGATTCGTACACCTCGTCATCGTCGGTCGCATCTGTCACTCCCCCATCGTGCCCTACGACGATGGCGGCCGCGTGGAGCCATGCGACACATGGTCGCCGACAAGGGAATCCGTCCGACCGGAATACACCGGGGCGCCGGCGCCTTGACCACTACATGAGTGTTGATCTGTCCATCCTCGACCTGGCACAGGTCGGCCCCGGTGAGACCGTGCATGACAGCTTCGTCGCGAGTGTCGACATGGCGCAGCGCGCGGAGCGCTGGGGCTTCCGTCGCATCTGGTACGCGGAGCACCACAACATGTCGTCGATCGCTTCGGCCGCGCCTGCTGTCCTCATCGCACATGTGGCCGCGCACACCGAATCTATCCGCCTCGGCGCGGGAGGTGTGATGTTGCCGAATCACTCCCCGCTCGCCATCGCCGAACAGTTCGGAACTCTCGGCGAGCTCTACCCGGGTCGCATAGATCTCGGGCTCGGCCGTGCGCCGGGCGGCGATCAGCAGACCTTCGCCGCGCTGCGACGCACGATGGCGTCGGCCGATCGGTTCCCGTCGGATGTGCTGGAACTGCAGGGGTACCTGCGTGGTCAGTCCCGCGTCGAGGGTGTGGCGGCGACGCCCGGCGCCGGCACCGACATCCCGCTGTACATCCTGGGCTCGTCACTCTTCGGTGCCCAGCTCGCCGCCGCGCTCGGCCTTCCCTATGCGTTCGCATCGCATTTCGCACCGCAGGCCCTCGAGGAGGCCGTCGCGGTGTACCGGCGCGAGTTCCAGCCGTCCGAACAACTCGAGTCCCCCTATGTGATCGCCGGCGTCTGTGTGATCGCCGACGACGACGAGGCGCTCGCCCAGGACCAGCTGCGCCAGGCGAAGCGCCATCGCGTCAATGCGCTCTTCGGCCGCGGCCGAAAGTTCACCGACGAAGAGGCCGACATGATCCTCGACATGCCGCAGGGCCGCCAGATCGATTCGATGATGACCTACGCGGGTGTCGGCACCCCGACACAGGTCCTCGACTACCTCGACTGGTTCGCCGGCCACGCCGAAGCCGACGAACTCATCGTCGCGTCCATCGCTCCTGATCGCGAGATCTGGCGGAACACCTTGGGGCACATCGCCCCGGCGACCGCGCGCACCGCAACGTCCTGACGTCCCGGGCGCCGGCCCCTTGCCGTTCGTGGCGGCCGGGCGTGGCGGCGGGTCAGGTCGCGTCCGGGGCCAGACGGAAGTCCGCGAAGTCGAATCCGGGCAGCACCAGACAGCTGACCAGCGAAGGCTCGTCGCCGACCGGTCGCGCGCGCTGCCAGGTACCGGGCGGCACGACAGCCTGAGGCAGGTGACCCGCGGCGATGTCGGCACCGACCACGACTTCTGCCGGCGCATCCGGCCCCGATCCGTCGCCACCGAGTTCGAGCAACACCGGCGAGCCGCGGTGGTACAGCCACAACTCCGCACCGCGGACCGTGTGCCACGCCGAACGCTCATCCGGCAGGAGCAGGAAGTAGATCGCCGTACCTACCGCTCGATCACCCGGATAGCCGTGCGGGAGAATGTCGGCCGGGATCGTGACGTCGCTGCGCCACGTCTCCCGATACCAGCCGCCTTCCGGATGCGGCGAGAGTCCCAGCCCTCGTGCCCAGTCGGGCAGGTCCGCGGCTTCACTCATGCCTCGATCACCTCCGCGATCACCGTCACCGATCCCGGTGCGATCTCGGTGAACCCCGCGTCGCGGACCGCAACCGCGCGACCCGCCGACTCGGCGTCGAGCAGGGCCGCCCACCGCTGCGGCGTCGCCTCGCGAACCGCAAGAGCACACGCCGTCTCTCGCCATTCCTGTGCCCGCCGGGCGGACATCAGTGTGACGGCGAGCATCGCACCATGACCGACCTGGGCGGCGGCCTTACCCACGGTCATCTCGAGACCGGGATTGATCCAGAGGCACACTCCCGCGTCGGGTGGTGTGGACGCGACATCGCCGTCGATCTCCGTCCCGCCGATCTGCAGGCGGGCGATCCGCTTGTCGACGTCGCCGACCCGACCCGGCACGATCGCCCGCGCCTCTGCGGTGCCCTGCGCGACGGTCAGGCCCCAGACCTCCTGCGCCGCCGCCCACTGCGCACCGCGTGCGCGGCGGGCGATCTTGCGGATGCGGGCGTCACACCAGGCATCCATCGGCGCCGACCACGGGCCGTCGGCGCCCGACCGGTCGTCGAGGCAGAGCATCGCCACCGAGCGGGCCGCGGCGCTCAGCAGCTCGGCGCGGTCCGGCGGGTCCGCCTTCTCGATCCGCACCACCATCTGCATGGCCAGCACGTCGCCCGGATCGTCCGGGTCCTCACCCCCTCCGACGTAGCCCACCAGGCGTCGATAGGCGACGTCGAAAGGGTCCGCGGCATCGATCCCGGTCGCCGTGTCGGTCACCTCCACATCACCCCCAGTTCTCTGCCTTCGTGAGGCAGAACGGATGGCCCGACGGGTCCAGCAGCACCCGCCAGGTCTCGCCAGGCTGCTCGGCCGGTACCGTCGCACCCAGCTCGACGCATCGCGCCGCCGCCGAATCGAGGTCCTCGACGGCCAGGTCGAAGTGGAATTGCTTGGAGCCGTTGGGGTTCGGCCACGCCGGCGGCACATAGTCGGGAATCGCACCGAACCCGAGCGCGGCTCCAGTGCCCGTGAGCATCGCGTACCCGTCGCCCGATGCGGTGATCTGCCAACCGAGCACCGCCGACCAGAACTCGGACGACACCTTCGCGTCGGCACAATCGAGCGTCACCATCGCCAGATCGCCGACCTTGTGTTCACTCGTCATCGGAATGTCCTCTCCCTGGGTGATTCGACGTTCCGATCATGCTCCTCGCCGCCGACAATGGCTTGAAGGAATACGACACGTACATCGCTCAACCGAGCGGCACCCGCCGTCCGACCCCGTCCGCGGCGTCGGCCGCCTCGATCTCGTCGCGCGTCACGCCCAGGATGAAGAGCACCGCATCGAGGAACGGATGACTCAGTGCTGCGTCGGCGACCTCGCGCAGGGCCGGTTTGGCGTTGAAGGCGATACCCAGGCCGGCCACGCTGAGCATGTCGATGTCGTTGGCGCCGTCCCCGACTGCGATCGTCTGCTCCATGGGAACACCGACCTGATCGGCGAAAGCACGCAGTGCCTTGGCTTTTCCCGCCCGGTCGACGACCTCCCCGACCACCCGCCCGGTCAGTTTGCCGTTCACGATCTCGAGCGTGTTGGCTCGCACGAAATCCAACTCGAGTTCGTGTGCGAGTCCCTCGATCACCTGGCGGAATCCGCCGGAGACCACGCCACAGTGGTAGCCGAGACGATGCAGGGTCCGGACCGTGGTCCGCGCACCAGGGGTGAGTTGCAGGGAGCTCGCCACGTCGTCGATAACGCTCGCATCCAGACCGGCCAGGACGGCGACCCGTTGATGCAGCGACTCGGAGAAGTCGAGCTCACCGCGCATGGCGGCCTCCGTGACCGCGGCCACCTCGGCTTCCTTGCCCGCCTTGGCCGCCAGCATCTCGATCACCTCACCCTGGATGAGGGTCGAGTCGACGTCGAAGACGATGAGACGCTTCGCGCGCCGGGCCAGTCCGCCGCGCTCCACCGCGATGTCGACCCCGTGGTCGATGGCGACGGCCGCGAGGCCCTTGCGCAATGCCGAGTCGGCGGCGACGTCGTCCCGGTTGGTGCTCACCATCAGTTCCAGGCCGGTGAGCGGATAATCCGCGACACCCCGGATGGAGTCGATGTTGCCGCGCTGACTCGCGAGTTCGGCGGCGATCGCCCGGAAGGCGCGTGCGGTCACCGGACTACCGAGAACAACCACCGCGTGGCTCGACGGACGTCGGGTCCCGGTGTCCGGACCGACCTCGACGATGACGTCGATGCCCACCGAGTCCATGGCCTGTTCGACGACGTCCTGGAGCGCCTCGGGATCTCCGGCGGCGGACACCAGGACACCCAGCGTCAGTCGGCGCCGGATCACCACCTGCTCGACGTCGAGGAGGCTGACCTGCTGGCCCGCCAGCGCACCCATGAGCACCGACGTCACCCCGGGCTTGTCCGGCCCGGTGACGGTGATCAGGACTGTCGTGTCACCCGATTCCTTCGCCACGTGTTCGCGGTTGCCCGTGGCGTCAGCGCGGATCCGCGTCCCCGGACGCCTCATGGTCGCCGGTGGTGAGTGGCGCTCGACGGATGTGCTCGGCTTCTTCGGCGACCTGCCGGTCATGGCCGTGCTCGTTGTGTCCCGGGCCGACGTGGGCCTCCGCGCGCATCCGGTCGATCATGTGCGGATAGTGCAGTTCGAAGGCCGGACGCTCGGAACGAATCCGGGGAAGCTCGGTGAAGTTGTGCCGCGGCGGCGGGCAACTGGTTGCCCACTCGAGCGAGTTGCCGAAGCCCCACGGGTCATCG
This sequence comes from Gordonia sp. DT218, assembly GCF_049847105.1. Classification (NCBI taxonomy): domain Bacteria; kingdom Bacillati; phylum Actinomycetota; class Actinomycetes; order Mycobacteriales; family Gordoniaceae; genus Gordonia; species Gordonia sp. DT218. Next base: position 629,439 of record NZ_JBNCNS010000002.1, on the reverse strand, counting down.
ACCGTCACGACCTCGCCGTAGCGGTAGCTGCGGAAGACGTTCCACAGGAACGGCAGGGTCGACAGACCGAGGATGAAAGCACCCAGAGTCGACACCATATTCAGTGTGGTGAAACCGTCCGACGGCAGGTAGTCGGCGTAACGACGCGGCATGCCCTCGTTACCCAGCCAGTGCTGCACCAGGAAGGTGGTGTGGAAGCCGATGAACGTCAGCCAGAAGTGGATCTTGCCGAGACGCTCGTCGAGCATGCGGCCGGTCATCTTCGGGAACCAGAAGTAGATACCGGCGTACGTCGCGAACACGATCGTGCCGAACAGCACGTAGTGGAAGTGGGCGACGACGAAGTAGCTGTCGGACAGGTGGAAGTCCAGCGGCGGGCTGGCCAGCAGCACACCGGTGAGACCACCGAAGAGGAACGTGACGATGAAGCCGACGGAGAACAACATCGGCGTCTCGAACGTCATGTTGCCCTTCCACATCGTGCCTATCCAGTTGAAGAACTTCACACCGGTCGGCACTGCGATGAGGAACGTCATGAAGGAGAAGAACGGCAGCAGCACGGCACCGGTGACGTACATGTGGTGCGCCCACACGGCCACCGACAGCGCCGCGATGGACAGCGTCGCGTACACCAGTCCCGAGTAACCGAAGATCGGCTTGCGGGCGAACACCGGGAACACCTCGGAAACGATGCCGAAGAACGGCAGGGCGATGATGTAGACCTCGGGGTGGCCGAAGAACCAGAACAGGTGCTGCCACAAGATCACACCGCCGTTGGCGGGGTCGTAGAGGTGCGCGCCGAACTGCCGATCGACCTCGAGGCCCATCAGAGCAGCGGTCAGCAGCGGGAACGCGAGCAGGATCAGCACGCTGGTCACCAGGATGTTCCAGGTGAAGATCGGCATCCGGAACATGGTCATACCCGGTGCGCGCAGACACACAACGGTGGTCACCATGTTGACCGCGCCGAGGATGGTGCCCAGACCGGACACGGCCAGACCCATGATCCACATGTCGGCACCGATACCGGGCGAGTGGATCGCATCGGTCAGCGGCGTGTACGCCGTCCAGCCGAAGTCGGCGGCACCACCCGGGGTCAGGAAGCCTGCGACGGCGATCGTCGAGCCGAACACGAACAGCCAGAAGCCGAAGGCGTTCAGTCGCGGGAACGCGACGTCGGGCGAGCCGATCTGCAGGGGCAGCACGAAGTTCGCGAAGCCGATGACGATCGGTGTCGCGTACATCAGCAGCATCACCGTGCCGTGCATGGTGAACAGCTGGTTGAACTGCTCGGTCGACAGGAACTGCATGCCCGGATGCGCGAGCTCGCCACGCATCAGCAGCGCCATCAGGCCACCGATGAGGAAGAACGCAAAGCAGGCGGTGATGTACATCATGCCGATCAACTTGTGATCGGTGGTCGTCAGCAGCTTGTAGATGAACGAGCCCTTGGGCTGATAGCGCTCCGGAAACGGACGCACTGGTGCCACTTGCGTGGTGGGCTGGTCTACCGCGGTCACAGATCCTCCTCGTTGCGCAACCGATCAGGGCCGGTCAACTCCCGTTTCCCCGCGGTCGCCACATGAACAAAGCGAGCGCTGGTTACTGATCCTAAACCCTCACACGGGCAGTGGCCGAGTGGGTCCTACGATACGTCGTATTCGACTGTCCGACCCCCTCATCGACACAGTTCAGGGCCTACTTCGGCGGCGACGCGCGGGCCGTGGGGCGCCCGCGCCCGTCGTCACCGGTGACGCGGCGCGACCGCGGCGGGACAACCGATCGCCCGGTGCTAGCGTGATCGCGTGCACCGCAGCGGCGAAACCCGGTTGGAACGGTCGGATCGAGGGGCCCGGGGCATGGTTCGGGCGATCGGGGCCATGTCGTCGATCGCCGTCGTCCTGGCCGTGGCCGCCTGCAGCGACAACGCGCCGCTGACGACCCCCGAGGGCCAGCCGGTCTCCACGGTCACCACGCGAGTGGCCGAGGTGAACATCATCAACGCCGACCGGGACCTCGACAAGACGTGCCTCGCACCGACCGCACCCGACCCGGGTGTCACCGACGTCACGCGCATCGTCGTCACCGACCCGAATCTGCTCGATGCGATCTGCGCGCTCGGCGTCGGCCCCAAGGTCACCGCTGTCGCGGCCGCACCCGGCAGCATCCCCACCTATCTCGGACCGCAGTTGGGGGCTGTGCCCACGATCGGTTCCACTCCCGACGCCGCCGCGGTGGCCGCGGCCGACCCCGACGTCGTGCTCACGACGCCACAGACGGCGGCTGCCGCAAAGAGCTTCGGCGACGCGCGGGTCGAGGCGATCGGGCCGGTGGCCGGCTGGAAAGCACGGTTCCAGGCGGTCGCCGATGCGCTCGGCCGATCGTCGACCGGCACGCGACTGCTCGACGAGTTCCACTCCGAGACCCAGAAGACCGGACGGCGCATGGACGCTCCGCACAGCCAGGTCTCGCTGGTCCGGTTCACCGGGGATTCCGAGATGATCGCCGGGACCCAGACCTTCGCCGGTCAGATCCTGTCGGAGATCGGGGTGCAGCGACCCGAACCACAGCGCTCACCCCGCTCGTTCACCGTCACCGACAAGAATTTCACGGACGCCGACGGCGATCTGATCTATGTCAGCTTCCAGGGCGAGCGCGGCCTCGAGCACGGGAAAGAGGTGCTGCTGAGCGATCGCTGGCTCGACATGGGTGCGCCGACGTGGAAGCGGGTCCTCTCCGTCGACGATCAGATCTGGTACGGAACGTCCGGCCTCGCTGCCGCCTGGCTGGTCCTGAACGATGTGAAGGGGTCCCTCGATGGCAACTCGTGATCTGGCCGCGCAGGCCCGGGAACTGCTCGATCTGCACCGGCCCGGCGACCCCGGGGTGTTCCCGACGGTGTGGGACGCCTGGTCGGCCGGTCTGGCCGTGAGCGGCGGGTTCGCGGCGCTCACGGTGGGCAGCCATCCGGTCGCCGATTCGATCGGTCGAGCCGACAACGAGGGCATGACCTTCGACGAGTTGCTCACCCGGGTGCGCCAGATCAGCGACGGCGTCGACGTGCCCCTCTCGATCGACATCGAGTCGGGCTATGCCGAGTCACCCGAACGCCTCATCGACGGATTGCTCGAGGCCGGCGCGGTGGGCCTCAACATCGAGGACACCGTGCACTCCGAGGGCGGTCGTCTCCGCGAGGCGCAGGAACACGCCGATCTGGTCGCCGCCTTGCGCAGTGCCGCCGACGCGGCCGGTGTGCCGGTGGTCATCAACGCACGGACGGATCTGTTCCTCAAGCAGGTCGGCGACGAGGCCGATCGGGTCGACCGGGCGGTCGCGAGGTTGACCCTGTGCGCCGATGCCGGTGCCAGTTCCCTCTACCCCGTCGGGTTCCACACCGACGACGTCCAGCGGCGGCTGTGCGCCGAGCTCCCGCTGCCGGTCAATGCCATCGGCAACCCGGCCGACGGCTCGCGCGCCCACTTCGCCGGGCTCGGCGTCGGCCGGATCAGCTTCGGCCCGCTGTGGCAGATGGCGATTGCCGGGCGGGCCACCGACCTGCTCGCCGACTGGCACTGAATCGATCCCCAAGCAGTGCACCTGGGACGGCTCGCATCTGCGGGTGAGCCAGACCATCCCCCGCAAGAAGTTCGTGAGTCTGCAGGCGAACCCGAATTACTGCCTTCATGATCACCGGCCCCGACGCACCGGCCCGCTACCTGAAGGTCCGGGGCCGGCTGGTCAGCGTGGAAGACGACAAGGGGCGCCCAGTTCTATCTCGACCTCGGCAAGAGGTACGGCGAGACCGACGGTGAGCCGCCGTCGGATGCCGACGATAGGGTGATCATGATCCTCGATGCCACTCGATTCCTCACGAAATAGGTCGAGCCCGACCTCGACCGCCGACGCCTCCCCGACCTTGCCGCTGCACGCGCTCTGGCGGCCGGGCGTTGGCCTGTCGCTGTGGTGGGCGACGCCCGGGGCCGGCCCAGACGACCTCCCCGAGCCACTCACCGACCACCTCGCCCGCAGGCGTGCACGTCGCGAGCTCGCCGTCATCGGCGAATCCGGGCGCCGCGAGTTCGTACCCACCATGACGCTCGGGGCCGGTTCCGGTGTGGCATTTCTCGACCTCACCCGGCCACACGCGGTCAGCGGGGAGATCCGCTGGTACCGATACCTCCTCGACGGCGTGCGAGCCCACGTCGCCGCAGGCGCGGTCGCACCCGGGGTCGCCGAGATCGACGGCGAACCGATGCTGCGCTGGCAGGCCGTACCGACAGCGTCGTGGCAGAGCTGGATGTCCGTCGTGTCGGCCACAGCGCCGGCGCTGGTGGCGGAGAACGGTGGCACCGCCGCGATCAACGACCTGCTCGGCGAACTCGTCGATCACGAATGCCGCGGACGGATCGCCGCCGCCGGCCCGGTCGTCGTCGACGGGCAGCCGTCCGGATGGCTCGCGCGTGCCCTGTGCCCCGATCCACCGGAACTCGAGGCCGACGGCCGCGCACGGCTACGAAGTGCATCCGCGGCCTGGATGCACTGGAACAATGCCGCGCCGCAGGATGACTCGACCATCGTCCTCCGCCTGCACGAACCGGAGGATGAATCCGCCGACGACCTCGGTCACCGTGGACGACCCGACGGCGCCCGGTGGCGCTTGGAGGTGTGCCGGCGTGCATCGGACGGCCGGATTCTCGCCGTGGTGCCGCACCGGCTCGACGGACATGAGCTCGATCAGGTGACCACCGGACTCGCCACCGCCGTCCGCGCCTTTCCCGAGTTGTCGCAAGCGGAACCGGATCGCCATACCCTCGACTTTCTGCTGACCACCCCGGTGGTGGAGAAGCTGTTCGCCGGTGGCGCGGCCGTCCTGACCGATGCCGGCTGCCCCGTCCTGCTCCCCCGCACCATCGCCGAGGTGCGTCCGGCGCTCGGGCTGCGCGCTCGGCCGGTGGCGACCAGCACCGGCCGCGCCGCGCAGATCGGGGTCGCCGAGGTCGGCGAGTTCGAGTGGCGCCTCGCGCTCGGCGACGATCCCGCCGCCCTGACCTTCTCCGACGCCGACCTCGCCGACCTCGCCCGACAGCAGGGCGACCTGGTGCGGATTCACGGGGTCTGGGTACGCGCGGAGGGTGCCGCCCTCACCCGCGCGGCGGCGTTCGTCATCGCGCAGCGCGCCCAGGCGGCGTCGGATCAGCCGGCGGACATGGGCGAACTGTTCAATCTGGTCGTCGACACCGTTCCGGTCCCGGTGACATCGATCGAAGGACTCTCCTGGCTCGACGACATCGCGACCGGCGGCACCCTACGACCCGCGCCGGTCACCGTTCCGCCGTCGCTGCACGCCGAGCTCCGGCCATATCAGCAGCGCGGCCTCGACTGGCTGTCCTACCTCACCACCCACCGAATCGGCGGTGTCCTCGCCGACGACATGGGCCTCGGAAAGACCGTCCAGGTGATCGCACTCTTGTGCCATGAGCAGGCGACCGATCCCATCCCCGGACGACCGACGTTGATCATCTGCCCGATGTCGGTGGTGGGCAATTGGGAGCGGGAGATCGCCCGATTCGCCCCCGATCTACGGGTGGCCGTCCACCACGGGACCGCGCGAGCAGCGGGGAGCCGATTCGGCGCCGTACATGCCGGCGCCGACGTCGTCCTCACCACGTTCGCCATCGCGACGCGCGACCGTGACCTGCTGAAGGCCCACCGGTGGCGGCGGGTCGTCGTCGACGAGGCGCAGCACGTCAAGAACGTCGCCACCAAGGCGGCCAAGGCGATTCGAGCGGTACCGGCGGACCATCGCATCGCGCTGACCGGCACCCCGGTGGAGAACCGCCTCGAAGACCTGCGGGCAGTCATCGATCTCGTCAATCCGGGACTCCTCGGCTCGGCCTCCCGATTCCGGGCGAGGTTCGCCGAACCCATCGAACGCGACCGCGACCCGGCGGCGATCCGCAGACTGGGCGCGCTCACTCGTCCGTTCATCCTCCGGCGGGAGAAGTCGGACCCTACGATCATCTCGGATCTGCCGGAGAAGACCGACATCACCGTTCGGGCAAATCTGACCGTCGAGCAGGCCGCTCTCTATCGCGCGGTCATCGACGAGCTCATGGAGGCGCTGCGCAGCAAGCAGCAGCGGACCATCCGCCGACGGAACATCCTGGCCGCGCTGACCCGCCTGAAGCAGGTGTGCAATCATCCGGCCCATTACCTGGCCGACGGGTCGGATCTGTTGCGCCGCAACAGGCACCGGTCCGGCAAGGTCGAGTTGCTGGTGGACATCCTGACCACCGCGGCTGCCGAGGGCGACCGGGCGCTGGTGTTCACCCAGTTCGCCGCGTTCGGCGAGTTGTTGTCGGAGTGGCTGGCCCCCTACCTCGGTGAGCCCGTACCCGTCCTGCACGGAGGTCGCACCCGTGGGGAGCGGGATCAGATGGTCGCGCGGTTCCAGGACGGTGACGGGCCCCCGGCGATGATCGCCACCCTGAAGGCGGGCGGCACCGGCCTCAACCTCACCGCGGCCAATCATGTGGTGCACGTCGACCGGTGGTGGAATCCCGCGGTCGAGGACCAGGCCACCGACCGCGCGTACCGGATCGGTCAACAGCAGCGTGTGCAGGTGCACCGCTTCCTCTGTGTCGGCACGCTCGAGGAGCGGATCGACGAGATGATCTCCGCGAAACGGGAACTCTCGCGCCTGACCGTGAGCTCCGGCGAGAGTTGGCTGTCCGATCTCGGCGACGACGAGCTCTTCGACCTGTTCCGGCTCCGCGACGAGGCGGTGAGCGAATGAGTCGCGGCAGCGAACGCCGGGTGAGCGGACGGCTCACATCGACCCGGGGGTTCGGGCTGAGCCAGTGGGGACGCGCATTCGTCGATGTGATCGAGGGCGTGCACAGCGGCGACGCGGACCGGCGGCGGATCACCCAGGCCCGCCGCTACTTTCGGGATCACCATGCCGAACGTCTGGCGATCTCGGACGCCGAGGTGACGGCCGCGGTCCGGGGCAGTCAGCTCGATCCCTTCGAGGTGACCCTGACCATGCGGCCCGTCGACGTGCCGACCATCATCGCCCTGCTCCGGACACGTGACGCCACCGGCGACCTGATGGCGCTGGCCCGGGGCGAACAACCGGCCGCGGTGGGCGAACTGCTGCTCCCCACCGAATCGGCGGATATCGCCGCTGACTGCACCTGTCCCGACGAATCCCCCCGGTGCATCCACGTGCTGTGCGTCGCCTACGAGGTCGCGGCCGAGATCGACCGCAGCGCGGTGACGTTGCTGACGGTCATGGGAACCGACCTGGCCACCCTGCTGTCCTCGGCGACCGAGGTGTCACAATCGCGCGACGACGGTCCGTCGTCGCGCGAGCACGCGTCCGCACCGGTCGTCGACTTCTACGGCACCAACGCCGTGCTGCCTCCCCTGCCGAGCCCGCCCCGACTGAACCCACTCATGGACCTGGACCCGGATGCGTTGCGCAAGGCACTGCGCGCCTCGGGCGTGGCCCCCGCCGACGTCGGAGAGACCCTGGACCTGCTCGACGAGCTGTACGAGCGACTCCGCGCGTAGCCATTTCGTAGCAATAACCCGCGGTGAGCGCGGATTGTTGCTACGAAATCGGCGGGGCGGCTAGAAGTCCCAGTCCTCGTCTTCGGTGTTGACGGCCTTGCCGATCACATACGAGCTACCGGACCCGGAGAAGAAGTCGTGGTTCTCATCGGCATTCGGCGACAATGCGGACAGGATGGCGGGGTTCACGTCGGTCTCGTCGCGCGGGAACATCGCCTCATATCCCAGATTCATCAAGGCCTTGTTGGCGTTGTAGCGCAAGAACTTCTTGACGTCCTCGGTGAGCCCTACCTCGTCGTACAGAGCCTCGGTATAGTCGGACTCGTTGTCGTAGAGCTCGAAGAGCAACTCGAACGTGTAGTCCTTGAGCTCCTGCCGGCGCTCCGCGGTCTGCACCTCGAGTCCGCGTTGGTACTTGTACCCGATGTAATAGCCGTGCACCGCCTCGTCGCGGATGATCAGGCGGATGAGATCGGCGGTGTTGGTGAGCTTCGCACGGCTCGACCAGTACATCGGCAGGTAGAAGCCGGAGTAGAAGAGGAACGACTCCAGCAGCGTGGAGGCGACCTTGCGCTTGAGCGGGTCCTCGCCACGGTAATAGTCCATGACGATCTGCGCCTTGCGCTGCAGGTGCTCGCTCTCCTCCGACCAGCGGAATGCCTCGTCGATCTCCTTGGTGGAACACAGTGTGGAGAAGATCGAACTGTAGCTCTTGGCGTGCACCGACTCCATGAACGCGATGTTGGTGAGCACCGCCTCCTCGTGCGGAGTGGTGGCGTCGGGGATCAACGAGACCGCACCGACCGTGCCCTGGATGGTGTCGAGCAGCGTCAGGCCGGTGAACACCCGCATGGTGAGTTGCTTCTCGTACTCGGTCAGCGTGTTCCACGACGGGATGTCATTGGACACCGGCACCTTCTCGGGCAGCCAGAAGTTGCCGGTGAGGCGATCCCACACCTCGGCGTCCTTCTCGTCGGGCACCCGGTTCCAGTTGATCGCGGAGACCCGGCTCACCAGTTTGATCGGGGCGCCATCGGCCGGGCTGTGACTTTCGGTGGACGTCATCGGTCCTCCCTGTTCGCTCGCTGATCTGAAAGTGACTGACCTGAAAGTGATTGTGCAGTAATGAATCTCGCTGTCATAGCATGCACGAGACGCAACCCTCCACCTCAGTGCCCTCGAGTGCCAGCTGACGAAGTCGGATGTAGTACAGCGTCTTGATCCCCTTGCGCCATGCGTAGATCTGCGCCTTGTTGACGTCGCGGGTACTGGCGGTGTCCTTGAAGAACAGCGTCAGGCTCAGCCCCTGGTCGACATGCTGCGTCGCGGCCGCGTAGGTGTCGATGATCTTCTCGTAGCCGATCTCGTACGCGTCCTGGTAGTACTCCAGGTTGTCGTTGGTCATGTAGGGGGCCGGGTAGTAGACGCGGCCGATCTTGCCTTCCTTGCGGATCTCGACCTTCGCGGCGACCGGGTGGATCGAGCTCGTCGAGTGGTTGATGTAGCTGATCGAACCGGTCGGCGGCACCGCCTGCAGGTTCTGGTTGTAGATGCCGTCACGCTGCACGGCCTCTTTCAGCTCACGCCAGTCGTCCTGATTGGGGATGTGAATCCCGGCCTCGCCGAACAGATCCCGGACCTTCTGGGTCTCGGGCTCCCAGGACTTGGTGATGTACTTGTCGAAGAACTCGCCGCTGGCATACGTGGAGCGCTCGAAACCGGCGAACGGCCTGCCTCGTTCCCGTGCGATCCGGTTCGACGCCCGTACGGCGTGGAAGAGCACGGTGTAGAAGTAGATGTTGGTGAAGTCGACACCCTCGTCGCTGCCGTAGAAGATCCGTTCGCGCGCGAGATAGCCGTGCAGGTTCATCTGACCGAGGCCGATCGCGTGCGAGTCGTTGTTGCCCTTCTCGATCGACGGCACCGAGGTGATCGCGGTCTGATCACTGACCGCGGTCAGACCGCGGATCGAGGTCTCGATGGTCTGGCCGATGTCCGGCGAATCCATCGTCTTGGCGATGTTCAGCGAACCCAGGTTGCACGAGATGTCCTTACCCACACTCGAATAGGACAGGTCATCGTTGAAGGTCGACGCCGTCGAGACCTGCAGGATCTCCGAGCAGAGGTTCGAGTGGGTGATCTTGCCGTCGATCGGATTGGCCCGGTTCACCGTGTCCTCGAACATGATGTAGGGGTAACCCGACTCGAACTGGAGCTCCGCGAGGGTCTGGAAGAACTCGCGAGCCCGGATCTTGGTCTTGCGGATCCGCCGGTCCTCGACCATCTCGTGGTACCTGTCGGTGACGTTGATGTCGGCGAACGGCACGCCGTAGACGCGTTCCACGTCGTACGGGCTGAACAGGTACATGTCGTCGTTGTCCTTGGCGAGCCGGAACGTGATGTCCGGGATGACCACGCCGAGCGACAAGGTCTTGATGCGGATCTTCTCGTCCGCGTTCTCCCGCTTGGTGTCGAGGAAGCGGTAGATGTCCGGATGGTGCGCGTGCAGATACACGGCGCCGGCACCCTGACGGGCACCGAGCTGGTTGGCGTAGGAGAACGAGTCCTCGAGCAGCTTCATGATCGGGATGACGCCGGAGCTCTGGTTCTCGATCTTCTTGATCGGTGCGCCATGTTCACGAATGTTGCTGAGCAGCAGGGCGACTCCACCACCGCGCTTGGAGAGCTGCAGCGCCGAGTTGATCGACCGGCCGATCGACTCCATGTTGTCCTCGATGCGCAGCAGGAAGCACGACACCGGCTCACCGCGCTGCTTCTTGCCGGAGTTGAGGAACGTCGGGGTCGCCGGCTGGAACCGACCCTCGATGATCTCGTCGACCAGATTGCGTGCGAGCGCGGTGTCACCGTCGGCCAGGGTGAGCGCGACCATGCACACGCGGTCCTCGAACCGCTCCAGGTAGCGCTTGCCGTCGAAGGTCTTGAGCGTGTAGCTCGTGTAGTACTTGAACGCGCCCAGGAAGGTCGGGAACCGGAATTTCTTCGAATAGGCGTGGCCGAACAGGAGTTTCACGAACTCGCGGTCGTATCGCTCCAGCACCTCGGGCTCGTAGTAGTTCTCCTCGACCAGGTAGTCGAGCTTCTCGTCGAGGTCGTGGAAGAAGACGGTGTTCTGGTTGACGTGCTGCAGGAAGTACTGATGGGCGGCCTCGCGATCCTTGTCGAACTGGATCTTGCCGTCCACGTCGTACAGGTTGAGCATCGCGTTGAGTGCGTGATAGTCGAGCTCGCCGGGCTCGTGCCCGGCGGGACCCGAGTGCATACCCGACTGGCTGGCGGATGCGGTATCGGAGACGGGGGCGGCGGTTGGCGACACGAAAGACTCCTGGCAGATAGGTGTTCTTATGAGGAAAAGCTACTCGGCGGGTCCGACAGTTCAGGCGCGCGCGGCGCTGAGTTCGGCATGCTGCGGATCGATGAACGCGGGACTCAGGACGAAATCCGCCAGACCCGCGAGCACCCGATCGACGTCGTCTGCGGTGCCCATCAGCTCGAACCGATACAGATACGGCACCATACATTTGCGCGAGATGATGTCGCCGGCGTGACAGAACTCCTCACCGAAGTTCGTGTTGCCGGCCGCGATCACACCTCGGATCAAGTCCCGGTTGTGGGTGTTGTTCAGGAACTTGATGACCTGCTTCGGCACGTAACCGGAACGGTCCCCGGTCGCCTTGCCGCCTCCATACGTGGGAGTGATCAGCACATAGGGCTCGTCGACGGTGAATCCACCCGAGTCGGTCGTCCCGTGAACCGGGATCCGCACGCTCCGGGTACCGAGCTTCTCGACGAATCGGTGGGTGTTCTCCGAGACGGACGAGAAGTAGACGATCAACGGCGACTCACGAGTTCCGCCCGCCATCGTCCACCTCCCGTCAGCTCGTCTCGTCCGATATGTGGTGTGGCCGCCACGCGGTATGGCTGCGACCTGCGGCGCTCCCCACGATCCGGCTTCCCCGTCGGATCGAGCGGCGCACTCCGGGCGCGTCAGGCAGCGGCGACGGCCAGCGCCTTGATGCGATCAGGGCGGAACCCCGACCAGTGATCGTCACCGACCACCACGACCGGAGCCTGCAGGTACCCCAGCGCCATCACGTAATCGCGCGCCTCGGCGTCCTGACTGATGTCGACGACGTCATAGGCCAAACCGTGCTTGTCGAGTGCCTTGTAGGTCGCGTTGCACTGAACACATGCCGGCTTGGTGTAGACGGTGATGGCCATCGAAGATTCTCCTTGCTGGATCAGGCTGCTGTATCTGGCTGCGTGCTGGATCGGTATCGGTGTACGCGGTCCTGGTGATCACCATCCGGTGACCCAAGTCGGTGCCGTCGTGTCACCGGGTCGTCGTCTCGCGGTCTGCTTGCCATGGCCGGCTCGGGCCCAGAAGACCTCTGCCGTTCGCTCCCAGGAGCGAACCCGCCGCCCCGATCAGCGCCGATCAACGTCCTCATGACGTTCAACACTGCCCGTGGGCGGACACTTTCCCAACGTGAAGAAAGTGATTCTGGTCACCGTCTCCGTGGCTTCTCTCGCGCGGTCACACCGGTCTGCGACGTCCGCCTTGCTGGTCTTCAAAACACTACACCTAGTGCCTGACATTTGGAGACACCACAACAAGTTGTGAATAACATTCGTGAAAGTCGCAGGTCGCGGCGCATGCGCGATCGTGAAGTCGGGTGTGTCCGGCGTGTCCTCCACAGGTTGTCCCAGGACTCTCCACAACGTGTCCCCAAGCTGCCCACAGGACGGACGCAAAGACGCGCTGTCGCAAGCTCCTGAGAGCCCGCGACGGCGCGTCTGCGGTCAGCCGGATCGCGTCGGATCAGGCGGCCACGGTCACCTCGGCGACGAGGCGGTTGACGGCCACGACGACCTGCTCCACGACCTCGGCGGCGGCGACGCCGTGCTCACCCAGCGCGGAGGTCTGGACTCCCACCTCGACGTCCTCGATCACACGGCCGCCGGCGATGCCGACAGACTTTCGGGTGTCCTCACGCGACCACGTGCCTGCGAACCGGCCCAGCGCGGCACCGATCACACCGATCGGCTTGTCGGACACGGCACCGGCACCGTAGGGCCGCGACAGCCAGTCGATGGCGTTCTTCAGGACGGCAGGAATCGTGCCGTTGTACTCAGGCGTGACGAGCAACACGGCGTCCGCGGCGCCGACGGTCTGCCGCAAGGTTGCCACCCCGCCGGGAAGAACGGCCTGCGCCTCGATCGACGGGTCGTGATCTTCGCTGTAGAACGGCAGGTCTCCGAGCCCCTCGACGATCGTGACACGGACGCCCGCCGGGGCGTTGTCAGCAGCGACCTGCGCCAATTGACGATTGACCGACCCCTTGCGCAGGCTTCCCACAAGCGCGACGATCTCCACGTTACGTTCGGACACGGTGCTCCCTTCGATGTTCAGCAAGTCGAAATATTCAACCGGACCACAGTCCGATTAATTCCACGACGAGTCAAGCGTTACGCTCGTCACGTGTCGAACGGTCCCGACGGCAGTCTCATCCCACTCCGTCTGTCCGACGGGTCCGATCCCGAACGGGCAGACGCCGCCCGTAATCGGCGACTCCTGCTCGACGCTGCCATGAATCTGATCGACAACCACGGCGCCTCCGCGGTGACCATGGACGCGGTGGCCCGTGAGGCCGGCGTCGGCAAGGGCACCGTCTTCCGCCGTTTCGGCAGCCGTACCGGTCTGATGGTGGCGCTGCTCGACCATTCGGAATCCGAGATCCAGCGCGCATACCTGTTCGGACCGCAGCCCCTCGGGCCCGGCGCTCCCCCGTTGGACCGGCTGCTCGCCTACGGCCGTGCCCGACTCAAGATGACCCTCGACCATCTCGACATCCTCATCGAGGCCGGCGGCTCGGGCGCCGAATTCCTGAGTCATCCGGTGTGGGCCGCATCCAACCGCCATGTCCAGATCCTGCTGCAGCAACTCGGTTTCGGCGATCGGGTCGACGTGGTCGCGGTCGCCGTGCACGCTCCCCTCAATGCCGGCGCGGTCAAGCACCTCCGTGACATCGTCGGTCTCGACCTGGAGACGATCACCACCGAGTGGGAACAGTTGGTGACCACCCTCGCCGCCGGCCTGTCCGTGAATTGAGCCCCACCGGCGGCCTCGACGCGCGGGGAACCGCCGGCGGTCTTAGCCTGAATGAACTGCGGGGGCACCAGATACAACGGAAGGCACAATTCAGTGAAGGCTGTCATCATCGGCGCCGGTATGGGCGGGCTCAGTGCCGCCATCGCACTCAAGCAGATCGGCGTCGACGTCGAGGTCTACGAACAGGTCACCGAGAACAAACCTGTCGGAGCAGCCATCTCGGTATGGTCCAACGGCGTCAAGTGCCTGAACCACCTCGGACTGGAGAAGGAGACCGCGGCTCTCGGTGGGATCGTCGATTCGATGTCGTACATCGACGGCTTCACCGGCAACACGATGTGCCGCTTCAGCATGCAGCCGCTCATCGACGAGGTGGGACAGCGGCCCTACCCGGTGGCACGCGCCGAACTCCAGTTGATGCTGATGAACGCGTACGGCATAGACGACATCAACTTCGGGAAGAAGATGGTCGCGGTCACCGACGGACCCACGGCCGCGACAGTCGAATTCGCCGATGGGACAACCGTATCCGCAGACGTGGCGATCGGCGCCGACGGTGCGCGGTCGCTGGCTCGGGAGTATGTCCTCGGCCATCCGGTCGATCGCCGCTACGCCGGATACGTCAACTTCAACGGCCTCGTCGACGTGGACGAGGCGATCGGGCCCGCCACCGAGTGGACCACCTACGTCGGCGACGGGAAGCGCGTCTCGGTGATGCCGATCGCGGGCGATCGGTTCTACTTCTTCTTCGACGTGACGATGCCCGAGGGGCGGCCATATGAACGCGGTACGGCGCGCGAGGTCCTCGCGGAGAGTTTCGCCGACTGGTCGCCCGGCGTCCAGCGCCTGATCGGCGCGCTGGATCCGGCGACCACCAACCGGGTCGAGATACTCGACCTCGACCCTTTCCACACCTGGGTCAAGGGCCGCGTCGCGGTGCTCGGTGATGCCGCCCACAACACCACGCCAGACATCGGACAGGGTGGCTGCTCGGCGATGGAAGACGCCGTGGCCCTTCAGTTCGCGTTCAAGGAGCATCCCGACGACGTCCACGCCGCGCTCGGCGCGTACGAATCGGCACGGACCGAACGCGCCGGTGAGCTCGTCCTCCGGGCGCGTAAGCGCTGCGACGTCACCCATGCCAAGGACCCGGAGGCCACCGCCGCCTGGTACGACGAACTCCGCTCGGAGGACGGGACCCGGGTCATCGGCGGCATCGTCTCGAACATCGTCGGCGGTCCGCTCACATCCTGAGCGGACCGGACGGTCGGCAGGACGAGGATCGACGGATCAGTTGTCCGGCTGCGGGATCGCCTGACCGTTCTCATCGGGCGCCATGCCGTCGTGCGACACCAGGGCTGCCGAACGGGACAGCGACGGCCCGGCGGTGAGCAACGAGATCACCGACCACGGCGCTCTCGTCGGGCCGTCCCCGAGCCCGAGGACCTGCCCGGTCCCGGCGTCGGAAACCCCGTATCTGATGCCGAAATCGCTGATGTAATAGCGCGATTCGGCACGCTGACTGCTCGGCTCCGACCCCGTGGTCTGGATGTACTCACCCGATCCCGGCCGCAGATAGACCTGATCGACACCTGGCCCGGAACCGTCGGCCGAGCTGACCTGCACCGGCGCGGCGCCCTCGGCGAGCGGCAACTCGCGCCCCACCAGGAACCGCGTCGTCGCCGCTGTGTCCCCGGCACCTCGCGACCACGACTGGCAGAGCGTGCCAGCGGACTGGACGTCCACCAGACTCGGTGTGTGACCGGGGAAGTCGTCGACCGGCAATCGCTCGCCGGTGGGGCTGGCGGCGACCTGACCAGGTGCGACGGTCCGCACCGGCGCGGCGCCGTCGCGGTCGGCGAGCCGCAGGATCTCCGCGGTCGCCTCACCGATCTGCTGGACACCGTCACGCAGCACGACGTAGTAGCTGGTCTGGTCGTCGATGCCCACCGACTTCACCACCGAACCCACCTGCACGTCGTCGTCGTGCAGCGCACCGGGTTTTCCGGCACCGTCGATCTCGGGGACGGTGAGGGGATCGACCTCCGGGAAGGTGTTGAGCAGACCTGCGCTCATCTCGCGCGGAGTCGCACCCTCGAGGTGTAGCGCGCGCATCACCGGGACACTCGAGGTGTCCACCTGGGCGCGGACCGCGGCGGGCTCACCGTTGCGCTCGACGGTGTAGATCAGGAAATCCTTGCCGCCGTTGGTGACCAGCGCCGCCTCGTCGGGGCGCGCGGTACCGATCGACCCGCCGAGTTCAGGGCGGTCGCCGATGACAGTCAGCTCGATCGCCTCACCCGAGACGTCGGGCGAGACGGTCGCGGTGTCGCAGACCGTCCAGAAGGACTGTCCCCCATGAGCGGAGGACTGCAGGGCCGCTGGAGCACCCGGGATACCCAGCAGTGGTCCACGCCGATACGAGGCCAGCTTGCCGTCGCTCACCGACTTCGGGCTCTCGCTGCTGCCCGTGATCAGTCGTGCCGACGCGAGATTGAGCACCGGGTGCATCGTGTCGTCGATGAGGACGTAGTTCCCGCCGCTGTCCTTGCTGACGACGATCTTGGCATCGCCGACAGAACCCTGGGGCTTCACGAGTCCCCAGACGCCACACCCACCGAGTACCAGGAGCCCGAGCACGGTGCCGACGAGGAGCGCCTGGAGTTGCGAACGCATCGGGTCGTGCAACATGCGGACATCGCGACGCACCAGCGCATGCTCGAGCCGGCGCAACAGGAACCGATAACCGTTCACCTGCGCCTTGGTCGTGAGCTGCCGGGCCATCGTCCCCCCTTCCGGCCGCATTACCGACCTGGTCGCGCCGTCGTTTCCACTGATCTGGTGGTCACGGACGAATCGACGCGTAGTAGCGTAACCGATACATTTTCCGCGGGTGTCGCGCCGGTCACCCGTAGAACGGGGGGGAACGATGGCGATGGCAGGCGTGCCGGGGTCGACGACCGGTCGTCCGGAAGCCGCACCATCCGGCGGCTCGCCCACGACGCCGACCGATCGGGGCACGCGACGCACCGGCGGTGCCCGTCGTGGACGTGACCGCACCGGCCGCCGACGCGTCACCCTGCAGACATTCGTGCTCATCGAGGTCGTCCTCGGCGTCGGCCTGATCGTCTGGGCGACCAGCGACAGCGCTCTGGGTTGGATCGCTCTCCTCGTGGCCGCGGTGACGTCCCTCGCCCTCATCCCGTTTCGCGGCGGACGCTCGGTCGTCGGCGGGTGGGCACAGCGATGGGGTTTCGTCTGGGCACGATCACGCCGCAGGTCCACCGATCTCGCGCCCGTACCGTTCGACATCCCGGCGGGACCGCAGCAGGGTGCTCGCACGTCGATGCGGACACCGGCCGGCGGTGGCGACACGATCGGTGCGCGCTGGGCCGGGGACACCCTGATCACTGTTCTGCGGGTGTCGCCCGGCTCGCCCGCAGCCACCTTTCTCACCCCCGGCACTGCCGACGTCACCGATCCGACCGGCCAGGTCGTGCCGCTCGACGCGCTCGCCGAATGCATCAACCCGTTCGACATCCCCCTGGATTCGATCGAGGTGATCAGCCACGGTGTCCGCAGCTGGGGCAGCGGCCCGATCGCGCAGACCTACCACCGGACCCTGGGCCCCCTGGCGGCGACCGCACATCGTTCGGTGCTGGTGGTGTTGCGGCTGAATCCGCTCGACTGTGCCGACGCCGTGGCCCGCCGCGGCGGTGGTGCGGTCGGTGCCCTCCGGACCGCCACCATCACCAGCAGACGCGTCGCCAGGCGTCTCACCGAGAGCGGCCTGCGGGTCTCGCTGCTCAGCGGCGCTGAGATCACCGCGGTCACCGGCCAGTTGTCGGAGGGCCTGGCACTCGACGACATGGCCGAGCAGTGGGATTCCATCGGATCGGGCCAACTGCGTTTTCGCAGTGCGGCCATCGAGCCGCAATCGATCGGTTCCGTCTTGTCGACGGTGTGGGTGAACTCGGCCTTGTCGACCACCGCGACCGTGCGATTGCGCCACGATCCCGACGGCGTCCTCGAGGTCACCGGCATGGTGCGGTTCGCCGAACTCCCGTCCGCCAAGCGCAGTGTCGAGTCGTGGCCGGACGGCCTCACGCCGCTCGACGGCCACCAGTTCGACGCGCTGGCCGCGAGCCTGCCCATCTCCATCCCCGCTCGGCTGGATCGCACCCTCGGCGCCGTGCACGGCGCCGAGGCGGACCGGCTGCTGCGTGCCCTGTCCCTACCTGCCGGCGGGTGTGGCCAA
This sequence comes from Gordonia sp. DT218, assembly GCF_049847105.1. NCBI lineage: Bacteria > Bacillati > Actinomycetota > Actinomycetes > Mycobacteriales > Gordoniaceae > Gordonia > Gordonia sp. DT218. The sequence goes on along the minus strand of NZ_JBNCNS010000002.1, from coordinate 611,476 downwards.
CTGGTCGGTGCCGACCACAGCGGCCGCGCCGTCGCCGTCCCACTGCTCGGCCCCGATCTCCGCTCGGTCGCGATAACGGCCGGCCCACAGCTGGTCTCACAGGTCACGCTCCGCGCCGTGGCCATCGGCGCCTCGGTCACCGTGCACACGGTCCGACCCGGGCAATGGCAGCACCTGGTCGCCGCCGTGGGAGACCTGCGACAGCTGGCCTTGAGCTCGGATCGCGTCCGGTCACCCTCCGGACACCGCGTGGTGATCTTCGACGGATTGACCGGTCCCCCGCCCGAGGCGAATACCACCCACATCACCGTGTGCGCCGCCGGAGATCCGCGGGTGGCCGAGCTGGCCCCCGACGCCTCGGTGTTCATCCGCCAGAATCCGCGTGCACCGCAGGACATCTCGGTGACCACCGCGACCGAGCGGGTGGCCGTGACGATGGTCGCGACGCCGGACGAGTGGACCTACATCGGACGCTGACACCCGGCGGGACCCTGCCGCCTGGAGGGACTCTGCCGCCCGGTCAGCCGTGCGGTCCGGCAGGCACCAGCGCGCGGAAGAACACCGCACGAGACGACGCCGCGTGGACGACCACGTCAGGCTCGGCAGCTCCGATCCAGATCGCCTGACCGGCCGGGATCGTGGTTGCCTCCCCGCCCGCCGGCCGGACGTCGATCGAACCATGCAGCACGGCGAGGATCTGCGGGCCCGGCATGTCGAAGCACACCGACGATGCGTACCGCAGCCCGGTTCCGTCGAGCTCGACACGGGACAGCCGGAACTCGGGCGCCGGCGTCAGGTAGACCCGCTCGGCGCCCACGGTGCGGATCGGGGCGGTGATCTCGGCGACGTCGGCCGGGGTGAAGTCGAGGACCCGCAGCAGTTCGGGGACGTCGATGTGCTTCGGTGTGAGCCCCCCGCGCAGCACATTGTCGGAGTTCGCCATGATCTCGATGCCGATCCCGCACAGGTACGCGTGCAGGTTGCCGGCCGGGAGATACAGACCCTCACCGGGTTCGAGACGAATACGGTTGAGCAGCAACGAGGCCAGCACACCCGGATCGCGCGGATACACCTCTCCCAGTTCCAGCACGGTCCGCAGTTCCGCCGCGAACCGGCTGCCGTCGCCCGACCCCAACAGGGACACCGCTCCGGCGAGCACCGCCGGGATCAAGGTGGCGATCGACGCGTCCGGCAGGGTCAGCCAGGTGGTGAAGAGGGCACGCAAACCTTCCGAATCGGGTTGCCCGGCAAGCATTCCGAGATAGGGATCGAGCTCGCTCACCTGGAGTTCACGCAGCAACTCGACGGTGGTTGCGGGATTCCGGAATCCCGCCAGCGCATCGAATTCGGTGGTCGCAACGATCAATTCGGGTTTGTGCCAGGGGTCGCGGTAGTTGCGGTCCGGGGCGTCGATGGGCACTCCGGCGGCGTTCTCGCGGTCGAATCCCTCGCGAGCCTGCGCCAGGCTCGGATGCGCTTGCAACGACAGCGGTTCGTCGGCGGCGAGCACCTTCATCAGGAACGGGAGCCGACCCTCGAACGTCTCGATGGTGCGCCGGCCCAACATGTCCACCGGGTCGGCGTCGATCGCGCTCAGCAGATCGGTGTCGTGCCCGCCGTCCGGCCGCAGACAGACCGCCGGCCCGGCCGGATGAGCGCCGAACCACAACTCGGCCTCCGGATGCGGCGACGGCACCGGCCGTCCACGCAGTGAAGCAATCGCGGTGCGCGATCCCCACGCATAGGGACGCACCACCCCCTCGAGAGTTCTCATCGCGTCAGTTCCCGATCAGCCGGAGATAGACGGCAGCCATTTCGATGCGCAGGACCAGCACCATCAACGACACGAGGTCGCCCGGCGCATCGGCGGCGAGATCGTCCATGGTGGGCATCGCCGGCGGACCGGCACGTCCACCCGCGCCGGGGCCGGCGTCGGCGGCACCGTCGCCGGTGAGCACATCGAGATCGCCGAGCCCGTCGAGCCGTCGGCGCACATACCAGTCCCGCGACGGTGTGGTCGCCACGAAGACCCGCGGCGGGCTCGGTGGGGCCGGTCCGTCGATCTCCGGGTCGTAGAAGATGGATTCGGATGGGGTCGAGCCCGTGCGTTCCGACCATTCGCGCACCAATCGCGCCACGTCACCCACCTCCGCGACCGCACTGATGACGCCCGCGAGCGCAAGCAGCGAGCGGGAGGCCTGGCCGGCCACCACCGCGGTCCCGACCGTATCGCCCACCCACACCGACGAACGGCCTTCGAGCCTGGCCGCGAGCAACTTGGCCCGGTTGTGGAAGCTCTCGTTGCCCGGATGGTTGGCGACCGCCTCGCCATCGAGTGCGTCGGCGAGATCCGCGACCTGGGGAGCCTGTCCGGTGAAACGGACCTGGGTCAGCGAGACGAACACGGCGAGAAGGGCCGCGACGAATCCCGGAAACCGGAACCGGGAATCCACCGTAACGCGCGGCGACAGGTCGATACCGTTGCCGCCCAGCGCATCTCGCAGCGGCCCCTCGATCGGGGCCGCGACCACCACCTCGGCCCGGCGCCGGACGGATCGGGCGGCCGCGTCCGCGAGGACCATGTCGCCCGCATCGTCGCCGGCCACCACCACCACGTCGAGCGGACCGATCCACCCCGGCAGGGCCGGAGCGGCGACGATCGGGACGTCGATGCGTGAGCTGATCGCGGCGATCACCAGCTGCGTCGCCGGAGATGCCGCCCCGGTGGTACCGCAGACGATCACCACGCTGCGTGGCCGCAGCTTCGTCAGGGGCTCGAGGACCCCTTCGCGCTGTGCCTCCGCGACCGATCGCACCTGGGCACCTGCGAGTGCGACGGAAGGCAGTAGACCGTCCATGTCGGCCGCGATCAGTTCCTCGACATCATCGAGATCGGGGGCACCGGTACGCATGACGTCCAGCCTAGTCACGCACACCGTCGGCCGCGCATGTGCCTGCACCGATGGCGGTATGCGAGATCGGGACGCCGGCACCGGACGACATGCGCGGAACGCCGGTCAGTCGGTCGGGTCGGGCAGCACCCGGAGATGACCACGGCGACCCGGCCGGGGGCGCGCCGATTGCGACGCCCGACCGGGACCGTCGTCGCCCGGCAGCGGCGTGTCCTGGTTGCGGCCCCGGGAGCCGCGACGACCTGGCGCGACGTCGTCCGATCCGTCGAACAGGTCGGGCCACTGCGACGAATCCACCCGCCCGGCACCGCCGACCTCGCGCACGGCCTCGGCGAGAGCGGTCAACTCGTAGTCCTCGGCGACGGGGGCCGAGAACCCGCGCTCACTCCGGAGCATCTCCCAGCCACGCGGCACAGTGATCCGACGAGCATGATCGTCACAGAGATCCCACGAGTGCGGCTCGGCCGAGCTGGCCAGTGGACCGATGACGGCCGTCGACTCGGAGTAGACGAACGTCAGGGTAGCCACCGCGGAACGGGCGCAGCCGGGCCTGCAGCACTGTCGGGGAAGCTTCACGGTGACGAGGTTATCCCCGGCGGCGGGTCCACACCGGCGGCGACACGCTAGCTCGCGCGAAACGCACCTCACACGCGACAGACACGTCACAAATCCCTACACTCTCGTCATGCGCTTCGATCCACCTCGCCCTTCCCGGGGCCGCGCCGACGAACCTCGTGGTCGCGCCCAGGATCCGCGCGGTCGGGGTGCCGATCCGCGGGCACAGGATGCGCGCGGTCGTGGTGCGGAGGTCCGTCGGGGTGCGCTCCGCAGCCCCACCCGGTCGGTTCGAGTCCGCGATCGGCGCGGTCGGGGACTCAGATCACCGTTGCTTCCGCAGACGGTGCCGGCGTTCGCCAGCCGCGCCGACTCCTTCGACGTGATCGCTCTGGAGGCGTTCGCGGAGATCGATGCGAACTGGCACGATCAGCTCGCCGGCCTCGACATCGCAGTGGATGACATCCCACGCATGTTGCCGCACGACCCCGACTCGATCCAGTGGCCGGACGAGGTCACCGCCGACGGGGCGGTGCCGCTGGCCAGGCTCATCCCGGCCGGCGTGGACGTGCGGGGGCTACCGACCCGGGCGCAGATCATCTTGTTTCGTCGACCACTCGAGATCCGTGCCAAGCGTGGCGCCGATCTATTGGAGTTGGTGCACGAGGTATTGGTCCAGCAGGTCGCCACCCACCTCGGCGTCGACGAGGACACCATCGATCGCGGGCCGGAGTAACCAGCCGGTCGCGCGGGAGTCAGATGATGCCGCGCTTGAGCCGCCGACGCTCACGCTCGGACAGCCCGCCCCAGATCCCGAAGCGCTCGTCGTTGTGCAGGGCGTATTCCAGGCACTCCGGCTTCACCTCGCACCCCTGGCAGATGCGCTTCGCCTCGCGAGTCGATCCGCCCTTCTCCGGGAAGAAGGCCTCGGGGTCGGTCTGGGCGCACAACGCCCGCTCCTGCCACTGCTCCTCGACGGCCTCGAAGAGATCGTCGAAGTCGTTGGCCACCAACGAAAGATGGCGCGGCTGTGACCACGGAGAGTTGTCGCTCAGCCCCGCCGTGACACCGCCAACACTCGGCGCCGTCAGTGAATCTCCCACCAGCCCAAGACGATTGGCCGCCACGTCGGCGCCGGCCAGCTCTTCCGAACGATGCACCGGCTCAACGGGTTTGCGGGGATCGGAGTAGTCGCGTGGTTCAAGTGGATTGCCGATCGGGTTCTCAAAAGCCATCGTCGGCGCCTCCTAGCTCGAGAAGTCTGTCAGTTCCAGTCGTCGGTGTCCGCGGCCACCCTGCCGCCCCACCACATCTGCCCACACCATCGATCTTCACCGTGTGTCCGGGTATCGCACCCAATGAGTCATTCGAACAAATGATCGAAAACGTTGCGCTCCATCAATTCTCGATCTCAAACTCATAATGACACTGATGTGATTACACACGGCATGGACCGCTGCGGTCAAGTTAAACCGAAAAGATTCCTTAATACCATCAGTCGTCGGAAACCCTCGGTCTCGACACGGGGGTCGGGCGCAGACATCAGCAATCTCACAGATGAACAATCCCCTCCCCCGGGATCGAGACCATGGTAGCGAACCCACCGCCGGCGAGTGGCATCCCGCAGATGACGGCCCGCTGACCACGCGCAACGTCGGCACCCACCGCGGTCGACACCACCCGGCCGTCGATCACTAGAGTGAACGAGGTGAAAGTGACGGTTCTCGTGGGTGGCGTCGGTGGCGCCCGCTTCCTGTCCGGCGTCCGCGAATTGCTCGGCCCCACGCCGTTTCCCGGACCCGGTTATCCTGGCCAGGATAATGCGACGACACCCGACGGTGAGGTCGCAGACGGGGGTCACGAGACCACCGCGATCGTCAACGTCGGCGACGATGCGTGGATGCACGGCGTCCGGATCTGTCCCGACCTCGATACCTGCATGTACACCCTCGGCGGCGGGATCGACCGCGAGCGCGGGTGGGGACGGGTCGACGAGACTTGGCACGCCAAGGAGGAGCTCGCCGCCTACGGCGCCGATCCGGACTGGTTCGGCCTCGGCGATCGCGATCTCGCCACGCATCTCATCCGGACCCAGATGCTCGACGCCGGCTACCGCCTGTCGGACGTGACGGCAGCGCTGTGCAGACGGTGGCTTCCCGGTGTCCGCCTCATCCCCGCGACGGATGATCGTCACGAGACCCACGTGGTGGTGGCCAAGCCCGACGGCGCCGACGGCGAGCGCGTCGCGATCCACTTCCAGGAGTGGTGGGTCCGACACCGTGCACAGATCCCGACCTTCGGTTTCGCGCAGGTGGGTTCCGACGACACCCGCACCGCCCCGGGTGTCACCGAGGCGATCGCCGCCGCCGACATCGTGCTGCTGGCTCCCAGCAATCCGGTGGTCAGCATCGGCGCCATCGTCAGCGTGCCGGGTATCCGAAGCGCGCTGCGGACCACCTCGGCACCCGTCGTGGGCATCTCCCCGGTGATCGACAACCGCCCGCTGCGCGGGATGGCCGACGAATGTCTGTCGGTGATCGGCGTGGAGACCTCCGCCGAGGCGATCGCGGCACATTACGGCGCACGCAGCGGGAACGGGATCCTCGACGGATGGCTGGTCGCCGAGGGCGACCGGGCCGCCGTCGACGGCGTCGCGATCGGTTCCGCACCGCTGCTGATGACCGATCCGGCAACCACCGCACAGATGGTCCGCGACGCATGCGCGCTGGTCGGAGTCGCCACCCCCGATCGCAATATCGGTACAGCGGAACGGAGTACGTCGTGAGCAGCGCTTCGGGACCCGGCGACCACGGGTCCGTCGGAGGCCTGGAGATCCGCGCGGTCACCGGTCTCGGCGAGTTCGGCCCGGAGAGCGACATCGCCGCCGAACTCCTCTCCGCCGCGCCCTGGCTGGCCGACGACGACATCGTCGTGGTGACCAGCAAGATCTTCTCCAAGGTGGAGAACCGCATGGTGGCCGCACCGACCGATCCGGACGAACGAGATGCGCTGCGCCGCAAGCTCGTCGATGACGAGTCGGTGCGGGTACTGGCACGCAAGAACCGAACGCTGATCACCGAGAACCGGATCGGCATCGTGCAGGCGGCGGCCGGGGTGGACGGATCGAACATCGCCACCGATCAGCTCGCACTGCTGCCGGTGGACCCCGATGCGAGCGCGGCCGGGCTCCGGGCACGCATCCGCGATGCGGCCGGCATCGACGTCGCGGTGATCGTCACCGACACGATGGGCCGCGCCTGGCGTAACGGGCAGACGGACGTCGCCATCGGCGCGGCGGGCATCCGGGTCTCCCATCCCTACGAGGGCTCGGTCGATGCCTACGGGAATCCCCTGGTGGTCACCGACATCGCCGTCGCCGACGAGATCGCCGCGGCAGCGGATCTGGTGAAGGGCAAACTGGGTGGGGTCCCCATCGCCGTGGTACGCGGCCTCGCGCCGGTCGACGACGGCTCCGGGGCCGTCGATCTCGTCCGGCCGGCGTCGGAGGACCTGTTTCGGCTCGGCACCGCGGAGGCGATCGAGCAGGGCCGTCGCGAGGCGGTGCTGACGCGTCGGTCGGTGCGCACGTTCGCGCCCGGGGCCATCGAACCCGGGGTGATGTCCGCGGCTTTCGCCGAGGCACTCACCGCACCCGCACCGCATCACACCCATCCGGTTCGCTTCGTCTGGGTGCGCTCGGACGAACGCCGTACCCGGCTGCTCGACGCAATGGCCGCCGCCTGGCGACGCGACCTCGAGGACGACGAGAAGTCGGCGGAATCGATCCGCAAACGCGTACGTCGAGGCCAGATCCTTTATGACGCACCAGAGTTGGTGATCCCGTTCCTCGTCCCCGATGGCGCTCACGACTACCCGGACGCCCGGCGAGCGGCCGCCGAACACACGATGTTCACGGTCGCGGCGGGCGGCGCGGTGTCGTCGCTGCTCGTGTCGCTGTCGGTGCGCGGGGTCGGGAGCTGCTGGATCGGATCGACCATCTTCGCCGCAGACATCGTCCGCGAGGTCCTCGACCTCGACGAGCACTGGGAGCCGCTGGGTGCGGTCGCCATCGGACGACCCGAAGAGGACGCGGGGCTGCGGCCGCCTGCGGCCACCGAGGGGTTGGTGATCGAGCGATGACCACGGCGTCGTTACATGCGTCGGCCGTCGCATGCCTGCGCTCGTGGGCGGCACCGGATGCCGACCAGGACGCGTTGCGCCATACGTATCTCGCATTTCTCGATGCGGCGCCGGAAGCGTGCCTGCGCCGCAGCGAGCCGGGTCACCTGACCGCGTCCGCGATCGTCTTCGACGCGACGCTCACCCACGTACTGCTGACCCTGCACCCGCGGGTGGGCAAGTGGATTCAGCTCGGTGGCCATTGCGAGGAGTCCGACGAGACCCTGGCCGGGGCGGCCGCACGCGAGGCACGCGAGGAATCGGGGGTGCCGGATCTGCGACTGACGTCGGCGCCCGTCCACCTGCACACCCACCCGATCACGTGTTCCCTAGGCGTCCCGACCCGGCACCTCGATGTGCGTTTTGCCGCCGTCGCGCGGCCGACCGAGGACGATCGGCCACCGGCGATCGTGCGCAGCGACGAGTCGGTCGACCTCGCCTGGTGGCCGATCGACGACCTGCCACCCGACACCGACACCGTCGACGTCCCGGTTCTCATCGACCGCGGACTCGCCGCCTGGCGGCGCGAAACCACCTGAGCCGCGACCGGGCAGTCCCGCTCGAGCGGGCCCAGATCCCCGTCGAGCGGCACGGTTCCACGCCGACCGGGCACAGGGCAATGTCGCAACTCCAGCGTGCGCCCGCACGACGAGAAACTGCGCCCGATCGAGGGAAACCAGCCGCTCGGCGGCGATCTGACTCGCCCGAGGGCGTCCTAGATCCGGATACCCTTGCCGACGGTCACCACGCCACCGCCGCTGATGGAGAAGCGTTCCCGATCCGCTGCCGCATCCACACCGAGCTGCATTCCTTCACCGACGTGGACGTTCTTGTCGAGGATGGCGTGACGCACCACGGCCCCCTTACCCACCCGGACGCCGGGCATCAGGACGCTCCCCTCGACGACGGCGCCGTCCTCGATGACCACATTCGCCGACAACACGGAGTCGCTCACCGTACCGGCCGAGATGATGCTGCCGGCGCCGACGACGGAGTCCTGGGCGGTGCCACCCTGGACGAACTTGGCGGGCGGCAGATTGACCGTCTCGCCACGGATCGGCCAGCGCCGGTTGTACAGGTTGAAGACCGGGTGCACCGAGACCAGGTCCATGTGCGCGTCGTAGAACGCATCCAGCGTCCCGACGTCACGCCAGTAACCCTTGTCGCGCTCGGTGGCGCCGGGCACCTCGTTGTCCTTGAAGTCGTAGACGAACGCCGTGTTGCGGCGCACGAACCCGGGGATGATGTCGCCGCCCATGTCGTGATCGGAATCGGGGTCGGCGGCGTCGGCGCGGATGGCGTCGACGAGCGCCTCGGTGGTGAACACGTAGTTGCCCATGGATGCGAACGTGGCGTCGGGATCATCCGGCGTGCCAGGCGGATCGCTCGGCTTCTCGAGGAATCGGGTGATCCGGCCCGACGCGTCCGAGTCGATGCAGCCGAACGCCGTCGCCTCGGCGCGGGGCACCCGGATGCCGGCCACCGTCACGTCGGCGCCGGCGTCGATGTGCGCCTCGACCATCTGGGAGGGGTCCATGCGGTACACGTTGTCGGCGCCGAACACCACGATGTATTCGGGTTCCTCGTCGGTGATCAGGTTCATCGACTGGAAGATCGCGTCCGCACTGCCGGTGTACCAGCGAGGCCCGAGGCGTTGCTGCGCCGGGACAGGGGTGATGTACTCGCCGTGGAATCCGGCCGAGAACCACGTCTGCGAGATGTGCCGATCGAGCGAATGCGACTTGTATTGCGTGAGCACACAGATACGTTCGTAACCCGCATTCACGAGATTGGACAGGACGAAGTCGATGAGGCGGTAGGAACCGCCGAACGGAACCGCGGGTTTCGCACGATCCATCGTCAGGGGGTAGAGGCGCTTCCCCTCACCGCCTGCGAGGACCATTCCGAGCACGTGCGGCTGTGTTCTCACACTCCCCAACTTAACCGGCATCCAGGGCTCGGGCCAGACGAATGACCTGTCCCCGGTCGCGTGTTTCGCAGCACCGTTGGCGAACAGCCGACGTTGGCGTTAGCGTCGACCGCATGAGGGTGGCGATGATGACCCGGGAGTATCCACCCGAGGTGTACGGCGGCGCCGGCGTACACGTCACGGAATTGGTGCGGCACCTTCGCAGCCTCGCCACCGTCGACGTGCACTGCATGGGCGCCGAACGCGACACCGCCCATGTCTATCAGCCGGATCCGGGGATCGCCGGCGCCAACGCCGCCATCACCACGCTGTCAACCGATCTACGGATGGTCGTAGGTGCACAGGGCGCCGATCTGGTCCACTCACACACGTGGTACACGGGCCTCGCCGGCCATCTCGCCGCGCAACTCTACGGGGTGCCCCACGTGTTGACGGCCCACTCGCTGGAACCGATGCGGCCGTGGAAAGCCGAGCAACTGGGCGGCGGGTACCGCGTGTCGAGCTGGGTGGAGCGCAACGCGGTCGAATACGCCGATGCCGTCATCGCGGTGAGTTCCGGTATGCGAACCGACGTCTGCGACACCTACCCACGCCTCGATCCCGAGCGGGTTCACGTGGTGCGCAACGGTATCGACACCACCTCGTGGTTTCCCGTCGACGATGCATTCGGGCCCGAATCGACCCTGACGGGCCTCGGCGTGGATCCCGACCGCCCGATCGTCGCGTTCGTCGGACGGATCACCCGCCAGAAGGGCGTCGCGCACCTGGTCGCCGCGGCCCACCACTTCGCCCCCGACATCCAGTTGGTGCTGTGTGCCGGCGCCCCGGACACCCCGGAGATCGGCGCCGAGATCGAGGCCGCGGTATCGGAGCTGTCCGCGTCGCGCGATGGTGTGTACTGGGTCCGGGAGATGCTCCCCCAACCGCGAATTCGCGAAATACTCACAGCAGCAACAGTTTTCTTGTGCCCGTCGGTGTACGAGCCGTTGGGGATCGTGAACCTCGAGGCGATGGCGTGCGGCACCGCGGTGGTGGCCTCCGCCGTGGGTGGCATTCCGGAGGTCGTCCGCGACAACGTCACCGGCCGGTTGGTGCATTACGACCAGGTCGAGCCCCGGGCCTTCGAGGCCGGACTCGCCGACGCCGTCAACGCGGTCGTCGGCGACCCCACGGACGCAGCGGCCATGGGCTCGGCGGGACGGGAACGTGCCGAGGCCGAATTCTCGTGGGATGCGATCGCCGAACAGACACTCGAGGTGTACCGCGCGATCCTGCGGTGAGGGCGCCCTCAACGACGTCGAGGTCGACACGTCGTGACCGTGACGGACACCGAGACGTCGACGGGGCCGTCCGCTTCGGTGATCACGAGGTCGGCATCGGACCGGATCTGCCCCGGCGAACGATGAAATGCGGTCGGGCCCATGGCGACGACGTCCACGATGGCGTCGGCGTCGAGCGAGCGCCGGTCGCCGACGACAGTTTCGGAACAGACCTCGAACTCGCCGGCAAGCGCGCTGCGCAGTCGGTCGTCCTTGTCCGCACCGACCGCGAGCATCCCCATCGGAGCGATGATCTCGCCGAGATGATCGGCATTGGGTGTCACCACCACGAGGATCCCGCGGGGATGCAGCACGCGGACGAACTCGTCGACATTGCGCGGCGAGAAGACGGAGAGGACCGCCCCGATCGACGACGATCGGATCGGCAGGGGCCGCCAGACGTCGGCGACCACCGACGCGGCGCGCGGGTGCGATCGGGCGACCGACCGTGCACAGTATTTCGAGAGATCGAGTCCGAGTCCGTGCAGCCCCGGCGCGCGGTCCAGGGCGGCGGCCAGATAATGCCCGGTTCCCGCGCCGGCGTCGAGCACGAGGTCGAGCCCGTCCGGATCCCCTGTGCTCCGGACGGCCGTGTTCTCGGTGGCGGCTCGCTCGATGACATCGGCAACGACGTCGGACACCACACCGAAGAACCCGGAATCATGCACGCGCCGACGCGCGGCGACCATCTGCGCGGTGTCGGACAGGTGATTGGTCAACCGACCGTCGATCAATGAGACATACCCCTGCCGGGCGATGTCGAAACGGTGGGATGCGCCGCAGTGCAGCGACCGGTGGTCGGCGGCGACCGCCAGGTCGGCGGCGCACACCGGACACCGCAGCGCGGACTCGACCTCGCGCAGCGGCCCCGCCAATACGCCTTCTCGGCTCAGCCGGTGACCCCGCGCAATTCCTCGCCCAGCGCGGCCGCCTCGTCCGCGGTCAGTTCGACCACGAGTCGTCCGCCACCTTCGATCGGAATCCGGACAACGATTCCACGTCCTTCCTTGGCCGCTTCGAGGGGGCCGTCCCCAGTACGTGGCTTCATTGCCGCCATTCTCGAACTCCCTTCAGAGCTTTCGCCACACGGTGTGGAACGACACCCTCAACATCGGTCGGAAATGCTGCAGGTGCCAGGACAATGATACGTGTAGGGGTGGTCGTCACTGCTGCGCACGTGGCCAGTTGGTGTCACTGCTCGGCGGACGGCCGGTCCCGCGGGTCGCCCTCGGTCGCCGAGAGGTCGGCCGCCTCGCGGCCCTGGAGGTCGAGGACCACGCCACGTAATTCGTCGAGTTCACGTGCGAGTTTCTCCATGGCCCAGTCGACTTCGGCCGCCGAGTAGCCACGGAACTTCTGCGAGAACGTGAGCGCACGGACATTGGCCCCGGTGATGCCGGCCCGCGGGAGCCTGGTCAGCGTGGTACCCCGGTCGAGCGGCGGGAGATCCTCGCCGCGACCGAAGACGAACCAGACCACGGCAAAGACCGCGGCCACCACGACGGCCATGATCAGCAGGTACAGCAGGATCGTCTGCATACGATCAATACTGTCAGACGGTCGTCGGCATCACCCTCAGGAGTGACGGGTCAAGAGGCCATCTCCGCGGCGTCGGTCTCGACGGGCCGGATGGTGTTCATCGGCGGCCGATCCTCCAGGTAGACCTCGGTCGTGTGGGGGGTGAACGACCCGTCCGGCTCGGCGGTGAACTGCGTGAGCCCGATCCCGGAGTCCTCGATGCCGCACCGACGCATCAAGGTGCCGACGATCTGCCTGCTCATCACGCCCAGTTCGATCAGCGGTCGGTTCCGGTGCGTCCGCACCCCGAGATTCACCTGCCCGATGCCCTCGAGTCCGTAGCGGTCGAAGGTGTCGATCAGGAGGCCGATCTCGACGCCGTAGCCGGGCGCGAACGGCACGGACGAGAGCAGTTCGCGCGTTCCGGCGTACTCGCCCCCGAGGGGTTGCAGGATGCCGGTCAGATCTGGCCGCTGCGAAGCCAACAGAGGACGTGCGACGAGCTCGGTGACCCGTCCGCCACCGTTGGCGTCGTGCCGGCCACCGGTACGCAGCGGGCGCCGGTAGTAGCCCTTCACGAGCTGGATACGGGGATCGATCAGGAGCGGGCCGAGCATCTTGGGTACGAACATCGGATCCGGATCGATCAGGTCGGAATCGACGAACGCGATGATGTCCCCCGTGGCGACCGCAATCGACCGCCACAGCACCTCGCCCTTACCCTTCACAGGTTCGAGTTCCGGCACGGCCTGCTCACGTCCGATCACGGTGGCACCGGCGGCCCGCGCCCGCTCCTCGGTGGCGTCGGTGGACCCGGAGTCGAGCACGATCAACTCGTCGACCAGCGTGCCGCACAGGGGGCGGATCGAGGCGATCACATCGGCAACCGTCTCCTCCTCGTTGAGCGCAGGCAGCACAACCGAGATGGTCCGGCCGTCCTTGGCCGCGACGAGCTCGTCGAGCGTCCATTCCGGCTGTTCCCAGGTGTTGGTCGCCGCCCACCGCTGCTTGGTTCCGAGCGTGTCGGCAGGTGTCGGCCAGATGTTGGCCTTGTTGCGGCTGTTGGTGACGGTCGCCTTGCGACGCGTCTGGGTACGTCGTCCCTGTTCGGTCATGCGAGTCCCCTGACTGTTCGGGCGGGCGGTCGTGACCCCGCGATGGCAGCGACCATGTCGACCACGCGACGGGTGGCGGCGACCTCGTGCACGCGAAAGATCCGGGCGCCTGCGGCGGCACTCAGGGCTGTCGCGGCCAGAGTTCCCTCCAACCGTTGTTCGAGATCCACACCCAGAGTCTCCCCCACGAAATCCTTGTTGCTCAGCGCCATAAGCACTGGCCAGCCGGTGTTAACAAGATCGTTCACCTGGCGTAACAAGGCGAGCCCGTGGTGAGTGTTCTTGCCAAAATCATGTGTCGGGTCGATCACGATCGAATCACGGGCCACCCCCGCGTCGACGGCCCGTCGCGCCCCCGCCGTGACGTCGGCGATCACCTCGGCGACCACATCCGGATAGGCCACCCGGTGCGGACGGGTCCGCACGGTCGCCCCACCGGTGTGCGAGCAGACGATCCCGGCGCCGCGTGCGGCGGCAACCTTGACCAGATCCGGATCCGCTCCGGCCCAGGTGTCGTTGATCAGATCGGCGCCCGCCGCGCACGCACGCTCGGCGACCTCACTGCGCCAGGTGTCGACGCTGATGAGAACGTCCGGGAAGCGCTCGCGGACCCACGCGATCAACGGGACCACGCGATCGGTCTCGGTGGCCGCGTCCACCTCGGCGCCCGGTCCGGCCTTCACCCCACCGATGTCGACGATGTCCGCACCTTCGGCCACCACCTGGTCGATGCGAGCCTGGGCGGCAATATCCGCGAAGCTCGCACCCTTGTCGTAGAACGAGTCCGGCGTCCGGTTGACGATCGCCATCACGAGCGCGCGGTCGGTCGCGACGGGTTTTCCGCACAACGTCGGGAGCATGGCACCAGCGTAACGAGTGGTCTCGATACGGTTCCTCGCTACGCTCGTCACCTACTCGACCAGCGCAAACCACGGTTCCTCGCTACGCTCGTCACCTACTCGACCAGCGCAAACCACTCGATCAGTGTGTGACGAGCACGATCTGAGAGCTGCCGCTCAGCCCTTGGGCACCTTCGCCGCTGCGACGTCAGACGGGTAGTCGTCGTAAAAGTCGACGTACCCCTTGTCCCGGCCGGCGAGCACGTAGAGGTCGTCCTCGCCGACCTTCGTGAAGCCCTCTTCGCGCAATTCCACCTTCCGGTTCTTGAAAGTCGAGGTCTGTTCGAAATCATCGACGACCCGGACGAAGAGCGGTACCGCGTATGCGGGCAGGTGATCGTAGAGGTGGGCGGCGAGTTTGCCGGGGTCGAGGTCGGAGCCGTCACGCACCTTCACCGCACCCATGCCGGCGCGGCCGTCGGTTTTTTCGATCTCGACGCCGTAGACCACCGACTGGGCGATCGATGGGAAGGAGTCGAGTGCCGCCTCGACCTCGGTGGTCGCGACGTTCTCGCCCTTCCACCGGAACGTGTCACCGAGACGGTCGACGAATGCGATGTGGGCGAAGCCCTGATCGCGCACGAGGTCTCCCGAATTGAAGTAGGAGTCGCCTTTCTTGAACGCGTCGCGGATCACCTTCTTCTCGGTGGCCTCTGGATCCGTGTAGCCGTCGAGGGGCACGCGCTCACTGATCTCGGCCACCAACAGCCCGGTGCCGCCCTTGCCGACCTCTGTGAGGTGACCGTGCTCGTCCCGCTTGGGTTCGCCGTGGTCGTCGTACTCGACAATCTTGTACGGCAGCGGGCAGAAACCTGCAGTGCGCTTGACGCTGAAGGCGTTCACGAAGGCGAGATTCAGCTCGCTGGCGCCGTAGAACTCGACGATCCGATCGATGCCGAACCGCTCGGCGAACTCGTCCCAGATCTCGGGCCGCATACCGTTGCCGATGATCACCCTGACCGCGTGCTGACGGTCGGTGGCCTTCTCCGGCTGCGCCAGAAGGTAGCGGCACAGCTCG
Source organism: Gordonia sp. DT218 (assembly GCF_049847105.1). NCBI lineage: Bacteria > Bacillati > Actinomycetota > Actinomycetes > Mycobacteriales > Gordoniaceae > Gordonia > Gordonia sp. DT218. Next base: position 596,031 of record NZ_JBNCNS010000002.1, on the reverse strand, counting down.
CCGATATAGCAGAAGGCCGTGGCGCGGTTGAGGATCACGTCGTCCCAGAATTTCGATGCCGAGAACGACTTCCCGATCGCGATGCAGGCACCCGAGGCCAGCACGGATCCGAGAGACACCGACAACGCGTTGTTGTGGTAGAGCGGCAGCGGCACGTACATGGTGTCGCTGTGCTTCAGTCGAACCGCGAGACCGCCGATGCCGGACAGGTTCGCAAGCCACCGGTTATGGCTCATCACACTGGCCTTGGGCATCCCGGTGGTGCCCGAGGTGAAGATGTAGAACGCCTTGGTCGCCGCGGGCAGTGTCGCAGTCACCGACGGATTGTCCTCCGGCCGGCCTTCGGCCGCGGCCTCGAAGTCGGCGAAATCGAAGACGTGCGGCGGCCGCCCCTCGGCCGGGATCGACTCGAACGCCTCGACGCAGTCCGGGTCGTGCACCAGCACTTTCGCATCGAGCAGGGCGACGCTGTGCGCCATGACTTTTCCGCGTTGGTTGTAGTTCAGCATCCCGGCAACCGCACCGAGTTTCACCGTTGCGAGCATGATCATCAGGTCGGTCGGTGAGTTCTTGGCGAGGAGGGCCACGACGTCGCCCCGGCCCACCCCGCTCTCGGCGAGCACGGCCGCGTACCGGTTCACCCGTCGGTTCACCTCGCCGTAGGTCATCGAGCGGCCCTGGAAGCGGATGAAGGGACGGTCCGGGTGGGCGTGCGCGTGCTTCTGGAAGATCGAGCCGATGGTGCGCTCGGCCTCCGGCGGCCGACGGATGAGTCCCGGCACGTGCTTGAGCATGCCGGGGGCCTGCGGTGCCATCTTCACGACGCCGCGGATCAGGTCGGTGATACCGACCGCGGTGTGCGTATCACTGCTCGACATCAGTTGTGTACTCCGCTTCCTCGTGCACTCGGGGTGTCATCCCGGCCGGGTTCGACAACGATCGTTGTCGAACGTCTCGCCTACCTTACCGAGCAGTAGCAAACCGGATGGCCATCGGCACCGATTCCGCGACGAGCAGCCGGTCGAGGGCGGTTCGGGAGACGAATCCCTGCCCGCGAAGGTCGCGCAACCAGCCGAGCAGTGGCGCATAGAACTCGAACGGGTCGAGGAGCACCACCGGCTTGTCGTGCATACCGAGATACCCGGCGGTCCACGTCTCGAACAGCTCCTCGAGGGTGCCGATGCCGCCCGGCAGGGTGATGAATCCGTCGGCGCGGTCGTCCATCAGACGCTTGCGCTCGCGCATCGTCTCGGTGACCACGAGTTCATCCGCGCCGAGATCGGCGACCTCGCGTTCCATCAGCGCGCGCGGGATGATGCCGACGGTTGTCCCGCCCGCCGCTCTCGCGGACTCGGCGAGTGCGCCCATCATGGAGATGTTGCCGCCGCCGGACACCACGGTGTGACCGGCGGCGGCGAGCGCGGTGCCGAGATCGGCCGCCAGATCGAGAAAACGCTGCTCGACCGGTCCTGATGCGCAGTAGACGCAGATCGCGCTCATCGACCACCACGCCCGGCCGCGGCCGCCGCGATGATCTCGACCGCCTCGGCCGGCTCGTCCACGAGATGCAGCAGATCGAGATCGTCAGGCGAGATCATCCCCTTGTTCAACAACACCTCGCGCATCCAGTCCACCAGGCCGGTCCAGTGGTCGCGGCCGATCAGCACGATCGGAAATCTGACGACCTTCTTCGTCTGCACGAGCGTCAGCGCCTCGAACAGCTCGTCGAGCGTCCCGAATCCGCCGGGCAGACAGACGAAGGCCTGGGCGTACTTGACGAACATCGTCTTGCGCACGAAGAAATAGCGGAAGTTCATGCCGACGTCGACCCACTCGTTGAGGTGTTGCTCGAACGGCAATTCGATGTTGAGGCCGATGGATTGGGCCCCGGCGTCCCAGGCGCCCCGGTTGGCGGCCTCCATGGCACCCGGGCCGCCGCCGGTGATCACCGCGTACCCCGCCTCCCCCAGCGCGCGGCCGAGCCGCACCGCGAGATCGAAGTCGTGGGAGCCGGGGACCAGGCGGGCGGACCCGAACACGGTGACGGCCTCGGCCACCTCACTCAACGCATCGAAGCCCGCGACGAACTCCGACTGGATGCGCAGCACCCGCCACGAATCCCGCATGGTCCGCTCGGCACGTAGATCCGCATCACGCGGATCGACCCATTCCAGGAGCCGACGGTCCGTGGTCTTGCTCGGTTCGCCCTGTTCACGCCGGACACGCACCGGCCCGACGTAGCAGGTCTCGAGATCGTCGGGGGACGGCACGTCACCGGCCCGGTGACGGCCCGGTTCGTCGGAGGGATCAGCGGATGACATGGCCATCACGCTAATGGCTACCCGGACAGGAACGCACGCAGAAGATCGGCGACCTGACCGATCTGGCCCACGGGCACCCGCTCGTCGACCCGATGTGCCAGATTCGGGTCGCCCGGCCCGAGATTCACCGCGGGCACTCCGAGCGCCGAGAACCGAGAGACATCGGTCCACCCGTACTTCGCCCGGAACCTGCCGTCGGCAGCGGCCACCAAGGCCGCGGCCGCGGGATTCGACAGTCCCGGCAACGCCCCGGCCGCCGAATCGGTGACGTCGAAACCCAGTTCACCGTCGGCGAGCTCGGCCGCGAACACCTGACGGACGTGCTCGGTGGCCTGCTCGGCACTCCGGTCGGGTGCGAAACGGAAGTTGACGTCGACGTACGCCTCGTCGGGCACGACGTTGCCGGCCACGCCGCCGCCGATCCCGACCGCGGACAGGCCCTCCCGATACTCGCAGCCATCGATGGCGACGGTCCTCGGGCGGTAGCCCGCCAAGGTGGTCAGCAAACCCCCGAGTTTGTGAATCGCATTGTCGCCCATCCACGATCGGGCCGAATGCGCGCGCACACCGCGCGCCGAGAACCGCGCACGCATGGTGCCCTGACAGCCCGCCTCGATCAGTCCGGCGGTCGGCTCCCCGAGAATCGCGACATCACCGCGGAGCCATTCGGGCAGTTCGCGCTCGATGACACCGAGCCCGTTGTACTTCGCGGCGATCTCCTCGCAGTCGTAGAAGATCAGGGTGATGTCGTGCGCAGGCGCGGCCATCGTTGCCGCGAGGTGCAGGAAGACCGCGTCCCCGGATTTCATGTCGACGGTGCCGCATCCGTGCAACACCTCACCCTCGGTCTCGTCGTTCGTTCGACGGTGCGGGAGATTGCCCGCAACCGGCACCGTGTCGAGGTGACCGGCGAGGATCACGCGACTCGGCAGTCCGCGATCGGTCCGCGCCAGGACTCGATTGCCGTGCCGGACGATCTCGAAACCGCTTGTCTGAGCGCGGAGGGCGGATTCGACGGCGTCGGCCACGGCCGTCTCGTTGCGGGATTCGCTCTCGATGTCGACGAGGGCGGCGGTGAGGTCGACGGGATCGGCCTGCAGGTCGAGGACGGGCGTGGTCACCGGTTCACCGTAACGCGTGGCCACACCGACGCCGACGGTCGCGGGACCGCCGTCACGCTCATTTCTGGTAGCGGGGCTCGTACAACTGGACGTTGAACCCGCCCGGAACCTTGAAGTACGTCACGAGCCCGTAGCCGTGATCCTCGACGTCCTGGGTGAACTCGACGCCGCGGCTCTTCAGTTCCTCGACCGTCTCGTCGATGCGGTCGCAGTAGAACGAAATGTCCACGGTCCCCGACGGAGGGCTCGTGCCGTCGGTCGGGTGCACTCCGAGGTCCGCCTCCGGTGCGTCGAAGATGAGCCAGCCGCCACCGGTATCGGTGGACGGCAGCTGCAGTTTGTCCTTGATGAAGTCACGAAGTGCCTGTTCTTCGGTGGAGTAGAACAGGCCGTGCATACCGCGGATCATCGGGTCCTCCACATCGGAGTCGTCAGGCGTGCGTGAGCCGAATCTACCCGCTCGCCGGATGCCGCCCGGCACCTTGGCCGGACCCGTCGAGTCGCGGTCGGGTCTCCGTATCTACCAGCCGAATGACAAACGACCGCTCGACACCTTCGGCCCGGACACCGCGGCCTACTCTTGACCCATTCTCCAGGGAAGGACACCCATGATCATCTTCGGCGGACGACAGACCTCATCCCTGCTGGCGGTGCTGTATTTCCACTGCGCCTTCTGCCGGGCACACGCCGCGCAGCGCCTGTTCCGCACCAGGACATGGTTCACCCTGTTCTTCCTGCCGATCTTCCCGATGGGCGACGGCTCCTACTCGATCCACTGCTCGTACTGCGGCAACGCCTGCGGCGTCTCCCGTGAGAACGCGGACCGCTTCGTCGCCGACGCCCACGCACAGACCCAGACGGCCGGCCCCGCGCCGGCGGCGACGCTGCCGCGCTGAGCGGAGAAACGATTGAGCGGAAAGACCCCGCCCGAAGTGTCCGAAACGTTCAAGACCGGATGAGGCCCGCACAGTACCGTCAGCGACATGACCTCCGACAACGCAGTACTTCCGACGCTGAACGCCCTGTCGATCGTGACCGCGGACATGTCCGCCGCACTCGCCTTTTACCGGCTCTGCGGCCTGGACATCCCGGCAGGCGCCGAGCAGGAGCCGAGCAGGAGCCGCATGCCGAGGCAACGACCGGTGGCATCCGCATCCTGTTCGACACCCGTGCGGTGGTCGAATCCTTCACACCGACCTGGCGCGAGCCCTCGGGAGGGCACCGGATGGCGCTCGCCTTCGAGTGTGCGTCACCCGATCAGGTCGACTCCCAGTACACATGTCTCGTCGATGCCGGCCACGTGTCTCAGCGTGAACCGTTCGACGCGTTCTGGGGTCAGCGGTACGCGGTGGTCCTCGATCCCGACGGCAACCCCGTCGACTTCTATTGCCCGCTGGCCTGATTCACGCTTCGCAGGTCGATGGTGCGCAGGTATGCCGACGGGCCCCGTCCGGTCAGTTCGACGAACTCCCGATGCATATGCGGCTGGTCGGCGTACCCGTGGCGGTACGCCGCCGCCGTCAGATCCCGGCCGACGGTCAGGTCGCCGAGCGCGGCGCGCATTCGGAGGATGCGCTGCAACGTCTTGGGTCCGTAGCCGTAGAACCGCGACGAGTGCCGGTGAAACGTGCGGACCGTCATCCCCAATCGGTCAGCGCACTCCTCGACCCGCACGCCCGCCGCCAGAAGGGCGGTAGCCGGGGCGAGCCAGGCCGGGGGGTCCCACACCATGGTGTGCGCGATCTCGTCGAGCACCGCCGCGGGATCGTCGGCCTCGGACAGTCGCGTGCACCAGCGTTGCGCCTCGGTATCGGACCAGAGGTCGGCGAGATCGACGCGTCGGTCCCGCAATCGCTCGGCCGGATGGCCCAGCACGTTGGGTGCCATACCCGGCGGGAGGCGCAGACCGACCATCGATTCCGCACTGTCCGCGCGGTACCGGTACGGACCGGTGTCCGGGCCTGCCACCAGCACCCGCCGTCCGGTCCAGATGAGGTCCATGCAGCCGTCGGGCAGGATCGTCGACTCCCCGGCCGTGTGCCGCGCACGCCACACCGTCCCTGCGCGCGGAGTGGCCCACCGGCCTGCGGTCATCGAGACGGTCACGAATTCGAGTATTCCCCCATCCCGGTAGGCTGTCCTCCCGTGACGACGAATGGCGCTTACGCAACCGGCATTGCCACCGTGACCAATGGCGGATCCGCTGATCCGGGAGCGGTCCTCGACGTGTGGTTCCCCGAACCGGAACTCGACAGTCCGGCGACGTCGGAGACCGTCGTCCTCGACGGCGACGACGTCCCGTCCGCGCTGCGTGACCTGGTCGGCACCGACAACTCCCGCGGCGTCAAGACCGTCGCCGTGCGCACCTCGATCACCGATCTCTCGTCGGCGCCGGTCGACGCGCATGACGTCTATCTCCGACTGCATCTGCTGTCGCATCGATTGGTGACACCGCACGGCGCAAACCTCGAGGGCATCTTCGGCCTCTTGAGCAACGTCGTGTGGACCAATTTCGGGCCCTGCCCCATCGAGGGTTTCGAATCGACGCGCTCCCGGCTGCGATCGCGCGGTCACGTCACCGTCTACAGCGTCGACAAGTTCCCGCGCATGGTCGACTACGTGCTGCCCGGCGGCGTGCGCATCGGTGACGCCGATCGTGTCCGCCTGGGTGCGCACCTCGCGCCCGGCACCACCGTGATGCACGAGGGCTTCGTGAACTACAACGCCGGCACGCTCGGCTCCTCGATGGTCGAGGGTCGGATCTCGGCCGGCGTGGTCGTCGGCGACGGCTCCGACATCGGCGGCGGCGCCTCCACCATGGGAACCCTGTCCGGTGGCGGCAAGGAGATCATCGCGCTGGGCAAGCGCTGCCTGCTCGGTGCCAACTCCGGTTGCGGCATCCCCCTCGGCGACGACTGCGTCGTCGAGGCCGGCCTGTACGTGACCGCGGGAACCAAGGTCACCGGACCGGACGGTTCGTCGGTGAAGGCACGCGAGCTCGCCGGGCAGTCGAATCTGCTGTTCCGCCGTAACAGCCTCACCGGCGCGGTCGAGGTGGTGCCGTGGAAGGGCGACGGAATCGCCCTCAACGAGGCATTGCACAAGAACTGACACTCGGCACGGCCTGATCCGACCGCTCGTCGTCGGGTCAGGCCGTCAGACGTGCGGCGGCCGCGACGATGCGTTCATCGGTGGCGGTCAGTGCCATCCGGACGTGCCGTTTCCCGGCCGGACCGTAGAAATCGCCGGGCGCCACCAGGATGCCCCGATCGGCGAGCCAGTCGAGGGTGACCCTGCTGTCCTCGTCGCGGGTCGCCCACAGATAGAGACCCGCCTCGGAATGATCGATCCGGAAACCGGCGGCCCGCACCGCGGCGACGAGCGTGTCCCGGCGCGACCGATAGCGCTCCCGCTGCGCCAGCACATGCGCATCGTCATCGAGGGCCGCGACCATCGCACCCTGGATCGGGAACGGCACAATCAGCCCGGCATGTTTGCGGACTGCGAGCAACTCGGCGATCAGAGCACTGTCTCCCGCGAGGAAGCCCGCCCGGTAGGACGCGAGATTCGAGACCTTCGACAGCGAGTGCACGGCGATCAGTCCGGTGTGGTCACCGTCACTCACCCGCGGATCGAGTATCGAGTATGCCTCCGACTCCCAGGCCAGCCCGAGATAACACTCGTCGGACACGACGATCGCCCCGCGCTCGCGGGCCCAGTCGATCATCTTCCGGAGATGCTCGACCCCGAGCACCTTGCCGGTCGGGTTCGACGGCGAGTTGAGGAAGACGAGCGCCGGAGACGTCGGCCCCAATTGGACCGTGGAATCCGCGCGCACCGGTGTCGCCCCGGCCAGGATCGCACCGACTTCGTATGTGGGATACGCGACTTCCGGGATCACGACGACGTCGCCGGCGCCGACGCCCAGCGTCGACACGATCCCGGCGATCGCCTCCTTGGTACCGATGACCGGTAGGACGCCGGACTCGTCGAGGCCGGACACGCCGTAACGGCGGTCCATCGCGGACACCGCAGCCTCGCGCAATTCGGTGGTGCCGACCGTGGTCGGATAGCCGGGGAACTCCGACGCCGTCGCGAGCGCCGAGCGGATGACCGGATCGACCGGATCGACCGGGGTGCCGACCGACAGATCGACGATGCCGTCGGGATGCCCGGCCGCACGCGCCCGCGCATCACCGATGGTGTCCCAGGGGAAGTCGGGGAGAAGGCCGCTGACGCGTCGTCGTGTCGTGAATCCGGACGTACTCACCGCGTCAGGTCATTCCTCTTCGTTCATCGGGGGCAGACCCTTGATGAACGCGGCATCGTGGTCGGTCTTGCCCACCTTGCTCGCGCCACCCGGCGACCCGAGATCGTCGAAGAAGTCGGCATTCGCACTGACGTACGGCTCCCACTCGTCGGGCACATCATCTTCGTAGAAGATCGCCTCGACCGGACACACCGGCTCACAGGCGCCACAGTCCACGCACTCGTCGGGCTGGATGTAGAGCATCCGACCGCCCTCGTAGATGCAGTCCACCGGGCATTCCTCGACGCAGGCCCTGTCCAGGACATCCACGCAAGGCTCCGCGATGATGTAGGTCACCACACTCTCCTTCGCTGCAAACTCGGGTCGACGACGATCGCACGTGCAGCGGTGTCGTCCTCGAACGGCGCGTGGGCTGGACGCACCGCATTACGGACCGCCTGGCCAGGCCGTCGAGGGCCGGTCGCAAGAGAGTCCACGATCAATCGTATCCGTCGCAGGCGTGGCCCCTCGACACCCGCCCCATGCTCACGACCTGGGAGTAATGGGGATCACATCCGGCCGAGCTGTTGCGATCAACGCGCGTCCAACCCTCGACGCCATCGCGGTTCCGCACGACTGTTGTCCACGTGACCGAGTACGAACGCGACGGCGACGTCCCGCACGGGATGTGTCCGGGCTGTCGAGACTGACCACCCGACCCCCATCCTTCGACTCGGAGACCACGATGACAACGACGTTACGCCGACCCGATCCCCGGTTCGAACCCGCGCACGGTCGCTCGACCAACCTGCCGACCCGACTGCGCCCCGCAGACTTGCTGCGCATCACCGATCAGGGCGTCGCCGACGTCCTCGACGGTGTCTACGATCAGCTCCTCCCCGACCGCTGGGATCCGGTCGAACGGTGGGCCGCCCGCCTGGAGACCACTGACGACCTCGACCTCTGGCTCATCAGCTGGACCCCGGATCGTTCGACCGAGCTCCACGATCACGCCGGTTCACTGGGAGCGCTCACGGTGCTGTCGGGTTCGTTGCGCGAGTACCGCTGGATCGGGGACGAATTGGCCCTGCGCATCCTGAATGCGGGCGATCAGGCCGCGTTTCCGCTCGGGTGGGTCCACGACGTGCAGCGGCACGACGCACTGGCGATCCGCCCCGGCGACCACGCCGACGAGGCTCCCCTCGACACCGTCACGCCCACCCTCAGCGTCCATGCCTATTCCCCGCCCCTGACCGCGATGTCGTTCTACGCTGTGTCCGATCACGCCACCTTGCGACGGACGCGAACCGAACTCACCGACCAACCGGAGTGACCGAGATGCCGACGATCGATGATCTGCTGCTCGATGCCCGCGAACGGCTCCAACGGCTCGATCCGGGCGAGGTGGCCGACGAGCTCGCGCACGGCGCCGTCCTCGTCGACATCCGCCCCGCTGCCCAGTGCGCTGTCGAGGGTGCGGCGCCCGGCGCACTCGTCATCGAACGCAACGTGCTCGAGTGGCGATGCGATCCGGCCAGCGAAGCACGGGTGGCCGAAGCTGTCGATCACGATGTGCGATGGATCGTGTTGTGTTCCCAGGGATTCACGTCCAGCCTCGCCGCGGCCGCTCTGCAACAACTCGGCCTGCACCGCGCCACCGACGTGGTCGGCGGGTGGGAGGCACTGCGGGCCGTCGACGTATCCGGGACTGCCTGACCCGCCCGCCTACCCTGCCCCGCCACCTCGCCGATCGTGCGCAGTTTCGCGCCGACTGTGCGCATCGCTGCGTCGACCGGGTACAGAACTGCGCCGATCGGGTACGGAATCGCGCCGATCGTGCGCGGACCACAGAACAGACCGTCTCCCGACGACCTCGTCGTGCACGATCGATGGGATTGTGCGCACGATCGGCGGGACGGAGGATCGGCGGGACGGAGGACCGGCGGGACGGAGGGCCGGCGGGACGGAGGATCGGCGGGACGGAGGGCCGGTCAGGCGACGGCGGGCCAGGGAAGGCCACGGGGGGTCACCTCGGCGGCGAGACCTGTGGCGGGGTCGGCGACGGCGGCGACGTGCTCGGCGAGGGACGGGTCGATCCAGCCGTCACCGAGAACATACGCCGGCTGAGCGGTGATGCGTTCGGTGAGCGCATGCCCCGCCGCGGCGGTGATCTCCGCCAGCACTTCGAGATTCGGCCACGGACGCTCGGGATTGACGTGATCGGGGGTCAACGGCGACACCCCGCCCCAGTCGTCGATGCCCGACGCGATCAGGGCGGCGCACTCCTCCGACGACACCAGATTCGGCGGTGCCTGGACGCGCATCCCCGGCCCCAGCACGATCCTCGCCACCGCGACCGCGGCGAGGAACTCGGTCATCGCCGCGTCGGGTGTACCCCGCATCGCGGTGTCGGGCTTGGCCCGGAAGTTCTGCACGATCACTTCCTGGATGTGACCGTGGGACCGATGGATGTCGGCCATCGCGAGGATCGATTCGGCACGCTCGGTGAGAGTTTCGCCGATACCGACCAGGATGCCGGTGGTGAACGGGACGCGGACGGCACCGGCGTCGCGCAGCACCTGCAGGCGCACAAGGGGGTCCTTGTCCGGACTCCCGTAATGCGGCTGACCCTTCTCGGTGAACAGACGGCGCGACGTGGTCTCGAGCATCATCCCCATCGACGGCGCGACCGGCCGTAGCCGACGCATCTCCTCGACGCTCATGACACCGGGATTCAGGTGCGGCAACAGCCCGGTGTCCTCGAGGACCGCCACCGCCGCGGCACGCACATAATCCAGCGTCGAGGTGTACCCACGCGCGGCGAGCCATTCACCCGCCTGTGACCAGCGCTCCTCGGGACGATCACCGAGAGTGAACAACGCCTCCTTGCAACCGAGTTCGGCGCCCTTGCGTGCGATGTCGACGACCTCGTCGAGGTCGAGGTACATCCCGTGTCCCTCGCGGGCCAGTTTGCCGGGCACCGTGACGAACGTGCAGTAATGGCAGCGATCACGACAGAGTCGGGTCAGTGGGATGAACACCTTGCGCGAGTAAGTGATCTGACGTTCACGGCCCATCGCCGCGAGGCCCGCATCGCGAATCCGGCCCGCGATCCCCTGCAGCTCGAGCAGGTCGTCGCCGGAGCACGCCAGCAGGGTCGTCGCTTGTTCGAGGTCGATCGGCCCTCCGGATCGCGCCGCTGCCAAGGCGGTCGAGGTTCCCGCGTCGGTCATCGTGGCAGACCTCCTCTGTCGTGGGTTCGGGTTTCGATCAGATACGGCTGCGGGTCGAAGGTGCCGTTACGTTCCCGGAACGACACCGCGGTCCCCGGCCACAGCAGTGTGAGGCGCCCACTCCTCGGGTCCACGTACCAACTCTCGCAGCCGGTCAACCACACCGTGGCCGCGCTGCGCTCGTCGATCTCCCGGGTGTACTCCGCCTCAGCCTGCGCGCTGACCTCCAGCGAACGACTTTCGTTGTGCGCCAAGAAGTCCATCGCGCCCACCACGTAGTCGAGCTGGGTCTCGATCATGAAGATCGCGGAGTTGTGCCCGAGTGCTGCGTTCGGGCCGTCGAGGACGAACATGTTCGGGAAGCCGCTGACCGTGGTGGAGGCGTAGGAGACCATGCCATCGGACCAGTGGTCGGCGAGTACCCGGTCGCCGCGTCCGCGGATACGCGTCGCGGCGGGCGGTCTGGTCGCCTCGAACCCGGTGGCCATCACCAGAACATCCAGGTCGTAGGTGTTGCCACTGACCGCACGCGCCTTGCACTCGAAGACCGAATCCAGCGCACTCGACTCGAACACCACGTTCGGACGCTCCAGGGCCGGATAGAAGTCGTCGCTCAGCAGTATTCGCTTGCAACCGATCTCGTACTCGGGCGTGAGCTCGGCCCGCAACGACGGACTGCCGATCTGGCGGTCCAGATGTCCGCGCGCGCGGTCGCGGATGGCATCGATGTCGGGATGGAGGCCGAGGCGCTGCCGAAAAGCCTTGTCGGCGTCGTGGAGCAGTCGTTCGCGCAGGGCCTGCGCATTCTCCGGTATTTGCAGCTCGGCTCGTTCCGCATCCGAGAGTCGACGATCCTCACGCGGGACCACATAGGGAGGCGTGCGCGAGAACACCACCAGTTCTTCGGCACTCTCGGCAAGGTGCGGGATCACCTGGACCGCCGATGCGCCGGTGCCGACCACTCCGATCCGCTCTCCCCCGGAGAGCAGATCCTCGCGCCAGGATGCAGTGTGAACGACTGTGCCGGTGAATGATTCGAGACCGTCGACATCGGGAAGGTGCGGCTCGGACAGCCGACCGACGGCCATCACCAGCACCCGGGCACGGATCGGTCCCGACTCGGTGGCCAGCGACCAGTACGCGCCATCGTCATCCCACCGGGCTTGCCGCAGTTCGCAACCGAGGCGAATGTGCGGTGCGAGCCCCTCGTCGTCGACGGTGCGCTGAAGATACCGCTGGATGTCGGCACCGCGCGGATACAACGTCGCCCAGTCGGTCGGTGGACGGAATGAGAACGAGTACAGGTGTGCCGGGATGTCACAGGCGATCCCGGGATAGGTGTTGTCGCGCCACGTGCCACCGACCGCGTCGGCACGCTCGAGAACCACGAAGGATTCCGTTGCGCGTCTTGCCAACTGCGTCGCCATGCCGATCCCGGCAAATCCGGCACCCACGATCGCGACGTCCACCGCGGTGGGCGTGGTGGCGGTGCCAGGGGTGGTCATGGACGCACCTGCGGGATGGACACGAGACGGTCGGCCGGCGGTTCGGTATGGGCGGTGGTGCGTTGACGCGGTGCCCGGCCGACTCGTGCCGCGATGTCGACGAGTTCGTCGACGTCGAGGACCCGGCCGGCCTCCTGACCCGCCGCCGGCATCAGCTCGCCGTCCAGCAGGAGGCCACCGATGTCGTCGACGCCGCCACGCAGGACCTGCTCCACCACGTCGCGGTCGAGTTTCGTCCACGCCACCTGGAGATGGTCGAAGTGGCCGAGTGTGAGCAGCCGCGCGACAGCATGGACCGCACGGGTCTCACGTTCGGATACGCCGGCAGTCGCGATCCCGGACAGATGCGGTCCGGCATTCTCGGGCAGCATGGGCATGACGATCAATTCGCTGAAACCGGCGGTACGGCTCTGGATCTCGGTGAGCAGACGAAGGTGCGCAACTTGATGCCGAGGCGTCTCGACATGGCCGTAGAGCATGGTCGCGGTGGAGAACAGACCGACCCCGTGCGCTGCCTCGATGACCTCGATCCAGTCCCCCACCGCCGGTGCGCGACCACCCGCGAGACGGGACCGGACCTCGTCGTCGAGGATCTGCGCGGCGGTGCCGGGCACCGAGCCGAGGCCCGCGTCGCGGGCGGCCCGCAGGAAATCGGCGATCGGCACGCCCATCCGGTCCGCCGCGTCGCGTACCTCGGGCGGGCGGAACGCATGCAGGTGCAAATCCGGCGCCGCACCATGGATTCGTTCGACGAGACGCAGATACTCGTCGGCCGGGGCGTCGGCGGGAACCGGCCCCTGCACACAGATCTCCGTGGCCCCGAGCCGCCATGCTTCGTCGACCAACGCCTCCACGGCCGGTACATCGTCGCGTCCGGCGGCGACCACAGAGGTGTCGAGGTTGCGATTGACCACGAAGGTCACCGTGCCGGGATCGGTCACCTCGCGACGCGCGGAGTCGGCGAGCGCACACAGCGCCTCGAGTTCCGGCCCCGACGCGCCGAGCAGGGCGACCCACTCGTCGTCGGTCAGCGACGCCGGATCGTCGGCGACGTGACGCAATGCTTCCCGGGCTTCGTCCACCGCGGCGTGCGCGTCCCGAGCCCACTCCCGCAGGACCATTCCCTCACTGTAACCGCACGCGGCTCGAGCCCGACGCCGCGTCGATCCGGGCTCCGCTACACCCCTTCTGAAGTGGTCAGACGTCATCTGGTGTGGGCAACCGCCCCGACCACGCGACGACCGCCGGCAGGCCCGCCCCGATGACGAGCAGCGCCAGGGTCGGCAGCATCAGCACCCCGTCCGGGAGCAGCTCGACATCGCCACCCGGACCGGGCAGCGCACCGATCACCAGGGCGAGGAGCCACGCCAGCAACGGAAAATAGCGCACCGGACCGTCGGTGTAGGTCGAGGCGAGCCAGAGCAGGACGGCGTTCACGATGCCTGCGAGCACCGCGGCCACCGGGATGGCAATGCCACCGAATCGCAGATATGCGAACGTCACGGACATCACGCCGACCACGAACCCGTCGACGACGAGGAAGGCCAGCAGGATCCGGTCGGACCACCGCATCAGACGACCCCGGCGAAGAGATCGATCTCACGGCCCGGTCCCAGGCCGTCACCGGCGTCGCCGGCCGTCCGCACGAAGTGCTCACAGTCGAGGATGGGCTGCACGATGTTGTTGGACAGTGCGTACTCGGTGCCGGACCCGGCTACGGTCACCTGCGTGGCATGTGCCGCCAACGCCGCCGCCTTCAGGTGCAACTGCGGCCGGACGTCGATCTCGGTGGTGATCGTCTCGTCCGGATAACTCGGCAGCTCACCGGCTTCGGGCATACGCCAGGCGTCCGGGACGCGACCGGATGCCCCGGTGAGGCCGGCCGCGAGCGCGGACCGTTCGGTCACCGACTCGTACACCTTCAGGTTCGTGCCGCCGAGTCGCTCGACGACCTGCGGCACTGCCGCGACCGTTGTCGCGTGGACCAATTTGTGGTCGGGGTGACCGTAGGTGCCCGCATCGTCATAGGTCACGATCACCTGCGGCGCGAAATCCACGATCTCGGCGACGAGTGCGGCCACCAGATCGTCGAACGGCGCCCGGACGAGGGCGCGCGGATGGTCGGCAGACGGCGTCCCGGCCATCCCCGAGTCACGCCAGCGCCCGGCGCCGCCGAGGAACCGTGGACGCAACGGTGCGCGACCCGCCGGGGTGAGCGCGGCAAGCGCCCGGGTGAGTTCGAGGATGCGGTAACCGCCGAGTTGGTCGGCGCCCCCGTCGGCGGCCAACTGCGACCACTCCTCGCCGATGACCTCGCCCTCCTCGCCGAGGGTGAAGGTCAGGACGCGCACGTCGACGCCCTCGGCGAGATAGCGGGCGATGGTGCCGCCGGTCATGATCGATTCGTCGTCGGGATGCGCGTGCAACAGCAACAGCCGCCGATCCGCGGGTGCCGTCACGGCAGCTCCCACGACACCGCGTCGCCGTAGATCCCCACCTGGATCGGCCCCGACAGCGGCACGTTCTTGACCTGACCGGTCCGACCCACGAGGGTGCTGTCCTGATAGAGCGGCAGGTACACCGCCTGCGCGGCCAGAAGCGGCTCGGCCTCGGTCAGTTGCGGGATGGGGTCGGCCGCCGACAGTGCGCCGCGCGCCAGGGCGATCAGCGGCGGGTCGCACACGCCCGAGATGTTGCTGGCATAGCTGT
Source organism: Gordonia sp. DT218 (assembly GCF_049847105.1). Lineage (NCBI taxonomy): Bacteria > Bacillati > Actinomycetota > Actinomycetes > Mycobacteriales > Gordoniaceae > Gordonia > Gordonia sp. DT218. The sequence continues at coordinate 580,893 of NZ_JBNCNS010000002.1, read as the reverse complement.
CGCCGGGGCCCGCACCGGTCTGTCCGGGGGCCACACTGGTCGGCGTCGGCGGCGTCGAGAGCGACGGCGCGGTGCCCGGCTTCGGCTGATCGCAGTCGACCTGCGACGCCAGCGATGCGGCCGGCGGCACCCCGAGTCCGGTCCAGCCGACGACCAGGTCCACCCGGGCGTTGGTCAGGGCGACGCCGTACAGCTCGTTGTTGGGCAGGGCCACCACCGACGCTCTCACTCCGTGGCCGCGCAGCTGATCGACGATGTTGGACGCCGCGGACGTGGATCGTGGGTCACCGCTGATCGCACCGACCCGCACGGCGAGGTCCTGGCCGTCCTTGCGGTAGGGCGCGACACCCTCCGGCAGCCGTGGGGTGTCGGGGTTCGCGCCGGAGGCCTGAGATGAGCTCGGCGCAGCGGCACTCGACGGCGACGAACTCTGCGAGGACGGGCTCGCCCCCGAGGTGCTCGGGGTGCCGGTGGTCGGGGTGGCGGTGTTCGAGGTGGCGCTGTCTGCCTCGGCGCGTTGATAGCCCGCGTCGCCCAGCAGACCGGTGATCTCGCCCGCCGACGGCCGGGCCCGGTCGACCGGGAAGTAGCCCCGGTCCGTCGGGGCGAAGACGGTGTTGGCGTATGGCGTCACGATGTCGTCGCCCGCACCGGCCAGCGAGACCAGACCCGGATCGACCATGCCGAGGATCGCCTGGCGCACCTGCAACGAACGCATCGTCGACGTCCGGGCGTTCACGCCGATGGACAAGGCCCGCGACGTCGGATTGCGTTGGGTCTGCACGCCGGGCACCGCGGCGAGTTCGGCGGTGGTCGCCGGGCCGGTGCTGAGGTTGACGATCGACGAATCACCTGATCGCACGGTCTCGACCATCTGCGACGCCGTGCCGGCCCGACGCAGCACCACCTGATCCAACGACGGCGGCTTCATCCAGTAGCGGTCGTTGCGGACCAGGCGCACCTCGTCGCGGGTCTGGTCGATGGACACGACCGAATACGGGCCGGCCGAGACGGGCTTCCCGCTGTCCATCCCGGTCTGGAACCCCGCGGGCGCGCCGCGCAGGACGTGACTCGGCAGCAGGTCGGTGAAGAGTTCACGCCACGCCGGGTACGGCCGCGCGAATGTCACGGCCACCTCCTTGCCGCCGGCGCGCGACTGCACGGAGTCGATCAGGCGATAGCCGGCCGGCGCCACGACATTGGGTTGCCGCGACATCTGCTGCCAGAGGTACGAGAAATCGTCACCGGTCACCGGGAGGCCATCGGACCACTGCGCGTCGGTCTGGATGTGATAGGTGACGGTGAAGGGCTGGGTCGAGGTGACATCGGCCGAGGTGATCAGCGCGTCCTGGCGCTGCCAGACGACGCCGGCCGGCGTGTTGACCGGCTGGAACGCGCTCGGCAATGTCATCGCGGCGATCGCCGTCGTGACCGAACCCTGATCGGCACCGAGGTGCGGGTTGAACCCGCCGCCCACGGAGTCGGTCGCGATGTAGACCGTCTTCTCGGTCGGATACTCGGTCGGGGTCGCCGGCGGCGCCGTCTCGCGTACCGGTGGCGGCGGATTGGCCGAACAGGCCGCACCCACCAGCACAACGGCCGCGAGCAGCGCAGGCAATCGGCTGTGACGACGGGTGGCGCGCACCGACGATCTCAGCTGCCAACGACTCACCAGCACTACCCCCACGTCATGGGTGCCCGGCGCACATCGTCCGGGCACTCGGCCTTGCCTTATCCCGCCGCCTGATCGCGCGACTTCGCCCGTGAGCGTTCGCGGGCGCGAGTGGACGCGTCGAGGTGAACCTTACGCACCCGGGTCACCTCGGGCGTCACCTCCACACACTCATCGGCGGCGCAGAACTCCATCGCGCCCTCGAGGTCGAGTTGCATCGGCTTGGCCAGCGTCTCCATCACGTCGGCCGATGACTGACGCATGTTGGTCAGCTTCTTCTCGCGGGTGACGTTGATGTCGAGATCCTCGGCGCGCGGATTGATCCCGACGACCATGCCCTCGTAGGTGTCGGCACCCGGCTCCACGAAGAACGTCCCTCGATCGGCGAGCTGGATCATCGCGAACGGCGTGACGCTACCGGTGCGGTCGCTGACCAGGGACCCGGTGTGCCGGGCCCGGATCTCGCCTGCCCAGGAGTCGTAGCCGTCGAACACCGCGTTGGCGATGCCGGTGCCGCGGGTTTCGGTGAGGAAGTCGGTGCGGAAGCCGATCAGGCCGCGCGACGGGACGATGAACTCCATCCGGACCCACCCGGTGCCGTGGTTGTTCATCTGCTCCATGCGGCCCTTGCGCGCGGCGAGCAACTGGGTGACTGCACCGAGGTACTCCTCGGGGACATCGATGGTCAGGTGCTCGAACGGCTCCTGCACCTTGCCGTCGACCTTGCGGGTGACCACCTGCGGCTTGCCGACGGTGAGCTCGAAACCCTCACGACGCATCTGCTCGACGAGGATGGCCAGCGCCAGCTCGCCGCGGCCCTGCACCTCCCAGGCATCCGGACGGCCGATGTCGAGGACCCGCAACGACACGTTGCCGACCAGCTCGGAATCGAGACGCGACTTGACCATCCGTGCGGTCAGCTTGTGACCTGACACGCGGCCCGCCAGCGGCGAGGAGTTGGTGCCGACGGTGACCGAGATGGCCGGCTCGTCGACGGTGATCCGCGGCAGCGGCTCCGGGTTCTCGAGGTCGGCAAGGGTGTCGCCGATCATGATCTCCGGCATGCCGGCGACCGCGACGATGTCGCCGGCGTCCGCCGACTCGGCGGGCGCCCGGTCGACACCGATGGTGGCGAGCAGCTCGGTGATCTTGGCCCGCTCGATCACGGGTTCGCCATCGACCTCTCGGCACCACGAGATCTGCTGCCCCTTGCGCAGCGTCCCGTTGTGGATGCGCACGAGTGCGAGGCGACCCAGGAACGCCGAGGCGTCGAGGTTGGTGACGTGGGCCTGCAACGGGGCGTCGGGGTTGCCCTTGGGCGGTGGCACGTGGTCGAGAAGCACGTCGAAGAACGGGTCGAGGTTCTCCCCGGCCGGCACCTCGCCGTCAGCGGGCTTCACGGTGCTGGCGATGCCCGCACGCCCAGAGGCGTAGAGGATCGGCAGGTCGAGAACGAGTTCGGCGGCCGCAGCGGCCTCGTCGTCGAGGTCGGAGGCGAGGTCGAGCAGCAGGTCCTGCGTCTCGTCGACGACCTCCTGGATTCGGGCGTCGGGGCGGTCGGTCTTGTTCACCAGAACGATGACCGGCAGCGATGCGGCCAGCGCCTTGCGTAGCACGAAACGCGTCTGTGGCAACGGCCCCTCGGAGGCGTCGACGAGCAGCACCACGCCGTCGACCATGGACAGGCCGCGCTCGACCTCGCCGCCGAAGTCGGCGTGGCCGGGGGTGTCGATGACGTTGATGACGACCTCGGTGCCGTCGGGCTGGCGACGGTGGACCGCGGTGTTCTTGGCGAGGATGGTGATGCCCTTCTCGCGTTCGAGGTCACCGGAATCCATCACGCGGTCGACGAGCTCGGCGCGTTCGCCGAAGACGCCGGACTGGCGCAGCATCGCATCGACCAGGGTGGTCTTGCCGTGGTCGACGTGCGCGACGATCGCGACGTTGCGGAATTTGTGGACAGCGCTCACTGAGCTCTCTTTCACTGCGTTCGTACTCGAGGTCTGGGCTTGTGGGGTCGATATGTCCCGCTCGCTCACTCCCGGCGCGGCGGGCGACGGGGAAGCGCGGCGGCATGGCCGGCCGGTACCCGGCGATCGCCAGCGGACAGGTCAACCTGTACAGGGTATCGGTCGACCGCCTGAGACGGTGATCACATCACGCGGACAGTCCGAAGTTAGGGCATGCTAACGTCCCGACATGGGCAAGGTGAAGCCGGCAGAAGTGTGCGATCTCAAGGCCAAGAAGAAGTGTTGCCGGAAGTCCACGCGGTGTGTCCGCTGTCCCGTGGTGATCCACCGGATGCGCAAGCTCGACTATTCACAGATGTCCAAGAAACAGCTGGGCAAGGCACTCAAGAAGGCCCGCGCCGCCTGATCCGGCCTGCGCACCACGCGCCTCACGCCGTCGGCGGCGACTCCTCCTCCGCGGCCGACCGGACCGCGACCGCGGCGGCCACCGCGATGATGCCGACGGCCTCCACCGGTGTCGGGATCTGGTGCAGCACCACCACCCCGACGATCGAGGCGGCCACCGGCAGCAGGGCCAGCAGGATGGCGAACCGGGCACGGCCCACCTGCCGCAACACCACCTGGTCGAGCGCGTAGGGAATGGCGGTCGACGCGAGCCCGAGACCGAGTCCGAGCAGCAACAACCGTGCAGTCGGCGCGTCGTCGGCGAACGCCGGGCCGAGGAACAGCGCGAGTGGCGACGTGACGACCGCGGCGACGACGAAACCGGTCGCCAGATCCTCCATGCCGCGGCCGCGTTGTGCGACCCGCTTGCCCAACACGATGTAACCCGCCCAGCAGGCCGCGGCCACCAGCGCCAGCAGCACCCCGACCGCGGTGCCCTCCCATCGGACGTCGGCGATCAGCACCACCCCGATCACGGCGAGTCCCAGTGCGAGCACGTCGCGGCGCGTACGTGAACCGAGCGCCGCGACCGCGACCGGGCCCAGGAATTCGAGTGCGACCGTGGTGCCCAGCGGCAGACGGTCCAGCGCCTCGTAGAAGGCGATGTTCATCGCGGCCGTGATGAGCCCGAAGCCGGCGGCCAGCACGAGACGCGACGGCCGCCAGGCAGCCCGTCCGGGACGCACCCACACCACCAGGATGAGCGCCGCGCCGGCGATGCGCAGCCAGGCGACGGCGCCGGGTGGCAGCGTGTCGAAGAGGTCGACGGCGATCGCCGCACCCAGGTACATCGAGACCGCGCCCACGATCATGAGCGCCGGGGCGGTCAGCCGGGTCCCCGACCCGTGCATCATTCGAGTACGGCGAGGAGTTCGGGCACCCAGGCGGTGTCCGCTGGCACCAACTGATCGTCGTGGGTCAGCGCACTCAGGGCGACCGCATCCACCCAGCGCAGCGCCCGATGTTCGGCCGGGTGTGGGGTGCCGGCGACGATGTGCGCCCACCTTGCCACCAGCGTGAGACCGGCCGGCAGATCCACTGTTTCGCGCAGGACGCCGCCCACCGCGACCTCGACCCCGAGTTCTTCCATCAGTTCGCGGCGCAGGGCGGTCTCGGCGCTCTCCCCCGGCTCCGTCTTACCGCCGGGCAACTCCCACCGCCCGGCGACCTCGACGGGGTACCGCCGCTGGGCGAGCAGCACGCGACGACGACCCGCATCCAGGATCGCCCCCGCGACCACCAGCCGGCGGCCGTCGTCCACCCACGCGCTCACGATCCGATCACCGCGACCCGCTCCGCGACGATCCGCAGGCCCACCCGATCTCCCACCGCGGCCCGCTCGGAGGTCACCGCATCGACCTCGCCGACGTCGGTGACCACACGCACTCGACGGCCGGCGGGCAGATCGGCGACCGTCGCGACCACACCGACCACGTCGTCGTCCGAACCGGCCCGGACCGCACGCATCGACTCCGCCCGCAGCCCCAGGCGTCGGTGCCCGTCGGGAACGGCGAGGCCGACGGGCCCGAGCTCTGTCTGCGCGGACGCGCCGGCGAACTCCGCCTCGATCACGGTCGTCACCCCCAGGAACCGGGCGGTCCACTCGTCGACGGGACTGCTCCAGAGATGTTCGGGCACATCGGTCTGCACCAGTTCACCCTCGCGCATCACCGAGATCGTGTCGGCCATCAACGCGGCCTCGTTGTGATCGTGGGTCACCACGATGGTTGGCGTGGCCGCGTCGCGGACGATCTCGGCGATCTCGATGGCCAGCTGATCCCGGAGCAGCCGATCGAGGGCTGCGAGAGGCTCGTCGAGCAACAGCAGCCGCGGTCGCGGCGCCAGCGACCGTGCGAGTGCGACGCGCTGGGCCTGACCACCGGACAGTTCGTCGACACCGCGGTCGGCGAAATCGGGCAACCGCACCAGATCCAGCATCTCCGCCACGCGGGCCCGGATCGTGGCCCGCGACCAGCGTCGCATCCGCAACCCGTAGGCAATGTTGGACGCGACCGTTCGGCCCGGGAACAACTGTCCGTCCTGGAACACCACCCCGAAGTCACGACGGTGCGCCGGCAACTCGGACAGGTCGCCACCGTCGAACCGAATTCGCCCGTGGCTCAACGGTTCCAGACCCGCAACCGCGCGGATCAGGGTCGACTTCCCGCAGCCCGACGGGCCGAGCAGCGCGGTCACCACCGAACCCGTCGTGCCCACCGTCCAACTCAGGCCGTCCAACACCACGGTCGGTCCGTACCGGACCCCGACATTCTCGATCTGCAGCATGTCAGAGCAGCGCTCCCGTCCTGGGCCGCAGCGCTTCGACCACGACGACCGCCAGTGTCGTGACCGCGACGAGCAGCATCGAGGCCGCCATCGCCGTCGCCAAGTTGTCGGCGCCGGGCCGATTCAGCGCCGATCCGATCAGCACCGGCAGCGTGGTCGTGTCCGCGCGGGCCAGGAAACTCGTGGCCCCGAACTCGCCGAGCGCCATCACGAATGCGAAACCGCCTGCCGCACAGAGCGCGCGACCGATGAGCGGGAGGTCGACGGTGAGGAACACCCGCAACGGCCCGGCACCCAGGGTCGCCGCCGCCTCCCGGAGCCTGCCGGGCACCGAGGACAGTGCGGGCAGCGCGATCCGCACCACCACCGGGATGGCGATCAGGGCCTGCACGCACGGGATCACCAGCGCCGACGACGCGACCTCGGTGGGCAGTGACGCCAGCACGATGAGGTATCCGAAACCCAGCGTCACCGCGCTGACGCCCAGGGGAATCGTCGCGACGACGTTGCCGGTCGCCGCCCACACGCCATGAGATCGATGCATCGCGACTGCGGCGAGCAGTCCGACCACCAGCGCGATCGCCATCGCCAACGCCGCTGTGACCAGCGAGTACCGCAAGGTGTCGAGGGGGGTGACCCCGTTGACCGACTCCGTCAGGGACCGGTATCCGTCGAGTGTCCAGGCGCCGTCGGCGCCGGGGCGCACCGAACGGAGCGCGAGAACCGCGATCGGCCCCACCAGGACCACCACGGTCCACGCGAGCGCCGCCAGAACGGGCAACCATCCCGTGCCGTGTGGCCGGAATCGCGTCTCCCTCGGGCGGGCACCCGTAGCCGATCCGGCGGGGTCGGTGAACACGCGGGTCAACAGCAGCGCCGCGACCACCACGACGATCTGCACCATGGAGAGTGCCACCGCCTCCGGGATCCGGAAGTAGCCGATCGCCTGGGTGTAGATCTCGGTCTCCAACGTCCGGATCTCGCCGTTGCCGAGGACCACGATCACGCCGAAGCTGGTGGAGCAGAACAGGAACACCAGTGCCGCCGCCGCGCCGACGGCCGGCATCAAGCGGGGCGCGACAACGGTCAGGAAGGCGCGGATACGTCCCGCCCCCAGGGTCTGCGCCGCCTCGGCCTGTCGTGGGTCCAGTGATCGCCATGCCGCGCCGACGACCCGTGCGACGACCGCGACGTTGAGGAACGCGTGGGCCAGCAGGATCGGCCACAATCCGGAGCCGATGTGCGCGAACGCGAGCGGTCCGTCGAGCAGCGCCCGGAACGCGACCCCGACGACGACCGTGGGAAGCACGAAGGGCACCGTCACGATCACCATCAGCAGTGCCGATCCCGGGATGCGCACCCGGGCGACCAGCCACACCATCGGCGCCGCCACCACGAGGGCCAGCACGGTGGACGCGGCGGCCTGCCACAGGGTGAAGCCAAGCAGATTCAGTGCGTGCGTGCGGCGCAGGAGCTCACCGACGCCGACGTCGGATCCGGTGTCGACAGCCCGCCGGACGAGTGCGCCCAGCGGCCAGATGAACAGGATCAGGATGAACGCCGCCGGCACGACCCGCAGGGCGAGTCCGCCCAGTCGGCCCGCGGTCACCGCCCGACGGCCTCGCGCCACTGCTCGAGCCACTTCTCACGATTCTGCGCGATGTAGGCGGGCGGTAGGCTCACCGTCCACGGCGGCACGGGGGCCCGCTGTTGCCAGCCGTCCGGGAGCGGCGTGCCCTTCTGGACGGGATAGACATACATCGCCGACGGCAGCGCGGCCTGGACATCCGGGCCGAGCATGAAGTCGACCAGTTTCCGTGCGCCCGAGGGGTTCTTGGTGCCCTTGAGGACGCCGATGTACTCGACCTGCCGGAAGCAGCTGTCGAGCAACGCCGAGGTGCCGGGGGTGGCGGCAGGTGACGACGCGTAGGACAACACGATCGGTTTGTCGCCCTTGCCCTCGCCCGCACTGAACTTCTGGTTGTAGGCGATCTCCCAGCCCGACACGATGCTCGCGCCGCCCGCGGTCACCGTCTTCCAGTAGTCCTGCCATCCGTTCGCGAAGGCCCCGATGGTGCTGAGCAGAAACGACATCCCCGGTGACGAGGTCCCCGGATCGAGCAGCACCGACTCCGACGCGTATTTCAGATCGCGGAGGTCGCGAAGACTCTTCGGCGGTTCCTGCCCTCGAGCCGAGTACCAGGATTCGTCGACGTTGAGGCAGACATCGCCGCGGTCGACGGCAGTCAGCTCGTTGTTCGAATCCGGGATGGCGAAGTCGGCTGCGCCGTTGGCCGCGAGAGGTGAAGCGTAGGGCTCGAGCGCCCCCGCCTGGATCGGCCGGGAGGCAAAGGTGTTGTCGATGCCGAAGACGGCGTCCGCCTTGGGCGACCCCGGCGTCAGCGACACGGTCGACGCCAGCTGACCTGCGTCACCGGACTTCACCACCTTGAGGGTCAGTCCGGTCTCCCGGCGGAAGGCGTCGAACACCGAGTCGGGCAGCGAGAACGAGTCGTGCGTCAGCAGCGTGACCTCGGCACCCTGTTCGGCGTCGTCTCCGCACGCGGCCAGCATGGTTGCGGTGACCGCCGCCACGACCGCCAGGGTGATGGTTCGCAACGCCCCGACGTGGCGGCGCGCATCGGTCGCGATGCCTCGGGCATCCTTCGCGCGTCGTCTCCCCACATACTCGATCTAACCAGGTGCATCTCGCCGGCACGACCGGTGGCCGACGAGGTCACATGAGTAACAATTGAATCAATAATCACAGGAGTCACACCGACCGGCGTTAGGCTCCCTGGACAGTGCCCGCCACCGGGGCGTGCATAGAATGACGCGCGACGCCATTCCGGCGTCCGAGTCACTGACAGCGGAGTGTGTGACCTGCACCGGCGCACACCGACGACCGATTGGACCGGAAACAGTGCGTTTGCCTGTACTCCAGAGCCTGCGTTCCCACCGCATGAACCGACCATCGACCAGCACGGTCCGCCGGGTCGCGGTCGCCGCGATGAGCGTCGCCGCCGCGACCTCACTGGCCATGCCCGCGGTCGCGCAGGCCGCGCCCAAGGCGCCGTCGGCCCCGAAGGTCGACCAGCGCACGCTCGATTCGATGAGCGCGTTCGCGCCGGCGATCATCGGCGCGGTCACCACGAAGGGCCCGGACGGCAAGATCAACCCGCAGCTGATCAGCCAGGCAAAGGCCCTCGCCGCGACGCCGGGCCTGCCGCCGCGCGCGAAGGACATCTGGCAGGACGTGATCGACTTCCTCGGTGAGCCCGGACGAGCCGCGCTGGTCCGTCAGCACAAGGCCGCCGAGCACAAGCCCGGCGATCCGGAGATCCCCCAGGGCCCGGGCGCTCCGAAGATCCAGGAGTTCCTCTATCCGACCATCGGCATCGGCTGCATGCCGAACGCCAGCCTGACCTCGGGCAACTCACTGGGCCGCGCCCTGATGACCGCCGGACCTCAGCAGGCACCGGCACCGGGACCGAAGAAGGGCCAGGCCGGCTACGTCTACACCAGCCTCGGTACCGGTCCCGCGATCAACAGCTCCGCACGCAAGCTCTGGGTGACCTGGCTGAACATCGACACCGGCCGCTCAGGACAGGTGCAGCTCAAGCGCAACCCGAAGATCAACGCGACCGACGGACCGGGCACCTTCACGGGGGTCGTGCCGACCGGCAAGGGCCGGATCGTGTCGACGATCTACGGCGACGTGACGACCAAGACCAAGGGGAAGGTCATCTCCTGCGGGATCGTCCCCACGATCGGCATCGGCATCGTCTGATCCGTTCCGACTCGATGACACCCCCGGTCCTTGCGACCGGGGGTGTCATCATTTGTGCCGGATTCCGGCTGTGACCCGCACCACAGTCGCGTGACCTGCGCAGACCAATCAGGTGATTCCTCGGTTGCCTATCGGTCGCGACGATGTCACAAGACGGCTTCACGACTTGAATATTCGACACTCTTCGTGCTCTCTTTTAACTTGAGCAACACCTGTCACACCCGTAACAGGCCTTCGTCGGGCGGGTGTATCGGTCGATGAAGGAGAGAACATCATGGTCGCCACGTCGAAGCGCGCTGCGGGCACTCGTCGCTTGTCGTTCCGTCTGCGCGCAGGCGTCCTCGGTGTTGCCGCCGCGGCCGCCACCGCGCTGTGTGCGCCGGCCCTGGTGGCATCCGGGACCGCGAACGCCGAACCTCTCGTCGGCGACAACACGATGACCCTCCCGGCGATCCCCTTCGACAGCGAACTCGCCGCAGCCGTCCGGATGCTCCGCGACGCCGGTGTGGACCGCATGGCACTCGAGGCCGCGCAGGCCATCATGACCAGCGTCGGCCAGATGTCGACGGAACAGGTCGCGGCGCGGGCCGCGGGCGTCCCCGTCGCGGATCGGGGCGCGGCCGTACCCGTCGCGGCCGATCCCATGGCGCTCCTGCACAACCTGGGCATCCAGCCGCTGAGCCCATCGGTGGCGCCGTTCTGCACCGATCCGACCGCCGACAACCCGCTCGGCCTCGTCACCGCAGGCGCCGGGGCGGTCGCAGGCCCGTGGCCGTTGGCGCATGAACCCCTCGCGCCGCTCCAGCAACTCTTCGGCATCACGCTGCCCAAGCTCAACCTCGTCGACAACGGTCAGACCGCCTACGCGTTCGTCCCGTCCACCACGGCCGGCGGGACCAGCGGTGCGATGCAGGTCGCATGGTTCAACACCTCCACTCTGCAAGGCGGTTTCGCCGATCTCAAGCCGATCTCCGACGCGCCCATCCTCAAGGCCCTGCCGGTGCTGTCCGGTGTTCGTCTCGCACCGGTCGAGACCGGTAAGGGGACGGTTCTGTCAGCTGTGTACGGCACCGCCCAGAACGGCAACCGCACCTGCTACTTCTTGCCCGCGGTCGGCGTGATCGACGCCTGAGCCACCAACCGACCCGAGCCCACAACGAAACCCTGACCACGATGCCCAATCGCATATCCGCACCGACCGGCTCGCACGCACGCGAGCCCGGACAGCCGATCCGCCGCGGACCGGCCGTCCGATCGGTGCTGCCGAGAATGATCACGTCACTGATGGCCGCCACAGTGATCGGAGTTGTCGCACAAGCTGTCCCGGCCCACGCCGCACCGGGCGGCTCGGCGCCCGGCACGGTCTTCACCAATCGCGACCTGCCCGCCAGGAGCCTGGCCAGGGGGGCCGGTTCCGGCGACTCCTTCACCTACTGGACCACCGGCACCGACCGCGCCCCGCGGTTGTCCACCAGTATCGTGCAGGTCCCGGACGGCCGGGCCCCCAAGGGCGGATGGCCCATCGTCGTATGGGCGCACGGCAGTCGCGGCATCGCCGACCAGTGCGCTCCGTCGAACCAGCCCACCCAGGCCGACCGGGACGAGATGGGACGCTGGCTCGACCGCGGTTACGCGGTCGTGGTGCCCGACTACGCCGGACTCGGCACCAAGGGCACTCCCGAGTACTTCGACACCGACACCACTGCGAGCAACATCGTCGACGCGGTTCGCGCAAGCCGAGACGTCGCCTCGGGGCTGGCGCGGCGTTGGGCCGTGGTCGGCGAGGGGCAGGGCGCCGGAGCCGCGATCGAGCTCGCCCGGCAGGCAACCCGTATCCAGGGACCGACCCTGGATTATCGCGGTTCGGCGGCCTCCTCGATCCCTGTCGAATTCGACACCCTGATCGGCAGCCTCGGACCGTCGACCACCTCGATGCCGAACGGCGTCGCGGCCGACGTCCTCTTCACCCTCAGCGCGATCCGCAACGCCCAGCCGGCGGTGCGACTCGATCCGTACCTGACCGACGCCGGGATCGGCTGGCTCGACCGTGCCGCCCGGGACTGCGCCGACGACCTCACCCGTGAGTTCGCCGGTCAGACGCTGGGTTCGTTGTTCCGTACTCCGCTGTCGGAGAACCGTGAACTGATCGAAGCCGTCTCGCGCACCCACATGATCCCCATCAAGGGATTCACCCGCCCCGTGATGATGACGCAGAGCCTGTTCGATCAGAATGTCATCGTGCCCCTCTCCCTCCGATATCTGAACGACGCCCGGGCGGCGGATCGCCGGGTCACCGCTCGCACGTATCTCGCGGTCAACCAGCAACAGTCCGATGCCTTGTCCGACAACGACATCCGGTGGTTCGTGTCCCGGCTGGCGAATCGGTGAGCCGGGCGCGAGTCCGGTCCCGGCAACTCGCGCAGAGGATGGGTCCGGCGATCCCGTATCTGTCGGTCAGCGCAGCGGCGACGATTGCCGGCGCGCTGCACCGGCGGCGGGCCGCGGAGATCACCAAACCCCTGCCACTCCTCGTCCTCGCAGCCCACTCGTTGCGCGGAACACGACGGCGCAACGGCATCGACAACGCGCTTCTCGCAGGCGCGCTGGCACTCTCGGCGGCCGGCGACCGGGCCATGTTGCTCGAGGAGTTCACCGACGAGCCGTCGGACAAGGACCGTCGACTCCAGATCGGCGCGTCACTGTTCGCCGGCGCCCAGTTGTGTCTGACCGGCATCATGTGGCGCCGGGGCGCGCGACCACGACCGGCCGGCGTGCTCCTTCGGACCGCGATCCTGGCCGAGTCGGCAACGGTGATGGCGCTGCGTCGACCACGACTGCTCCCGGTACTGGGCGGCTACGGCAACACCCTGGCGCTGATGTCGTCGACGGCCGGGGCGAGCCATCGGCCACAGCCCCGGCTTCGCAACGGCGGCTGGCTGTTTCTCGCGTCCGACCTCACGATCATCAACCGGCGTCACCTGATCCGCGACGAACGCCTGGCGGCGATGGCCGAGGCCTGGGTCCTCGCAAGCTATTTCGCAGCGCAGTGGCTGCTCGTCACGAGCCTGTCCGAACCCGACGGGTGACCGCCGGATTCGGCGGTCAATGGGACTGGTGCGGACCCTTCGCCGACCGGACCGCCTCGAACTCCGACAATCGTGTGGCCGCCACGCCATCCATGTCCTCGAGTTCCAGCCCCTTGGTCTCCTGCACCTTCGCTCGGACGTAGAAGAACGACGCGGCGGCACAGAAGGCGAAGAAGCCATAGACCCAACCGAGCCCGAGAACCTTGCTGACCTGCGGGAACAGCATCGAGATGGTGAAATTGGCTACCCAGTTCGCGGCCGTGCAGACACCAAGGGCCACACCGCGGATGCGGTTGGGGAACATCTCGCCGAGCATCACCCACATGACCGGGCCCCAGGTGGCGGCGAAGAACACCACGAACAGATTGGCACCGATCAGGGCGATGACACCCCACGTGTCGGACAGCGTCACATCGGCAACGCCGTCGGTGACCGTCGTCGTCGCCTGGGTGAAGGCGACACACGCCATGACCAGTCCGACGAACATGCCGACGGAACCGATGAGCAGCAGGATGCGGCGCCCGATCCGATCCACGAACAGGATCGCGACAAAGGTCATGCCCACGTTGATCGCCGACGTGATGACCGACGTGGTGAACGCCTGATCGGTGTCGAATCCGACCGACTTCCACAGGGTCGTCGAGTAGTAGAAGATCGCGTTGATGCCGACGAACTGCTGGAAGATCGCGATCCAGATACCCACCCACACCAGTGGGTGCAAACCGAACGAGGGCCCGCGGATATCGGCCAGGGATGTGCGCGCCTCGCGTTTCACCGTGATCTTGATTTCCCGGACCCGCTCGAGCGGATTCGGCTCGCCGGTCACCTCCTGCAGGATGCGTGCCGCCTCCTCGTCGCGGTTGCGGCCCACGAGGTATCGCGGCGACTCCGGGATCAGCAGCGCGAGCAGACCGTAGATCACGGCCGGCACCACGCCGACGAGGAACATCCAGCGCCATGCCTCGAGACCCCACCACAGAACGTTCAGGGGATCGCCTGCGGCGTCTTGGAGCAGCGTGTCGGAGAGCAAGGCGGCGAAGATGCCCAGCGTGATCGCCAACTGCTGCATGGATGCGAGGGCGCCCCGATAGCGGGCCGGCGCGATCTCGGAGATGTACGCCGGTGCGATCACCGACGCGATACCGATGCCGATTCCGCCGAGCACCCGCCACAGCAGTAGATCCCAGACAGTCTGCGTGTATGCGGTCCCGATCGCCGAGGCCACGAAGAGTGCCGAACCGAGCAGCATCACGCGCTTGCGGCCCCAGATGTCGGCCAGACGTCCCGCGAACCACGCACCGAGCGCACAGCCGAGGAGGGCGATGGCAACTGCGAACCCGGTGAAGAGCGCCCCGAGACCGAAGGTGTCCTGGATCGAGTCGACCGCACCGTTGACGACCGAACTGTCGAAACCGAACAGGAATCCGCCGACCGCCGCGGCCACTGTGACGCCGATGACCTTGGCCGTGTGCTGCTCGGCGATCTCCTGATGATGCTCTTGCGACATATGCCGTGTCCTCATCGTCGAGTCCCACCGAATGACCGGCGGAGGTATGCGATTGCCAGGCTACTAGCCGAAACGCCGTGTTCCGCGGGATTTCCGCGCAGTGCGTGGGGTCAAGATTCGGTATCGGAAGCCGGAAGAGTCCAACGGTCAGGCCGACGCCCGGCCTCCGCATCCCGAGTTCCGTGCGTTGACCATGGGGACGAATGCCATCAGCCCCACCTTCTGGTGGATCCTGAACACCACCGGACCGCGGCCGGGGTGGAGGTCCACCTGCCAGGTCACCACGCGGGCACGGCTCGGCACGGTCACCGATCCGGTCCGGCCGCTCGCGAGATTGCGCCAGTCGACCCGGGTCTCGACGGTGTAGTCGAGGAGCGGCGACGGCTGTGCCCGATTGGATGCGATCAGCGATATGGCCGGCCCCGGCAGCCCGTCCGCCGGGAACGGGATGCCGTTGAACACATCGACGCGGACCGGGATCGGCGCGCCGGGCAACGGATTGGGACTGTCGCACCGCAGCGTGGTGACGAGGTTCGGTTCGGTGTACTCGGGGATCGCCTGCGCCGCTCCGGCCCCCGCGGTGACCGCGCATGCCGACACCAGTGCGGCGGCGACGCCGATGGCTCGCCGCCCGGCCGACCGATATCCCCTCCCACCGAACCCCATGGGGCGAGTCTAGGGGTAACTAAGATGGGTCCATGGCGAATCTCCAGATTGCCCAGGAACCGGCCGCCGACGCGTTGCTCTCCACCGACGCATTCGCGTTGCTGACCGGGATGTTGCTCGACCAGCAGTTCCCGATGGAGCGGGCCTTCGCAGGTCCGGCCAAGATCCGGGACCGTTTCGGCACGATGGATCCGGGCGCCATCGCCGCCGCCGAACCCGATTCCTTCGCCGATCTGTGTGCGACACCGCCTGCCATCCACCGCTACGGCCGGTCGATGGCCGGGCGTGTCCAAGGCTTGGCCCGGGTGGTCGTCGACGAGTACGGCGGTGACACCGAACGGATCTGGACAGAGGCATCGTCGGGTGCCGATCTGTTCGCGCGTGTGCGCGCACTTCCCGGTTTCGGGGATCAGAAGGCCAAGATCTTCACCGCTCTGTTGGCCAAACAGCTCGGGGTGAAGCCCGCGGGGTGGACAAAGGTGGTGGGCGACTACGGCAAGACGGGCTACCGGTCGGTCGCCGACGTCACCGATCCGGAGTCTCTGCAGAAGGTTCGCGACTTCAAGAAGGCGGCCAAAGCGGCCAAGGCCGCACAACAGGCGTGAGGGCGCACCGGGGTGACGGCTGACGTCCCCGGTGACGCGGGCGGCATAGCGATGCTGTGCCGCAGGCCACCGGTGTCCTAGGGTCAGCACATGGACTCGAACAGCGTCGACACCCGCAGTGTCGTCGAACTGCCGTTTCGCCTCGGTTTCGCGGTCACCGGAGTGGTGCTGACCGCCGCCGAATCGGCGGTCGCCATCGCACGCATCACCGCGAGCAGCGTTCAGCACGAGGTGAATGTCGCGCTCGGCCTCTCCGGTGACGAAGTCGGCAGCGCCCGCACCCCCATCGCCCTCCTGAACCAGCTCGCCGAGTTGCTCGGCCCGGACCGGCCCTTCGGCCGGATTCTGGCCGCGGGCGGCCCGCTCGAACGTCTCCTCAACCCGGACGGCGTGATCGACCGCCTGACCGCTCCCGACGGCCTCCTCGAGAAGCTGACGACCAGCGGCGGGCTATTGGACCAGATGGCCGAGGACGGCGGCATCCTGGTGCGCCTCACCGCAAAGGACGGCCCGCTCGACCGGCTCACCCGAGCGGGTGGCGTGGTCGATCAGTTCACCGAGAGCGAGGGCATCCTCGAGCGCCTCACCTCCGAGGGCGGCATCGTCGACAAGCTCACCTCCCCGGACGGCGTCCTGGAGAAGGTGACCGTGTCGGGAGGTGTCCTGGACCGGATGGCCGAGGACGGCGGATTGCTCGATCAACTCGTCGGAGAGAACGGAGCGGTGGAGCGGGCCATCGCACCCGACGGCCCGCTGGACCGGATCACCGAGCTGACCGAGGTGATCGGACAACTCGCCCCCAATCTGCTCGCCATGCAGGACACGGTGCACGAGCTCGCCGAGACCGTCGACCTGCTCAATCAGACGGTGGCGCCGCTCGGCGGGCTCGCCGACCGGTTGCCGAAAAGGCTCACCCGCGGTGCCAAGGGTGGTTCCGGACATTCGTCGGGCGCGCCATCGGTCACCGACGGTTCCGAACGCAACGGCTATCCGCGGTCGGGCTCCGGCGAATCGGGTGGCCCGGCCGAATCCTGAGGACCGTCGATCGTGCCGACACGCGCCAACGCTGCGGCAAGCAGATCGACGTAGCGTTCCACGTCGGGCATGACCGCCGGGCTCGTGGTCACCGAGATCGCGATCGCGTCCCCGATACCATGGACTCCGTGGGTGAGCCCCTGCGCCGGCGACAAGGCAGGGAATCCGGTGGTGAACAGGACCGGCCCACCGCCGAGGGTGAGGTCGGCGGCGCCACGGTACACCGACGACACCACGGTCACGCCGGTGACTCTCTCCGGCGGGGTATCCGCGTCGAACAGCCTTGTCCCCCAGTGCGCGAGGATGGCCGGCGCAGCATCCGACGCCCGCCTCTCGGCCACCCGGGCGGGTTCATCGTCGGCATCGGCGGCGCGAGCGATCTCGTCCGCGATGCATCGTGCACGCCCAGCCGGGTCGGCCATCTCGAGGTGGAGGTCGATCCCGGCATTGCGAAAGTTGTTACGCGCCTTCGCCTGACGGCCGCGCCCGATGGTCAGTTCGGCACCTATCGGGTCGGCGGCTACGCCCAGGTACTCCCCGAGCGCGATCGAGATGACCGTCAGCGCACCGACGGTCACGGTGTGGTCGGCGGGCAACATGGTCCGGTCCCCCACGATCACCCGTAAACTCCGCTGCGCGCCCGGAGGTCTGTTGAGCGCCGTCAGCGCATATCCGGGCCTCTCCGACGGCGGGCGGTCGCCGACCGCGCGGAAGGCTTCGAGACCGCGCCACAGCATCCGGCCGACCCGGACGGGTGTCGCGAGCGCTCCCCGGGCGGCCGCAGCCGGCCCGGCGAGGATGGATGGGAGCCCGTCCGCCGGAGCGCCGGCGGCCGCACGCAGGTCGTGCTCGCCGAACAGGTCACGGGCGATCTGCGAGGTGCGGCGGCCGTCACCGAGCGAGTGGGTGATCTGGAGTACCGCGACCACGCCGGGGCCTCGTGGTGTGTCCGCGATCGGACCGAGAAGATGTAGCCGCCAACAGGTCCGGGAGGCGACGAGTTGGTCGGCGGTCAGCTCCCCGACGCGGTCGAGGCATTGCGACCAGGCGTCGATGCCGGTATGAACGACGACCTGATCGGCTGTCACCGGCCGATGCACCCAAAGGGGATGGTCCAGCGACAACGGGACGTCGCACACCCGAAGACCCAGATCCGCCACGCCGCCCGCCCGACGGCGCAATCGCTCAGCGAGATCGGCCATCGAAACCTGCTGATCGGCAAAGCAATACAGCAGGAACTGATCGTTGGGGATCGCGGCCGACAGCCAGTACGTGCGGGAGTCGGCGGGCTCCATCCGTGTCACCCGACCACGGTAACAAGTCGCCCCGAGACGCCCGATCAGGTCGCCCGCGGCTCCAGGTGTACAAGCGCCTGAACGTGGATGTCGGCTCCGTCCAGCGCCTCTCGGATGTCCTCGACGGCCCCGCCCACCGAGCCCGCGATCTCGGCATAGCTGTGCGTCGGCGTCGCGGTCACCGTCAGCCGGATGATCTTGCGACCGCGATCGTCCGTCGCCTTCGCCACCACGCGGTCAACCCTGGGGTCCGATGCCAGCTCGTCGGCAACGGCGCCGGCGATCAGTTTCGGCGCCACGGTCAGAGTGCCGCTCTGGTCGGAGCCCTCGAGGACGAGGTCATCGACCTTCCCGGGCCGGATCGTCGCCGCGATCAGTCGCCAGCCCCAGATCACCGCGATCAGGGCCACCCCGATCAGGACAACCGGCCACCACCCGGTGTCCGCGAGCCGCGCCACCCATCCCTGGTCGATCTGCTCGATCCGGTCTCGCACGGGGACGACATCCGTGCGCCACAGAATGGCACCGAGCCCCACCACGAGGAACAGCAGGCCGAACAGTCCCACGGTCAGTCGATGCCACGCGGCGGGTCCGCGATTCATGCCCGATCACCGCTCCGTCGGCCGACCGGCTTCACCGTCGCACGCAACGGCGCATCGATGCCCGCCAGCACGTCGCCGACGACACGATCGATGTCCTCGAGGTCTGCCGCACCGGTCACGGTGACCCGGACCTTCACGGTTCGACGGCCGACCACCGTCGTCGCATGGTCGACGCCGGGGAGGCCGGATACCGCGGTACTGCACCGGCGGGCGAGGTCACCACGGCGGGTCCACATGACCTCATAACCCTTGAGACTCAGGTGCGTCCGGCGGCGTGGTTTCCCGGCGAGCCAGATCATCGCGGCACCGATCACGATCAAGGCGACGGCCACCGGCCACATCCAGTTCGACCAACGGAGGTCGGCCACCCGGACCGCCACGTCACGCGTCCATTCCGAACCCGACAACCAGCCGATGTGGACCAGCAGATCGCGGATGGCCATCGCCACGACGCCCAGCAGCAGCAGACCGATCACACAGCCGACGATCGCGGCGGCCGGATTGGCAGCCGGCGCAAAGACCTTGGCGTCATGGGTGTCTGCCGTCCTGGCCGCGGTTGACCGGTCGGCACCGGCGGTCGTGGAGGCGGTCATGACCGGACCTCCCCGTGGTCGGGGCCGGCTTCCGGTGCAGGCGTCGGCAGCTCGACGAAACCGGGGCCCGGGCGGTCGGTGGTGAGGGCCGGTCCCGACAACACCGCCGCGACCGTCACATCCACCCGCGCGGGCCGCACACCGGTCAGTCTGGCCAGTTCATCGGCGGTGGCACCGCGGACCTCCCGGCAGACCTCGGTCAACCGGCACGGCCATCGGACGGCGATGGTCAGGCGAACCCACGGCGCGGTCATCGACATGTCGATCGCCGCCTGCGGGTAGTCGCCGCCTGCAACGGCTCGCCCCGGGGTGGCGCCGGACAGCATCGAACCGAGCGAGGTCTGATGGCGGACCACTCCGTCGACGTCGAGAGCGGCACGCACAGCGATCTTCTCACCGACGCGATCGGCGATGCTGAGCGAGCCGGGATCGGTGGCGATCGTCTCAGCCACGGTTACGACTCCGCAGCAGCGCGCCCAGATCCACCACCCCGTCGCGCTGCAGCCCGATCGCCAGGCCGACCGCACCGAGGACCAGTGCGAGCACGAAGCCGCCGAATCCGCCCGTGGTCGCCGCTATGGCGAGGAGCAGACCGGCGATCAGACCGATTGTCGCGTTGTTGGTCATGTGCTTTCCATCCTCAATCGTCTGTGGTGGATCCCGCGGCGGAGTCCGCTCCGATGCGGTCGATCTGAACACTGATGTCCTCGACGGTGACGGTGACCGGGAGGCCGGTGAGCTCCTCGACGCGCTCGCGGACCCCATCGGCGACACCCCGGAGGTCGTGGTCCATGTCGACGACGACATGGACGTGCACAGAATGGTCGCCGACGACCACCCCGCTCACGCGGCCGCCGGGCAGGTAGGTGGCGATCTCGCCGAACACTCCGCCGTACAGACCGGTGACGCCGGGGACGGCGGTCACCGCGTCGGCGACCTCCCTGACCCTCGTCGAAGCGGTGGTCACGGCGTCGGACATCACTGCACGCGCGGTTCCTCGTCGACGGATTCGTCGTCGTCGCCGAAGTGGATGTCGTGGACGGTGACGTTCACCTCGGTCACCTCGAGGCCCGTCATCTGCTCGATGGCCGCAATGACGTTGCGGCGGATGGCTGCGGCCAGCTGATGGATGGCGACCCCGTAATCGGCGACGATCGACACGTCGACCGCGGCCTGGAGTTCACCGACCTCCACGTTGATGCCCTGAGTGGTGCTCGTGGTCGTTCCCGGGAGTACGTCGCGCACTTTCCCCACGACGCGCTCGGTCGCGCCGCCGACGTCGTGCACGCCGTCGATCTCGCGGGTCGCGATCCCGGCGATCTTGGCCACCACGATGTCGGAAATGGCAGTCTTGCCCCGTTCGCCGACCAGTGATGAGTCGTTCTTGGCCAGCGCCAGGCTCTTGCCGGACGGTCCCGACGCGACACCCGTCGATACGGATTCGGCGGTGGCGGCCTGCGGACGATCGGTCGTATCCGACATACGATCTCCTTCACTCTTCTGAACAGATCCTTGCGACCCGTGTATAGAGTCAGTCGCAGTGGACACCGAAAGTGCACGCATGGATTCGGGTGACGCCGATCACACCGCCGCAGCGACGGCACGCGGGGTGAACGGCGGGGACGTCACGGCCCTTGGCCGCCCACGGAGCGCCGTCGCACCCCTGTGGTTGAGCGAGATGTCCGACGACGAGCTGGCGGCCGCGGCGGCCGTCGGTGATCGTGAGGCGTTCGCCGTGTTGGTCGCCCGGGTCTCACCCGGACTGCTGCGATATCTGCGCCGCATGGTCAGCGACCCCCAGACGGCCGAGGACCTCGCGCAGGAGACCCTGCTGCACGCGTGGAAGAGCCTGCCCGACTTCGGTTTCCGCAGCTCGTTCCGCACCTGGATGTTCGCCATCGCACATCGCCGCACAGTCGACCAGTATCGGCGCCGTCGTGACGTGCCGACCGACGAGGGGCGATTCGTGGAACTGGCCGATCCCGCTCCCCTACCTGCCGAGCAGGCCGAGCACTCGTCGCTGGTCGATGCCCTCCGGCACGAGCTGGCCAACCTCCCCCCGACGTCGCGCGCCGCCTGGTGGCTGCGCGAGACCGAAGGGCTGTCCCTCGATGAGATCGCCCGGGTGTTGCAGATCAGCACCGGCTCGGTCCGTGGTCACCTGCAGCGCAGCCGTCGATACCTGTCGGCGCGGTTGGCCCCTTGGCGCCCCGGCCCTCCGCCCGACACCCTTCATCGCCACCAACTCGGGTCGGAACAGGCCGAACACCACCGGAACGGAGCGCAACCGTGAACGATCTCCACGTCGACGACGAGCACTCCGACGAGACCGATGCCTGGCTGGTGGAGGCAGGTCGTCGGCTCGACGAGCCGACCGGCGACGTCCAACGCCTGATCGATGCGATCTCCGGAAACCTCAGCCGCGTGCGTCGACCCGCGCGAACTCTGACCACCGACACCCCGGGTGTGGCGATGAGCGACCGGATCATCAAGCAGCTCTTGTCGATCCGCATCCGATCAACCCTCGGTCGGCTCGTCGTGTTCGTGGCGGTCGACGGCGAGACCGACGTGATCGACGGCATTCGGATAGGCCTGATCGCTCAGTACCACGACGAATTGCCTGCACGCTCCGACGACATCCGGGATGTGGTGGACGACGTACTTGTCACCGCGCTCGGCCGGCACACGACGGCCACCGCACGGCAGCACATCACCGTGCGGTGGCAGGACGTCTACACGCGGGAATGGCTCACCTGACGACCTGTCGAGCCGACACCTGACGGCGGCCGGCGCTCCACGCATACGGCAGATCCGCACCGTTGAGTACGTGATCGCCGATGGCCTGCAGCTTGTAGATCAGGGGATTGTGCACGGAGATGGTCCGTGCATTGCGCCAGTGCCGGTCGAGACCCAGCGACTCGGAGGTGATGGACGCTCCGCCGACCTCGAACAGCTGGGTCGTCGCGTCGAGGACCGTGGAGATCACCGCCTGCTGCGCGCGGGCGACATCGAATTCGACTCGATCCAAGAGCTTGTCGTCCTGTCCGCCTGCGTCGAGGAGTTCGTCGAGCTCCGCGGCGATGTCCAGGACAAGCGTGCGTGCCGTGAAGGCCGCCGACGAGAGACGACCGATCACCTGCTGCACCAACGGATCGTGCCGGGGCAGGTCGGCGGGCGCATGGGTGTAGGTGCGCGTGCGATCACGCACCCAGGCGGTGGTGTCGTCGAGGGCGCGCTGGGCGATCCCGGCCAGCACGGCGAGCTGCACCAATTGGAGATACGAGGTCGCGTAGGTTCGGCCCTCGACTCCGTAGCCAGGACCGAGGATCTGATCGGCCGAGATCGCAACACCGGCGAACTCCGTTGTGCCGCTGCCCGTCAGACGCTGGCCGAAGCCGTCCCAGTCGTCATGCCGGGTGACCCCTTCCGCGCCGCCGTCGACGAGCACCGAGACCCGCTCCCCGTCCCGATCCGCGGCGACCAGGATGTGGTCGGCGTACAGACTGCCGGTGCTGTAGTACTTGGTGCCGTCGAGGCGCCAGGAGTCACCGTCGGCGGTGAGCCTGGTCTGGTAGCGATCGATCGCGCCGACGCCCGGTTCGGTGATGGCGTTGCCCACCAGCGTCCCGTCGCCGACTGCCCGCAGCCACCGCTCACGGGTGACCGCGTCGTCGGACAGCAGCTGATCCTCGACGAACGACCAATGCACCCGCAGCGCCTGCGGCAGATTCGATTCGGCAGCGGCCAGGTCGACGAGCAGACGGAACAGCTGGCGCACCGATGCGCCGTGGCCACCGAACTCGACCGGCACCCGAAGTGCACCGAACCCGACCTCGTTCAACCAGCCGACCTCGTCGAAGGTTGGCCTGCGACCCGCCTCGCGCTGCACCGCCTCCGCGGCGATCCGTGCGAAGACGGGAGCGAAGATCTCATCGAGCTCGGAATTTGTATACGAACCCCGGTCGGTCGTGGCGGTCACGGCGGCCCTTTCCTCGGTGCAGGTCGATCGGCGTGCACAGTCTGGTCGCCGAGAACCGGTACGAGAACCCTTCCGCGCCGCGTGACCCAAACCCGACCACCCGGTCCGTGCGGACCGACGCGTCCGGGATGTTCCGTTCACGCGAACACCCCGATGCGACTCGGTCACTTCCGACGTGGATACCTGCTCCGATACTTGACCCGACGGCCTTTTGCCACATCGCGTTGTGCTTCGGGCTGCCGCTCGACCCGGTCATCGACGCGGTAGATCACATAGGCGGCGCCGAACAGGACGACGGTCACCACTGCCGAAACGACCCCTACGGCATAGCGCTGGCTCGCCAGCGCAACCACGGTCACCGCCGCGGCCACCGTTCCGATCAGAGCCGCCAGGTAGGCAAACCACATCGTCGGCACAACCAGACGTTGTCGCCGCAGCCGCTTCTGTGTCTCGCCCATGAGTGGTTCCTCTCGATCAGTTGGAGGCAATGGCCGTTGCCTCCAGCCAACCCCCCAGACGCCAGAAGTCAACAACATCTACGACGAATGCGATCGAGCTTCGGTGAATTCAGTCGACGGCCGGTCCGGCGTCTCGGATCTCGTCCACCTTGCTCATCGCTGCGCGGAGCTCGTCGAGCCACGAATCCGTGTGCCGGCCCACGAGTTTCACGCACCACGACAGGGCGTCCGCACGACTCCTGGCCACCCCGGCGGCAACGAGCGTGTCCAGGACCTGGCGTTGAGGTTGACGCAGCCTCGTCATCACCGGCACCGCGAGATGGGTGAACAGTTGCGACGTCTCGCCGCACCGCACGCCCCACGCGACCTTGCGGTCGAACCGGTGCTCGGCCTCCCGGGCCACCTCGATCCGTTGATCGCGGGTCGACTCGCGGAATCGGGCGATACGCCCGGCCTCCGCCTGCCGCACCGCTGCCGCGTCCGCGCTCTCATCGACGTCCGGCGGCCCGATCGTGCCGATGACGGTGATCTCCTCACGGTCCACCCGCACCTCCGGCGCACCGGTGAAGAGGCCGTCGGGAAGTCGTCCCGTCAGCCAGCCGGCCACAGAGGTCTCCGTGTCGGTCATGTCGACTCCCTCGTCAAGCGCTTTCGCACTGATGATTACTTGTAATCAACGATAGCCTGTAATGCCGATGGTGTCAGCAGAGTGGAACATGTTCGGGGGTCGGTGCGCCCTGCGACCACACCGGGTGGATTAATGGATTCAGCACACTGCCATCGATCAATGGTCAGATGGCCCGTCGTCCGAACGTTGTCCCGGAAGGTCATCCGATGCCACGATCCGTCCCCCTGTCCGAACTCGACCCGAACACCCCGGTGATCGTGGGTGTCGGTCAGGCCTCCGAGCGGCTGACCGACACCGGATACGAGGGATTGAGCGAAGCCGACCTCGCGGCCCGCGCGGTCGAGGCGGCACTGACGGACTCCGGTGTCGCGGCGCCGTCCATCGCGGCCGAGATCGACACGGTGGTGGGTATCCGCACCTTCGAGGAATCGAGCCCGCTCTCGACCTCGCCACTCGGCCGACCCGACAACATGCCGCGCGCGGTCGCCAAGCGAATCGGGATGGATCCACGGCGTGCGGTCGTCGGGGTGACGGGCGGTCAGAGTCCCCAGAGCCTGCTCACCGAGTTCGCGGTCGAGATCGAGGCCGGACGGTCCACGGCCGCAGTTCTCTTCGGCGCCGAGATCATGTCGACCGTCCGTCATCTCATGTCGTCCACCCCCGCAGACCAGCGCCCCGACCTCTCGGAACAGGTGGGCGGTCAGCTCGAGGACCGCGGCTACGCGATCGCGGGCCTCACCTCCCATCAGGAGGCCAAGCACGGCCTCATCGCGCCGATGTCGCAATATGCCGTCCTCGAGAACGCACGCAGGCATCGCCTCGGTCTCGGCCGTGACGAGTACGGGCGCACCATGGGCGAGTTGTTCGCGCCCCTGTCGCGGGTCGCGGCAGGCAACCCGCATGCCGCCGCGCCGACGGTGCGCTCCGTCGACGAACTGGTGACCGTCGCCGACGGCAACCGTGTGGTGGCGGATCCGTTCACGCGTCTGCTGGTCGCTCGCGACCAGGTCAATCAGGCCGCCGCAGCGGTGATCCTGTCGGTCGGTCAGGCCCGCACGCTCGGTGTCGACCCATCGCGGTGGGTGTTCCTGCACGGGCACGCCGACGTTCGTGAGCAGACCCTCATGAAGCGGCCGGACCTCAGCACCGGGCCGGGCGCGGCGGCCGCGGTCCGCCACGCCCTCGAGGTCGCCGAGGTCGGCCTCGACGACGTGTCCTTCATCGACATCTACAGTTGCTTCCCGATCGCGGTCTCCAATGTGATCGACCCGCTCGGGATCGCCGCCGACGATCCGCGCGGGCTGACCCTCACCGGCGGCCTCCCCTTCTTCGGCGGCCCGGGTAACAATTACTCACTGCACGCGATCGCCGAGGCCGTGGACCGGGTCCGCACAACGCCCGACACCTACGCGCTCGTCGTCGCCAACGGCGGCATCCTCAGCAAGACATCGGTCGGCGTCTACAGTGCGCGGCCCGCCGCGTGGCATCCGGCGGATTCGGCCGGAGTCCAGGAAGAAGTCGACAACTCGCCGACGGTCCGGCCCATCGACTACGCCGACGGCCCCGCGACCATCGAGACCTTCACGGTGGTCCCCGGCAAGGACGGCCGACGCAAGGGCGTCGTGATCGGGCGGGTCTCCGACGGTGCCCGATTCGTCGCCAATGTCGAGGAAGACGACGAGGAGATGTTCGACATCCTCGCGGCCGACGATCCGGTCGGTGCGAACATCTACGTCCGATCGTCGGCGACCGGCAACCGGGTCTACCCGAGCCGGGCCGCCATGATGCGCCGCCGTCCGCCCCCTGCGCCGGCATTTCGCGAGCACTACGACCACGTCGAAATTCGACGCGATGGTCACCTCCTCGAGGTCACCATCAATCGACCCGAGGCCCGCAATGCCCTCCACCCAGCCGCCAACGCCGAACTCGACGCGATCTTCGACGCCTACTTCGCCGATCCCGAACTGTGGGTTGCCATCCTGACCGGTGCCGGCGACAAGGCGTTCTCCGCGGGCAACGACCTCGCACAGACATCCGGCGCGGGACTGGAGGTGCCGAAGAACGGTTTTGCCGGCCTCACC
Source organism: Gordonia sp. DT218 (assembly GCF_049847105.1). Taxonomy (NCBI): domain Bacteria; kingdom Bacillati; phylum Actinomycetota; class Actinomycetes; order Mycobacteriales; family Gordoniaceae; genus Gordonia; species Gordonia sp. DT218. The sequence goes on along the minus strand of NZ_JBNCNS010000002.1, from coordinate 554,196 downwards.
TCGCGGCGTCACCGGCCCAAACCGGTCATCGCTGCGGTCAACGGTTACGCGCTGGGCGGCGGGTGCGAGATCGCGCTCGCATGTCACATCGTCGTCGCCGATGAGCGTGCCACCTTCGGACTGCCGGAGGTCAAGGTGGGACTCGCGGCCGTCGCCGGCGGACTCGTCCGGCTCCCCGCTGCGGTCGGCGGTGCCCTCGCACGGGACATGATCCTGACCGGACGACGCCTCGACGCAACCGAGGCGCTGGCTGCCGGACTGGTGAGCAGGGTCGCGCCCGCCGGTGAGGTCATGACGCTGGCTCGGACGGTCGCCGACGAAGTGCTGACGAGCTCGCCCACCTCGGTGCGCGAATCGCTGCGGGCCATGGAATCCTCAGCGGCGATCCCGGACGAGATCGACGCCATCGACGCGACCTCGACTGCCCTCGACAGTCTCCTGGTCAGCCAGGACACCATCGAGGGCATCACGGCCTTCGTCTCGAAACGACCACCACGGTGGACGGGTCGCTGAGCGTCGGCGTGCTCCGCCCGTCAGGGCGCTCCGGGGGTTAGGATCAGCCCGACCGACGAGAGGCTGGCAATGACAGTTGAGCAACCCGAGGCCGACGAGACGAGAGGTTGGTCGATGCCCCGCGGCACAATCGTGCTGCTGTCGATCACCGGGCTGATCGTCACCGTCGGAGGGATGAAGGCGGTCTCCGGCCTCGTCGGCCCGGTCTTCCTCGCGTTGATGCTCACCGTCGCCGTCCAGCCCATCCCCGCGTGGCTGCGCCGCAAAGGGGTGCCCACCTGGCTCGCGTTCGTCGCGACCCTGCTGGCCGTCTACGGAATCTTGTTGGTGCTCTTCGGTTCCCTGGTCTTCTCCATCGCGCGGCTCGCGACGATCCTGCCGGAGTACTCCGACAAGTTCCAGCAGCTGATCGACAACTTCCAGAAGTTCCTCACCGATCACGGGGTGAGCCAGGAACAAGTACACAACATGATCTCGCATATCGATCCGGGCAAAGCGATCGGATACGTCGGCGACATCCTGGAAGGCACACTTTCGGTCGCGTCGGCGTTGATCCTCGTGATCACCGTGCTGCTGTTCATGGCCGCCGACGCGATCACGTTCGACAAGCGGATCGCGGTGTTGCGCGGTCAACGTGCCGACATCGCAATGGCTTTCAGCAGCTTCGCACGGGGAACGCGCAGCTACCTGCTGGTGTCCACAGTGTTCGGGCTGATCGTTGCGGTCCTCGACACGGGCGCGCTGTGGCTGCTCGGGGTGCCGCTGCCGATCCTCTGGGGCCTGCTGTCGTTCATCACCAACTACATCCCCAACATCGGTTTCGTCATCGGCGTGATCCCGCCTGCCCTGCTCGCCCTGCTCGACGGCGGCGTGGGGCAGATGCTGCTGGTGATCGTCGTCTACAGCGCGATCAACATCGTGATCCAGTCGGTGATCCAGCCGAAGTTCGTCGGTGACGCGGTCGGACTCTCCACCACACTCACCTTCCTGTCGCTGGTGTTCTGGGCCTGGGTGATCGGGCCACTGGGCGCGATCCTCGCGGTGCCGCTCACCCTGATGTCGAAGGCTCTGCTGATCGACATCGACCCCTCCACGCGCTGGGTCGATGTCCTACTCGCATCGTCGGCGCCCAAGGATCAGCCGAGGCCGGCAGAGGCATCTCCCGAGCCCGACCCCCCGGATGAACCCGGGGCGCCGGACGGGTCCGGCGGTCCCGAAACCGGCGGCCCCGACGATTCCGGAAACTCCGATTCCAGCGGGATTACTCAGCCCACCTGAGTAATCTCACGCATCCGCCCGGGCTCGCCTGCTGGGAATCTGATCGGCATGAGCACCTCGAACGAGATCCCCCAAACCGTCACCACCGCCGCGTTCTACGCCCAGGCCGCCATCGCCTTCGGAGTCAGCCTCGCCACCGCGATCGTCGGCATCCTCTACCTTCCCCTCGACCCGTGGCAGCGAGGCTTCCTCGCGATCACCCTCTTGTTCCTCACGTCGAGCACGTTCACGCTCGCGAAGGTCGTCCGCGACCGGCAGGAACAGACGACGGTCCGTGCCCGACTCGACGAGGCACGGATGGACAAGATCATGGCCGACCACGACCCCTTCAACCGCGTCGCCTGAGCGCCGCCCCACCCATCGCCCGGATCGCGTGTCCGACCTGGTGTCGCGACACGAGGTCCGGGCATCCCGCTTTCCTATCGCGGGTGCCCTGACGTACATTCGACTGAGAACATATATTTGATAGGCGGAGCCCACGGAGTGGTGCAGCGCAGACAGGGGTGACACTTCGATGGACATGACGTGGTCGGATGCCGACATCGCGTTCCGCGACGAGGTACGCGAGTTCCTCGAAGCCAACCTCACGCCAGAGTTGCGTGCCGCGGGACGTTTGAGCACCAGCGTGTATGCCGATCACGAGGCTTCCATGGCCTGGCAGGCCATCCTGCACGAACACGGCTGGGCCGCACCGGCGTGGCCCGTCGAGTACGGCGGCTGCGACTGGACTCTCACCCAGCACTACATCTTCAGCCGGGAGTCAGTCCTCGCCGGCGCACCGGCCCTGTCCCCCATGGGCATTCGCATGGTCTCCCACGCGATCATGGCCTTCGGTACGCAGGAACAGAAGGACCACTTCCTGCCCGGCATCCTCGACGGCAGCGTCTTCTTCTGTCAGGGCTACTCCGAGCCCGAGGCCGGCTCGGACCTCGCATCCCTGTCCATGGCCGCGGTCAGCGATGGCGACGACCTGGTGGTCACCGGCAGCAAGATCTGGACCACCCACGCCGCGGAGGCCAACTGGATCTTCTGCCTGGTCCGGACGTCGCGGCAGGAGCGCAAGCAGCAGGGCATCACCTTCGTGCTCATCGACATGCGGTCGCCGGGTATCGAGATCCAGCCCTTGGTGATGGCGTCGGGCGAGCAGATCCAGGCCCAGGTGTTCTTCGACGGCGTACGAGTGCCGAAGGCCAACGTGCTCGGCACCATCGATGACGGCTGGACCGTCGCCAAGTACCTGCTCATCTTCGAACGTGGAGGTGGCGCCGTCGCGCCCGCACTCCAGGTGATGTGCGAGCACATCTCCGAGCGCGCAGCCACCGTGACCGGGCCCTCCGGGGTGCCGCTCATCGAGGAGCCGGCGTTCGCTGCAAAACTCGCCGACGCACAGATCCGGGCCAAGGTCCTCGAGGTGCTCGAGTACCGCGCCCTCGCCGCGATGAGCTCGGGCGGGGACGCCGGTTCGGTGGCATCGATGCTGAAGATCCTGGGAACCGAACTCAGCCAACACATCACCGAACTCGACCTCGAGGCGGCCGGTCCACACGGACGGGTCTACCAGCCACACGCTGCCGTACCCGGCGGGCCGATCGCACAATACGAGGTACCCGCTGACGGCTACGTCAGCGGGGAGACCTGGCAGGCGGTGGCACCGCTGCATTACCTCAACGACCGTGCGGGATCGATCTACGCGGGTAGCAACGAGATCCAGCGCAACATCCTCGCCAAGGCTGCACTCGGACTCGGTTAGAAAGCAACGGAGCAATTCACGTCATGGACTTCACACTCACCCCGGAACAGCAACTGCTCCGCGACGGCCTGGCCAAATTCCTGGCCGCCCGCTACGACCTCACGACGAGCCGGGATGCGGCCAAGGTCGGCGCCGGTTGGCAACCCGAGATCTGGCGTTCCTTCGCCGACGAACTCGGCGTGATCGGCGCCTGCCTCCCCGAATCCGTCGGCGGCGACGACGGCGGCCCAGAGGAACTCATGGTGGTCACCGAGGCGCTCGGATACGCACTCGTGATCGAGCCGTTCGTCGATTCGGTCGTTCTCGGCGCCCGGCTCCTGGAACGCACCGGCGCCGAACGCGCACTCGCGGTCGCAGCGAAGATCGCCGCCGGGACGGCCGTTTCGGCACTCGCGGCAATCGAAGACGGCTCGGGCGGAATGCTCAATCATGTCGACACCCATGCCGAGCGGTCCGGGGACAGCTGGATCCTCAACGGCGCCAAGGCAGTGGTCACGTCCGCACCGATCGCCGACCACCTGATCATCACGGCGCGGACCTCCGGTGACGTGCGCGACCGCAACGGTCTGTCGATGTTCCTCGTCGACCTCGGCGACGCGCCCGACGGCGTGGCCATGCAGACGGTCCGCACGATCGACGACCGGCGGGCCGCCGACCTCACCTTCACCGACCTGCGGCTCGACGCCGACGCGCTCATCGGTCCAGAGGACGCGGCACTCCCCCTCCTCGAGCGGGCGTGGGACGAGGCGACGGCGGCAGTTGTCTCGGAGGCCGTCGGCGCCATGCGGAAGGTCCTCGACGACACGGTCGAATATGCCAAGCAGCGCCAGCAGTTCGGAGCATCGATCGGGAGCTTCCAGGCGCTGCAGCACCGGATGGTCGACATGTACATCGAGCTCGAACAGGCCGTGGCCGCACAGTATTACGCGATCCTCACGCTCGATGCGCCACCGGCCGAGCGGGCAGCCGCGGTGTCGGCGGCCAAGGTGACGATCAGTCGCGCGGCCCGCTTCATCGGACAGAACGCCGTCCAGCTGCACGGGGGCATGGGCATGACCGAGGAGCTGGCCATCGGCCACTTCTTCCGCCGGCTCACCGCGATCGAGTACGAATTCGGTTCGGCCGACGCACATGTGGCTAGGTTTGCGCGCCTGACGACGAGCTGACCGCGACTCGCGCGTGTGTTGTCATGAGTCCGTCCATACCGGTGTGCGTTTCTCCAGGAAGGCCGACATCCCTTCCTGGGCGTCGCAGGTCATCGCGTTGGTTGCCATGGTCTCCTGCATCAGCAGGTAGGCCTCGTCCTCTCCGAGGTCTACCTGCTGGTAGAACGCCGCCTTTCCGATCGCCAGCGTCGACGCACTCGATCCAGCAATCCGCAACGCCAGATCCCTGACCACCGCGGGAAGTTCGCTGTCGTCGACCACGTCGTTGACCAGCCCCCAGTCGGCCGCGGTGGCCGCGTCGACGGCATCACCGGTGAGCAGCATCTTCATCGCCCGCTTTCGTCCGATCGCCCTCGTCAGGGCGACCATCGGCGTCGAGCAGAACAAGCCGATCCGCACGCCGGGGGTGCTGAACCGCGCCGACATACCGGCAACGGCGAGGTCGCAGGTGGCGACCAGTTGGCAGCCTGCAGCGAAGGCCATTCCGGCGACCTCGGCGATCACCGGTTGCCGGACCGTGTGGATTGCGGACATCAGCTCGGTGCACACCGCGAATGCAGCGCGCTCGTCATCGAGGGTGCGGTCGACGAGTTCACCGAGATCGTGCCCGGCGGAAAAGGCCGGGCCGAGTGCTCGGATGATGATCACCCGTACATCCCGGTCCGCATCGAACTGCCGCAACGCGTCGGTGATCGCCCGCATCGTGTCGGTCGAGAGCGGATTACGGCGGCGGGCATCGTCGAGGGTGATGACACCGATCGAAGCGTCGGTTGTGACGGTGATGGACATGACTCCACTCTCCCCGCTCGGCGGCGTCGGCGACACGCGTTTCGACCCAGTGCCCCGTCAGACCAGTGCCCCGTCAGACCAGTGTCCCGTCAGACCAGTGCCCCGTCAGACCCGCTGCCCCGTCAGACCAGCTCCGTCAGTCACCGAACAATCCGTTTGTGCGATCCGGGAATCTCTCGTCCCGGTCGTGACGTTCTTGTCTCACGTGACCACCAGTCCCACTCTCTTCCGCCCGCTGACCATCCGCGATCTCGAGATCCCCAACCGCATCTGGCTCGCCCCGATGTGCCAGTACAGCTGTTTCGCCGGTGACGGCGTACCCACCGACTGGCACCTCGTGCACCTGGGTGCGCGGGCCACCGGGGGATTCGGGCTCATCCTGAGCGAAGCGGCGGCGGTCACGCCGGACGGACGCATCAGCGCTCAGGACGCGGGGATCTGGAACGACGCACAGGCCGGGGCGTGGCGGCGGATCACCGATTTCGTGCACGACCAGGGCGCCACCGTCGGCGTCCAACTCGCGCATGCAGGCCGCAAGGCGTCGGTGTATTCGCCGTTCGCCGAACAGTCCGGCAGCGTGCCCGCAGCCGAGGGAGGCTGGACCACGGTCGGGCCGTCGCCGATCGCCTTCGACGGATTCGCAGCGCCGGCCGCGCTGAGCACCGACCAGATCGCTGAGGTGGTGGAGGCGTTCGCGAACGCGGCCCGTCGCGCCGATGCCGCCGGTTTCGACGTGGTCGAGATCCATGCGGCGCACGGCTACCTGCTGCATCAGTTCTTGTCGCCACTGTCCAACGAGCGCAACGACTCCTATGGCGGAAGTTTCGACAATCGCGTCCGGATCGTGCTCGAGGTCGTCGAGGCGGTCCGGCAGGCGTGGCCGGACGGCAAGCCATTGTTTGTCCGCATCTCCGCCACGGACTGGACCGAGGGCGGGTGGGACCCCGCCGACAGTGGTCGGCTCGCCCGGTTGCTCGGTGACCGCGGTGTGGACCTGATCGACGTGTCGACCGGCGGCAATGTACACGCCGACATCCCGGTGGGACCCGGATACCAGGTGGAGTTCGCGCGCTCGGTCCACCGCGAGTCGGGAATCGACACCGCCGCAGTCGGACTCATCACGCAGCCGGACCAGGCCGAGAAGGTCGCAGGGGACGACGACATCGCGGCGGTGTTGCTCGCACGCGCCGCCATCCGTGAGGCCGCCTGGCCGTTGCGCGCCGCGCACGAACTCGGTCTCGCACGTCAGGACGCGCCGTATCCCGACCAGTACACCCGCGGCGCCTGGCGGTAGCGGCCAGCCCACCCGGACCACGGCATCGACGTCGGCGAGCACCTGGGTCTTCAGCACCTTCTTCGCGACCTTGCCGGTCGCAGCGCCATGAACCCATGTCCATCGCATTGGTGATGATGCCGCGGTGGGTGACCACCACCCACTTGGGTCGTCCGGCGGTTCCCGACGTGTACCGGATCGCCGCGACGTCGTCGGATTCGACATCGGCGAAATCGTTGCTGTCCAAGGATTCTCCGTGGACGAGATCGTCGAGCGCGACACCACCCGAACGGCCCCCCGCCGGTCCGGACGCCGATGATCGGGCGGCACCGACAGGTCGTCGAGGGCCACGAACGCCTCCTCAGGTACTCCGGTCGGTATTGCCGACCACATTACGGGCCCGCTTACTGTTGATCTAACAGTATTTACCGCCGGATCGCGGAATCCGGCCCGCCCGGATCGTCGGGGCCGCCCGGCACTCAGAGCGCGAACGAGTACCCGCCGTTGACCGGGATGGTCTGCCCGGTGATCCACGAACCCTGATCGCCGGCAAGGAGAACCGCGAGGTGTGCCAGGTCGTCGGCGGTTCCGGGGCGGCGGATCTGGTAGTTCTGCAGTATCGCTTTGGCTCGTGGCGAGTCCGGGTCGTCCCAGAGCGCCTCGGTGAGCGGGGTGTGCATGGTGCCGAGCGCGATGCTGTTCACCGTGATCCCGTGGCGTCCGCCCTCCATCGCGATCGAACGCACGAACCCTGCCGCGCCGGCCTTCGCCGCCGCGTACACAGCGCTGTTGCGATCGCCGGTACGCGCCGCGTCGGAGACGATGGTGATGATGCGACCCCAGCCACGAGCGATCATGTCCGGCAGCACCGCATGCGTACAGTGCATCACGCCGTAGAGATTGACCTGGATGAACGGCTCCCAGTCGACCGGATCGGTCTCGTGGAAGCGACGACCCACCGTGAACGGGCCCGCACCCGCATTGCCGGCATTGTTCACCAGGATGTCGATCGTCCCCGAAGCGGCGACCGCGTCGGCGACGGCACGGTGATCGGTCACATCGAACGGGACCGCGGTGGCGACGCCACCGGCGGACCGGATCTCGTCGACGACGGCATCTGCGCGCTCCCGGCCGAGATCGTTCACCAGCACCTCGGCTCCCGCCTCGGCGAAGGCCAACGCCAGCCCTCTGCCCACGCCCTGCCCGGCCCCCGTTAGCAGGGCCCGTCGACCGTCCAATTCCAACCGTATCGCCACCGTCGACAACATAGTACGGATCTCGGTGGCCGATCAACCCTCGATGTTGGCACCCACCAACGCGATACACGCGGCGACCGCCGGCTCGACGATGGTGTGGAGTGAGCGGTTCTCCTCCAGCGCCGAGGCCGCGAGCTCACGGATGCCACCCCAGATCATCACACCGATCTCGCGTGTCATCGGGGCGATGCCCGCGGCCCGCATCTGCGGATTGTCGGTCAACGGCACCAGTACATCGATCAATGACTCCATCGCCTCGACCTGCACCCGCCGCGCCGACTCACCGAGAGCCGGCAGCTCACGAATCCAGCTCCACGCGATCTCCGGATGTTCGTCGGTGACGGACACGTACACCTCGACCGCCTGCCGGATCTGCGTTCTCCATTCGGCCGCCGGATCGACTGCGCCGGCGATCGCCGCGACCATGGCGTCGTTGGTCGTCTGCAGCAGGTCGACGAAACACGCCTGTTTGTCACTGAATTCCTGATAGAAGGACCGGCGGGACGTACGGGCGACCCGCACCACATCGGCGACCGTGGTCTCCCGATATCCGCGGTCCATCAGACATCTGGCCATGGCATCGAGCAGGCGTTGCCGCAGCGGTGACACTCTCCCGCCGCCGGGGCCGGTCGGCGCCCTCCCGTCGTCGGCCTCCGTCGGGGCCGCCTCGGACACAGCTGCATCGGACACCCCCCAACCATACGACCCCGTCCCCTTGCGACAACGCGGAACGCGAGCGTACCGTCGGACCGGTACGCCGCTGTACCAGCCGCCGTCACCCGTCGCCCGGGAAGGGATTCGCACATGGTCGCCGCACAACCGATCGGAAGATCCGTCGCCGACTCGAGCACATCGCCCGACCCGTCGCCGGTACTGCCACCCGGACCGCACCTGCCCCCGTTCGTGCAGGGTCTCGGGTTCGTGGCCCGGCGCCGCCAGACGCTCGCCGCCTTTGCCCGTCGGTACGGCCCCGCCTTCACACTCCGAATCCCGTTGTTCGGCAAGGTCGTCGTCATCGCCGATCCGACCACGGCCAAGCAGCTGTTCACCACGTCTACCGACCAGGTCGCCAACGTCCAGCCGAACTTGGGCCGCATCCTCGGCGACGGATCGATGTTCGCACTCGAGGGCACTGACCACCGCCGCCGCCGCAAACTCCTCACTCCCCCGCTGCACGGACGGAGGATCAAGCAATACGAAGCCGTGGTTGCCGAGGAATTCGACGCGGAGGCACGGACCTGGCGGATGGGCACCGAATTCGCCACCCTCGAACCGATGATGCGCGTGACACTCAACGTCATCCTCCGGACGGTCTTCGGCGCTGACGGGCGCGAACTCGACACGCTGCGTGACATCATCCCGCCGCTGGTGACAGTCGGCTCCCGCCTCGCATCCACCCCCGACATCCCGTTCTCCCTGGGCCGTCTGGATCCACGACGCAACTTCGTCACCCGCCGGCAGGTCTACGTCGACACCCTCGCGACGCTCATCGCGAAGGCACGCGCGGATCCCCGGCTCGACGAGCGCGACGACATCCTCGCGCTGATGCTCCAGAGCACCTACGACGACGGTTCGTCGATGACCGACGCCGAGATCGGCGACGAGTTGCTCACGCTCCTGGTGGCCGGCCATGAGACCACCGCGACCACATTGGCCTGGGCAATCGAACGGCTACAACGGAATCCGGACGTCCTTCGCGCACTGGTCGACGAGGCCGACGAGGGTGGCAGCGAGCTCCGGATGGCCACCATCATGGAGATCCAGCGCAGCCGCCCGGTCATCGACCTGGCCGGCCGCCATGTGGTCACCGAACTCCTCGAGCTCGGCCCCTATCGAATCCCCCAGGGCTACAACGTCCTGGTCGCCATCTCCCTCCTACACGACGACAGCAGGCAGTTCGCCGACCCGGAGCGCTTCGATCCCGACCGGTTCGTCGGGAACACACCGGGACAGGCGTGGCTCCCGTTCGGTGGCGGGACCCGCCGGTGCATCGGCGCGGCATTCGCCCACATGGAGATGGACGTCGTCCTGCGAAGCCTGCTGCGGGACTTCGTCATCGAGCCGACATCGGCCAAGGGCGAGGCGTGGCACAGTCGTGGCGTGGCCTACTCGCCCCGCCGTGGTGGCCGCGTCACTCTCCGCCGCCGCGTGGCCCCGGGCTAGGCGAGCAACTCGTCGAGCGCGGCCTCGTCGAGGCCCAGCATCGGCGAGATACGGCCGATCGGGAACGACGAGACCATCATCAGGATGGCCGGGTCGATTTCGTCGACGCCCATCAATGCCGCGATCCGGGAACGGAATTCGGGTCCCGCGATCGGATGGTCGAGCACTTCACCGACCGTCGACGACGGGCCGACGGGTGCGGTGCGATCGTCGCCGGGCACCTCGACGGCGGTGACCACCCGGATGTCGCGGCTCGACGCGCCGACCTCCACCCGGTAGGCGCCGCCTTCCACGACCCAGTCGTCGGCCGCCCGATCCCAATAGGCGAGTTCGGATCTCGGTATCCGCAGTCCGAGACGCTGCGATCCTCCCGGCTCGAGGTCGGCGATCCCGACCGCCTTCAGCTCCCGGGGCGGGCGGGCGACCACCGAGTCGTCCAGGCCGAGATAGACCTGCGCCACCGCCCGCCCCTCGCGAGCGCCCGTATTCGACACCGTGACGCCGAGCTCGAGCCCCGCCGTTGTCGACGTCACCTCGATGTCGTCGAATTCCATTGTAGTGTAGGATAATCCGTGGCCAAACGGATAGCGGACCGGGAGATCACGAGCGTCGTACCACCGATACCCGACGAAGATCCCCTCGCCGTAGCGCACGTGCAACTGTTCGCCGGGGAAGTCCAGGAACGACGGACTGTCGGCGAGCCGGAGCGGGATCGTCTCCGCGAGACGTCCGGACGGATCGGCCACGCCATAGAGGATGTCGGCGATCGCTCCGCCACCGGCCTGCCCGAGCAGCCAGCCCTCGAGCACCGCAGGGGCCGCATCGACCTCGGCGAGGTCGACCACGCTTCCGTTGGAGAGCACCACGACGGTCCGCGGGTTCCCCTCGAGGACCCGCCTGAGCAGTTCGAGCTGCGGTGCGGGCAGGCGCCAGTCGGTGCGGTCGAAGCCTTCGGATTCGTCGTCGTCGCCGAGTCCGAGAAAGACCACCGCGACCTCGGACCGGCGGGCGGCATCGACCGCCGCATCGACCATCTGATCGTCGGATTCCGTTGCGGCGATCGCGAATCCGGGTGCGAACGACACTGCGTCCGGGGCGGCGAGCGACCGCATCTCATCGAGCGCGACGTCGAGGCGGAAGGGATTGATCTTCGAACTGCCGCCGCCCTGATAGCGCGGTGTCCGCGCGAACTCGCCGATCACCGCGACCGACGTCGATCGGGAGAGCGGCAGCACCGGACCGGCGTCGTCGACGGCATCGTTCTTCAGCAGGACCGGACAGCGCCTCGCCACCTCCCGCGCCAGGCGGTGGTGCGCTTCGCGGTCGTACGCCGCGCCGTCGGCTCCGTTCTCCGCTGCGGCCGACGCCAGCTCGACGACCCGGCAGGCCGCGGCATCCAGTACCTCCACAGCCACGTCGCCCCGATCCACCGCGGCCCGCACCGCGTCCGGTCCGACGTCCCCACTCGACGGCATCTCCAGATCGAGTCCGGCGCTCAGCGCCACCACCCGGTCGTCGACCGCCATCCAGTCGGAGACCACCAGCCCGTCGAATCCCCATCGCCCCCGCAGCGTCTCGGTGAGAAGCCAGGTGTTCTCGGTCGCATACACACCGTTGATCTTGTTGTACGACGCCATGATCGTCCACGGCTGTTCGGTGCGGACGATGTGCTCGAACGCCCTGAGATAGATCTCGTGCAGCGGGCGCTCGTCCACGTCCGCACTGACCCGGAGACGTTCGTGTTCCTGGTTGTTGACCGCGAAATGCTTGACCGAGGTCCCGATGCCATGCCCCTGCACGCCGCGCACCAGGGCGGCCCCGATGCGGCCCGTCAGATATGGGTCCTCGGACAGGTATTCGAAGTTCCGCCCGCCGAGCAGTGACCGCTTGATGTTGACGCCCGGCCCGAGGATCACCCCGACCCGTTCGGCGACGCACTCGATCCCGAGCGCATCCCCGACGCGCTCGATCGCGGCAGCATCGAACGACGAGGCCATCGCCACCGCCGGCGGGAAACAGACCGCCGGAACCGAGTCGTTGATGCCGAGGGCGTCGGCATCGCCCGCCTGTTTGCGGATTCCGTGCGGCCCGTCGGTGAGCATCAACGGTTCGACACCGTGGTCGGCGAATCCCACGGTGTGCCAGAACGATGCTCCCGATGTGAGGGCGGCCTTCTGTGTCGTCGAGAGGGCGGCGACGATCTCGACGGCTCGCGCGTGATGGTCACCGGGCCGCGACGGGGAGGGCGATTGAGTGGGCATGAAGCCAGCCTGCCCGAGGCGATATCTCGATTCAATGTCCCCGCCGAGTGGGTCCCCGTACGGGCTGTATAGTGACCCGGGCCACACTCGTGATGAGGAAGGTAGCGCCGATGACGGTTACCGACGAACGCGCGGACGACCCGAACTTCGAGTACGTCAGAACCGATCCCGATCGGCCGCCCGTGGCGATCATCGATCGCTCGCCGATGACGACCGGCAAGAAGATCCTGTTCGCCATCATCGGGTTGATCGGCGCGGTCTCCTGGGCGATCGTCGCCTTCGTCCGTGGCGAGACCGTGAACGCGGTGTGGTTCGTCCTGGCCGCGGTCTGTACGTATGTCATCGCGTACCGTTTCTACGCCCGGATGATCGAGATGAAGGTCGTCAAGCCCCGCGACGATCACGCAACGCCCGCCGAGGTCCTGGACAACGCACGCGACTACATGCCGACCGACCGCCGGGTGCTGTTCGGTCATCACTTTGCGGCCATCGCCGGCGCCGGGCCCCTCGTCGGTCCGGTGCTGGCCGCCCAGATGGGCTATCTGCCGGGCACGATCTGGATCATCATCGGCGCAGTGTTCGCCGGTTGCGTGCAGGACTATCTGGTGCTGTCCATCTCGACCCGTCGTCGGGGACGGAGTCTCGGCCAGATGGCCCGCGACGAGCTGGGCGCGTTCGGCGGGACTGCGGCCATCGTCGCCGTCTTCGTCATCATGATCATCCTGATCGCGGTCCTCGCACTGGTGGTCGTCAATGCCCTGGCCGATAGTCCGTGGGGCGTGTTCTCGATCGCGATGACCATCCCCATCGCCCTGTTCATGGGGGTCTACCTGCGCTACCTCCGGCCCGGTCGGGTCAGCGAGGTGTCGATCATCGGTGTGGTGCTGCTGCTCGGTGCAATCGTCGCGGGCCGCTACGTCGGCGAATCCTCCTGGGGCAACGACTGGTTCAGTCTCTCGCCGGTCTTCCTCAGTTGGGCCATCATCATCTACGGAGTGGCGGCCGCCGTGCTGCCGGTGTGGTTGCTGCTGGCGCCACGCGACTATCTCTCCACCTTCATGAAGGTCGGCACCATCGCACTGCTCGCCGTGGGCATCCTGTTGGTCCGCCCGGTGATGGAGGCGCCGGCGGTCAGCGACTTCGCCTGGAACGGAAAGGGCCCGGCCTTTGCGGGTGCGCTGTTCCCATTCCTGTTCATCACGATCGCCTGTGGCGCCTTGTCCGGATTCCACTCGCTGATCGCCTCCGGCACCACACCGAAGATGCTGGCAAAGGAGAGCCAGGCCAGGGTCATCGGATACGGCGGCATGCTGACCGAGTCCTTCGTCGCGATCATGGCACTGATCACCGCGTGCATCCTCGATCAACACCTCTATTTCGCGATGAACGCCCCGAAGGCGGTCACCGGCGGCACGGCCGAAGGGGCCGCGGACTACGTCAACGGCCTCGGCCTGGGCGGCACCCCGGCGACCGCCGAACATCTCCAGCAGGCCGCCGAGGGCGTGGGTGAGTCGTCGATCGTGTCCAAGACCGGTGGCGCCCCGACGCTCGCGATGGGCATGGCCGACACGCTCCAGGACGCGATCGGCGGCGAATCGCTGCGGTCGTTCTGGTACCACTTCGCGATCATGTTCGAGGCGCTCTTCATCCTGACGACCGTCGATGCGGGCACCCGTGTCGCGCGATTCATGCTCTCTGACGGCATCGGGAACCTGCCCGGCGCAAAGCGATTCAAGAATCCGTCGTGGCGTCCCGGCGCCTGGCTGTGCACGGTCATCGTCTGCGCACTGTGGGGATCGATCCTGCTGATGGGTGTCACCGACCCACTGGGCGGCATCAACACGCTGTTCCCGCTGTTCGGCATCGCCAACCAGTTGCTCGCGGCGGTCGCACTGACCGTCGTCACGGTCGTCATGTTCAAACGAGGCCAGGTCAAATGGGCCTGGATCCCGGGAGTACCGCTGATCTGGGATTTGATCGTCACCATGTGGGCGTCGTGGCAGAAGATCTTCTCCGGCAACCCGTCCATCGGATACTGGTCGCAGCACAGCGCGTTCGTCGATGCGAAGGACCAGGGTCTGACGACGTTCAAGACGGCGAAATCCGCGGACGAGATCGACGCGGTCATCCGGAACACCTTCATCCAGGGCACCCTGTCGATCATCTTCGCCGTCCTGGTGTTGATCGTCGCCGTCGTCGGCGCCTACATCTGCTTCCGGGCGCTCCGACTAGGTGGCATGCCGACCACCGAGGAGGAACCGGTGCCGTCGAATATCTTCGGACCGCGCGGGCTCGTCGCGACGCCCGCCGAGAAACAGATCCAGCGAGAGTGGGACGAGTATCTCGCGGCCCATCCGACGATCGAGTCGTCGAGTGAGTCACCGTCGAGCGAGTCACCGTCGAGCGGGACGAGATCGCCGTGATCGCCACCATCCGTCGTGGTTGGGACGCCGTCAGTTGGTACGTCGGCAGCGTGATGGGCGACCGCGACTATGCGCACTATCTCGACCACGCCGCACGCACACACCCGGATCGGCCCCCGCTCTCCGAGCGGGAATATTGGCGGCACCGGTACGCCGAACAGGACCGCAACCCCGGCGCTCGCTGCTGCTGATCGGCGACGTGCCAACCGGTGGACGGCATCCGGGATTGACCCGCTGTCGCGGCGGGTAGTACTGGATGCATGGTGGATCACCGCGAACACAACTCCGGCGACGCGGGCCTTCACGGCGTGGCCGATCATGCTGACACAACTCCGTGGTCGGTACGGGTCGTCGCCGATCCGGGCCCGCCGACGGCTGCCGTCGACCGGATCCGCGACCGGCTGGATGAACGCCTGCGGGACAGTGCCGGGATCGACTCACTCAAGGTCGACACCGAAACCCTCGCGCTGAACCCAGACGGCGGACTCCTCGTTCCGGAGCGGCTGCGCGACCCAGGGGATGAAGCCTCGGTGGTCGTCGTGATCACCGAGTTCCCGCGTATGGACGGGCGACGAGGCATGATCGCTGAGGTCGACCACAACCGGTCCACGGTGGTCGTGTCGCTGCCGGCACTCGGCATCGTCACCCATCGGCTGCTGCCCGTGATCGTCGCAGCGGTCAGGCGTGTTCGCTCGCCGCACGCGAGGAGCGCCGTCCACGGCGCGCGTTGGTTCCCGGCCGACCGGGACGATCTCGAGTATCTGGCCTCCGGGAAGTTGTTGAGCCGCACCAGGATGGTTGCCGGAATGGTCCGCGGCAACCACCCGTGGAGGCTCATCCCGACCCTGACCGGCCTGATGGCAGCTGCCGCCGCCACCGCCAGTTTCGGCGTCTTCTATTCCTCTATCTGGGCGATGGCCAATGCACTCAGCCCGTGGCGCCTCGCCGGTCTGTCGCTGCTGTCGATGGTCGTGATGACGGTGTGGTTGATCGTCAACAACCGGCTGTGGGAACGGAAGGGCATGCTGCCTCCGGCGCGCGCCCGGCTTTACAACGCGGCGACCGCGACGACAGTGCTGCTCAACGCCGCAGTGTTGTACATCGGCCTGTTCGTCACCACGGTGTGTGCCGCGCTCGCCGTGATCGACTCCGGTTTTCTGGCGCAGGAGTTGAGCCTCCAGAGCGCGTCGTTCCACAATTATCTATATCTGGCCTGGCTGGCGACGTCGATGGGCACGGTGGCCGGAGCCGTCGGTTCCAGCGCCGACAGCTACTCCGACATCCTCGCCGCGACCTACGGATATCGCGAACGCGGACGTCGCCGGCGCGAGGAGGACCGCGAACAAGAGATCGAGGCCTCACGCGAGTCCGCCGGTCGGTGAGGAGGAACCATGGCCACCGAGAAACAGCAGCAGATCGCGAGCGCGCTCGTCGAGCGCGCCGGTCGGACGTATGCCGACGAGGCCGGCATCACGCTCAAGGACACGCCGGCACCACTGTTCCAACTCCTCGTACTCTCGCTTCTGCTCAGCACCCGCATCTCTGCCGACATCGCCGTCGCGGCGGCCCGCGAGCTGTTCTCCGCCGGCTATCGCACGCCGGAGAAGATGGCCACGGCCGAGTGGCAGTCGCTCGTCGACGCTCTGGGTCGCGGTCATTACGTCCGCTACGACGAGAGCACGGCCACCCGGCTCGGCGAAGCAGGCCGGAAGGTCCTCGACGACCATCACGGCGATCTACGCGCACTGGCGGACACGGCCGACGGCGACGTCGGCCGGGCCGCCGCGCTGCTACAGGAGTTCACCGGGATCGGCCCGGTCGGTGCGGACGTGTTCCTGCGCGAGGTGCAGTCGGTCTGGGAGTGGGTCGCGCCGTACTTCGACAAGCGAGCGCTCGCGGTCACGGCGGACCTGGGTCTGCCCGACGATTCCGCCGACTTGGCTCGGCTGGCCGACGGCCGACCGGCCGTGCTGGCGGCCGCCCTCGTACGGGCTTCTCTCGACGACGACGTGCGCAGGGATCTGGGCTGATCCGAAAGCCCTATTTCCGCCGAAATGCTGTGACACAGAACACAGTTGAGATGTGTTCTTCGTCACCGTGGATTTGATTGTGGAAAGTGATGATTCGCCGCAAATCACCGCGATGCGCAGGCAATTCACCGGAATCCCCCAGGTGTTATCTGAGCGTTACCCCAATGCCGCAGGTCACCGTGTCGGCGTGACCTATCCGTTACCCATCTTGTACGGTCGCCACCGGTCCGAAGATCAGCTGCCCAGCCCGCTACGGGGCGGCGATAGGAGGAACGATGACCATGAGTATGAAGAAGCTCGCTGTACGCGCCGGAGTTGTCGGCGCACTGTCCCTGGCCCCGCTCGCCGCATTCGCCGGCACCGCTTCGGCGGCGGGCAACTGGGACGCTGTCGCCCAGTGCGAGAGCGGTGGCAACTGGTCCACCAACACCGGAAACGGCTACTACGGCGGTCTGCAGTTCTCGCAGAGCACCTGGGAGGCCAACGGCGGGTCCGGTAGCCCCGCGAACGCCTCGAAGGCCGAGCAGATCCGCGTGGCCGAGAATGTTCTCGCCTCGCAGGGTCCGGGCGCCTGGCCGGTGTGCGGCTCCAACCTCTGATTCTCAGAGCAGAGCTCCACGTCTGACCCGTGAGCCGGGTCGAGGAGTGTCGATGACGACACGACTCGGCCCGGCTCACGTCGTCAGGTCACTCCGATGTCGGGCACCGATCAGCCGTGCCATCATCGGGAAGAGCAGGACCGTCGTCGCGCCGGCCGCGACAAGGGTCGACGCGACCCCGATCGACATCAGATCCGACGCCGTCGCGACCTGTGTCACCGCAACGATGATCGGGAGTCCCGCCGCGGCGTAGAGCGCCAGCTGTGCGCGCTCGTGACCGAATTCAAGATTCGACCCGTGTTCGATGTAACGCTCACTCAGCCACACCGGCAGCCCTCGGGCCACCGCGATCGCTGCGACGAGGGCCGCCCACATCCCCGGGTGTCCGAGCACTGCCGTCACGTCGATACCCATCCCGGACGTCACGAAGAAGACCGGGATGAAGACACCGAACCCGATCACCTCGAGAGACTTGCCCACTTCTTGCTGTTCGGGCCCGATGAGGCGCCGCAGGATCAGGCCGGCCGCGAAGGCCCCGAGCACCACGTCGAGGTCGAACACGGCCGCCACCGTCATCAGTGACACGAGTAGCAGGATGACGATCCGCACCGGCAACTGAATTGTGCCTCCGCGCATGACGGTCACGGCTCGTCGCACGCCGGGCACACGCGCGATGAGCCGTTGCGGCACAGCGCCGATGATCACCGCGGCCAGACCGAAGAGCACCAGCACCACCAGAGCTCCGATGACGTCTCGGCTGGTCAGCAGCAGCGACATGGCCAGGATCGGACCCAACTCCCCCACCGCACCGTGCGCCATCACCGAGCGGCCCAGTGGGGTGTCGAGAACACCGGCCTCACGGATTATCGGCAGCAGTGTGCCGAGCGCGGTCGAGGTGAGCGCGATGGCCACGGCGATGTGGGTGGAGAAACCCTCGCCCGGAACTGTCAGGGACACGACGACGAGCGCGGACACCAGACCGATCAGCCAGGTGAATCGTGCGACTCGCCCCGACTTGCCGCTCAGCAATTGCGGGTCCAGCTCGTAGCCGGCCAACAGGAAGAGCAGTCCGAGGCCCATCTGGCTCAAGATCGCGACACTGTCGTTGTCGGCCCAGCCCAGCATGTTCGGCCCGACGACCATTCCCGCGGCGAGCAGCACCACCGCGTCGGGCACATACCCCCGAGTCAACCGGGAGATCAGTGGTGACGCCACCGCCGCTGCGGCGATCCAAAAGAGCGATTCGATCGCCGTCGTGTCCATCTCGGACGACGCCTCGGCCAGCAGCATCATGTGGAACATCCTGGCACAGCGAGGTTCAGGCCCGATCCCGTCGCGTGCCGGGCGAATCGACATCTCGACCAATCCGCTGACGAGCACCACGCGAATGCTCGATAGAAGGACCACTGATCTACGACAAGCCGGAGGTTAGAACGCATGAGCAATCGCACACGAGGCCGTCACCGCGCACCGAACCAGCACCGCCGCATGGCGACATTCGTCGCCGCAGGATCCGCACCGGTGGTGTTCGCGTTCGCCGCTGCCGGGGCCGCGTCGGCGGCGCCGGCCGCGCCGCCGTCGCATGATCGTGCGCCGATGCCGTCGATTCCCACACTGCCCGCGATGCCCGCCGTGCCCATGCCGTCGCTGCCCGCGCTCGCACCGCACCTCTCGCCACCACCGGCCGTCTCGGAGGCCGCCGCACCGCGCCCAGCGGTCAGCCCCCGGTCGGATGACGTCGACACCAAGGCCGGAGATCAGCGAAACGGCCGCGGGACCCGGGTCCAGCGGACGCAGCCATTGGGACCACTCGATCTGAGTTCACTCCACGCACCGAGGCCGGTGGCACCGGTCAAGCCGATCACGCCGACCCCGGGAACCGTGCGCGCCGGTGATCTCCAGGCGCCGGCGCCCGACTGGTTGCCGGCGCAACAGACGCGACAGGTGAACGATGCGGCCGCGGGGGCCGAGGCCCAGGTCGCGGCCGCGGGTGACTCGATGGGCCTCGACCCCGCACGTTCGGACCGCGTCGCCGCGACGACCGTCGGCGACGCGACTGCCGGTGCGGCGATCGCGACCGCGACGGTCGGCGCACCGCTGGCCGCGGCCGGCGGAGTGGTCGGCGGAGTCGCCGGGCTGGTCGCCGGTGTGCCCTTCCTGCCCGCCGGCCTGGTTGTCGGCCCGGTCGCCGGGGCCGCCATCGGGGCCGCGGTGACCGCAGCCCCGTTCACCGCGATGGGAGCCGGAATCGGCGCAGGCGTCGGCATGGCACGGGGACTCGCCGAGCCCCCGCACCGGTAGGCGCGACCGGCACCTCGCATCCCGGCACCTCGCATCTCCGGGCAACGACACCAACAACCCGACCTGACCGTCGGGTAGGTGACAGGGTTGGAACCACACCCTCACCCGCGATTGGAGTCGCACGATGGAGACCCTCGACGACCCGGAGGCCGTCGGTGGTTCCGCCGACGAGTCATCCGAGCGCATCAGTCTGTCGATGTCGCTGTTGATGACGCCCGACATGGCGAACTTCGCCGGGAATGTCCACGGCGGCACAGTGCTCAAGCTGCTCGATCAGGTGGCGTACGCGTGTGCAAGCCGCTATTCGCGGAGGTACGCGGTCACCCTCTCGGTCGACCGGGTGATCTTCCGGGAACCGATCCGGGTCGGCGAGGTCCTCACCCTCACCGCGTCCGTCAACTACACGGGGCGCACGTCGATGGAGGTCGGGATCCGGGTCGATACCGAAGATGTGCGTACCGGACAACGACGGCACACCAACAGCTGCTACTTCACGATGGTCGCGACCGACGACAGCGGCCGGCCACACGAGGTACCGCAACTCACCCCGCGGACGGAGGTTCAGAAACGTCGCTTCCGCGAGGCACAGGACCGGCGTGCCTCGCTACGGTCGGCGCAGTGATCGGTCAGCCGGCCATCTTGAGGCCGATCACACCGCCGACGATGGCCACGATGCAGAAGATCTTGACCAGGCTCACCGACTCCTCGCCGGTCGCCATCGCATAGACCACGGTGAGAGTTGCGCCGATGCCCACCCAGACGGCGTAGGCGGTTCCGGTGGGCAGACTGCGCATCGCATAGGCGAGACCGGCCATGCTCGCGATCAGTGCGACGCCGAAGACCACGCTGGGTCCGAGTCGGCTGAAGCCCTCGGATTTGCCCATCGCGGTCGCCCAGACGGCTTCCAAGACACCCGATACGACGAGCACGAGCCATGACATGACGGTGACCTCCAGAGCCACCGTCTTGTCGTCGGCCGGGTACGGCGGGCTCGTCCGGTTGTCATCCTCGACCGATCCAGGCTAGCAAATCGGCGATCAGGCCTCAGGTGCGTCGATCAGGCCTCGGGGAGGTCGTCTTCGTCGAGCGCACTCACCGCGATCCCGTACGGCAGGAATCGCACCTTCCGCTTCGGGTCGGTGTTGTGCTTGTTCGCGCGGAGGGCATCGAGTTCGGTGGAGTAGACCTGCTCGACGCGAGCACCCCCCTCGTCGTCGACGACGAAGACTGCCCAGACGCCGGTCCCGGTGTCACCGGTTGTCTCGGGCTCACGATGGGTGCGGCGCCCGGTGTCCTCGAAGATCGCCGACCACGTGCCGCCCTGTCCGCCGGGACTCGCGAGGAACTTGCCGACCATGTCGCGGACCCCGTCGGTGGCCTCGCGTGCGAAACGGTCGAAATCCTCCGGGCTCATCCCGAATGGTCCGTTGTTGTCCGCCATGTGAGCCTCCTGATGCAGCGGGCCGCGGCAGTTGTGCCGTGTCCGTCCAGTCTCCACAGGTTTGGCGGTCTCCGCCACCATCCCGCGAGGTCGACGCGGACTCAGGCCCGGCCGGCGTCGTGCATGATGATCGCGACCTGCACCCGATTCGAGGTCCCGAGCTTGCTGAAGATGTGCGAGATGTGCGCCTTCACGGTTGCCACGCTCATGTAGAGCTCCTCGGCGATCTCGGCGTTGGACGCACCCTTCGCCAGGCACACGGCGACCTCGCGCTCCCGCTCGGTCAGACTCGCCAGCGACGCGCGCTCGGGCGACGAACGGCCGCCGACACCGCCGTTGTGCACCACCTGCTTGATCAGGGCGGCAGTCACCGACGGACTCAGCGCCGGCTCGCCGCGAAGGACGTTCTTGATCGCGGCGACGATGTCCTGCGGTGCCGTGTCCTTGAGCAGGAATCCGTCGGCCCCGACCGCCAGCGCCCGGACCACGTAGTCATCGGCATCGAAGGTCGTCAGGACGATGACCGACGGTGGACGCTCGAGCGCCTTGAGTTCGGCGGTCGCGGCGATCCCGTCCATCACGGGCATCCGGAGATCCATCAGAACCATGTCGACCGGCTCGGCGCGGTGCCGGTCGACGGCGTCCTGGCCGTTGGACTCCTCGGCCGCGACGTCGAGCTCGGGATCGCCGCCGAGCAGCAGTCGTAGACCGGAACGGACAAGCGGATCGTCGTCGACGATCATGATGTGCGCGCTCATGCCTGCCACGGTAGCCAGACATGCAGGACAAACCGCCGGTCGTCGGTGCGTACCGCGGAGTGTCGGCCCCCGCTCAACGCGACCCGTTCCGCGACACCGACGAGACCCAGTCCGGAACTCGGTGGCGCAGTCGTGGGTTCGTGCCGCAGCGGGAGCGGGTTGTCGACGAGAAGGTCGACGCCCGATTCGGGGTCGCCCTTGATCCGTACCGCGACGGTGGCGGCAGGCGCGTGCTTGCGTGCATTCGTCAGTGCCTCCTGGAGGCATCGGTACAGAGTTCGGAATCGCGCCGGCGCGATGGCGATCAGGTCCGCGGCGCAGACGTACTCGATCCGCATCCCGCCCGCCCGGTTCTCCTCGATCAACGCATCGAGATCGTCGGGAAGTGCTTGCGGTACTTCCGGATCGGCGTCACCGGGCCCCTCCCGGAGGACCCCGAGCACCTCGCGTAGCTCGGTCAGGGCGAGGTGCGACGTCTCCTGGATCGTCTGTGCGGTTTCCTGGACCTGTCGGCGGTCGAGGTCGTCGCGATAGGCCAGTGCGCCCGCGTGCATGCTGACCGTCGAGATCCTATGGGCGAGAACATCATGCATCTCACGGGCGATCCGCGCCCGCTCGACCGACCGGGCCCGCCGAACCTCGGACTCCTGCTCGGCCTCGGCAAGCGTGGCCCGTAGGCGCCAACTCGCCAGCAACTCCCGGCGCGAGCCGATGTACATGCCCCACGCGATCATCGTCGCGATGGCCGCCAGCATGGTGCCGTAACGCACCAGCAGAGGCTCCTCGACATCGGGCACGTTGAAGAACTCCTCGGCGAGAATCCCACATCCGACCGCGAGGACGGCCTGCGGAATGATCTCCCGCCATTTCCGTCTCGTCGCCAACGACACCATCGCCAGGGTGCTCGGTCCGAGCGAACTCGCCGAGAGGATGCCCGCCAGATTGGTGAGGGTCGCGACCGCGACCGGATGCGAGCGCCGCCACCACACGAGGACGTAGCTGATGAGGCCCAGGGTCATGTCGGCCACGGACCACCAGCGAACGTGCTCCCACTGATAGCCCACCCGCGAACCCCAGGCGATCCCGGTTATCAGGAGCATCAGCACCAGGCGCCACCCGTGACTCCACCACGTCAACGGCGGCTGATAATCCTCGGGGCGCACACCCTCACGGTAGTCGGGGTGTTCCCGGGGGCACCTCGTACTCGCGGCCACACCGACATCCGACTTTGGTCGCACACGGAAATGGCCGCGAGCCCGATGCGCGCCAGCACCGGTGTCGCCAACCATTGACACCATGATCACCGTCGAGAACCTCACCAAGAGATATGGCGAGCACACCGCTGTCGATGACGTGTCCTTCGCCTGTAGACCCGGTCAGGTCACCGGGTTCCTGGGACCGAACGGGGCCGGAAAATCCACCACCATGCGGATCATCGCCGGCTTGACGCCGGCCACCTCGGGCTCCGCGACCATTGGCGGCACGGCCTTTCGGGACATCCCCAACCCGGCGACCCAGGTGGGGGTGCTCCTCGACGCGTCGGCCCAACACGCCGGGCGCACCGGCGCCGAGATCCTGCGGTTGAGCGCGATGACGCTGGGCGTCTCGAAGTCACGCGTCACGGAGATGCTCGAGATGGTGAGTCTGACGCCCGACGAGGCCGACCGTCGCGTCCGCAACTACTCGCTGGGCATGCGTCAGCGCCTCGGGATCGCGAACGCGCTGCTGGGCGATCCGCACATCCTGATCCTCGACGAACCGGCGAACGGGCTCGATCCGGCAGGTATTCACTGGATGCGAACTCTGTTGCGGGACTATGCGAATCGTGGCGGAACGGTGTTGCTGTCGTCGCACCTGCTGCACGAGATCGAGATCATCGCCGACGAGATCCTGGTGATCGGGCACGGCCGGATCGTCGCCCAGGGCACCAAAGACGAGCTCCTCGCCGGAAACGGTGCCCGGGTCCGCTCACTCGATGACACCGCGCTCGCAGCGGCCCTGTCACGCGCCGACATCCATGCCCGACCGGCGGACGGGGGCGGGCTGACCACCGATGCCGCCCCCGAGGACGTGGGCCGGGTCGCCGCCGCCTCCGGGATCGTCCTGGTGGAGCTGCGGCCGGGCGACGGTGCGCAACTCGAAGAGATGTTCCTGCAGCTCACGCAAGGAACTCAACGCGAACAACCAGTCCTCCAGGGAGCACAGCCATGACCGTCCCCGTACAGAACGCGCCCGTCGACAACACGACTGCCGTCGATTGTCGAACGGCGTCGATCCCGTTGACCCGACTCACCGCCGTCGAACTACGCAAACTCGTCGACACCCGGGCCGGCTTCTGGCTAACCGCGTCGATCGGATTGATCTCGGTCGTCGTGGTGGTCGCGATGCTCATCGCCAACCACGACAAGCCCGGCGACCTGAACTTCGGTCAGTTCTTCGGCATGATGAACATCCCCACCGGGATCATCCTGCCGATCCTCGCAATCCTGCTGGTGACGGGCGAGTGGAGCCAGCGCACCGCGCTCACCACCTTCACCATGGAGCCGCGGCGCGAGCGCATCGTCACGGCCAAGCTCCTGGCCGCGCTGGTCGCCGGCATCGGCGCGGTGGTTCTGTCACTCGTCCTCGGAGCCGTCGGAAACGTGATCGCGGGCATCGCCTTCACCGATCCCGCGGGCGCCTGGTCGTTCACCGCAGCGGGGCTGGTCAACTCGTTCCTCCTGCAGATGTTCGGCCTGCTCCTCGGTTTCGCCTTCGCCGCACTGATCCTCAACACACCCGGCACGATCGTCGCCTACTTCGCACTGCCGACCGCACTGTCCCTGGTCACCGAGCTCGTGCCGTGGTTCAAGGACAATCTCGGCCAATGGATCGACACCACATCGACCAATGCGCCGTTCCAGTCCGGTGATTGGGCGACCGGCAGCGAATGGGCCCGGCTGATCGTCTCCGCAGTCGTCTGGATCGCCATCCCATTGACGCTGGGGGTGATCCGGGTACTGCGCTCCGAGGTCAAGTAGACCCGGGCGCGCGATGCGACCGGCGGGCCCACTCTCCCCGAGGCCCGCCGGTCGCACTCATCGCATCGAACTGCTCAGCCGAACAACCAGGCGTTCGGCGAGCAGACCACCGGGACCGGAACCCCGGGGCCGCCGGGCACGACGGGGATCTTCGCCGAGAATGCGTTGAGCACGATCGACACCGCGCGCAGCGAATAGCTCAGCGCGAGGTGATCGGAGGTGTCGATGCCACACCCGTCCTGCAAGGTGATGTTGCGGACGTCCGGACCGTTGAGGAAGGTCGACTGATACGGGGTGGTGACCTCGTCGTATTTGGTCCCGATGACCGTGTATTTCACCCCGGGCACCGTGTCACCACCGGCATTGAGCTTCTTCAGGAAGTCGGAGTCGTAGACCTGCTGGATTCCGGACACGCCCACTCCCAGCGCAATCGGTCCGAGCACATCGATTCCGGCATTGTTGATGACACGCCCCAGCGTGCCGATCCCGAGCAACGTCGTCCCATGGTTGGTCGCGCCCAACGTCACGAGGCGATCAACCTTGCCCGCGCCACCATTGAACTTCAGGTACTGCCGCGCCACCAGCCCGCCCTGTGAATGCCCGACCATGTTCACTTTCGAGGCGCCCGTCGCGGATCGCACCCGATCGACGAACGACGCCAGCTGCTCGGCGGACTGGGCGATGTCGCCGGTGCCGTAGGCGCCCGGGATCACGCTGCCGAGCCCGCCACCACCGCCGGCGCCCAGGATGCCGTAGTTCAGCGCGAAGACGCACATACCGGCGCGCTTCAGATAGGGCGAGAGGTAGGCCCAGTTGTCGTACGCATTTTCCCAGGTCCCGTGCACGAGGACGACCGGTGTTCGCCCGTCCGAAGCCTTGCAACTCCAGTCGTTCGCACCGGGCGGCGCGACGTCTGGATCGCGCAGTCCGTTGCCGAAGGCCTTCCAGAAGTCGTCCTCCTTCTTTCCGCTACCGGTCGGTACCTTCGACGTGCTCGAGCCACTCAGGATGACGTCGTCGGCCACCTGTTTCTTGAGACCCGACTTGATCGTGGCATCGAGATCATGCTGGGTGGCGGCCGATGCCGGGGCCGCGACCCCCCATCCCAGAGACACCACCGCGGCCACCGCGATCGCTCCCCCCACCAGCCGTCGGCGCCACCCCTGCGACGCAACCGATTGACGCATTCGCTCGCACTCCTTCTCGTAGTCGGTGACCGCGCGGTGTCCGGTGGCCCCCCGCCCCGGGACATGCGACCGCGATCACACCCATGCCGGAGCAAAGGTAAGCGCACGGTGTCCAAAAGTGAAGCAAAACATAAGTTTTGATATCGCTAACGGCGTATATCATTTGTGAACACCACGACCGACCGATCAATCGCTCAACATCGATGTATTGAATTGCGTAACAGCTCATTTCGGTCATCTCGCCGAAGTCATCCGACTGGGTCAAATGTTCAACTGAGTGTCCGTGCAGGTATCGAACTCACGCGGAGACAGGTCTGGCGCGGCGGCAGATTCGGCCCTAGCATCTGAACCCACGTGTTGCCCGGGGGGTCGGCACGCCGGCGGCCGGATGGCCGGCGGTGCAGCGTGCTCACAGGGGAGGAACGATCAATGCCGTATGGGCGCAGAGATTTTCGATGGGTTGCCATTCTGATCGCCGTCGGGCTGCTGGTCGGCGGGTGGATACACACCGACGCAACCGCATCGGCGGAGCCGGGCACCGTGTCGGCGGGTATCCGATCGGCACCGCCGGAGTGCCAGAATCCGGCGGCCGGGCTTGGGCCCGCCTGCGCACGTGGTCCCGCGACGGATGTGCCACTACTGCTGCGCATCAACCCGTTCGGCACCCGGATCATCGTGCTCGGCGCCGCCCTGAACCACGATGGATCAATGAAACCTGTTCTCCTCCAACGGCTCCGTGCCGCGCTCCCGCTGGCCCGAGAGGTCCCGCAAGCTCAGGTGATCACCACCGGAGGCCTACCCAGGCACGGACGGACCGAGGCCCAGGCGATGAAGGGCTGGCTGGTCGCCCACCACATCGCTCCGGCTCGGATCACCCCCGAGAACCGCTCGCGGACCACCATCGAGAATGCGCGCAATTGCGCCCGAATCCTGTCGGCAGGCGGTTCCACCGGCATCGTGCTCGTGACCAGCCCGAATCACATGACCCGGGCGACGAAGGACTTCCGTCAAGCGGTCGGATCTGCCATGCCCATCACCGGCGTCACCTCCCGGTGATCGTCAGCGTGACGGTCGGGCGCCCTCGGCCGTCCAGGCGAGCAACTGGTCGACAGGCCACGTGGTCACGATCCGGTCCGGCTCGATACCGAGACGCTCCGCTCGCTCCGCGCCGAGGGCCTTGAAGTCCAACTGCCCGGGCGCATGCGCGTCGGAATCGATCGCGAACAGGCAGCCGAGGTCACGCGCCAATTCGATGAGACCATCCGGCGGGTCGACCCGTTCCGGACGGGAGTTGATCTCCACCGCCGTGCCGTGATCGGCACACGCGGCGAACACCTTCGCGGCATCGAAGGCCGATTGCGGGCGCGCACCCCGACCCCCGGTCACCCGGCGGCCCGTACAGTGGCCGAGCACATCGACCCGTGGATCGGACACGGCCGCGACCATCCGTCGGGTCATCGGCGCCGCGTCCATCCTGAGTTTCGAGTGCACCGACGCGGTCACCACGTCGAGATGGTCGAGCAGTTCGTCGGTCTGGTCGAGTGACCCGTCGTCGAGGATGTCGACCTCGACGCCCGTAAGGATGTGGCAGCTCCCGCCCGAGCTCCGGTTCAGGTCGGCGATGTCGTCGATCTGGCGTCGGAGACGTTCGGGACTGAGCCCGTTGGCGACGGTCAGGCGCGGCGAATGGTCGGTGATCGTGAGCCACTCGTGACCCAGGGCGGTCGCCGCCCGCGCCATCTCGTCCAGGGGTGCGCCGCCGTCGCTCCAGTCGGTGTGGGCGTGAAGGTCGCCGCGGATTGCCCGGTAGAGGTCCTCGCCGCCACTCGCCAGTGATACCGGCGATTTCTCCTGCACGTCCGCCAGGTAGCCGGGTAGCTCACCGGCAACCGATTCGGCGATCACCGACGCCGTCGTCTTCCCGATCCCACCGATCGCGGTCAGGGTCCCGGCCGTCGCTCGCTCGGTCAATTCCTCTACACCTGCGCGTTCCGCGGCGCGCGCCGCCTTCCGAAACGCCTCCACCCGATACGTACTCTCCCGCCGGCGCTCCAACAGCCAGGCGATCCGCGTCAGTGCGACGACCGGGTCGACCGGGGCATCGATCGGGACGAACGATCTCATGTCCGATCGCCGGACTCCCCGCCTGCGCGAGCCTGCGCATCCGCGTAACGCTGATGCAGACGCTCCCGGACGTCATCGGCACTGTAGGCGTTGCGCCGACGCTGATCTCGGGCGACCAGCACCCCACCCGCAGCCACACCGACCGCGCCCGCCAGGCCGACCCACTTCCACGCGCTGTGCATGTGCTCGAGGATAGTGTCTGATCTACGCTGCACTCGTGCGCACAGGAAACGATCTCGGCGGCGGCCGTTCCGTCGTCGGCCTCGACGACGCGCTCGCCGCCACCCGCACGGGCGACATCTGGTTGTTCCGTGGCCGTTCCGGGCCCGACCGGGCCATCCGAGCCCTCACGAACGCTCCGGTCAACCACGTCGCCATGACCGTCGCCATCGATGACCTGCCGCCCCTGCTGTGGCACGCAGAACTCGGTGAAAGACTGACCGACGTCTGGACCGGCAGCACACATCGCGGTGTCCAACTCCACGACGGCCGCGAAGCGCTCGAGCAGTGGATGACCCGTTACGACCAGGACTGCTGGCTGCGGCAACTGACCCCGGACGTGACCACCGCGAAGGAGGACACGCTGCTGAAGGTGATCGCCCGCCTCGACGGCACCCCGTTCCCGGCGACCGCGCGTCTCGCCGGGCGATGGTTCCGGGGTCGGGTTCCCAACAGCGTCGATCTGGTCCGCGGCATCCCCTATCTGGATCGCGTCGCCCGCGACCGCCGGGCGAGACGACGCACGCGCAACCGGAGCCTGCAGGCCGCCTACTGCGCGGAGGTCGTCGCCATCACCTACGCCGAGATCGGTCTGCTGGATGCGGCCAAGGACTCCAACTGGTTCGACCCGGGACGATTCTGGAGTGGCGACCAGTTACCCCTCACTCCCGGTTACCGGCTCGGCGACGAGATCGCCGTGCAGCGCTGAGTCATTCGCCCGCTATCCCCTTCCCGTCAGAGGGTGGCCTCCACCTCTGCCCGACCGAGCGCGGGATCCGAGCCCACGTCACGGCGGGGCTCGGTGTGCGGCACGGTCGTTCCGTCGGCGACCCTCGCCCGGGCGGCGGTGAACTCCGGCGCTTCGCCCATCGTGGCGTGTAGCCCGTTCAGTGCCGCCCAGACCGCGCTGCGACGTGCGCGGCGTTCGATCGGATTGGGTGGACGATGCATCACCAACTGGGCAGCCCACTCCGGCATCGTGTCCCGGATCGCCCAATCGACCGCACCCTGAGCCGGATTCGTGAGATTCGGTCCGGTCGCGATCGCATTGCCATGTGTCAAGGCCAGTTTGGGCAGGTATGCGGCCAGGCACGCCAGGGTGTCGGCCTTGGTGGCGGGCAGGTCGGTGCCGCCGAGCGCGTGGCCGACACGGACGAATTCCCCGTAATAGCGGTCCAGTTCGGCACCGCGCAGGGGCGACGGGTGGTAGATCTCGTGTGCGGTGGCGATCCCCCAGACGACCGTGGCGTAGTTCCATCGCAGCCACGCCGGATCGTCCGCGTCGTAGGTGAGGCCGTCGGGTCTCGTGCCCTTGATGGTGTGGTGCATCGCGCGCACGGTGGTGGCGAGACGTTCGGCGGTCTCGGTGGACCCGTAGGCGGTACCGATGAAGAAGGCCACCGAGTGCCCCAGACGGACCGCCGCGCCGGTGGGGTCGATTCGTCCGGTCGGCTCACCGTCGTCGTCCTTCTGCACCAGACGCGAATGATGCACACCCATCCAGAAGATGCTCGGGTCGAGCCGCTCCAGATACGACGCGCATTGGAGACCGAAGATCAGCGCGGGCGTGTGTGCATGGACGTACCAGGTCGCGCTCTCCGGCCCGAACCATCCCGGGTCCCCGGTCGGCTCGGAGAACTCCATCCCGCGGAAGTACCTGGTCCGGATGTTCTTCTCGAACCGGTCGTTGAGCCACAGGCCGGCCAATTGATGCGGCAACGGAAACGGGAACGGAAGTGAACCCAGGGACATCGACATCGAACTCGCCCTCGCTGTCAGTTGTGGTTACAGACGTGACCAGAATATCGTCTGGGTACGGCTGTGACCAGACTTGATCGATTCTCGTCGGCAGACGTACGCTGATCCGATGTCCAGCCCCACCAGATGGGCCGGCGTCCCACTGACCGACCGCCGCACCGAACGGCGCGCGCTGCTGATCGACGCCGCCTTCACGGTGTTCGGCGCCTCGGGTGCGCCGGGTCTGTCGGTGCGATCGATCTGCCGTGAGTGCGGCCTCAACACGCGCTACTTCTACGAGAGCTTCGCCGGCACGGATGAGCTGCTCGGCGCCCTCTACGACGTGGTGGCACAGGAACTCGCGGCTGTGGTCGAGGAGGCCATGGCAGTGGCGGGGCCGTCGATCCGGGCCAGGACCACGGCCGGCATCCGGGCCGTTCTCGGATTCGGTTCCGACGATCCCCGACGCGGACGCATCCTGTTCACCGAGGGGCGATCGAATCCGGTGCTCGTCGCCCGACGGGCCGCGACCCAAGACCTGCTGATGGAGCTGGTTCTTACCGAAACTGTTGCTGCTCAAAGGCTTCCCGACGGTCTGACCAGCCGGGTCGGCGCCATCATGTACACCGGCGCAATGGCCGAGCTGGCCCAGCAGTGGCTTGCCGGCAACCTCGGCGACGATCTCGGCGCGGTCGTCGAGCAAGCGGCGTCCCTGGTGTTGCGCTGACCATGTTCCGGCGCGCCCCACAGAGGCCTTGACCGCCAGAGTTTCTCGGAATCAGCTGAGACGCCACGGTGAGAACTGACAGGAAACCCGAGGCTCATTTCTTCACGTTCTCTCATACAGCGACGGCATCGTGGTGTCGTGAACCAATCCCAGCCGACCGAGGGTGACGACAGCCCGGTCACCGAACCATTCACCCAGCAGAGTCCGCACCACCCGCCGAACACACACTGGGATGCCCCTCCGGCAAACGCGTATCCGCCACCTCCGGTGCCCGATCGCCCACGCAGCCTGGCCAGGCCGATCGTGGCGACCGCCGTGCTCGCGGGTCTCGTCGGAGGTGCCGTCGGGGTTGGCGGCAGTGCGCTGCTGAATCGTTCGGACGCGAGCCCGTCGGTCCCGTCACTCACCTCGCAGCCCGCGTCCGCGGCCAACGCCGCGGACGTGAAGCCCGGCTCGGTGACCTACGCCGCGCAGGTGGCCTCCAAGTCGGCTGCCGACATCAAGGTGAGCACCGGCCAGGGAACCGCTGTCGGCAGCGGGATCGTCCTCTCCCCCGACGGCTATGTGCTCACCAACAACCACGTCGTCGCGGCAGCCGGCAACGGCAGCACCATCCAGGTGACGACCAGCGACGACAAGACGCACACCGCCAAGGTCACCGGCACCTCCCCGTCCTATGACCTGGCGGTCATCAAGCTCGACAATGCATCGGGACTCTCCCCTGCCACGCTGGGCGATTCGAGCGGCCTGCAGGTCGGCGAGCAGGTCGTCGCGGTGGGCAGCCCCGAGAACCTGTCGAACACGGTCACCTCCGGCATCGTCAGCGCTCTGTCGCGCACCGTGACCGCCGGCGACGAGACCGGCTCCGGGCTCACCGTCTACAACGGCCTACAGACCGACACCGCCATCAATCCCGGCAATTCCGGTGGGCCGCTGGTGAACCTGAAGGGGCAGGTGGTGGGAGTGAACTCCGCCGTCGACACCGGTCAGAGTTCCAGTGGCGGAGTCCAGGCCTACGGACTCGGCTTCGCCATCCCGATCAACGCCGCCAAGCGCATCGCGAACGAACTACTGCAGGACGGCCACGCGACGAAACCTGTTCTGGGCGTGTCGGGTTCGCTGGCATCGGCCAACGGTAACCAAAACGTCGAGGGTGCCCAGATCTCGTCGGTGCAGTCGGGTGGCGCAGCCGCGGACGCCGGCCTCAAGGCAGGCGACGTGATCACCAAGATCGGCGACACCCCGATCAGCGACTACGCCGACCTGATGGCGCAGGTCCTGACCCACGCCCCCGGCGACACCGTGCCGGTCACCGTCGGGTCGGGCAACAACGCACGCACCGTGCAGGTGAAGCTCGGCAGCGCGGTCGACAAGGAACAGACGACCATTCCGGAATCCGGCGGCCAGGGTGGTCAATCCGGCGGCCAGGGTGGCTTCGGCAGCCAGGGCGGCGAGTCCGGCGGCCAGGGCGGCGAGTCCGGCGGATCAGGACTGCCCTTCGGCGGCAGCCCCTTCGGCATGGTGCCCTAGAGAACCCCGGGGAGCGGGACGGCTCCGTCGATCACCCGATCGACGGAGCCGTTTGCCTGTCCGGCAGACCTCTCATGTCGCATCGGACACACCGCCGCATCGACGGTCAGCTCACCGTGATGGCGTCGAGCCGCTCCTTGATGAAGTCCCCGGAGATCACCGGCGGACGGCCGGCGCGACGGCCCACCGGCGGTTCGAGCGGCGACACGATCGCGTCGTGATCGAGCTCGTAGAAAAAGATGAGCGACACCAGATCTTCCTCGGGCGCATCGGCTTGCGGCGGCAGGACACGATGCCGCCCCGCCGGCCACCGACCGCCCGACCAGTACTCGAGCAGATCGCCGATGTTGATCGTCAGTGCGGCCGGATCGAATGGTGCGTCCGCCCAGCCGGTTTCGTCGCTGTACACCTGGAGTCCACCGGCGCCCGGCTCTCGATCGAGCACCGTGACCGTGCCGAAGTCGGTATGCGGGCCGATCCGGAACTGGCCTGGTTCCGGATCTCCCACCACGGCCATCGGCGGGTAGTGGTTGATGTTCGACGTCCAGGTGGAATTGCCGGCCAGGCCCTGGAAGGGATTCTCCTCGCCCACGAGCCCGAGTGACGCCGACATGAGCGCCAGCAGATCGTCGGACAGCGCCTTCACCTGAGAAGTCCACTCGCTGAACAGCTCACGCAGGCACGGCACCTCGGCAGGCCACACGTCCGGGGCGAACCAGTAGTCGTCGACCTCCGGAACGCCCACCCGGGTCTGGGCGCCGGAGTTGTAGGTCTCCTTCAGGTCCGGCGGCGTCTCGGTACCCTCCGCATAGCCGTTGGCCTCCATCCCCGGCCCGATCCAGCCCCGGCCGCCGACTCCGACCGAGTACTGCTCCTTGATGTCCGCGGGCAACGCGAAGAACTGACGGGCGGCCGCCCGCAGCGTCGCCGGCAGATCGGGATCGATGCCGTGTCCGGTGACCAGGAGGAAGCCCGCCTTCTGCAGCGATTCGTCGACGGCCGCACAGACCTGGTCGGCCGCCGCTCCTCCGGCCCGCCACTGCGCGATGTCGACGGTGAGGATCGGGCTCGCGGTCATACGTTGTCTCCTGTCAGATCGGCTGTCGGAGAGTCGGCGACGCCGATGTCCTCGTTCCACAGGGTGGGGTTCGCAGCGATGAAGTCGGCCATCATCGCCGCACACCGGCCGTCGTCGACCACCGTCACCTCGACGCCGGTCTCCCGCAGCCAGTCCTCGCCGCCGGTGAAGGTGCGGTTCTCCCCGATCAACACCGCGCCGATCCCGAACTGACGGATCAGCCCACTGCAGTACCAGCAGGGCGCCAGGGTGGTGACCATGATCGTCGACGAATAGTCCCGCTGACGCCCCGCCGCGCGAAAGGCGTCGGTCTCACCGTGCACCGACGGGTCGCCGTCCTGGACCCGACGATTTCGCCCCTCGCCGAGGAGGGTGCCGTCCGCGGCGAAGAGGGCGGCTCCGATCGGGATACCCCCCTCCTCCAGACCGAGGCGCGCCTGTCGATGGGCGACGTCGAGCAGGACGGCCGGATCGAGTCCGGGCACAGCACCGGTGCGGCTTGTCATGCAGACGAGCCTGCTCCGGTACGACGTCGTGGACAACTGACAGTCCGTCGCCTCGCAAACAAGGACGGACGTGCATATCGTCGGACCATGCACTCTGCTCCCGCGGCTCTGCCGACCTTGAACGAGATTGTCGAGCGCCACCTGCACCGAGCCGACCCGCGGGTGCTCACCGCCCACGACCACCTCGACGTCCCGGTCGGTTGGGTGCACTCCAGCGAGATCTTCGAGATCGGCCCGCTGCTGTCCGGTGGTGAACTCCTGCTCACCACCGGCCTCGGGCTCGGCGGTCTGGACGCCGGCACGCGCCGGCACTACGTCCGCGACCTCGCCGAGCGCGGCGTCGCCGGGCTGGCATTCGAGGTCGGGCGGACCTTCGATGCGATTCCGGAGGAGATGGTGCGGGAGGGATCCGCGCGCCGCATACCGATCATCGAGCTGCGCCGGGTGCTGCCGTTCATCGAGGTGTGCCGGGAGGCGAACACCGCCATCGTGACCGGCGAGCTCGCCGGTCTACGCCTGCGCGCTCTGCTCGACGATGCCCTGCACGCGGATCTGTTGGCCCCCGGCGCAGTGGCACGGATGCTCGCCCACGTGTCCGAGGTGACCGGCCACCCGATCGCGCTGATCGGTTCCGGCGGAGCACTGCTCGCCGCCCACGGCGTCGACGACGATCGATCGGCCTGGCGGATGGTCGATGCCGCAGTGGCCTCCGCGGCGGTCATGGCGCGGGATCGCGAGATCGCCCGCCTGATTGCCGGAGCGGACTCGGCCGGCCACCCGCCACCCGTGGTGACCATGATGCTCGCGGCCGCGACCGGTCCGATCGCGGCAGCCCTGACCCGTTCCGGTACAAGGGGTTCCGCGGTGGGAACCCGACTCGTCGAGGAGATCGTCGGCGGGCGGCACGTCCGCCGAGCGGATCTCTTCGCACGTCTCGTGAGCTCCGGGGTCCCGGCCACCGACTCGACGCGACTCGTCACGGTGGCGGCCGAGGCGCCCGACCCGCGGATGGTCGAGGCGGCTATCGCACGCGCGGCGGCGGCCCTTCCCGGCCTGGTGCAGGCGACGATCGATGCCACCGTGTACGCCCTGGTGGCGGCGCCGGCCTCCGAGCACGGTGACGATCCGGTCCATCGCGTCACCGACGCACTCGTCCGCCTCGGCTCGCAGGACGGCCGGATCACCGCCGTGGTGGGCGACGCCCACCCGCTCGACGCCGCGAACCCGGGGGCCGAACTCTCCGCGGCCCTTGCCGCATCGCTGCACCGTTGCGCCGAAAGGCTGCCGATCGCCATGGGTTTGATGCGCGGCGGTGTCACCGACAAGCGGATCTTCACCGGCCGCGAGCTCGTGGCCGACAGTGCCGCGCGCGCTGCCCATCCCGAGATCCACGACGAGTTGCGACAACTCATCGCGCCCCTGATCGCCCACGATCAGAGCCAGTCCACCGATCTCGTCACCACCCTCGACGTCCATCTCCGTCACGGATGCAGTGCGACCCGCTCCGCGCAGGTCCTCCATCTGGGCAGGCAGAGTCTCTACCAACGACTCGACCGGATTCGAGGGCTCCTCGGTTTCGACCCGACCTCGCCGGCGACGTACACGTCGGTGCTGCTGGCCATCAGTGCATTCCGTTCACAGTCGCAGTCCCCGCCCGGGCGGCCGTGAGGACGGATCAGACGTATTCGTGCTGCGATCGCTCGACACGCTTGCGGGCCAGGATCAGGTACCCGACAAAGGCGATGACGAACCCGACGAACGCCCCGATGTCACCGAGCTCCGGCACAGCGCGGACGACGTATCCGACAAACCGCTCCTGATTGCAGAACAACAGCAGCGATGTCACCAGCCCGACCGCGAACGCGGCGACGCCACCCCAGTTGGTGTAGCGGGTGTCGTACAGCAGGTCGAGCGACGGCGGTTCGCGCCGGAGCAGCCGATCGGCGAAGACCACGCCGAGCCACGGGCCGATCCAGTACGCGACCAGCAGCAGGAACGCCTCGTAGGAGGCGGCGGCGTCGGCCAGCGCCCACCAGGCGACCAGGAAGCCGACGATGCCGAAGAACACTGTCACCAGGGCTCGCTGGATCCCGATCGGCAGCCGGAAGCCCATCGTCACGAAAGCCATTGCGCCCGAGTAGACGTTGATGGCGTTCGCCGCGACGGCGCCGACGGCGATCGCCAGCAGCGTGAGGTCGGCGACGACGGACGGGAGATTCGCCGTGAACGCCTCCGTCGGATTGTCGGAGGTGGGCGCGCCGATGGTCACCGACGCCGCTCCGACGACCATCAGGAACGTGCACGAGATGTACAAGCCCGCGGAGGCGAACAGTCCGGTCTGCAGCTTGGACACGGTGGGCGGCAGGTACCGCGTGTAGTCGGCGGCATAGGGCGTCCAGCCCGCGGTGTAGCCGAAGGCCGCGCCGACGGTCAGCAGGAAGCCGCCGAGCGAGAACCCGCCGTCGGCCGAGGCGGCCGAGACGTCGGACTTGCTGAAGATGATCACCGCACCGATCAGGAAGACCACGGCCAGCACCGGCGCGGCCACCCGCTCGAATCGCTGCACGAGGTTGTGGCCGAAGAAGGCGAACGCGGTCTGTGCGATCACGATGATCACCAGACCGAGCAGCGGCGTGAGTCCGAAGAGCGTCGACAGCGCGAAGGCACCGCTCACGCTGTTGGTGGCGAACCAGCCGACACCGCACATGATCGCCATGAACGTCGCGGGCAGGACGTTGCCGCGATGGCCGAACGCGAGGCGACCCAGCACCATCTGAGGTACCCCGTGCAACGGCCCTTCCGCCGACAACAAGAAGTGGGCGACCGCGCCGAGAAGGTTGCCGATCGCCATCGCCGCGACGGCCTGCCAGAACGACAGACCGAAGTACAGCACGGAGATCACGCCGACGAAGATCGTCGCGAACTCGAGATTGGGCGCGGTCCAGGTCCAGAACAGCCCGCGCGGCGAACCGTGCCGCGCGTCGAGCGGGATCGGCTCGTTGCCGCCCGGCTCGACCGCGAGAACCTTCTTGCCGTAGCCGGTCTGTGGTGCGACGGCGGCCGCGTCGGGGTGTTCAGGGGGTGCGCCGAGGGTCATGGCGCAACTCTGCTGCCTCGGACCGACGTCGGCAACTGACGGACTGTCCGCTGCCGACGGCACGGAACGACACAGATCGACGCCCCGGAGCCCGGACTACTTGATGCCGATCATTCCGTCGAAGACGAAGGGGGTCATCGCCGGTCGGCAGCCGTCGAATGACGACGTCGCCATCGGTCCCATGATGCCCACGTGGCTCGGGGCGCCCGACACCCCCTTACGCACGGTGATCTGGACGGCGGCCGCACCGCGCGCCGCGGCCGGCAGTACGTCGGGGGTGGTCGCGGTGATCGGATAGATCAACGACGCCGTGTTCCCAGCGGTGTAGAGACAGGTGATGGGTCCACGGACCTGGATCGGGGTGGGATTCATCCCGTCCAGCACGGTTGCCCGATAGGTGCCCATCGTCTTCCCATCCGCGGTACGGGCGCCGATCGCCTCGATCCTCAGCAGGTGCACGCCCGGGGCGACCGCCATGTCACCCGACACAACCAGCGCAGCGGGTTTCTCGGCCGTCATCGGCGCAGCGGACACCGCTGGTGCGGTCACCAACGCGGTCGCTCCGAGAACGGCAGTCGCCGCGACGACCAGGGTTCGACGAATTGTCGGATGACTCATCATTCCTCCTCGTGGAATTGAGACCCGACCTGGGATCGAGGCTAATCCGCGGAACCGGCCGCGGCGACACCCCTCTCTCAGCGCAATTTCAGCTTGCCCCCGACCGTCGCCCGACGAGTTTCGAGATGTGCTCTCTCGGCGGGATCGGTGGTGAGGGCGATCGCCTTGTCAAAGGCTGCGGTCGAGGCGTCATCGCGACCGAGCCGGTCCAGCAGGTGCGCTCGTGTGACCCATGCCGGCTGGAACCGATCCGTGTCGGCCACCTCGTCGAGCCGCCCCAGAGCGACTGCGGCGCCGTCGGTCTCGGCCACCACCGCCACGAGCGCCACTGCGCCTGCCAATGTCGGCGACAGTGTCTGCAGCGCCTCGTGGAGTCGGCGCAGGGTGAGCCAATCGGGCACAGCACCCGGCCGGCGGGCGCAGTGGACGGCACCGATGGCGGCCTCGAGCTGAAATCGACCGACCTGGCCGAGACCGTGTGCGGTGCGCTGGTGAGCGTGCGCGCGTGCGATGAGGTCGGCATCCCAGAGCCCCGGATTCTGTTCGGCGAGCGGCACGAACCGCCCGTCGTCATCGGTCCGGGCGGGTAGTCGGGCACTCGAGAGTTCCATCAGCGCGACGAGCCCGTGCGCCTCGGCGCTCGTGGCGGCGACCTCGGCCACCACCTCGCCGAGTCCGAGCAGCAGGGCCCGACGCTCGCGCGCCAGGGCCGGCCATTCGATCGTGTAGGCGGCGTAGATCGCCTCGAGGACAGGTGCGAGGCGGTCGGTCAGCTCGTCCACCGCGGGAACCTCGAACGGCAACCCGAGATCGCCGATACGCCGTTTGGCGCGTACCAGGCGAGCGGCCATCGTGGTGGCGGGAATCGCGAACGCGTGGCCGATCCGGGCGGCCGGGTAGCCGAGCCCCGTGTTGAGCATCAGAGGCGCGTGGACGGCCGCGCTGATCTCGGGGTGAGCACACACCAGCAGCAGCTCGAGACGCCGGTCCCGGAATGGTGACACCCAACCGTCCGGGCCGTCGGCACTGCTCGGTGCCGAATCGAGTGACACCGCGTCGAGGGGAACCGAGGTCCGTGCCGCCGCCGAACGCCAGCGGTCGCGTTGACGATTGCGGGCGACGGTGAGGAGCCAACCATCCGGATCGCGTGGCACGCCGTCGGCCGGCCACCGGATCAGGGCCCGTTCGAATGCGTCACCGAGTGCGTCTTCGGCTCCCGCGACGTCATGTGTGGCGGCGGCCAGCACCGCGAGAAGGCGGCCATAGGATCCTCGTGCCGCCCGCTCGGCGTGCGCCCGCGCCTCGGCCATTGCACTCGCCGAGGGCGGGGCGCCGTCAGTCCGACCAGACACCGTCGACACAGGACAGGACGGACCGCCTGACCTCCACGACCGCGTATTGCGTGGCGGGCATCTTCTCGGTCCACGCCAGTGCGGCGTCGTGATCAGGCACGTCGATGACAAACACGCCGGCGAGCGCCTCCCTGGTCTCGGCGAACGGCCCCTCCTGGACCCGGAGATCCCCGTCGCGCCGGGTCACCGTCTGCGTGGCGGTGGGCGAGGCGAGGATCTCGGCGGCCACCAGCACGCCGGCCGCGTACAACGCGTCGGTGTAGGCGCGTATCAACGACTTCATCTCGTCGATGGCCTCAGCCGTGACCTCACCCGGAGCGGGCTCGGCGTTGTTGATCAGCAATGCGTAGCGCATGGTGTCCTCCTGTGTCTCAGTGTGGCCCGTTGTCGGCGCCACATCAGGAGGACGAACGAGATGCGCCGAAATCGACACCACCTACCAGCGGTAGTCGAGGAACTTGCCGTCGAACGTGATCACCACCCGATCCCCGTCGGGATCGGCACGCCGGGAGAAATCGACCTTGAAGTTGATCGCGCTCATGATCCCGTCGCCGAATTCTTCGTGGATCAGCTCCTTGAGCGCCGGTCCGTAGACGGCGAGCGCCTCGTGGAAGCGGTAGATGGTCGGGTCGGTGGCGACCGACTCGTCGGCGATCCGGGTCGGCTGGCGCACCAGACTCTCGATCACCCCCTCACCGAGGCCGAGGAGTTCGCAGACGATGGTCGCCTTGTCCACCGGCACCGGATGCTGCCCGAGGAGGGCGGCCACCGTCCAGACGAGCGGAGCGTCGATCCGCTCGGCGATGTCGGGCCAGGACAGCCCCTGACGGACCCGGGCGGCGACGATCAGTTCTGCGGCATCGGACTTCGGCATGATCGGAGTGGTCATCGGAGCTCCTCGACGATTCGGATGGACCGCACCACCTTGACCACATCGGGTCCGGGGTGTCCATCCGGAACCGGCGAGGGCGTCCCGCACGATCGTGACCGGATCAGTGCGACAGGACAGCCTTCAAGAACGTCTTCGTGCGCTCTTCCTGCGGATCGGTGAAGATGGCCTCGGGCGAACCCGCCTCCACGATCTTGCCCGCGTCGAAGACCAGGACCCGATCGGCCACGTCGCGGGCAAACCCCATCTCATGGGTGACGATCAGCATGGTGATGTCGGTGGACTCCGCGATCGCACGGAGAACGCCGAGGACATCGGCCACGAGTTCCGGGTCGAGCGCGGAGGTCACCTCGTCGAGGAGCAGGATGTCGGGGTCCATCGCCAGTGCCCGCGCAATTGCGACGCGCTGCTGCTGTCCGCCGGAGAGCGTGGTCGGGTGGGCGTCTTCCTTGTCCTGCAGGCCAACCGTCTTCAACAGCTCGCGGGCCCGGGAAGTGGCCTCTCCTTTGCTCTTCCCGAGCACGTGGATCGGCGCCTCGGTGATGTTCTGCAGCACAGTCATGTTCGGGAACAGATTGAATTGCTGAAAGACCATCCCGATCTTCGACCGGGCAGCTCGCTGATGCTTGGGCGTCGCCTTCACCAGCTTGTCGCCCTTGTACTGATGCGTGAGCGGCTCGCCCTCGACCCAGATCACCCCGCCATTGCACGGTTCGAGCGTCATCAGGAGGCGCAGGATCGTCGTCTTGCCCGAACCGCTCGGGCCGATCAATGCGACGCGCTCACCGCGCTGCACCGTGAAGTCGAGATGATCGAGCACGACGTGATCACCGAACTTCTTGACCACCTGGTCGAATACCACCATCGCCCCGTCGTCCCCCGACCGCGGCCCGGTCGTCGGGGGTGATGGTTGCTCGTCAGTAGGCAAGGGACTTCTCCACTTTTCGGATGAGGATCGATGTCGGGTAGCTCGCGACCAGGAATATCACCCCGGCGATCGTGATGGGTTCCAGATACTGAAAGGTTCGCGCACCATACTGCTGAGCCGCGGTGACCATCTCGACCACCGTGATGGCGAACAGGAACGGGGTGTCCTTGAACATGGAGATCGCATAGTTGCCCAGCGCCGGCGTGGTGCTGCGAATCGCCTGCGGGAGGATGACGGCTCGCCAGGTCCTCGCCATGGGAAGCGACAGTGCATGCGCCGCCTCCCACTGGCCCTTCGGCACCCCGTCGATGCCGGCGCGGTACACCTCGGCCATGTACGTCGAGTAGTGGATTCCCAGCACTGTGATGCCGATCTGCAGAGCCGAGAACTGCGGGAGCAGGTAATAGGCGAACAGCAGCTGCACCACGAGGGGCGTCAGCCGGATGAACTCGCTGATCATGCGCACCGGTACCGTGACCACTCGCGGCCCGGCACGTCGCACGATTGCGATCGCCAACCCCAGAACCGCCGCAATGAGGAACCCCAGAACGGTTGCCAGCAGGGTGATCTTGAATCCCTCCAGGAGGACCGGAAGACAATCTGCCGCGCGTTGCCAACTCCAGGTGACGTTCATCGGCCGACTCCCACGGACTCGGAGATCTTCTCAGGACGTAGGCTCAGCACTTCGCGCATCGACGGCCCCACCCCCAGTCGCGACTTGGCGCGGACTTCCAACAGGTTCATGACGAGGGTCAGCACGTAGGCAATGCAGAAATACAACACCAGGCCGACCCCGAAAGAGAAGATGGTGTCGCCCGTCCCTCTCCGCAACTGCTCGATCTGATAGGTCAGATCCTGCAGCAAGATGAAACTCGCAAGCGCGCTCCCCTTGAGCAACTGGATCAGGAGATTGGTCAACGGCGGGATCATCTGCGCCCACGCCTGTGGGAAGACGATCCGGTACAGACGTTGCCACGACGAGAAGTTCAGGGCCACAGCGGCTTCCCATTGCGGAGCCGGGACCGCCGCCAACGACCCTCGGACCACCTCGGCACCGTAGGCACCGTAGTTGAGGCCCAACGCCAGTATCCCGCAGAACATCGGTTCGAGTTGGAATCCGAACAGCGGCAACACGTAGAACAACCAGAACAGCTGCACCAAGAGCGATGTGCCCCTGAAGAACTCGACGATCACGCGGGCGGTTCCCCGGATCGCGAGATGACGTGACCCCGCTGCGACGCCCAGCAGCAGGGCGAGCACAAACGCCAGCGCAGCGCCACCGAGGGTCAGGTAGAGGGTGGTGAGAATGCCTTCCTGGATGCGCGGCCACGCATCCAGGAAGGCTTCGAAGTTGTCTCCCACAGTCGGCTACTCGACCATCCTCAGATGTTTCCCGCGCACAGGTCGGCCGTGGTCAGCTTCGGATCCGGCAGCTCCTTTTCGGTGAACCCGAACTTCCCGACGATCGACAGGTACTTCTGCGGATCGGACGTGATCTTCTTGAGCTCGACGTTGTAGGCATCGAGCAATTCCTTGTCGTTGGTGCGGAAGACCGTGCCGC
The DNA here is from genome assembly GCF_049847105.1 of Gordonia sp. DT218. Classification (NCBI taxonomy): domain Bacteria; kingdom Bacillati; phylum Actinomycetota; class Actinomycetes; order Mycobacteriales; family Gordoniaceae; genus Gordonia; species Gordonia sp. DT218. The sequence continues at coordinate 511,622 of NZ_JBNCNS010000002.1, read as the reverse complement.
CTGCCCCGACTTGGGGCTTCCCGTCGATGACGGCGACGAAGGACGGTGTGACGTCGACCGGTGCTTCCGGATTGTTCTTCTTCATCCAGTTGAGCGAGATCCCGGTCAGCGCGAACACGTCGGCGCGACCGGAGGTGACCGCATCCATCCCGTCCTGAGGCGTCGCCACCTGCATGCTCGAGATGCCCAGACTCTTCGCGTAATCGGATTCGATCGCACCGGTCATCGTGGCGAGGCGCGCACCGCTACTTGCCACCGACTGCATATCGGTCAGGCCCTTCGGGTTGCCCTTGTTCACCATCAGGGCCGTGGTGTAGTTGAACTCGGGATCACTGAACGCGGCCTGCTTGCAGCGCTCGGGGAGGATCGACATACCCGCACTCACCACGTCGAAACGGTTGGCCTGCAGGCCTGGGATCAAGGCCCCGAAGTCCGCATTCACGCCTTTGACCTCATTGATCCCCAGGTTGTGGAATATTTCCCGGTGCAGCGCCACGGTCGCGCCTGTCAGCTGCCCGTTCTCCTCAAATGAATACGGTGCCTCACCGGCGAAACCGACAGTCACCGCGCCCTTTTCACGCAACGACTCCAAGAGGTTCGAATCACCACCCGAATCGGTGGACGAACATGCCGCGAGACTTGCCGCGACCAGTGCGCTGACAGCCAACATGGTTGCCGCCCTGCGATTTACAGACTTTCTCAATACCGAGAGTGTCATGGACTCAGCCTTCCGATCGCGACCGGAAAGACCCTGCCCGCGCGTCGCTGAAGAACGATTTCACGGGTATACGCACTTCCGACCGACTTATCCACCTTGTTCGATTTCCTACGCTTGTGAAACTAACACGAGAATGGCGCCGCTTCCGCCTCAAATCCCACGACACGTTGGTGAAGATGATGTTCATGTCACGAAATCACTTCCCGGCCTGCCCCGCCAGACGTAGGGTGTAGCGTTGCAGGCGTGACGGGACCGACATCCCAACGGCCGCAGACGATGAAGTTGCAGCGCGTGACCAACCGCATCGTCCGTACTTTGCTGGCCACACCGGTGATCAGCCGCGGTATCGGCCGACGTCTGGTCACCGTATACGTCGTCGGGCGAAAATCCGGTAAGCACTACTCCGTGCCGGTCGCCTACACATCCCACGGCGAGAAGTTGTTGATCGGCACGCCGTTCCCGTGGGGCAAGAACCTGAGAACCGGCGAACCGGTAGAGATCCGACTGCTGGGCCGACGGCGGCCCACAGATGTCGAGGCGTTCACCGACGAGCCGAGCGTCGTCGAGCACTACGACGTCATCTGTCGCGACAACAAGCAGTTCGCCTCGTTCAACAAGATCGGCATGGACTCCGACGGCACGCCGAATCCGGACGATCTGCACACCGCATTCAACGCCGGAGCGCGCTCCTTCCTCCTGACCCCGCGCTGAGCGGCGGGACACGACACATGCAGGCCACTCCCGGGCAGTCCAGCCCTGCCCCGGTGCCGGGGCTCGACCGCCGCCTCAGCGCCGCCATCGCTCTCACCGGCGTCGCCCTGATGGCCGTGGTGGTGGCGCTGTTCCTGATCACCCGAGGGATCGATGTGGTGATCGGCCTCCTCGGCTTCGGCATCGCCATCGCCGGTGCGTGGTGGGTCATCACCGAGCGGGCCGTACGCCGGGTCGGTGGGGCGATCGCGGTCGCCGTGGGCATGGCCGTCATCGCCATTGGATTGACGCAGGCGCTGGCCGATCCCACAACGGTGGCGGTTCGACTGCTCACGGCCGGCGCGGTGCTGGCTGTGGCCACGGGATGCGCCCGATATGCGCTGGCCCCGGATCTGCACGCCCTCGATCGGACAAGGGCGACGAGGCGCCCGGCGAAGCCGGTGCTGATCTGCAATCCCAGGTCCGGCGACGGAAAGGTCGAAAGATTCGGCATCGTTTCCGCGGCAAGGGAGCTGGGCGTCGAAGCGCTCGTCCTCGGTCCCGACGACGATCTCGAGCAACTCGCCCGGGACGCCGTGGCGCGCGGTGCCGACTGCCTCGGCATGGCCGGCGGCGACGGATCGCAGGCCCTGGTCGCATCGGTTGCCGTCGAGAACGGACTGCCGTTCGTCTGCGTCAGTGCGGGCACCCGCAATCACTTCGCCCTGGACCTCGGGCTCGACCGCAACGACCCGAAGGCAGGTCTGCGGGCGTTCCGGGATGCCGTGGAACGGCGGGTCGACTATGCGACTGTCAACGATCGTCTGTTCGTCAACAACGTCTCACTGGGCGTCTACGCGACGGTCGTGCACGAGAGCTCGTATCGGGCGGAGAAAGCGCAGACGTTCGCCGCGATGCTGCCGGATCTGCTGGGCCGCACCGCAGAGCCGTTCGACCTCCAGTTCACCTCCCCTGGCGGCGACGAGGTCGACGGGTCGTTCGTCATCCTGGTGTCGAACAACCCGTACACCGCGACTGCCTCGCTCGATGCCGCCACCCGCCGGGAGATGGACACCGGCCGGCTCGGCGTCATCGCGATCTCCACCTCGACGGGTGCCGAGGCCGCCCGACTGATGACCAGATCCGCTCTCGGGCTACGCAAGACCAGTCCGTTCTGGCACGAGTTCGAGACCGAGACGTTCGAGATCCGGTCGTACGGCGGACGGACACTCGTCGGCGTCGACGGTGAAGCGCTGGACCTCGCGACACCGTTGCGGTTCCGCAGTCATCCGAGGTCGCTGCGCCTCCTGGTCCCCGCCGGCAACCGGGCTGCGGCGGCCCGTCGACGCGCGCGCGCCGTCGACCTCAGGTCCCTTGTCGATCTCGCCAGGGGGCGTGCACCGCGGATGTGAGCTCGCAGCGCGGGAAGTGACCACCCTTCCACTGTGGACGTCCTGCGCCGCGTCGTGGTGCTGACCTACATGACCGGATGTTGCCGCGGCCGGAAGGCAGTCGCTGCCGGCTACCGGGTCGCGGTCATCGGGTGATCATCCAGTGAATGCGGATCACCTGCGGCAGAAGGTGTCTCGGCCTCATCCGACACCCGATGCCCGCAACGACTCTGCGATGACGCGCATCAGCTTGCGTCGCTTGGACGTGTCCTCCCGGATGCCGGCGTCGACCTCGATGTGGATGAAAGCCGCGCCGCGGGCACGTGCCGCGATGGCCTGCACGTTGGTGGTGCCCGCGAGCTTCTTGCACTTCTTCCCGTCGTACATGCAGGTGTCGAATCCCTCGTCCTCGAGATCTTCATCGAGCCGACGAAGCGTCGGGGACGGATCGCCGACGGTGTCCGACAGCACGACATCACCGTAGTGTTCGTGATTCTCGGACGAGAATCCATGCAGTTGTACGACCGTCATGCCCTTCTGCACCACCGCGTCGTTGACCGCCGCGAACGTGGAGTCGCTGCGATGAGCGACGTCGGCGCTGCCGTCACCGGCCGTGCGGTGGGCACCGGCCATCATGAACAGTCGGGCATCGGTTTCCGAGAACAGCTGGGCACCCATGTATTCGGACTTCTGGTCGGCCACGGGATGTGGGGCCTGCACGATCAGCGGCGATGCCGAGTCCCGCACGACGTACAGGCCGTTCCCGGCCGTCGGATCGCCCCGCTCGACGAGGGCGTTGACAGCAGGCGACTCCTGGTCGTCGGACGTGCTGTGGGGCACCTTCACCGGCACGAGATAGTACGAGTCGACATCAGCGTCACAGGTGTCCAGCAACTCCGAGACACCTGCGGCCACGGCCTGCGCGGTGCCACGCGAGGGCGGGGTGTAGCTCCCGTCCCGACCCGGCGAGGCCTTGACCACCCGCGCGACGAGCGACTGCACGGACTCGGGCTCCTTCTCGTTCTCGGCCCCCCGGCCACACGCGGTGGCGGTCAACAATGCCATCACCAACGCCGACACGGTCGCCACCCCGTGCAGAAAGGTGCGGACGACGCGTGTCATTCTCATGATTCATGATGCCGATGTAATCGGTTCACATTGTCAGCTAACGGCACTCGGCGCGGTGACGACCACGGATCACCGACTCCGCTACTCACCACCACACGGTCGACAGCCATGCAGCGACCGCCGCGACAGCGACCAGGGCGAGGTTCAAGCCGATGAGCCGACCCTCGCCGCGACGGAGATGCAGCGCGATGGCACCGATCTGGAGCAGCACGAGTCCGACAGCTGCCACCGACGCGAGGACCGCGGCAATGCCCGTGGCGGGCGGCAGGATCAGCCCGAGCGCGCCGAGCACCTCCAGGACGCCGATGATCCGCACGAAGCCCAGCGGCACGGTGTCGATCCACCCCATCATCGGCCGGAGCTGGTCCGGGGATCGCACCACTTTGATACCGCCCGAGTACAGATAGAACAGCGCCAGGATCGCGCCGACGATCCAGTAGGCAACGATCACGCGAGTCCTCCTTGGTTACGATCTGTAAGCAACAGCATTGTCGATCAGAATCGGACGCCGCGCAAAAGGCACACGCGTGTGCGTCACTCACAAGGAGCTGTCGATGGCCGACGACGAACGCCTCTGTTCGATCCGGGGCGACCTGGGGCAGGCCGTCCGAGGGTTACTCGACCGGATCGCCGACAAATGGGCACTGCTCATCATCGCGACCCTGCACGACCGTCAGCTGAGATTCACCGAGGTGCAGCGGCTGGTTCCCGGCATCTCTCAACGGATGCTGTCCCTGACCCTGCGAAAGCTGGAACGTGACGGTCTGGTCACCCGCACTGCGTATGCGGAGGTGCCGCCCCGGGTCGAGTACGAACTCACCAGCCTTGCGGACTCCCTGCTCCCTCATGCGGTGGCGCTGGCCAATTGGGCGGCCGAGCACAGCGACGCCATCGACCTGAACCGTCGCGAATACGACGCCAGGCGCGACCGGGAGGCCGCATCGCGCCGAGGGCGTCAGATGCCGTGACGGTCCACGCCCGCGTCTCCGGACCGCGGCCCACGATCCCCCGGCCGCGACACCTGCTTCTGTGGCGGCTTGCCGCGCAGTGCCGACGCCACTGCCGCGCAGATCGAGAGTGCGATCGAGGCGGCGAAGACCACCACAAGGCCATCGTGGAAGGGCCCCGAGAGCAGATCCGGGAAGAAACTGTGCCCGGTCAGGTGCTCACGTTGCGCGGCCGTGAGCCCGTCGAGTGTTCCCGTTCCCGCGAGCAGGTGATCGATCGGGTTGACGCCGAGCATGGCCGAGAACAGCGACGACACCGGCGGCAGGTTCGCGACATCGGTCGCGACGGCCGGCGACACCCCCTGCTGCTGGAGCCCGGCCGACATCGCCTCGGGCAGATGCGCGGAGAGCCCGACCACCATGAGCGAGAAGAAGACACCGATCGACAGCGCCGTACCGGAGTTCTGGAACGTGGCGCGCATGCCCGACGCGACACCGCGGTAGCGTGCCGGCACGCTACTCATGATCGACGAGGTGTTGGGCGCGGCGAACATCCCCGTGCCCACGCCGTTCAGCGCGATCAACAGAGCAAACGCCCAGTACGGGAAGGTGATCGGCAGGAACATCAGTCCGACGAAGCTCGATCCGAACAGCACCATGCCGACAGTCGAGAATCCGCGCGCGCCGAATCGGTCTGACATCGCGCCGGTGAGCGGACCGGACACGAAGAAGCCAAGCGTCAACGGCAGCATGAAGATACCCGCCCACAGCGGGGTGTCTGCGTAGTCGTAGCCGTGCAGGGGCAACCAGATCCCCTGCAGCCAGATGATCAGGATGAACTGCAGCCCACCCTGTGCCAGCGACGCGCACAGGGCTGCCCCGTTTCCGGCCGCGAAGGCACGGATCTTGAACAGACCCAGCTCGATCATGGGGTCGGCCACGCGCTTCTCGATGATGACGAACGCAACGAGCAGCACCACACCGGTCACCAGCAGGGCGATCGTGGTCGGGGCGGTCCAGCCCATCGTGTGCCCACCGTGGGGCTGCAGGCCGATCGTGATGGCGACGAGAACCGCGGACAGTCCGATCGCGAACGTTCCGTTACCCCACCAATCGATCCGGCCCGGGTGGCGTTCTCCGCTGTCGCGGAGTTTGAGATAGGCCCACAAGGTGAAGAAGACGCCGACCGGGACGTTCACCCAGAACACTGCGCGCCAGTCCCACGCCGCCAGCAGGCCGCCGAGGACCAACCCGGTGAGCTGACCCGCGAGAGCGGCAACCTGGTTGAGGCCCAAGGCGAAACCACGACGATCGGCAGGAAAGGCGTCGGTGAGGATGGCCGCCGAGTTGCCGGTGAGCATCGACCCGCCGAGGGCCTGGAGAACGCGCCAGCCGATCAACCAGGTCGCGGCCGCCGAGGCGTGAAAAGGGTCGAACGACAACAGGATCGATGCCACCGTGAACACCGCGAAGCCCGCGTTGTAGATCCGCACCCGGCCGAACATGTCGCCCAGCCGACCCAACGTGGTGACCGCCACCGCCTGCACCAGGCGGTACCCCATGATCATCCACAGCAGGTACCCGATGTTCTCCGACGCAAGCGGATCCAGGCCGATGCCCCGGAAGATCGCGGGCAGGGAGATGATCACGATCGACCCGTCGAGCGCCGACATGAACACCGCCGCGGTGGTGTTCGACAAGGCGACCCAGCGATAGCCGTCGTCGGGTGTCTTCGGTGCCGGCGAGGTGGACGGCAGCGTGGACGTCGCGCTCATAAGGCCTCCCGCACTCGTTCGAGGAGCGGTAACGCATCGGACACCGTTGCGATCTCGTCAGCGGTCAGCGTCGACCACATCGCGTCGGCGATCGAACGAGTGTTGTGATTGCGACGGTCGGTGAGCGCCTCCCTGCCCTCAGCGGTCAGGCTCAGCAGGATGCGACGCCCGTCGGTCGGGTCCGGCGCTCGGACGATCAGTCCCCGCTCCTGCAGTCCGGCAATGGTGACTCCCATCGACTGTGGACTGACGTGACCATGCCGGGCCAGATCTGCGGCCGAACACGAGCCATCCCGGTCGAGCCGGGCGAGGACCATCGTCTCCGGCACGCTCGGGTCGTCGGGGCCTCGGTGTTGACGCAACTGCCGGACCAACGACCCGACGGTGATGCGCAGCATGGACGCCACGTCGAGGACATCGAGATCACCATCGCTCATTTCATCAACCTAACTTGATCAGTTTGAGCTGATCAAGTCGGACACAACAGATTGCAGAGTCTCCACGACTCGAGGGACCGGCTGGGGAATTCGTCGAATCAGACACCGGCTCCACCCAATTCGGCCGAATCGGACAAATGTCCTTGCCATCCGAGGGATGACGCAGCCTGAGTGATCGAGTGCACATTCCGGCGTCTAGATTGGGCCGCTGACGGTACACAAAATTCTGAGGGAGTCGGTGTGGTGACGAACGAAGACGTCGATGTCCGGGCATCCACGGAGCGCGACGAGGGCTATCAGCGGGGTCTGACCACCCGGACGGTACAGATGATCGCGATCGGCGGCGCGATCGGCACCGGCCTCTTCTACGGTTCCGGCGGCGCAATCGAGAAGGCCGGGCCGGCTCTCATCCTCGCCTACGCCCTCGCGGGCCTGGCGATCTTCATCGTCATGCGCGCCCTCGGCGAACTGCTCATCTACCGCCCCATCTCGGGCGGCATCAGCGAGTACGCCGACGAGTTCCTGGGCCGGTTCGCCGGCTTCAGCCAGGGCTGGACCTACTGGGCCGTGTGGACCACGACCTGCATGGCCGAGATCACCGTGGCAGGCAAGTACATCAACTACTGGTGGCCGTCCATCCCCGTCTGGGTGACCGCGCTGGTCGCGCTGGTGGTCCTCTTCGGCGCGAACCTGATCTCGGTCGGCATGTTCGGTCGCGCGGAGTTCTGGTTCTCGGCGATCAAGGTCACCGCGATCCTCGGCATGATCATCGTCGGCATCGGCGTGCTGCTGCCGATCTCGGGCCTGGGACCCGACACCGGCCCCTCAGTGACGAATCTGTGGAGTGACGGCGGCTTCTTCGCGACCGGGTTCACCAACGCGTTGCTGAGCCTGCAGATCGTGATGTTCGCCTACGTCGGTGTGGAACTCGTCGGTGTGACCGCAGGCGAGGCGCAGAACCCCAGAGTCACGTTGCGCAAGGCCATCAACTCCGTGCCGTTCCGCATCGGCGTCTTCTACGTGGGCTCCCTCGTGGTGATCCTCTCGGTACGCAGCTGGCGCGACTTCCAGGAGGGCCAGAGCCCGTTCGTGTCGGTGTTCGAATACATCGGAATCCCCGGCGCGGCAGGCATAGTCAACTTCGTGCTGCTCACCGCCGCGCTGTCGTCGTGCAACTCCGGCATCTACTCCACCGGCCGGATGGTGCGCTCGCTGGCCCAGCGCGGAGACGCGCCACAGCAACTCGCTCGGCTGTCCGGTCGCCAGGTCCCCATCGCGGGAATCGTGCTCAGTGCCGTGGTGATGGTGGCCGGTGTCATCGTGAACGTGATCGATCCCGACCACGCCTTCTCCTACATCACATCGGTGTCCACGGTCGGCATCATCGTGGTGTGGGGAACGATCCTGGTGTGTCACATGGCCTATCGTAAGAAGGTGGCCCGAGGAGAGCTTCCCGCGTCGGACTATCGGGTGCCGGGTGCACCGGTCACCACGTGGGCTGCGCTGGCCTTTCTCGCCATGGTGTTCGTCCTGTTGTTCTTCGACACCGACGGTCGCGTGGCCTTGATCGTCGGCGCGGTGTGGTTTGCCTGCGTGGGTATCGGTTATCTCGCGTGGTCGCGCGGCAAATCGCTGGTGGAAACGCGCTGACCGGCGTCCGGTAGGTCGGTCGTCTCCGGCCGACCCATCCGGTCGACCCCCCAGCTGCGTTCGATGTAGCCGACCACCCGTGCGACATCCTCGGCCGGAACATCATCGGTCGCACCGTCTTCGAGCGGGTCGGCATGAAAGATGTACAGCCGCGAGGCGAACTGCTCGAAGGGCAGCGACCCCTCGCCGGGTCGCTCACCGTTGCCGGCCGTGCCGACCACCACCGAGTCGCCCCAGTCCTGCCCGCTGTCGTTGTTCGGGTTGAAGAAATACACGCGGATGACGCCGTTCGGGTCCGCGGCGACCCGCAGGATGGTGATCGCATGCCAGCCGACGTAGCGCGCGGCGCTGTCGGTGAACGCGATCCCGGCGGGCTGCGGGTGGATCAACGGCTGATTGCCGTTGTAGCCGGGGTGATATGCCGCGTAGAACTGGCGGATGAAGTCGTCGAGGTCGATGATGTCGCCGGTCGCCACGTCGACGTTGATCCGGAAGCCCCGGGCCGACCACCAGCCGTGGAACTCCGGATTCACCCAGCGATGAGGGTCGCCGGGACGGTCGGCACACCGACGGACCATCTCCGCATAGATCCGATCGAGATGCGGAACCACCAGGAGCGAAACAGGATCCAGGTCGATCGGGTCGGCGGTGGCGACGCCACCGACGCTCTCGACCGACGAGACCCGCTGTCCTTCGAAATGCGCGACGACCTCGTCGTCGCGGGCCGCCCAGGCCACCACCTGCAGCAGGTAGTCGGGATCGTTGTACGCCCACATCGACAAAGCGCGGGCCGACTGACAGGTCGGATTGTCCCCCTGCCCGACACCCAGCGGCTGCCCGAGCATCGACAGCAGGCCGCCGATGAGCAGCGACTCGGGATCCACGGCCGGACCGAACGCCGACTCCAGGCGTTCGGTGACCGAGGGCGAGAGCTTCAGCGCCAGTTGGCGCCACAGCGACGGGACGACCGGCGGCTGGTGCAGGATGCCCCGGTCGAGCAACAGGGCCAGCCCATACAGGCATTGCGCGTTCTGCGGGTGCACCGTCCGGGTGATGAGCTCGAGCACCAGATCTGTGTAGCGCAGCAGGCAATTGCGTCCCACCTCCGACAACCCGAGCGCCGCGGGGAGAAGGAAGACGTTGTCGTCCACCAGGAACCGGGCCAGCGCCGCGTGGTACGGGGAAACGAGGCCGGTATCGTGCATGGCCCGCGCGAATCCGCGGGCCTCGAACTCGAGCCCTTCGGCGTCCATCGCCGCCAACCGCGACAGATAGACGTCGATGCCCGGATCCTCACGACAGGCCTCGGTCGGCCCGAAGAGCGCGGTGGTCAGTCGGTCGAGACCCTGCGCGGACGTTCCGAGGTCGACGTCGGGATCGTTGCGATGGATCGCGATCCGCGTGACCATCGCCTTCACGTGATCGACCTGGATGGGTCGCTGCCGGAGTATCCGCCAGATCTCTTCGACCAGCTCGTCGAGCACGCTGTCGTAACCGATCTGGTCGAGAACGTAGCCGAAGACCTCGCGGGTCACCTTGGCCGCACTCCCCTGTCGCACGCGCTCGGCCTCCGACGGCGGCGCGAGCAGCAGGTCGAGATTCATCGCGAGGATCTGCGACAGGAACCGTCGGGCATCGTCTGCCGTCATGTCGGGATGGTCGTAATCGCCCATCGCGATCGCAACCATCCGCAACTCGCTCGTGGACTCCAGGATCACGGTGTCGGTGTGACCACTGCGCAGGCTGGGACCGGCGAGCGCCGGCACCAGGATGCTCGGCTGATCCCAGTCGGTCCCGGCGAAGACGCCCGCACTCTCCAGTGTCGCGGCGCGTTCGCGCACGGCTGCGCAGCCGCCCTCCTGGGTGAGCACCCGGCGTAACGAGTCGAGCACCCGCCGCACTTTGCCGACCTTGGCGAAGTCCGGCGCGTCGAGCATCGCCGAGGTGGCGTGATCGAGTTGCTCGACCCTGGTTGCCAGCGCCCGGCCAGGGTCGGTGTGGTCCGAAGAAGGCACTAGCACCCTTTGCTGTCCTCACGGTCCGCGCAGGGCACGCCGTGGTGGCCCCGAGCAGATCTCATACGTAGAAGTCGAGCTCTTCTTGCTGTTTGAGCAGGTCCCGCATCCGGTAGGGATCCTCCCCGAAGAAGTACAGCAGACCCCAGTGCGTCCCGAAAGCCGTGCGCTTGGTGACCGTCTCCTCGAGGGGTTCCGCGAGATCGTTGGTCTCGTAGTAGTCGTCGTCGGCGGTCACCTCGGGGATCTCCAGGTTGGAGACCACACGGCGACGCGGATACACGCCGAAACAACCGGCGACACCACTCGCATCCACCACCTCGCGCGGGAAGAACGCGTCGATCTCCTCCTCGGTGGTCTTCGGGTCGAAGGAGAGCACCAGCGCCTGGTAGGCGTTGAACCCGTAGGCACGTTCCAGCAGCTCGAACACCTTGAAGCCCGGCGGCCGGTAGGCGACCTCGCCGAAGTACATCTCGCCGTCGTTGGTGACGAAGTACTCCGGGTGCACGAAGCCGAAGTCGATCTCGAATGTCTTGATCAGCTTCTCGATCTGCGCGGTGATCGCCGGACGATACTTCTCGAGCTCCGGGGTGGCGGGCACGAACACCGAGTAACCCAGCGTCACGTACTCCGAGATGTTGAGGAACTTGATCTTGCCGTTGTGGATCCACGCCTCGACCGCGAACTCCCAGCCGTCCAGGTGGGACTCCATCAGCACCGGGAACTCTTCCTCAGGGATCGTGTCGACCTCGTCGGGTGTCCGGATCACCCGATGTCCGAGGCATCCGGCCTTGTCGAACGCCTTGAGGTGAATCGGGTCGTTCGGGTCGCCGTCGAGCTTGAGCAGTGTCTGGTTCACCCGTCGGAGGAACCGGACCACGTCGTCGCGGTCGTGCGCCTCCTCGAAGATGCCGACGCGGATGCCACCGAGCTGCGCGCGACGTTTCATCAGCGCCTTGTCGCGCAGCAGCATCGCCTGCCCGAACAGGCGCGGCTTGTTCATCAGGACGGAATTGATGGCGCCCGCCCACTCGACGGTCTCCTCGAACAGCGGGATCGCGACGTCGACCCCCATGTCCTGCAGGGTCTCGGCGATCTCGAGGGACCGATCGTTCAGGCGTTCGAAATTCCACGGCACGTAGGGAATGTCGTGTTCGGAGCAATATTCCTGCGCCCAATCGGGCGCAACCACCACATACCTGCGGTCGAATCGATCGAGGGCCTCGATGGCCCCGAGACTCCAACCGAGGAGTGCCACATAGCCCTTGTCAGGGTCTTTTGCTGTCTTCGCGGGCTTGGTCATGCATGTCCTCTCGCTGTCGATCGTGCGCGATTCATGCTCACTGGTCCTCCGCACAACCGTACAGAGGCGGCCGACGACCGCTCGCGGTGCCGCCACGTTCGGGTTGCGAGGACGCAATTTCCGATTCTCGATCGTGAAGATGAAATGAGCTGCGACTGTTTGGCCCTCACCACTACTGCAATCGCGCGGTGCACTCGCGCGGAAACCCGACCGTCCCACGCGCGCTGCACCGCCCGCCTAAGCTGGTGATCGTGTTCGATGTGGAACGAGACCCGACCGCAGTCGAACTGGGTCTGTTCATACCGCAGCCACCTGCTGCCGTCTGGCGCGCACTCACCGAGCCGGCACTCATCGACCGCTGGCTGGCATCGACCACCGGGTTCGCGACGGAGATCGGGACGACATTCATCCTGGAGATCCCCGCCGACCCACCCGCAGAAGTGGCATGTCAGGTACTGACAGTCGACCCGGGGCGGCGATTCACGCACAGTTACACGGACCTGCGCGGCAATCCGCCGGCGCGCTGGTTTGTCGACTGGCTACTCGAGCCGCAGGGTCGGGGCACACGAGTGCTCATGACCCACAGCGGTTTCGATCTCGACGACCGCGTGCAGAAGATGGCTCGCAACGCGATCGAGCGAGGCTGGCGCAACCGGCTGCTCCCGAGGCTTGCCGATGTCGTCGCCGATGTCGGACGCTGACCACGCACGGCTCGCACTCACACTCACTGCCGAACGAACGTGACCCACTAGCCTGGCTCGACCCCGTCCTCGTGCGCCATCCAGTGCACAAACCGGTGCAGCGGGTACATCGCGTCATGCGGGTTGCCGATCGTGCTCGGTCCGGCCTCCCCGAGGTGGACGACGCGCTGTACGCCGCCGCCGGCAAGTCGATCCCGGTAGTCAGCGATTCGCCCGAACGGATAGAAGCCGACGGTCTGCGTCGCCACATTGATGTACTTCATCGCGTCGTCTAGCGAGTCCACCCGAATCACGTTGGCGATCTTGTTGATCGGATGAAAGTCCACCGGCTCGTCGGAGCGGATCACCATGCCGCTTCCATCGGTTCGGCCCCAGACGCCGAACTCGTCGTCGAGCATCATCAACGAGTCGATCTGCTCGCGCAGATCGAGGTCCAGGGGTCGCTTGTCCCCCGATGCCGCCGCCTTGTCGACGATCCGGGCATGGAGTCGCTCGCAGAACCGGTCGGCGTCGTCTCGATCGGCCTCGACATGGATGAAACGGCTGGCGACGCAGGCTTCCTGGTTGAGGATCATGACGTCGGTCGCGGCGAGTTCGGCAGCGAGGTCGAGTGTTTCGTCGGAGACGAAGGCTTCCTTACCGACCATCGAGATGGAGGTCTTCGGATCGAACGACACCAGCTGGAATCCCGGCCCCAGATACTTGATCACGTTGTCGATGGCGTCGCCGCCTCCCCAGGCGACGATCTTGTCGAAGTACTGCGGGCGGTACAGGACTGCCTCCACCGCATCGTCGCCACCGCGCCAATAGATCGCCGACATCGACTTCACGACGGCATGGTCGGGATCGATCTCGGCCATGGTCCGCAGGATCGCGACGGTGGTGAACGGGTCGCTCGACGACATCTTGAACAGATTGACAGCCTTGACCATCGCGCCCTGCGCAATGGACTTCACGGCGACACCGGGAGAGTTGCCGGGCAACACGTGGATCAGTCGCGGGGCGAATGCCCGGACAAAGCTCCGGCGACCGGTGAAGTCCTGCTTGGGAACCCATTCGTCAAGCGCCCGGGGGTCCGGGAAGTTCTGCTCCACGACGGCGCGCAGCACTCGCTTGTCCAGGAACCCGGCGGCACCGCGAACCTGTGCGTCGAGCACCGGGCGTGGCAGTACGTGGGTGGACGCCATCCGATCGATGCAGTCCTGCACGAAGGGGTTGGACGGGTCGCGAATCCGGTCCCCCGTCTCCACCAGGAAGTCGATGATCTCGGCCAGTGGGACGTTGAGGAGCGGCGGCACCTCGGAGCGCGGAAAGACCACTCGGTCCATGGGGATCTGCGGAGTGGTGAAAGTGACGCCCAGATCGCGGGAGCGGTGCGAGACGTCGTCCCCCTCGACGAGCTCCCCACCGAGAAAGAACGGCGCCGAGACCGTGGCGACGGCGGTTGTGTCGGTGACGCTCATGACAGCCCTCGCACGTAGGCGTCGACGGTGCCGGCGCAACCGATCTTGTCGTCGCCCTTGATATCTGCATAGCGAGCGATGTCGTTGCGGATCGAGGGCCCCCCGGACCCGCAGGCGCAGGGCCCGAAGTCGAGGGCGATCTTGTCGCCGGTGATCACACCGCCCCAACGACCGTCCAGCGACAGATCGAAGAACGCTGCGCGTCCCTCGATCTCGCCGCCGTCGTGCGGCAGCAGCGTGTCACCACTCTCATTGAGGACGAACGGCACAACCCAGGGCGGGACATGGTATCTGTCGCCCTGGCGGCATTTGGGCATGCCCGAGTTGAGTTCCTGCATGGAGTAGTTCTGGAAATCCCGGTTCGCCGGAATGTTGAATGTCTGATGCACGAACTCCTGGTAGTCCGGTGGCAGTTGCGCACGCTTGAGACCACCACCGACGTAAATGCAGTTGTCGGGGTGGAAGTCCTCCGCCGAGTAACCGCGATCGCGGACGATCTTTGCCAGTTGATACAAGGCGTTCCACATCCCCGAGATGTAGAGCTTCTCCTCGCGGTACCTGATCAGCGCGTCGGCGCCGTCGATCATCGCCCTGTCGAGTGCATCCTGCCGTTCCGCGGACGTCCGCTCGTAGTCGGACAGCTCCTCCGGTCGCGCCGTGCCGTTGGCAATTTTCTTGCGTAGCAACACCATTCCGGTCAATGAGCCGACGGTGATCGGCGGAATCGGCAGGCGGTACCGCTCGCGGTCGGGGTCACCGAATGCCGCCAGCTGAGCACTCGCGATGGCCGCGTTCTTGGGCACCGACGCGGTGGGCGCCAGGCCCATGATCCGACGGTCCCGGGCGGGCTTCACCCCGGAGCCCCAGGAGAAGACGTTAACCGTATCCTTGCGCGACCACTCCATGTCCATGTCGCCGGCCAGCAGCATGGCCGACTTCCCGGTGGTGCCGCTGGAGCAGGAGACGTAGTGCCCGTTGGCTTCCAGGCGGGCGATCCAGTCGTCGATGTCGGTGATGCCAGCGGTGTCGATCGGGCTGATCGGATATGGGGACACGGTGCCCAGCCACTTGCCGAGGCGATCCCAGCGTTCCTCGATCAGGAAGCTCTCGGGATAGCTCTTGTAGGCGGTGTGCGGGAACAGCAGCGGCACCGCGTCCTCGCGGTGACGGACCTCCGAGATACCCGCCTCACGAGCTCGATGGCCGAGGAGTTTGATGCGATCTCGGCGGTCCTGGAAGCGCTCGTCAAGGGCCTCGGCCTGAAGGTCACGCAGGTCGGCATGCGAATGGTCGAAGCGGTCTTCCGCATCGGCCAACTGCATCAGTTTGTGGACGGCTGAGCTCACCAGGACGACCTTCTTCCTACGGCGTTGCCCGATTAATGGGCACTGGCATGTATCATTACTACTCGTGGGCTACGTCACAGCGCAAGAGGCCATTTCGGGGAGTCCGTCGTGAGCGGGACGCCGCCCCCCGCTCCGATCAAGGCCGGCCGCCCCACGCGTGCGCAGGCCGAAGCCCGCCGGGAACAGCTCTTGGACGTCGCTCTGGATCTCTTCCTCGAGCACGGTTTCGAGCAGGCGACGATCGAGATGATCGCCGCCCATGTCGGTATGAACAGGCGGACGGTCTACGCCCGGTATGCGGACAAGGCCACGCTCTTCCGCGCTGCCGTGCAACGAGCGATCGACCGCCAGGTCGTTTCACCAGAAGTGCTCGCCGACCTCGACACAGGCGATCTCGCGCAGACGCTGGAGGCCGTCGCCCGCCTGCGTGTCAGTCAGGTCATGACCCGCGATGGCGTCCGCCTGCAACGCATCATCAACACCGAGAGCTATCGCTTCCCGGACATCCTGTCGTCGAACTACCTCCAGAGCACCAAACCCGTGATCGACTTTGTGGCCGGACTTTTCGACCGTGGCGTCGCGACCGGGACCCTGGCACCGACCGACACCGCACTCGCCGCTCAGACGTTCATGAGCATGGTCGTCGGCGGCTGGGTCCGCAGGATCGTCATCGGCCGCGAGCCCACACCGGAAGAGTTCGACGCGCGGGTGCACTTCACCGTCGGTCTGCTGCTCAACGGACTCCTGCCCCGCTGAGCCCTTCCCCTGCATCGAGAAGACCCGAACCACCGAAGACAGTGAGGTTTCCGTGCGACCCGATACGAGTAGACCCGTCGCCGTCGTCACCGGCGCCAGCTCCGGGATCGGCAGATCGACGGCCCGCAAGCTGGTGGGGCTGGGCTGGCACGTGATCGGCGTCGGCCGCGATCCCGTCCGCAGTGCCGCCGCCGAAGCCGAGATCACGGCCTCTGCGCGAGACGGGAGCGGCTTCATCATGCTGCGCGGCGATTTCACCGTGATGTCCGACGTCACGCGAGTTGCTGACGAGATCGCCGAATCGACCTCCGGGATCGACGTGCTGATCAACAACGCCGGGGGCATCCGCGACCGGTTGATCGTCACCGCCGAGGGGACCGAGGCGACCTTCGCCGCCAACCACCTCGCCCCGTTCCTGCTGACCCGGGAACTCATGCCTCAGCTCCGCACACGCGCCGCCGAGGTGCCAGCGAGCTCGGTCCGGGTGTTGGCGGTGTCCTCCACCGCCCATCGCAGCAGCCGCGGACTCGACTGGACCGATCTCCAGGGCCTGCACAAGGCCCGATACGGCTCCCACTACCTCGACGCGAAGCTGGCGAATCTCCTTTTTACGAGGGAATTGGCGCGGCGCGCGGCGCCCGACGGGATCGTCGCCCAGGCCATGCACCCCGGCGTGGTCGCCAGCAACTTCGCATCCCACGCCGATGAGGTGATGCAAGCGCATATGGCCGCCGCCGACACCGTGTCCCCCGACGAGCCTGCCGACACGCTCGTCTGGCTCGCCACTGCGTCCGAAGGCGGCCGCCACGGTGGGCGCTACTTCCATCGGATGGCAGAGGAGACTCCCGGCGGGGCCGCCGTCGACGACACTGCCGCTGCCCGCCTCTGGGAGGAAAGCGAGAAGTTGCTCGCCTCGCTCGGGTATTGACGGGGTCTCCATGGGTACCCTTGGTGGCAATCCGTCCTGTAGTCCTTCTGGAGGTCGAACAACAATGAGGCATAACAGCATCCGAGCCGGAGTCGCCCGCCGCGGGTCGGGCGTGACTCGATGAGTCTCGTCGCGGGACACGGCCCCCTCAGCGGACATCCGGCCGGTTGGTTCTCCGGTGCACTTCCGGCGGATCTGGTGTTCGTCGAGCCCCATCCGCGCCGCATCCAGGCGATCCGCGACGGCCAGACGATCCTCGACACCGAACGTGCGGTGATGGTGCACCGGCCCGGCCAGTTCCTCAGCTACGCGTTTCCGGCCGACGAGGTCGGGGACCTGCCCACCGAACCGGAGTCGGAAGCACCGGGGTTTGTGCACGTGCCCTGGGACGCCGTCGACGAGTGGTACGAGGAGGGCCGCAAGCTCGTCTGGTACCCGCCGAATCCCTATCACCGTGTCGACTGCCGCCCGACCACAAGGGGCCTGCGCGTCGACGTCGCCGGCGCGACCCTCGTCGACACCACGGACACCGTCATCGTGTTCGAGACCGCGCTGGACCCGGTGCTCTACGTCGCGCCCCGACATGTGCGCACCGACCTGCTGCGTCCCGGTGACCTGACGACATATTGCAACTACAAGGGCAACGCCACCTACTGGACTGCGGTGATCGGCGACACCATCGTCGAGAACGTCGCCTGGAGCTACGAGGATGTGCTGCCGGAAAGCACTGTCATCGGTGGATATCTCAGCTTCGACCCCGCCAAGGCCGATGTGCTCGCCGAACTTCCCGCGCGTGCCCCGGGATCCGCGGATTGCGGCTGCGAGATCTAGGCCCTACTACAGTCGGGCGCGCGACTCCACCGCTGAATCGGATGTGCGCAACGGCCGGATGAGTCCGTCCTGGACGAAGGACGCCAAGAGCGCACCGTCTTCGGTGTGCACGGTGCCGCGCACGTACGACATGCCCGCGCCGACCTGCGTGCTCTCATGGGAATAGAGAATCCA
Organism: Gordonia sp. DT218; assembly: GCF_049847105.1. Classification (NCBI taxonomy): domain Bacteria; kingdom Bacillati; phylum Actinomycetota; class Actinomycetes; order Mycobacteriales; family Gordoniaceae; genus Gordonia; species Gordonia sp. DT218. The sequence goes on along the minus strand of NZ_JBNCNS010000002.1, from coordinate 493,369 downwards.
ACCGTCCCACCGGACCGGCTCGTGAAAGCTGATCGCGATGGTCATCGGTGCGGTGGAGACGGTGAGATGCGCTTGGCTGGTACCGATCCCGGCGTGCGCCCGCATCGTGGTCGAGATACCGAGATGGCCGGTGAAGTGCGCCAGCAGCGCCTTGGCCAGGTCGTCGCGTTGTGGGACCGGATCGTATTTCAGCCAGGCGTACAACTCGGGTGGGCCCACCTCGTCCGGACTGTTGACCTCGTGGACGTCGATCAGGCGGACGTCGCGGCCCGGCAACGGCATTCGTGCAGCAAAGGCCTGGTCGGGCCCTGCGACCGCCGGACGTGGGAGGTGGTGGGCGATCAGGTCTTCGGTCGGGACGTCGGCGAGGACGGTGATCGTGACGCATCGCTTGCCGTTCTGCGAGGCCGCGACGACGGCGGTCGCGACGGACCGCCCCTCGTGGACGACGTCGACGTCGAGCTCCACCGCCGGGCCGACCGTGACCGCCCGCGCGAACACGGCCTGCGCCGACCGGATCGACTTGTCCGGGAACCGCTTGGCGACAGCCACGATCGCTTGCGCGAGCACCTGCGTGCCCTCCACGACCACGCGGCCTTCTTCGCCCTCGATCCCGGTCGCGCCGATGAATCGATCCGGTCCGCCGGGCTCGACGTCGAACAGGTCGAGCAGCACGTCGAGCGACCAGGCTGTCTGGGCTGTCTCGTTCTGTGTCAAATCCGATCGTTCTCCCACTCGAGGATCAAATGACGACTCACTCCCGGTTCACCGCGACCGCGGCGATGATCACGCCCACGAAGGCATCGGCGTCGAGGGCGTCGTTCTCCCTGAGGTCGATCGCCCGCCGCGTCCCCCATCGAGGCTCGAGTTGAACCGGTTCTGCCCGCATGATCAGTGACCACACCTCGGAGACCCTGGTTTCGCGCCAATCGTTGCCCATGCGGACACGGTAGCCCCGACCGCCGGGATCCAGATTGCCGATCACAGAGCCGGCGAGATCGCATTCCACATGCGGGGCAAGTCCTTCGCCCAGTAGTACCAGTGGTGGGTCCCGACGACCTGCAGGGCATCGGTGAACGGTAGTCCCGCACCGCGTAGCTCCCCGGCGAATCGCTGCGAGCAGTTACTCGTGGCGATCTCGAACGTCGCCGATGCGGCGAGGACGACCTGGTAAAGACCCTCCTCCGGCGTCACCTGGCGCTTGATGTCCGCGGGTCCGAGCCGACCGGCCCCCGAGTACAGATACAGCTTCTTGCCACGGAGTCGGTCGAGCCGCAGAGCAGGATCGTGTTCGCGCCAGCCGGCCGAACCGACGGGCCCCCACATGTTGTCGGCGTTCGCACCGCCGCGAGCGAGGGTCGCCCGCACGTACGCCTCGCCCTCCGGCGAGGAGACCGGTGGACACCCGCTGAGCGAGGCGACCGCCCGGTAGAGCGTCGGGGCCCGCGACGCGAGCGTGTAGGCCGCCTGTCCACCCATCGAGACACCGGCGATGCCCCGTGACCCGTCCGAGTCGAACCGGGCATCGATGAGCGGCGGCAGTTCCTTGGTCAGAAAGGTCTCCCACATGGGCTTGCCCACGGTCGGGTCGCGGCGCTCCCAATCCGTGTAGAAGGTCCCGTATGCGCCGGTCGGCAGTACGACGGTCACGTCCTTGTCGGCGAAGAACTTCTCGACGTTGCCCGCCTCGAGCCAGCCGCTGCTATCGCCACGGGCACCGGCGCCGTCGAGCATGTAGAGCGTCGGCCGCGGGCCGGTCTTGTGACGCGGCGTGAGGACGAACACCTTGACCTTCTTGTCCATCGCCGCCGAGTACACCCACACACCGGCGCGGGTGGCGGTCTCCTGCGCGACCGAGAGGATGCGCGCCTCCCGGGGCGCAGCTTCCGCAGTCCCGCAGACGCCCAAGCACAGCGCGCTCAGGCACACGACACTCATCGCTCGCCACACCGATCGAACCACTCTCGTCCCCCGCATCCGCGCTGCGCGCGAATCATCTGCCCCCGGGATGGTCGAGAGGTCAGAGACCGCGACGAACCACCCGCCGTAGAAAACCTGAGCCTAGTCGCCCGAAGGACTGCTGTCAGGGATTCACGACACTTCGGGACTCGCCGTCAGGCCGCCTCACGCATCACGCCGACGTGCCGGACCGCCCCGGAAATACCCGGAAGCTGCTTCACCGGCGTCCAGGTGCGCAACCCGTTCGTGCTGTCTGAGTACAGCTGCTTGCCCCTGGTGTAGGCATCGAGGTACATCCGCCAGGCGCCGCTCGGCAACTGGACCACGGCCGGGCCTTCCACGTACGTTCCCCAATTCCCGGGCGGGACGAACCGATAGGGCCCGATCAGCGACGACGCGACAGCATGCTGGATGACCTTCTTCGTCTCGTTCTTGGTGAACGCGTGATAGGTCGCTCCCACCTTGACCACGGTGGTATCAATGTGGTCCGCGCCGATCCCGGCGAGCGGAACCGGCGGGCTCCACAACCGGAGCGACGGCTCGAGGGCCGTCATCAGGTACGGCACAAAACCGCCACCGGTCGACATCGACAGGATGACGTTGATTCGGCCACCCTCCACGAACCATTCGGGCGCCCAGGACTTGGTGGTGAACGGAGACAAGGACGGACCGTCGCTGGAGCCGGCCGACCCGGACGAGCCGGGCCCGCTCGACGACCCGAAACCTCTGCCGTCGCCCGTTCCTGGCAGCAGTGCGCAGCAGAACGGTGTCGGATAATTGTGCAGGAACGTCCAGTTGACGCGATCACGGCTGCGCGCGAACCCGATGTTCGCGCCGTCCGCCGTCGTGTAGGTGATGTAGTACCACCCGTCGGTGTTCCGGAAGATGCTCGCGTCGCGCACACGCCCTGACGGTGGTCGATACGCCGACTTTCGGAGGAGCTGGAATCGCGTGCCGTCCCCGGACCCGTAGACATCCATGTCGCGGTCGGTGGCGCTGCTGAACGCCACCATCGTGTACCGCCAGCCGGTTGTCGGTGCAGCGCTGGAGACCCCCGGAGCCGAGACGAGCAGACCCGCGACCACCGCCAGCACCGCCGATACCGCGACAAAGGTCGCTTTTCTGGTAAGGATCACCGATGCAGTATCGACGGCGACCAGCACAATCTGCACAGCTTTGGCCACAGCCGCCCGAAATTGTTACTGGTGAGGCCAGTGCGTTACGCCCAGGCGCTCTTCCGCTCACTGCTCGGTGACGCGGCCACCGTCCACCTGCCATACGCGATCGAGGCGCACGTTCGCCAGCATGCGGCGGTCGTGGGTCACCAGCAGGACAGCGCCGTCGTAGGAATGCAATGCGGACTCGAGTTGCTCGATGGCGGCGAGGTCGAGGTGGTTGGTGGGTTCGTCGAGTACCAGGACGTTGGTCCCCCGCGCCTGCAACAGGGCCAGCGCGGCGCGGGTGCGCTCCCCGGGCGACAGTTCGGCGACCGCACGGTCGACGTGATCGGCGCGGAGCCCGAACTTCGCGAGAAGCGTACGCGCCTCAGCCGTCGTGAAGTCGGGGACGAGTTCCTCGAATCGCTCGGCGAGTGGCGACGGTCCAGCGAATTCGCCACGCGTCTGGTCGATTTCGCCGATTGCGACGTTCGCGCCCAATTGCGCCGTCCCGGCTTCGGGTGTGATCCGGCCGAGGATCAGCCGCAACAGCGTCGACTTCCCGGCGCCGTTGGGGCCGGTGATACCGATCCGATCGCCCGCGTTCACCTGCAGTGATACCGGACCGAGAACGAAACCTCCTTGCCGCACAACGGCATTGTTGAGAGTCGACACGACTGAGCTCGAACGCGGCGCGGCGCCGATCGTGAACTCCAGCACCCACTCCTTGCGTGGTTCGACGACCTCGTCCAGACGCGCGATCCGACTTTCCATCTGGCGGACCTTCTGCGCCTGCTTCTCGCTGGACTCGGTGGCGGCGCGCCGACGGACCTTGTCGTTGTCCGGTGCCTTCCGCATCGCATTGCGGACACCCTGACTCGACCATTCACGTTGGGTTCTCGCCCGAGCCACCAGGTCGGCCTTCTTCTCGGCGAACTCCTCGTATTCCGCGCGCCTGTGCCGGCGTGCGACTTCACGTTCCTGCAAGTAGCTGTCGTAACCGCCGCCGAAGAGCGTGTTGGTGTGTTGCGCGAGATCGAGTTCGAGAACTCCGGTGACGCTGCGGGACAAGAACTCCCGGTCGTGGCTGACCAGCACCACACCGCCCCGCATGGCGTTGACGACGCCTTCCAGCCGATCGAGCCCGTCGAGGTCGAGGTCGTTGGTCGGCTCGTCGAGCAACACCACGTCGAACCGCGAACACAGCAACGCGGCCAATCCCACCCGTGCGGCCTGCCCGCCGGAGAGATCGGTCATCAACGCCGATCCCGACGCCACCACACCGCTGTCCAGGCCCAAATCGGCGAGGACTTCGGGCAGCCGCTCGTCGAGGTCGGCGGCACCGGTCGCCAGCCAGTGGTCGAGTGCCGCGGCGTAGACATCGGCCGGATCGTGGGGGCCGGTCGCGCCCGAGGGGTCGGCGAGGGCGCTCGCGGCCGCGTCCATGGCCTCGGTCGCCGCAGAACAGCCGGTGCGACGGGCGATATACTGTCCGACCGTCTCGCCGGGAACGCGGGCGTGCTCCTGCGGCAGCCATCCGACGAACGCGTCGGCCGGAGCGCGTGTCACCCTACCGTCGAGCGGCGCCAGGTCACCCGCGAGCACCCGCAGCAGCGTGGTCTTGCCCGACCCGTTGGCCCCGACGACACCGATCACGTCACCCGGCGCAACCGTGAGATCGAGATGATCGAACAGAACGCGGTGCGCATACCCGCCGGCGATGTCCTTGGCGACGAGTGTTGCGGTCATGAGGAGATGATCGCACCTCGGTCGGGAGCGGGGTCCGACGCGTTCACCCTGCGCCGCCACCTGGACCGCCATGAGAAACCTGCAAGCTCACCGTGCTGAGCCACACGCCCCGCCGGCCGCATGCACGCTGAACCGCTCCGCGAAGCGAGCGGTGAAGAGATCCAAGCCTTTCCGCTCGATCACATCGTTCAGAGACGGCGTCACCGCACCACTCTCGGGATGCGGGATCCGGCCGACGCCACCTCGGGCACCCAGCGGCAAGAGGACCCGCGGGACCGCCGCCGGTTCGTACGCCGACCCGGGCCGCTCACCACACAGCTGCGCCCGCATGTTCTCGACAACCAGCGCAGAGTTCACCCAGAACTCGACCGTGATCCGCAGCCGATCAACATCAGCTTCCAACTGGGGGCACGTGATCTTCAGGCTTCAGCTGCGGTACTTGGTCAGCAACCCGTCAGGGATGTGGCAGGAGTCCTCAGGGAAACGTGCGAGCCGATGCTGATGTTCGTCGGCACTTCGCACATAGTTGGCGAGCGGCAGCACTTCGACAGCGACGCGATCGGCGTCGTCTCTCGCGGCGATGAAATCTCGCGCCTGTTCGAGGTGCGTCGGCCTGTCGGAGTACACGCCGGTGCGATATTTCTCGCCGACGTCCGGCCCCTGCCTGTTCACGCTGTACGGGTCGATGATCTCAAAGACGTAGGCCATCAGGTGCTCGACGCTCACGACGGTCGGATCGAATCGGGTCCGCACGCATTCGGCATACCCGTCGTAGTCACTGTCGACGGACTGGCTGGTGCCGTTGGCCCTGCCGGCCTCGGTGAACGTCACCCCTGGCAACGTCGCGATGAACGCCTGCACGCCCCAGAGGCAGCCGCCCGCGAAGTAGACATCTTCGGTCTCGCGCTCCACATCCACGTGGGCGATGGTACGGGCCACTCGCGGAGGGGCATCGCCCCGATCAGACGTTGAAGCGGAACTCGACCACGTCGCCGTCCTGCATGACGTAGTCCTTGCCCTCCATGCGCACCTTGCCCGCGGCCTTCGCGGCGGCCATCGTGCCCGCGGTGTCGAGGTCGTCGAAGGAGACGATCTCGGCCTTGATGAAGCCCTTCTCGAAGTCGGTGTGGATCACGCCGGCGGCCTTGGGTGCGGTGTCGCCGCGATGGATGGTCCAGGCCCGCGACTCCTTGGGCCCCGCGGTCAGATAGGTCTGCAGCCCGAGCGTGTGGAAGCCGGCCCGGGCGAGTGACCGCAGTCCGGGCTCGGTCTGACCGATGGAGTCGAGGAGTTCCTGCGCGTCCTCCTCGTCGAGTTCGAGGAGTTCGCTCTCCACCTTCGCGTCGAGGAAGACGGCGTCGGCAGGCGCGATGGAATCGCGGAGTTCCTGCTTCCGCGCGTCGTCGGTCAGCACCGACTCGTCGGCATTGAAGACGTAGAGGAACGGCTTGGCGGTCATCAGGTGGAGTTCACGAACCGCCGAGAGGTCGAATGAGTCCTTCTGGGAGAACAGCGTTTTGCCCTCGTTCAGGAGCTCCTGCGCTTTCTGCGTGGCGGCGACGGTCTCAGCGAGATCCTTGTTCTTGCGGGCGTCCTTCTCCAGGCGCGGCAAGGCCTTCTCGATGGTCTGTAGATCGGCCAGGATCAGCTCGGTCTCGATGATCCCGATATCCGACACCGGATCCACCCGGCCGTCGACGTGCACCACGTCGTCGTCGGAAAAGACCCGGACCACCTGACAGATGGCGTCGGCCTCACGGATGTTTGCGAGGAACTGGTTGCCCATCCCCTCGCCCTCGGACGCGCCCTTGACGATGCCGGCGATGTCGACGAAGGAGACGGTCGCGGGCAGGATGCGTTCGCTGCTGAAGATCTCGGCCAGCCGGTCGAGGCGCTTGTCCGGCAGCTCGACGACACCGATGTTCGGCTCGATGGTCGCGAACGGGTAGTTGGCGGCCAGCACGTCGTTGCGGGTCAACGCGTTGAACAGGGTCGACTTACCGACGTTGGGAAGGCCGACGATTCCGAGGGTGAGACTCACGGGCGACCAGTCTATCCGCCGCGGGTCGTCGAGCGGCGGGCGCCGTCGGTGCTGTCGGCGAAAAAGCCGTTGCTGTCGGCGAAAAATCGGTTGCTGTCGGCGGGGTCGGGGTCAGGGGCGGGTCAGAATGGGGTGGCGGTGCCGGGATCGGCGGACGGGGCGTCGGGCGGCGGGTCGTCGTCGGGAACGCTCTTGTGGGCCGTCACCGGAGTGCCCTCGGGCGGTAGCGATTCCCCTGCGCGCAGTGCGATCTGCTCGTTCAGGTACCGCAACACCACCGCGATGGCCGCCGCGGCGGGCACGGCCAGGAACGCGCCGGTGATACCGAACAGTGTGCCGCCGAGGGTCACCGCGAGCAGCACGATCACCGCATGCAGATCCATCGACTTCGACTGCAGCCACGGCTGCAACACATTTCCCTCGAGCTGCTGGACGACCAGGATGATCCCCAGCACAATCAGCGCGGTGGTGAGGCCGTTCGACACCAGGGCGATCAGTACCGCGAGGGCGCCGGCGACGAACGCACCGACGATCGGGATGAACCCGCCGAGGAAGGTGATCACCACCAGCACCCCGGCCAGTGGCACCTGCAGGATGAACAGGCCGGCACCGATGAGGGTCGCATCGACAAAACTCACGATCGCCTGGGTCCGGATGAATCCGCCGAGGCTGCTCCACATCCGGGTGAGGACTTCGCCGACGTGCGTCCCGGACGGTTTGCCGACCGTGCGGTCGAGCCACGGGATGAACTTCGGCCCGTCTTTGAGGAAGAAGAAGACGAGGATGAGCGCGGTGAAGAGCGTGACGAGGATCGAGGTGGCGGTGCCCACCCCGCTGAACACGCCGGCCGCAATACTCGACGCGCTCGACTGCAGCTTGTCGGTGACCGTGTTGACGATGTTGTCGAGTTGCTCGTCTTTCACGTTGAGCGGCGGACCCTGAATCCAGTCCTGGAGTTTGTGCACGCCGTCCGTGGCCCGCGACGCCAGCTCAGGCGCCTGACGCACGATGGACGGCACGATCAGACTGATCACCCCGGCCAGCACCCCGACGCCGAGAACCATCATCACCAGCGATGCCGCCGCGGGCGGGACGCCACGCTTGCGCATCCAGCGGACCGGCGGCCAGAGCACCGTGCACACGATGATCGCGAACAGGATCGGCAACAGAACGACCCAGAACTTGCCGAGCAGCCAGAACAGGATCCACAGCGCCGCGACGACCAGCACGATCTGCAGGGCGACGATCGAACTCGCCTTCAGACCGGCGAGGACGACCCGAGCCCTGGTCGGATATCCGCGGTCGTCGGCGCCGGTGGGCGGACTGTCCGAGCTGTCCGGCACGCCCGATTCTTCTGTCACGCAGAGATCGTCACATACCGGCCACCCGTCTGGGCCGATCCGCGGGTGTGTCGGCCGATGTGCGCGTCACACCCTCAGCGTCAGCCCTGCTGGTGTCGCTTGATCCTGCGTTCGACGTAACGGACCAGCTCGTTGACCGCCTCGAGCTGCAAGACGAGCGGCGACAGCGGCTGCACCGTCGGCGACGTCGGGCTCGCTTCGGCCACCACCTCGGGCGCGACGTGGTGGTCGCGCGACGGGGGCGGCCCGGACGTATCCGCGCCCACTTGTTCCTGCTGCGCCGCGTTCTGGACGGTGTCGGGTCCGTACAGGCCCATCATGATCTCGAGTCCCCACGCCGGGAATTCCGCCAAGGGGAGTTCGTCGTGCCGACCTCGTTGTCGGGCACCGGTGAACGGTGTGTTCATGGGCTCATCGTGCCAGGAAATGTTATCTACGTCACCATTTTCTCCAATTCGACACGCCCGCGACGGCCGTGTCCGATTCCCGCCAGAATCCGTCTGCGATCGGTGTCAGAGTGGTCAGGTGACCACGACGATCCGCCTCCCCGACACCCTCGACTTCGATCGGTGCTATCGCGCCGTGTCGTCGCGGGACGCACGCTTCGACGGCCAGTTCTTTGTCGCCGTGCACACCACGGGGATCTACTGCCGGCCGTCGTGTCCCGCCTTGACGCCGCGTGCGCAGAACGTGCATTTCGTGCTGACCGCTGCGGCCGCACAACAGGAGGGGTATCGGGCCTGCCGTCGATGCGCGCCCGACGCGGTCCCCGGTTCCCCACGCTGGAACGCGGGAGCGGATCTGTCGTCGCGTGCCATGCGCCTGATCGCCGACGGTGTGGTGGAACGAGACGGCGTCGACGGCCTCGCCGCCCGCCTCGGCTACACGCCGCGGCATCTGAACCGGGTGCTGACGACCGAACTCGGCGTCGGTCCACTCGCGCTGGCCCGCGCACATCGCGCCGCCACGGCGCGGGTCCTCATCCAGTGCACGCCGATGCCCATGGCAGATGTCGCCTTCGCGGCCGGTTTCACCAGTGTGCGGCAGTTCAACGACACCATCCGGGAGGTCTTCGCCCTGACACCGAGTCGCCTGCGCAAGCTGCCGTCACCGACCGGGCGGTCGGGGCAGGGGGCCGTCGGAGAGGTGACGCTGCGACTCGCGCACCGGACGCCGCTGGACACCCGTTGGCTGCACTGGTTCCTTTCCGCGCATGCGATTCCGGGCGGCGAACTGGTGGACACCACCGCCGACGGCTCCTGGCGTTATCGCCGCACGATGCGACTCCCGCACGGCCCGGCCCTGGCCACCATCCAACCGGCGCCCGCACATATGACCGCGACCATCACCCATCTCGACATGCGCGATCTCGGCGTCGCGGTCAACCGCCTCCGACGGTTGCTCGATCTGGACGCCGACCCGGTCAGCACCGACATCGCACTGCGGACCGACCCATCGTTGGCGCCGCTCGTCGACGCCGCGCCGGGCCTGCGGGTCCCGGGGTCCGTGGACCCGACCGAGACCCTGATCCGGACGATGATCGGGCAACAGATCAGCGTGAAGGCCGCCCGGCATCACACCGCACGCCTGGTCGACATGCTCGGGCAGCCGGTCTCGTGGCAACCCGATCCGGACGCGGAACCATCGCCGGCCGCCGGTTGGACCTTGTTTCCGGACGCGGCGACGATTGCCGAACAGGGGCACCGCGTGCTGACCGGGCCCCGGCGCCGCATCGATGCCATCCTCGCCGTCGCGGTGGCCCTCGCCGAGGGCCACCTGGAACTGCATGCCGGGCGCACGACCGCCGAACTGCGCGCCGACTTGATCGAACTGCCGGGCATCGGGGCCTGGACCGCCGACTACGTGGCGATGCGGGTGACCGGCGAGCCGGACGTCCTGCTCGATCGCGACCTCGTCGTCGCGCGGGCCGCCACGGAACTGGGCATCGACCTCGCCGACGACGCGCCGGCGTGGTCGCCGTGGCGCTCGTACGCATCGATGCATCTGTGGCGTCACCGGTTGTCGGTGACCGAACCGATACTGACGGGACCGATCACGAACGAGCAGACGTCGACGCACCATTCCACGCGGGACCCGTCCTCACGATCGCGAACCACGCGAGTGGCGCAGACGCGATCGACCCCACCCACTCGTCGGCAGCAACTCGACGAACCTGCAGAAGGAGCACGATGACATCCACGATCGCGAACACGGTCTCGAACCCCGCGGCGACCGCCACCGCGGCCATCGCCACGGCCCGCTGGACGTCTGTCCCCACCCCCGACGGCACGTTCACCGTCGTCGCCGACGATGCCGATCGGGTCCTGGCCTCGGGCTGGACCGACGATCCCGAATACCTCGCCGCGCTGGTCCACCGGTCCATCCGCCCCGACCAGTTGCGACGCGACGGACTCGACGGTCTGCGCGACCGCATCGACGCGTACTACGCGGGCACCTTCGACGCTCTCGACGCCGTCGAGGTCGTCCAGCATTCGGGTCCGTTCCTCGAGCACGCGTGGTCGGTGCTGCGAACGGTGACACCCGGCGCTCCGGTGACCTATGCGGAGTTCGCCGAGCTCGCCGGCAACCCGACCGCCATCCGGGGCGCGGCGGCGGCATGTTCACGCAACGCGGCAGCGTTGTTCGTCCCCTGCCACCGGGTGTTGCGCAGCGACGGTTCGCTCGGTGGATTCCGGTACGGCCTCGAGGTGAAGCGGTCGCTGCTCGACCGTGAGGATCCCGCGGCCGCGTAGCGGTCGGGTCTGCCGGCGATCGCGGGTGCCGGTCCACTGTCGGACCCGTCGAGCACCATGACGCTCATGAACACCTCAGTGATCGTCGCCCTGATCGCCGGTTTGATCCTCGGCGGACTGGTCGGGTGGCTCGCGCACGCGTCGCGCGCCGCCGCCGGCTTGGCCGCGGCCCGCGCCGAACTGCACTCCGTGCGGGCCGCGCACGATCTCGCAGCACGCTCACTCTCGTCGGCGAGCGAGGATGCGGCGCGGCGCCAATCCTCGGCCATCGGCTCCCAGGTCTCACACATCGTCGACCCGCTCCGGGCCGTGCTCGGCCAGCTCTCCGAAGAGTTGCGCCGAACCGAACACCACCGGATCAGCGCATACTCGGGGCTCACCGAGCAGGTGCGGGGCATGCACGCCGTGTCGACGCAACTGACCGACCAGACCCGGCAGCTGGCCAACGCACTGCACACACCGCAGGTCCGCGGTCGTTGGGGCGAACTGCAACTCGAACGGGTCGTCGAGCTGGCCGGGATGACCCGGCACTGCGACTTCTCGACGCAGGTGTCCGCGGACGGGACGTCGGGAGCGGTTCGGCCGGACATGGTCGTCCACCTCGCGGGTGACCGGAACATCGTGGTGGACGCCAAGGTGCCGCTGCAGTCGTATCTTGCCGCGATCGAGGAACCCGACCCCGCGACTGCCGACCGACTGCTCGGTGACCATGCCCGCGCCGTCCGCGCCCACATCACGCAGCTGTCGTCGAAAGCGTATTGGTCTGCCTTCGACAACACCCCGGAGATGGTGGTGCTGTTCGTTCCGAGTGATCCAGTACTCGAGGCCGCGGTCCGAGCCGACGGAGATCTCATCGAATTCGGTTTCACCAAGAACGTAGTCCTGACCACGCCGTCCACACTCATCGCTCTGCTGCGCACCGTCGCACTCGGCTGGCGGCACGACGCGATGGCGCGCGATGCCGCTGTCATCCATCAACTCGGGACCGAACTGCACCACCGCCTCGGCGGCGTGCTCGGCCACCTCGACCGGCTGGGCGGATCGTTGCGCCGCGCCGTCGAATCCTTCAACTCGACGGTCGGTGCGGTGGATGCTCGCGTAGGCGTCACAGCTCGCAAACTGGCCGAATTGGACGCCCTCCAGGGTGAACCGCAGCACACTTCCGCCTCCCCCATCGACATCACCGTCCGCACTGCGGGAGGCATCCGGACCAGCGACGACACCTCCGACACGGGCCAATGGGCAACATCACCCGGCGGTTAACAGTTTTCCGGGGGTTAACCGGTACCGTCTAGATGTGTCTTCTGCCCCGCAACAGCGATCCGCAGTACCGCTGGATCAGCAATCCGTGCTGCCGACGGTCCGCGGCCTCCCCTGGTGGGGCGGCGTGCTGGTGGCCACCGTCATCACGGGTATCGGAGCGGCGATCGATGCGAACAACACCGACGCCCTCGGCGGCATCTTCAAGTTCTGCTATCTGGTCGGCTGTGTCACTGCGGCGCTCGCCGTGCGACGCCGCGCGTTGTTCACCGCCGCGGCCCAGCCGCCCCTCATCGCATTCCTCGTCGGTGTCATCACGCTCTACGGCCTCAACTCCGATCAGGCCTCGTCCGGCCTGAAGAGCCTCATCTTCAAGGTCCTGCTCCCGATCGCCAACGCCTTCCCCTGGATGCTGCTGACGTTCTTGGTGACCCTCGGTCTCGTGGTCGCGCGGTGGTACCTCACCCGCGACCGCCCCACCGGCATCGGTTTTCGGCGATCAAAGGGATCGTCGCCGAAGCCGAGCGCGGCCAAGAGCGCCGACCGCGGCCCACGCACCACCACCAAGCGCGCCGCTCGTCCGGCCCCGACCAAGGCGACAAAGGCTCGGCCAGCCGAATCCGGTGACCCGCGAAAGCCGGCGTCCGCCGCGCAGAAGTCGCGCCGACCGCGACCGGCCACCGACGGCTCGGCCGACAGTGCTGGTGTCGCCAAGGGTCAGAAGGTCGTCGATGCACCGACGACCCGCGCGGCCGCGCCCACCAAGCGCTCCGAGAGCGTCAAGCGGGTGCCTGCCGACCGGCCGCAGGCAACCAAACGTCGCTCGACGGCGGGCGCAGTGCAACGGGCCGAGGCCGGTGAGCTCATCGGCTCCGGCGAGGCGTCGATCGGCGAGACCATCGCACCGCCTGCCACCGAGGCCCGGCCGACCGCCGGTGCCGCGGCCCGACGGCGATCACCATCGTCAGCGGCCGATCACGCACGCTACGAATCGGCGACACCGCAGCCGTCGGCCTCGCGATATCCGTCGACCCGCGCGCGCAACCGAGGCTGACCGCAGCCACCTCACACCTGGGCGACTCTCTCGAACCAGTCGCCCAGTCGACGTGCCGCGTCGTCGACTAGTGATGGCCAATCCATCGCACCTTCGTCGGCGCCGTCGCTGACCACCTTCACCATTCGGCAGGGCACCCCGAACTCCGCGCTCACATGAGCGATCGCGCAACCCTCCATGTCCACCAGATCCGCTCGCGCGGCCAGCGTCGCGCGCCGCACCGGGTCGGCGACAAAGGTGTCCCCAGACGCCAGCACGGTCCCGTCCCCGTCGGGCATCTCCCACCGGTCGACGACCGGATATCCCATCGACCGCAGCTCGGTGCTGCTGATGTCGTGCTCGATGACAGTCGACGGCTGGAAGAGGCCCGAATGGTGGTCGTGGAGCGCGCCGGCGGTTCCCACGTTGACGATCTGACGGACCGGCGTAACGTCGCCGACTCCGGCCAGCACCCGGGTGAGGGCCGTTGCGGCGCGGACCTTGCCGATGCCGGTGATCAGTAGGCGGGTACCCGTCGGCACGTAGCGCGCCTCGGCACGGGTGGCGGCGACGACGAGCGTCGCAGGATCGATTGTCACTCAGTGAAACTATCGTCACCGCCCGGCGAGCGCGACGCAGGCCCGGGCCGCGCGTCCCAGCGCCGTCCCGTACGAGGGACCGTGGCCGGCGGCGTGCACTGCGAGCGGGTGCAGCTGGTGGAGGGCGACGCGATCCTCCCACCCGGGACGCAAAGGATGCTCCGCGTGGTAGCCCGCGACAATCTCCGTGAGCAGCGGACACCCGAACAGTGCGAGCATCGCCAGGTCCGTTTCGCGGTGTCCGCCGTGCGCGGCCGGGTCGATGAGCACCACTCCCCGCTCGGTCCACAACACGTTTCCGGTCCACAGGTCGCCGTGTAGCCGTGCGGGTGGGTCGTCGTCGTCGAAGGCACCGCCCGCGACGAGAGCGCATGCCTCGCGGGCCGCCTCCGCGTCCTCGGGCTCGAGATGCCCCGCGTCGATCGCAGGCGGGAGATACGGCAGCACCCTCTCTTCGGCGTAGAACTCGCCCCAGCGCTCGTGCGTGCGAGTACTCAGTGGACGCTCGCCGATGAACTGTCTGCCGTCATAGCCGTCGGGCGGGCTGCCGAACTCGGCGGCACCTGCATCGTGCATCCGGGCCAGCGCCCCGCCGAAGTCCCGCGCGTGCGAGGCAGTGGGACGCGTCGACGTCAGGTGCGCCAACTCGATGAAATCGTCCCCGACGTCGACCACCTCGACCACCGGGCCGCCGCCGTCGCGCAGCCAGCGAAGTCCCGCGGCCTCGGCACGAAAGAAGTCCGGATCGACGTCACGGCGATCCTTGCGGAAACCACGGGTCATGTGGACGATACGTCGGTGCCGTTCTGCGCGGCTGCCTTGCGTTCCAGCGACCGGGCGCTGACCCGCGCCAGGTGATCGAACTGGTCGTTGGCCACCCGCATCAGGATCTCGTAGGGCAGTGCGAACTTCCGCGCCCACCAATACCCGAAGCGGATGTCGAACGAGGTGTAGACGAGGAAGTGGTTCTTCCGAATCCCTTTGAGGATTGCCGCGGCAGCCGTTTCGGGCGTCACGGCGACCTTGTGGAAACGCGCGATCTGCGACTTGATCCGCGGATCGTCGCGGTTGATGCCGGCGATCTCCACACTGTCGACCAGCGGTGTGTCGACCCCGCCGGGGCACACCAGCGACACTCCGATGCCGTGGCGCCGCAGATCGAATCGGAGGACTTCCGACACACCGCGCAGCCCGAATTTGCTCGCGCTGTAGGCCGCGTGCCACGGCAGCGCCAACAACCCCGCTGCCGACGACACATTCACCAGATGACCGCCCTTGCCACGTCGGATCATCTGCGGCACAAAGCATTCGATGACGTGGATGGGGCCCATCAGATTCACGTCCACCATGGTGCGCCAGTGCCGGTGTTCGAGGTTCTCGACGGTCCCCCACGCCGACACACCAGCGATGTTCATGACGACATCGGCCACGCCGACCTCGGCATCCACCTGATTGGCGAACGAGCGGACCCAGTCGTAATCCGAGATGTCCCCGGCCTGGTGGTAGACAACCGTGCCGCCCGCGTCGTTGATCTCCCGCACCACCGCGTCGAGTGGATCGGCATGCAAGTCCGTCAACACCAGCCGGGCACCATTCCTGGCCGCGGCGATCGCCGTTGCCCGGCCGATCCCGCTCGCGGCACCGGTGATCAGCACGATGCGGTCACGCAGCGTGGGCACCGGTGTCGACATGACGATCAGATCCTTGAGCCCCATGACACCACCCTAGGCGCTGCATCCCGCACCGACGACGGCCTTGGCCGAGCCGAGCACCGTCATCCGACGGGCAACTTGCCGCCGAACAACCCGTAGACCACCGTCAACATCGCCTTGAGCACCTGCGCCGAGACGTCCTGCCCCTGACCGAGGAGCAACTGGGTGATCGCCTTCGGGTCGTCGGTGCCCAGCAGTTGCTGGACGAACGGGATGACCGTGGCGAGACCGTCGTCCTCGCCGTCGGGAGTCGACGGTGTCGTCGAGTTGGGCGCCGCGTTCGGCGTCGTCGACTTGGGTGCCGCAGAGTTGGGCGC
>NZ_JBNCNS010000002.1:0-477331 GCF_049847105.1 Gordonia sp. DT218 | reverse complement strand
CGCGGCAGAGTTGGGCGCGGCAGAGTTGGGCGCGGCAGAGTTGGGCGCGGCAGAGTTGGGCGCGGCAGAGTTGGGCGCGGCAGAGTTGGGCGCCGCCGACTTGGGGGCCGCCGGTGCCGGAGCAGGCGCGGCCGCCGGACCGCGGACATAGTCGAGGATGCCGTCGGTGACCGCCATCGCGTACTTGAGCTGGCCGTCCTTACCCGAAAGTGACGCCGCCTCAGTCGGATTCGACAAGTTGCCCATCTCGATGAACACCGCGGGAACCTTCGTCAGGTTCACCGCCGCGATGTCCGACCGGGTCTGCAGACCCTTGGTGACACCTGCGTAGTTGGCTTCGGGGAAACCTGCTTTCACGAACGCATCCCGCATGGCCGACGAGGCCTTGCGGCCCTCACCACCCTGGACGCGGTTCACCGTGCCGTCCGGGACCGGTAGCTGCGGCACGATCATGTGGAAGCCCTTCTTGGACGCATCCGACCCGGCGGAGGTCGAATCCGCATGCAGGCTCACCGCGACCGCGGCACCGGAACGGCCGGCGGCGGCGGCCCGTTGATCCACGCAGCCACCCCATCCGGTGTCGTCGGGCCTGCTGAGCACGACCCGAGCACCCTGACTCTCCAGGCCCGCCTTCACCAACTGGGTGATCTGCCAGTTGACGGTGTGTTCCGGGGTGCCGTTCACGCCCGTCGCACCCGACGTCTGGCAGTCCTTCTTGCCCCCGCGCCCGTCGGGTACCTGCGCGTTGAGGTTGTGCCCGGCCGAGCCGCCCTGGTGTCCGGGATCGAGGAAGATCGTCTTGCCCGCCAGGACGGTGCCGGTCGGTTGCGGCGCCGCGACAGCGTCGGGGGCCGCGATGGTCGTCATCGTGCCGGCCGTCAGGGTGAGCGCGGATATCGCCGCCACGACGATCCGCCGCCGTCGGCCGATCATCCGTTCCCCGGAACGCCGGGTCATCACAGTCTGGGTCATCACACACCGGGCGCCATCCGACCTGCAGCCGGACCGGCGCCACACTCCCTTCCAAGATGCAACACTGGCCACTTTAGTCACATTGGTAACAGTGAAACAGGCTGCCAGACGAAACGAAAATTCGCGACCTGCGGTGATGCAAACCGTTAGGGAGCTGTGACATAGCGCCGGGGCACGCCGGGCCTCATACCGACGAGAGATATCGGGTGATGCTGAGGATGCCGTGCTCGTCGGGGCTACCGCCGCCGACGGTCGCCTGGAGCCCACCACGCACCTCGGACGGGTCGAGACCTGCGCCGATCACCACCAGGCGCGAGATCCTCGGTTCTCCCGACCACGGCAGCCGATGCACCCGGACGAACCCGCCGACGGCATGCACCACGAACTTCTGACGATGTCCCGGCACGTCGAAGGCGGTGACGCCCTTGATCCGGTAGCAGCCGGCCGGCGGACGCTCGAGAAATGCGGCCAGTCGCCTCGGATCGAGCGGGGCCTCGCTGATGAACTCGACGGACTGGTACCCGTCGTGGAGGTGGGCGTGGCCGGAGTGGTCGTCGCCGTCATGACCGTGGTCGCCGCCACCGAAATCCTCGTCATCGGCTTCCGCGAGGAGCGCGTCGAGGGTCAGTTGGCCACCCGATGCGGTCGGTGCATCCCGCCGACCGGCAACGTCGAACAACAGCTCGGGATCGACCACGGCATCGGCGGTGACCACCGTCGGCGCGGTGTCGTTGACCGCGCCGACCGTGTCGCGCACAACGGCCAACTCGGGGTCGTCGACGAGATCGGCCTTGTTGATGACCACCAGGTCGGCGATCTCGATGTGCCGGTCAACCTCCGGGTGGCGCCGACGCAGGTCGGTCAGCGCAGCCGCGTCGACCACATAGGCCAGGCCGCCGTACCGCAACCTCGCATCGGCGAGGCCAGTGATCATCCGGATCAGGGCGCGGGGCTCGGCGATCCCACTCGCCTCGATCACGATCACGTCGATCCCCGCGGCCGGCCGCAACAGAGCGGTCAGCGCGCTCTCGACCCCGTCGGCGTCGACGCTGCAGCAGACACAGCCGTTCGACAGACTGACCGTCCCGTCGGCCTGACCGGCGATCAGCATCGCGTCGATGTTGATCGACCCGAAGTCGTTGACCAGCACGCCGATCCTGGTTCCCGACGCACGCCGCAGCAGGTGATTCAGCAGGGTCGTCTTGCCGGATCCCAGGTACCCGGCGACCAGGACGACCGGTACCGATTCGCGGGTCACCGTGCCGCCGCCTCCAGCGACTCGCTGCTTGCACCGGCCTCGCAGCCCGGACAGATCACCGCAAGCTCGCGACCGAGCGCGTCGGGGAAGTTCGCCACACCGCTGGTCTGCGCCCCGCAGCGCGCACAGGTGCCCACCACCGCGGCGTGGTCGGAGAATTCGACCGTCATGCGGTCGTCGAACACATAGAGCGAGCCCTCCCACAGCCCGTCGTCGCCGAACTCCTCGCCGTAGCGCACGATGCCGCCGTCGAGTTGGTAGACCTCCTGAAATCCTCGCGCTCGCATCAGGCTGCTGAGGACCTCACAGCGCACCCCTCCCGTGCAATAGGTGACGACGGGCCGGTCCTTGAGGTGGTCGTAGGCCCCGCTGTCGAGGAGCGGGACGAAATCGCGCGTCGACTGCGCGTCGGTGACCACCGCATCCGAGAAGTGGCCCACCTCGGCCTCGATCCGGTTCCGGCCGTCGAAGAAGACCACGTCCTCACCGCGGTCGGCCACCAGTTCGTTGACCTCGCCGGGGCTCAGCCGGGTGCCGCCACCGACCACACCGTCGTGATCGACCCGGACCTCGTCGGGCACGCCGAATGTGACGATCTCGGGCCGCACTCGGACGCTCAATCGCGGAAAGTCGTCTCCGGTCCCGTCGGACCATTTGATGTCGGCGTGCTTGAACGCCGGATATGAGCGGGTGGCCTTGACGTACCTTTTCACCTGGACGATGTCGCCGCCGACGGTGCTGTTGATGCCGTGGGATGACACGATGATCCTGCCGCGCAGGCCGTGCTGCTCACAGATGGCCTGCTGCCACAATCGGATGGCGTCGGGATCGGCCAGCGGTGTGAACACATAGAACAAGACGATCTTGGGAGTCGACACAGTGCAAGGGTACGGACGACCGCGCCGGCGCTCGTTACATGTCTGCGTCGTCGGGGCGCTGGTGGCGCTCGTCAGCGCGGCGTGCTCGCTCACCTCGGGGACCGACCCGTCTCGGATCGTGCTGCCACCCACCGATGTGCTGTCGACCCAATCCGAGATCGAGACGACGACAACTGCGGCGGCTCCGTCGACCCCCGATACCGCCGTCGCACTGCCGGACTGGACGATCGGCCGCGTGATCGCACTGGCGCCTCGTGTCGACAATTCCCACTACCACCAGGGTTCGGTGCGACCCAATTCCCCGATCGAGGACACGTCTGGCTTCCACTTCACCACTCCCGACCGTCGGGTGAACTGTTCCACCGGAACCAATGGCAGCGCCACGCTGGCATGCCGACTGAACACGGAAACGCGCGGGAACCCGCCGGCCGACACACCGAGCAGTTGTCAGTGGGCCCGCAATCTTGTGACGCTGAGCACCGATGAGGCACAACGCGGCGCGTGCGCCAATCGGTATCCCGTCCTGTACCGAAGCACAATCGTGGACTACGGCCACACCATTTCGATCTCGCGGTTCTCCTGTCTCGTCGAGACGGCCGGGATGTACTGTCTCGAATCCCGTTCGAAGTCCGGATTCGCCATCACCCCAACGGGTTACCTCCCGATTGCGGCCGCCGATCGTGCACCGACAGCGCTGACCGGAATACCCGAGTCGGCTTCCGAATCCGCAACGGCGACCACCCGCGACGATAATCAGGAAACGCCTGTCCCCAGTCCGCCTACGTCATGATCGGACTCCGGTAATCACCCGAGTCGTTATTCGCATACTCCAGGGAATGGTTGGGTTCTCAGGAACTTATTATTTCCGGACGTCTATCATGTATTCGACCAACAAAGAAACATTCGTGGTTGCTCCCGGCTTGCGCACGACGAATGGTTGGTCGAGACAATTCAGGTGAGAACAGATTCTCACCACGAGGGCAGGGAGTTCACTATGGCGAAGAAGGAAATCGTCCAAGTCATTGATGACATCGACGGCAAGGTCCTCGACGAATACGAGACCGTACGCTGGTCATTGGACGGAAAAACCTACGAATTCGACACTTCGTCGAAGCATGCGGCACAGTTCCGTGATTCGTTGGAGAAGTATGTCTCGGTTTCGCGTGTGACGTCACGAGGCGTCAAGCGAGCGACCCCGGTCTCCACGGCCCGCAGCAAGGAACAGACCAAGGCCATTCGCGAATGGGCCAACAAGAACGGCTACGAGGTCAGCGATCGGGGCCGCATCCCGCTGAGCGTGATCGAGGCCTTCGAGGCCGCGCACTGACCAACTGAACACGCTTCGCCATCGCGAACGCCTGTCGCCGGAAGGCCCGGACCCGTGGAGGTCCGGGCCTTCGGCATTTCACTCAACCCGCCAGCGGTGCCGACTCGGCTCGCAGATCGGCCGGGAGATCCTCGTCGGCGGTGCCGAGCCCGAGATGCTCACGCAGCGTCGTGCCGTGGTACTCCTCACGGAACAATCCGCGTCGCTGTAGTTCCGGGACCACATAGTCGACGAAGTCGTTGAACGTGCCCGGGGTCTGGGCGCTCGACACGATGAATCCGTCCGCCTCTCCCCCGGTGAAGGACTCCTCGATCTGATCCGCCACATCGGCGGCCGTTCCGACGAATTGCGGCAACAGAACTCCCTGGGCATATAGCTGGCCGATGTCACGCAACGTGAGACTGTCGCGCCGACTGAGTCGGCGCGCGAGGTCGAAGAGTCCTTGTGTCCCACTCACGGAGATGTCTGCGACGGGCGCGTCGAGGTCGTATTGCGAGAAGTCGTGATCGGTGTGGACCGAAAGCGTGATGAGCCCCGAGATCGGATCGGCGAGCTCGTTGTGAAAGTCCTGCTTCTCCCGTGCAATGGATGCCGTTTCGCCGATGAACGGGATGAACGACGGAAAGATCTTCACGTGATCGGGATTGCGACCATGATCCGATGCCCGCGACTTCACGTCGTCGTAGTACGCCCGACGTCCCTCCGGGGTCGGGTCGATCTCGAAGATCGCCTCCGCCCATCGTGCGGCGAAGTTCTTCCCGGTCTCCGACGACCCGGCCTGGATCAGCACCGGGCGGTGCTGAGGAGATCGGGGCTGATTCAGCGGCCCGCGCGTCCGGTAGTACTCACCGACATGATCGACAGTCCGGATCTTGTCCGGGTCGGCCCACACGCCGGATTCCTTGTCCGCGGATACCGCATCCGGTTCCCAACTCGACCACAGTTCGATCGCGGTTCTCACGAACTCCTCCGCACGCCGATAGCGTTCGTCGTGCTCGACATGCGACTCGAATCCGAAGTTCTGGGCCTCGGCCTGCGACAGCGACGTGACGATGTTCCACGCGATGCGGCCACGGGTCAGGTGATCGAGAGAACCGAACACACGCGCGAGTTCATAGGGGTGGAAGTAGGTGGTGGACTTGGTGACCGCGATGCCGAGCCGGCTCGTGACGGCCGCGATGCTTGCGGCCACCAGCGTCGGGTCGATGGTCGCGGCCGCCTGGGTGCCCCGGCGAAAGGGCTCGGATTGGTCGCCGCCGAATCGCACGGGAGCGGCGAGCAGATCCGCGAAGAACGCGAAATCGAACTTGCCGCGCTCGAGGATCCGCCCGACGCGGTGATAGTGATCGGGGCCGAAATAGTCGGTTTCCGAACCCGGATGCCGCCACGCGGCATGCGAATGGGTGACCGGGGAGGCGATGAGGAATCCGCCGAGGTGCAACTGTCGGGTCATTTTGCGTCCTTCACTGGGTGTGCGATGCGCGACGAGTCAATCCCGATGCGGCGCATTTGCCCACGGTTTGGGTCGTGCTGATCCGATCCGGCCCTGCCGGTCCGCCCCTAGGATGAGCGGATGGCGACCTTCGCACTCGTTCCCGGGGCCGGTGGTAGCGGCTGGTATTGGCATCGCGTCGTCCCGGAACTCGAGCAGCGGGGACATCGGGCGGTGGCGCTCGACCTCCCGTCCGGGGATCCGGCCGCAGACTTCGCGGCCTACACCGACGCCTGTGTGCAGCAACTCCGCAACGCCGGGATCGATATCGCGGCAGGCGACGGTGACGTCGTGGTGGTTGCGCAGTCGCTGGGTGGATTCACCGCACCGGTGTTGGCCGAGCGAGTGGGCTCCGAACGCATCGTGTTGGTGAACGCGATGATCCCGCTCCCCCACGAGACCCCGGGTCATTGGTTCGGCCACAGCGGCGCCGGGCAGGCACGCAAGGCACTCGCCGCCGCCGACGGCCGTGAACTCGGCGACGACATCGACGAGATGCAGGAGTTCTTCCACGATGTGCCCGACGACGTCGTCGAGGAGGCGATGAGGCAGGGCGAGCCCGAACAGTCCGACGCGATCATGGACTGTGCCACGCCGTTCGACGTCTGGCCCGCACCCGTCACGGTCGTGACCGGTCGCGACGACCGCTTGTTCCCGAGGGACTTCCAGGTACAGTTCGCCAAGGAGCGCCTCGGCGTCGATGCCGTGGTGGTCCCCGGCGGACACCTGGCAGCGCTGAGTCAGCCGGCGGCGCTGGCCGATGCGCTTCTCTGAGAGGCGGCGACCGACCACAGGACACGTCGCCCGACTCGGGTAGTGCACTACTCTTCCGCTCGGATCGCCGGGCTCGCACAATGATCGGGAGTGTTCGATTCCTCCACCTCGTCTGTCCGGGCCAGGTGCCGCTCAGCGCGTAAAGGTCGCAACATGGAGCGATACCCCATCATCTACATCCGTGGCTACGCCGGTGGCACCGCCGGCATCGACAGCCAGGTCGATGATCCGTTCTACGGATTCAACGAAGGCGCCACGCATATCCGGGTCGATGGAAACGGGGACCCGCGCTTCTATCAGTTCGAAGGGCCGATGCTGCGACTGCTGATCGACCACGACTACAAACTGCTGGTGCACGGCGACCAGGAAGCCTACCTACGCACTGCCGAGGACGGTGCCATCGTGGATGACTCGATCTGGGTGTACCGGTTCTACGATCAGGCCGCGACGACATTTGCAGCGCCGCCGCACCGGAGCGTCGCGCAGAGGGTGTACTCCTCGATCCATCAACGCGTCACCTCCGACGGATTCGACATCGAAGACGCTGCCCTCGGCCTCTACGACCTGATCGATCTGGTGCGTCGAAAGACGGGCGCGGACAAGGTGATCCTGGTGGCTCATTCGATGGGCGGACTCGTCGCGCGCTGCATGATGCAGAAGGTCTGCCAAGAACAAAAGCGAACGCCGGCAAGAGAACTCGTCACGAAGTTCTTCACCTACGGAACCCCGCACGGCGGCATCGTGTTCGGCAGCGGCGTGCTGAACTGGCTCGAGGAGACCGTCGGCCCGGCCGGTGCAGACATCTTCGCCCCAGAGAAGATGTACGGATACCTCACCCCGGGCAAGACGTTCGGTGACGAACCGAGGAACGGCGAGTTCGACCCGCAGGACCTCGCCGGCGTGCTGGACACCGACGACGTGTTCTGCCTGATCGGCACCAATCCGAAAGACTACGGTCCGTCCAAGGTGGTGGTCGGCCCCAAGAGCGACGGCCTCGTCCGGATCGAGAACGCCTACGTTCGAAAGGCGCACCGCGCCTTCGTGTATCGGTCTCATTCCGGTCGGTACGGCGAGGTGAACTCGGAGGAGGGTTATCAGAACCTGCGGCGCTTCCTGTTCGGGCGCTGGACGGTCAAGGTCGGTCTGGACGGATTGGCGACCCTTCCTGACGATCGAGGCGGAGACGATCACGTGACGTGGCAGGCCGATCTACGCCTGTCCATTCGTGGGCTTCCCGTGGTGCTGAGCGAGCAGCGGGCCGACCAGTACTGTCCCATTCAGCTCGACGACGAGCTACGTCGACTCGGCGACAGCCCCGACCATCCCGTCCCGCTCCTGAGTACCTTCCTGCTGGATCCCGCATCGATGGCCGACGTCGCCGGTGCCGAAGTCCGTCACAAAGGGCGAGCTCGTTACAGCCTCGTCCTCCGGGTGAGCAAACTCGCCCAACGCAACAGCATCTTCGATTTCTCCGACCATCTCGAGCAGGTCTTCGATTGGGCCGACTCATTGATCGTCGACGTGGGACCGAACCAGGCGCAGACGGGTATTGAGGCCTTCACGGCATGGAACTCGTCGATCGGCGGAGCGATCGATACTTTTGAACCGATCACCCAAGGGCTGAAAGATGCCGGCCGACAGGACACACCCGTGCCGACTGAGCAGAGTGACGGACGCTGGCGCTTCGGAGTCCTCTTACCCGAGGTGGCACGGAAACTGGAGATCTTCGGCGACGATGCCCGCTTGACGTTCGAGATCACCGACCGCGACGGCCCGGCCCGGTAGCCTGCACCGCATGGCCATCAAACTGGAGAACGTCGGCATCGCCGTCCGTGACCTCGAAGCGACGATCGCCTTTTTCACCGACCTCGGGCTCACGGTGCTCGGCCGTGACACGGTCAGCGGTGAGTGGACCGACACCGCCGTCGGTCTCGACGGCAACCATGCCAAGATCGCGATGCTCCAGACGCCGGATGGTCAGGGTCGCCTCGAACTCTTCGAGTACATCCACCCCGAGGCCATCGAGACGGCGCCGACGCTTCCCAACGAGATCGGTATGCACCGGGTCGCCTTCTCCGTCGACGACATCGACCACGCCCTCGAGATCGCCGCGCGGCACGGCTGCCGCCCGTTGCGCGGCGTGGCGACTTATCAGGACGTCTACAAGCTCACGTACGTCCGCGGTCCCAGCGGCATCATCGTGATGCTCGCCGAGGAGCTGAAGAAGGGCTGACGGTCCCGGGAGATCGCCCAGCAACAGTGAAACCCGCTCCGACCGGGGTCAGAGCGGGTTTCATGGGTGGAGCTAAGGGCACTCGAACCCCTGACCCCCACGCTGAAGTGTGAAAGTCATTGTGCGCTGGTATCTTTGGTGTCATCCCGCGTAGTATTGCGACCACAATCATCACGGCCGCGGAGGAGGCGTGGACTCCGGAAGCCGCCGACCCTTGCTGCGGAGTACCACCGCCGCGTCTCCAATCGGGACCAGGGCGAGGGTGAGTACGAGCGCGGCGAGTAGCGCCGGCAAGCAGGACAAGAATGGACGCTCCGGCGGCCGTGTCACGGATGCCCCTGACACACGGCCACGCACGGAAAGCGGGATCCTGGACAGTGGGATTCCGGATACCGAAGCCGGTCGCACCCTGCGGCGCCCAGAAGAATGAGTTGTCCATGACGATGACCGCGATTCCGATCAGTGCGGCGAGGGACCTGCCGATGATCGGCTACACGATGAATTCCTTTGGTGAAGAGTTGGTTTCGGATGGTCGGAAATGGTCAGGCCGCACGGACGCGGCGAATGTAGCGGGCGTAGCGGGGGCGGCCGAAGATGTGCCAGATGCCGCGGACCGGGGCGGGTAGGCCGGACAGCAGGCGTGCGCGTTCGGACGGGTTCGCGTCCTCGAGGACCACCCCGAAAAGTGTGAGCAGTGTGAGCTTGGGAGTGTGCGCCACCAGGTGCTCGCCCTGCGAGGCCCATTCCGCTTCGCTGAGGTGGTCGGCGGCGAGTGGCAGCAGGGTGGCTTCCTCGTCGTCGAGGTGCTCGGTCAGGACCGCCCGATGGTCGATGAGTGAGGCCACGAGGGCATCGCGTTCGGCGGCCCCGGCGTTGGCCTCCCAGACCGGCACATCGGCGTCCAGCCTGGTCAACGTGGAGGCCACTCGCTCATGCTGAGCTTCCATCCGTAGGACGATCTCGGTCCCGAGGTCCACCCGGGCCAGCAGCGGCGGCCACAACAGCTCGTCCTCGCCCTCATGGTGATTCTGCAGCCCCAGCCGGTAGAGGCGGAAGTGGTCGGCGACGATGGCAGCGCGAGCGGTGTTGCCCGGCGGGACCGCCGCCACCAGCTCGATCAGCAGCCACGATTCGCGGCGGAGTCCGCGGTGGACCACTTCCATATCATATGTGTCGATACTCATCTGCTGGTTCCCTTCGTCTTTCATCGGTTCGCTGGTTCGATGCGCCTAGACTGAGCCCCAAGTTTTGGAAGGCACTTGGAGACGACTTGGAACACCGGTGCCGGCCGCGCGTACGATCGGCCGGATCATGGGTTTGATCCGGGTATTGGGCTCGTTCACGGCCGAGGACAGCGATGGGCCGGTCCCGCTCGGCGGACCGCGGCAGCGCGGGGTGCTGGCCCTGCTGCTGGCCGCCCGCGGGCAGGTCGTGTCGGTCGATCGCCTGGTCGAGGATCTGTGGCGTGGCGAACCGCCGGGCAGTGCCCGCACTTCATTGCAGGCATATGTGTCCAACCTGCGCCGGTTGCTGGAACCCGGTCGCGCGCCACGCACCCCGGCCCGGATGCTGGTGAGCGCCGCACCCGGCTACGCGCTGCGGTTGCCGCCGGAATCGGTGGACGCATGGCGTTTCGAAGAGTTGCTCGACGAGGCTCGTGCGCTCGCCGATCCCCGCGCCGCCCGCGAACGGCTGGGTGCGGCGTTGGCTCTCTGGCAAGGACCGGCGTTCGCCGAGTTCGCCGACGAGCCCTGGGCCGCAGCAGAGATCGCCCGGCTCGACGAGTTACGGGTGGTCGCCCGCGAACTGCGCGTCGCGGCAGGGCTGCGGCTGGGCGGCCACGCGACGGTGGTTCCCGAGGCGGAGGGCCTCACCCGTGACGAGCCGCTGCGCGAGGAGGGCTGGCGGATGCTCGCCCTTGCGCTGTGGGCCAGCAGTCGCCGAGCGGACTCGCTGGCCGTGCTGCGCCGCGCGAGCGCGACGTTCGCCGGCGAGTTGGGTCTCGATCCGAGCCCGGATCTGCTGGAACTGGAAGCGGCAATCCTCGCCCAGCGCACGGATTTCCTGCGTGCCGCCGTTCCGCTGACCTCCGTGGCAACCCGGCGCGCCGAGGTGCCCGGCGACAGCGCCCCGTCGTTCGATCAACCCACGGCGCAAGCCCGTGCGGAACAGGTCCGAGATATCACAAGAACGCCTGGGGCACGACCGGACTCGACGACATCAGCGCTGCGAACCGTCGAACCGTCAAGCGGCGTACCCGGCGCCGGCGCATTCGTGGGCCGCGATCGCGAACTCGCGGCGATGATGGCCGCGGCGACGGAAGCCGCCGCCTACGGGGTTCGTGTCGCGCTCGTCACCGGGGAGGCCGGACTCGGCAAGTCGACATTGCTGGAGCATCTCGGCGCACGGCTCGAACAGGACGGGTGGCTCGTGGCCGCCGGACGCTGCCCCGAGCTGGACAGCGCTCCACCCGCATGGGCGTGGGTCGAGGCCCTGCAGGCCGTGGCGGCGATGTGCCCGCCCGGCGAGCTGTCCGGCGATCTGGCCCCGCTGCTCAGCGATTCCGCGCCGGGCGCCGGTGACGCGACGGCCGGGCGGTTCCGGCTGCGCAGGGCACTGTGGAACTGGCTCACCGCGGCCGCAGGCGCACGTCCCGTCGCGCTGATCCTCGACGATCTGCACTGTGCGGACGGCACGACGTTGGATCTGCTCAGCGGAGGCGTGGGTGTACGGGCCCCGATCCTGATCGTCGCGGCGTATCGCGGGGACGAGAGCGAGCGGCTTACCGACACCCTCGGCTCCCTCGCCCGGTCCGCCCCGCTGCGGCTGGACCTGCCCGGACTGTCCGCAGACGCTGTCGGCGAGCTTGTACGTGCCGACTGCGCGGCCGACGACACGACCGTGGCCGGGATAGCCGAGCGAACCGGCGGCAACCCTTTCTACGTGCGGGAGAGCGCGCGCCTGCTACACGGAGAGGGCGCGCTGGTCGCGCTCTCCGAGGTCCCTGACGGTGTCCGAGATGTGCTGCGGCGTAGGCTCGCCCGGCTCCCCGAGGGCGGCGTCTCCGTCCTGCGGCTGGCGGCCGTGGCCGGACGAGAGAGTTCGGTCGATGTGCTGGTCCAAGCCAGCGACACCGACGAGGACGGCGTGCTCAATGCACTGGACGCAGGCGTCATCGCCGGATTGCTCGACGAGCCGGGGCCCGGGCGCGTCCGGTTCGTGCACACTCTGGTCCGGGACACCCTGGTGACCGATGTCAGCCAGGTACGTACCAGGAGGATGCACGCCCGGATCGCCGCGGCTCTCGAGGGGTCGGGCGATATCGTTGCCCTCGCACATCACTACGCGCGCGCGGGGTCACCGAAAGCCGTCGGCTACTGTGTGCGCGCCGCGGAGCTGGCCGAGGCACGCTATGCCTATGACGTGGCGGCCACGCTACTGACCGAGGCCATCACCAATTCCGTAGACCCGGACAATCACATCGACCTGCTCGGCAGGCTGCTACGCGCACAGGTACGGGCCGGATCCTTCACCGCGGCCAGAGACACACGCCAACAGGCCGTGGAGTACGCCGACTCGATCGGGCGCGAGGACCTGATGGTCGCCGCATTCACCGCCTGGACCGAACCCACCCCCTGGCAAGCCCGCCCATACGGCACGGTCGACCACCCCATTGTCGAACGCCTCGGCCGCCTGCTCGAACGGCCCGACCTCGCCCCCGACCTGCGGGCCCACCTTCTCATCGCCTACGCCCACGAGCTGGTTGGCGAGGACGATCCGACGGTCGTCGCGGCGGGGAGACAAGCCCTCGACCTCGCGGCCGACCCGCGTCTTCGCGCCGCGGCGCTGCTGGTTCTCGCACGCGCGTCCGGCCGAGAGGAGTACTCCCGTGAGCTGGTGACGATCGGCGTCGAACACGACCTGCCCGTCTACCGCGTGACTGGACTGCTGGACCAGGCCGCGAACGCCGCGGCGGCCAACGACCCGACGACCATGCGCCGTGTCACCGAAGAAGCGCTCGGCCTCGCCCGCACCTACCGGATGCCGGAGGCGATCGCCGCCGCCGAGATCGCGCTGGCGACGCTGGTGCTCATCGAGGGCCGATTCGCCGATGCCGAACGGCGCTACGCCGAGGCCACCGAACGCATGGAACGCGCCGGATCGGTGCACGCCGCGGGCTTCCTCTGTCTCGCGCGGGCGGCGGTCTGGATCGGCGCCGGCACGCTCGGCGACCATCTGGAGGACGTTCGGGCCTTCCACGCGGCACTCGGCCCCATGGTCGCCGACCTGCTCACGCTCGCCCTCCATGCCGCAGGCCGCGGCGACGAGGTCGGCCGCTTCCACGCAGCACCGGCACCCATCCGGTCCGACTTCTTCTTCACCTTTCTTACCAGCCTGCGTGCCCTGGCGATCATCGCCGCGAACGACCGCGACGCCGCCGAACAGGTCTACGCGGACCTGCTCCCACACCGAGACGGACCCCCGGCCGGCGCGGAGAGCGTGTCACTGGCCCTGCGCCCGGTCGCCCACACGCTAGGCGAACTCGCCGTCTACCTCGGTGACCACGACGAGGCCGTCGCCCACTTCACTCGCGCCGCCGCCATCGCCGATCGGTGGCATGCCCCACACTGGTCCGCCGACGCCCGAACACACGCCGAACATGCTTTCGGCAACCATGTTTCGAGCCCCCCTCAACGCTGAATCGCGTTCGGCGCGAGTGCCCTGTGCACCGGTTCCAGCGTTCCAAGTCAGCTCCAAGCGCCTTCCAAAACCCCCGGACCATTGTCCTCATCGGAACCGAACACATGAGGAGCGAAACATGAGCACACCTACTTTCCGGGCCGCAGTCGTCCGCAATCCGAGTGGACCGGACTCAATCGAGATCATCGACGTCCCGCTCACCGAGCCCGGACCCGGTGAGGTCCGGGTCGCGGTCGCGGCTACGCCGGTCAACCCCACCGACCTCGGAGTCGTGGGCGGGTTCTTCCACGAGCTGGGCATGATCAACCAGCCAGCGCACACCGGCCTGGGCTGGGACTTCGCCGGCACCGTGCGCGCCGTCGGGCTGGGCGTGAACCTCTCCGTAGGCACCCGGGTCGCCGGTGTCGTCCTCGGTTTCGACCGCGACTTCGGTACCTACGCCGAACAACTCGTCGTGCCCGCCGCCGACCTCGCCGTCGTACCCGACGGACTCGACCTGGTCGCGGCATCGACAATGCCGCTCAGCGGCCTGAGCGCAGCGCAGATCGTCGACCTACTCGGCGACGCACGCGCTGGCGGAAACCGACTACTGGTGACCGGCGCGGCGGGAGCGATCGGCGCCAATGTTGCCGCCCTCGCCCCCGACCGCGATTGGCAGGTGACCGGACTGGCCCGAGACGCGGACGAACACTTCGTGCGGAGTCTCGGCGCCGAGTTCGTCACGAGTGCCGGGACGGGTTGGGACGCGGTGGTCGACACCACGCCGCGGCAATTGTGGGGCCTGACCCCGGTCCGCGACGGCGGAGCCTTCGTCGGTGTCCGGCCCAATATCGTGCCCATGGCCGAGCGAGGGATCACAGTGAGCACACTGATGGCGCAGTCGAACGGTCCCCGACTGGCGCAGCTGCTGACCGACGCGGCGTCGGGCCGGTTGCCGACTCGCGTGCATGCCGTCATGCCGTTGGCCCGGGCCGCGGACGCCCACCGGGCCATGGCCGAGGGCGGGACGCGCGGTCGCTACGTGCTCGAGCCCTGAGCCCGAACAAGACTGTGGCCCTGACGAGCGAAAAGCTCTTCAGGGCCACAGAAAGTGTTTGCGCAAGGACAAACTCGGGTGGAGCTAAGGGGACTCGAACCCCTGACCCCCACACTGCCAGTGTGGTGCGCTACCAGCTGCGCCATAGCCCCGTGTGTAGTTGTCTCGGCCCTTCGGAGTGCTCACCGCGGTGGCCACATCGTTTCAAGAGCAAGGGCAAAACTACACCATCGCGGGGATTCCGGCCAAATCCGCCGGCCGCGCTCAGCCCTTGTCGGCGAGCAGACCGTCAAGCCATCCGGTGCCGTCCATGATGCCGTCGACGGGCGCTCCGCCCGACAGCACCGTCGGTGTGGCGACCTGACCGTTGGTGGCCTTCGAGAGCTGGGTCTCCGATTGGTCGGCGGCGTCTTTCGCCTCGGTGACCTTGGCCCCGTCCGCGACGCACTTCTGGGTCGCCGGTGATGCCCCCTGCTCGCCCGCGATGCGGGCGAGATCGGCGTTGCTCAGGTCCGTGCCCCCGCCCTCCTTGGGCTGGTTGGCGAACAATGCGGAATGGAACCTGAGGAAGATCTCCTTGTCCTCCCCAGCGCCCACGCACTGGGCGGCTCCCGCGGCCCGCGAGGAGTAGTCACCCGACGACGACTGGTCGTCGAGGAAGTTCAGCATGTGATAGCGGACCCGCAGCGTGCCCTCGTTGATCGCCTTGGTGATCGAGGCGCCGGACTGCTGTTCGAACTCATGGCACACCGGGCACATGAAGTCCTCGAACACGTCGATCGTCTGTGGGGCCGACGGCGCGCCGATGATCTGCGCCGCGTTCTCGCTGAGCACTGCCTCGTCGGCTCCGCCGGAGTCACGGTGGCTGTTCCACACGATGCCGCCGACCACCAGCGCGGCGATCACCGCGACCGCGGCGCCGGCCAGGATGTAGGTGGTCCGGCTCGAGGTGGCCCTCGGCTGATATTTCGACGTCTCTTTCGGCGTCGCGGGCTTGCGCTTGTCGCTCACACCACTACCTTCTCATCGCTCACGCGACCGCCGGGTTTCGCAGCCGACGTCGATCGGTTGACGACGTCGACTCTAACGCGCTGCCGATGAGAGCAGACTGAGACGAGCCGCAGGTCAGACGAGAACGGAATCGACCAACTCCTGCGCCTGAGCCTGCACCGTCGCGAGATGGTCCGCGCCCTTGAAAGATTCGGCGTAGATCTTGTAGACGTCCTCGGTTCCCGACGGGCGGGCGGCGAACCAGGCGTTCTCCGTGGTCACCTTCAGGCCCCCGATGGGCGCGCCGTTGCCCGGGGCCTCGGTGAGGATCGCCGTGATCGGCTCGCCGGCGAGCTCGGTGGCGCTGACCTGATCCGCGGACAGCTTCGCCAGCAACGCCTTCTGATCTCGCGACGCCGGGGCGTCGATGCGCGCATATGCGCTCTCCCCGTACCGCTCCGCGAGCTCGCGGTACCGCTGCGACGGCGTCTTGCCGGTCTTCGCGAGCATCTCCGACGCCAGCAGGGCCATGATGATCCCGTCCTTGTCGGTGGACCACGGCCCGCCGTCGAAGGTCAGGAACGATGCCCCGGCGCTCTCCTCGCCACCGAATGCGATGCTGCCGTCCAGCAATCCGTCGACGAACCACTTGAACCCGACCGGCACCTCGACGAGTCGCCGACCGATGCCGCCGACGACGCGGTCGATCAGCGACGAACTCACCAGCGTCTTCCCCACCGCCGCGTCGGCACCCCAGCCCTCGCGATGGGTGAAGAGATACTCGATGGCCACCGCAAGGTAGTGATTGGGATTCATCAGTCCGGCATCCGGGGTCACGATGCCGTGGCGGTCGGAATCCGCGTCGTTGCCGGTCGCGATGTCGTAGCTGTCCCGCGCGGAGATCAGCGACGCCATGGCGTTGGGCGACGAGCAGTCCATCCGGATCTTGCCGTCGGTGTCGAGGGTCATGAAGCGGAACGTCGGATCGACGGTCGGGTTGACGACGGTCAGGTTCTGGAGGTTGTAGCGGAACCCGATCTCCGCCCAGTACCCGACCGACGCACCGCCGAGCGGGTCGGCGCCGATGTGGACTCCGGCATCGCGGATGGCCGCCATGTCGACCACCTCGTGCAGATGATCCACATAGTTGAACGTGTACGGATACTCACGGATGTACTCGCTCTTGCGTGCTCGCTCGAACGGGATGCGCTTGACACCTGCGAGGCCGGCGGCGAGCAGCTCGTTCGCGCGCCGCGCGACGACCGACGTGATGCTGGTGTCGGCCGGTCCGCCGTTGGGCGGGTTGTACTTGAACCCGCCGTCGCGCGGCGGATTGTGTGACGGCGTCACGACGATCCCGTCCGCGAGCACCCCCGGATTGGCCTGATTGAAGCGCAGGATCGCGAAGCTGACCGCCGGTGTCGGCGTGAATTTCTCGTTCTCCGCGATGTAGACGGTGACCTCGTTCGCCGTCAACACCTCGAGCGCGCTCCGCCAGGCCGGGATCGACAACGCATGGGTGTCGAACCCGATGAACAGCGGGCCGGTGATCCCGGCCGACGTCCGGTACTCGACGATCGCCTGGGTGGTGGCGAGGATGTGCGCCTCGTTGAACGCCGAATCCAGGCTGGACCCGCGGTGCCCCGAGGTACCGAACAACACCTGCTGCATCGGATCGGTCGGGTCCGGGGCACGGTCGTAATAGGCGCGTTCGACAGCAGTCACATCGATCAGATCTTCGGGGAGTGCCAGTGTTCCTGCGCGCGGGTGTGCCATGCCGCAATTCTGCCATCGTGGGACCGATCCGGTCGGTGACTACGAGCGAACGGCTACCGTGAGCTCTGTCCGCATGATCCACGGAGGGCCGTTCCGCATGAGATTCACACGACTCCTCGCTCGCGTGGTCACGAATCGTTCCTCCCCCGAACTGGTCGTCCTCGTCCTGCCGGGCGGCACCGACTCCAGCTACCGCCCGTTCAGTCCACGTCAGGCGTCTGCGCTACGGATGTATCCGTTCACCTGGTCGATCCGGGCCCGGTTCGGGCGGTCGGTATGCGTGCGGCAGGTCCGCTATCGCGTCTACGGGTGGAACGGCCGACAGAACAGTCCGATGCCGTACGCGCGGGCCGCACTCGACGACCTCGAGCGCACTCACCCGGGTGTGCCGATCGTGCTGATCGGGCACTCGATGGGCGGCCGGGTGGGCGCACGGCTCGCGGCCGATCGGCGGGTCGTCGGTCTGCTCGCCCTCGCCCCGTGGTGGCAGTACGCCGATTGGCATTTCATCCACGACGGGGTCCGCGTGGTGGCGATGCACGGGACCGCCGACGAGCGGACCTATCCGCGCCGCACCGAGAAGGGCGTGCGCGAACTGGATGCCCGCGGCGTGGACGCCACCTTCGTCCCGGTGCCCGACGGCGACCACGCCATGCTCGATCACCTCCGGATGTGGCAAGGCGCCGCACTCGATTTCGTCGGTGCGGCCGTCACCCGACGCCGCGATCCGGTCCCGTCACCGACTCAGGAGGAGACCTTCGCCCCGCCCGCCGCGATCACGTCGTCGAGGTACTCGGGCCGGTAGGGCTCGTAGGTGGCCGGGTTCCCCCGCAGGACGAACACCGGGTCGTCACCGACGTCGGTGTATCCCTGATTGCGTAGACCGACTCGGACGTTCTTGAACGTCGAGGTGTGTTCGAGATGGTCGACGATTCGGATGAAGAGCGGTATCGCGTAGCGCGGCAGCGTCTCCCGCACATGCTCGGCGATTTTGTCAGGGTCGAAGCGGGCACCGTCGGCGAGCAGGACCGCGGCCATGCCCGCTTTGCCGTCCGCTCCCGGCACCCCGACCCCGAACACCACCGACTGGTCGACGAGGTCGCAGGAGTCCAGGGCCGCCTCGACCTCCGTCGTCGCGACGTTCTCGCCCTTCCACCGGAAGGTGTCCCCGATCCGGTCGACGAAGGCGATGTGGCCGAATCCCTGATCGTGCACCACGTCTCCGGTGTTGAACCAGCGGTCGCCGGCCTTCACCGCGTCGCCGACGATCTTCTTCTCCGACGCCTTCGGGTCCGTGTATCCGTCGAAGTGGGCCCGCTCGTTGATCTCACCGAGCAGCAGTCCGGTGCCGTGCTTGCCGACCGGGATCACGTGGCCGTCGCCGTCGCGGCGGGGCTCCCCGCTCTCCTCGTCGAACTCGACGATCGCGTACTTGAGCGGGCTGAAGCCGGCCGACTTCGGAATCCCCAGCAGGTTGACGAAACCGATGTTTCCTTCGCTGGCGGCGTACAGTTCGGCCACCCGGTCGATACCGAATCGCGTGGTGAACTCGTCCCAGATCTCCGGCCGCAGCCCGTTCCCGACCACGACGCGGACGGAATGCGCACGGTCGGTGGGCTTCTCCGGCTGGGCGAGCAGGTAACGGCACAGCTCCCCGATATAGCAGAACGCGGTGGCCTTGTTGAGGATGATGTCGTCCCAGAATCCGGACGCGGAGAATTGTTCGCCAACCGCCACGCAGGCACCGGCGCGCATCGCCGCCGACACGGACACCGTCAGGGCGTTGTTGTGATAAAACGGCAGCGCCGCGTACATGGTGTCGTCCGGACGCAGGCGCACCCCCATGCCCCCGATGCCGTGCATCGCGACATGCCATCGATGATGACTCATCCTGCTGGCCTTGGGATATCCCGTCGTACCCGAGGTGAAGATGTAGTACGCCGTCTCGCCGGCCTGGACGGTATCGGTCACAGCCGGGTCGGCCGGGCTCAGCGTGGCGCTCTGCGTCTTCAGATCGTCGAAGTCGACGATCGCGGCCGGCAACGCCTCACTCGGTACGGATTCCACGGCTTCTTCCAGCCCTGGCTGCAGCAGAAGGATTTTCGCATCGATGAGACCGAGGCTGTGCTCGAGCACGTTGCCGCGCTGATGGAAGTTGATCATGCCGGCGATCGCCCCGAGTTTGACGGTGGCGAGCATGCACAGCACGACGTCGGGATGGTTCTTGGCCAGGATGGCGACCACATCGCCGCGGCCGATCCCGCGCTCCGCGAGAAACGCCGCGAAGCGATTCACCTGGGCGTTGCATTCCCGGTAGGTCATCGATTCACCGTGGAATCGCAGGAACGGGCGGTCGGCGTATTTCGCCGCCGTCTCCTGGAAGGTCTTGCCGACCGACTCGGTGCGGGTGAGTGGTCGAGGAATCATCTTGGGGACCACGCCGGCGAGGATGCGCCAGTCCTTGCCGATCCCGCGTAGTCCACGCAGGATGTCTCCCCCGGTCACGTCGATGTGGTCACGGTTTTCCGCCACTGCCGCCATCTGTGTTCCTCCCCAGCATCGCTTGTCGCCGATCGACACGTCCGCCCCCGCGTACGCCACAACCGACCCGATCGTGACCGTCAGGCTATCCGAAGACATCCGTGGTCAGAAGAGGATCGCCGATTCGTCGGTCGATCCAGTGACTCCGACCGATACTGATGTGACCACCATCACACCATGGAGGAGGATTGTCATGTCCGAGGGATCCGAGCGTCCCGTCGCCACCACGACGGCCGGACCCGTACGCGGCCGGGGACTCACCGACGGCGTCGTCCGATTCCTCGGAATCCCTTACGCGGCAGCTCCGTTCGGGGACAACCGGATGCGCCCTCCCCAGCCTCCGGAGGCGTGGCAGGAGCCGCGGGACTGCGATGAGTTCGGCCCGACGGTACCCAAGGGTGATTACCCGCCGCACTACGCGACGCTCTTCGCCGAGGTGACCGTCGACGGTGCCGAGTGCCTGAACGTGAATGTCTGGTCCCCCGGCCTCGATGACGCGCGGCCCGTGCTGGTGTGGATCCACGGCGGCTCGTTCATGAACGGGTCGAACTCGGTGGCCGAGTACGACGGCACCGCGTTCGCGAGGGACGGGGTGGTGCTCGTGTCCGTGAACTACCGGTTGGCCGCCGAAGGCTTCCTGTACCTCGACGACGGCACCGCCAATCTCGGGCTGCAGGACCAGATCGCCGCCTTGCGGTGGGTGCGCGAGAACATCGCCTCGTTCGGCGGCGATCCCGGTCAGGTGACCGTCGCAGGCGAATCCGCCGGCGCGATGAGTGTGTCCACCTTGCTGACGATGCCGTCCGCCCGCGGCCTGTTCACGCGGGCGATCACCCAGTCGGGCGCGACCGCGCACACCATCAGTCCCGAACAGGGACTGATGGTCGGCCGTTACCTGGCCGAGTCACTCGGCGTCGAGCCGACCCGAGACGCCATCGCCGCGGTCCCGCTGGACAGGTTGGTGGCCGCCGCCGCTGATCTGGTGACCGAGGTGCAGACCACTCCCGACCCCGAGAAGTGGGGCACTCTCGCGATGAGCCTGCTGCCCTTTGCGCCTGTCGTCGACGGAGATGTCCTGCCGCGCCACCCGCTCGACGCCATGGCCGAGGGCGCAGGCGCCGACGTGGCGGTGCTGACCGGCTCGACCAGAGACGAGGCCCGGCTGTTCCTGGTGGCGCCGCAGACCATCGACCTCATCGACGAACCGACCTTCACCGCGACCGCGCGGGTGTATGGACTGGACGAGCAGTCAATCGAAACCTATGCGCGCAACCGTCCGGATGCGCGCCCCGGTGATCTCGTCGCCGCCGTCGTCACCGACTGGTTCTTCGGCATCCCGGCACTGCGGGTCGCGGAGACACGGGTGCGCGCCGGCGGGACGCCGACCTGGATGTACCGATTCGACTATCCGGACCCGTCGGAGAACCGCGGGTTCGGCGCGTCGCACGCGGCGGAGATCCCGTTCGTCTTCGACACCCTGCACGAGAAGACGGTGACGCCTCGCCTCGGCAACCACCCGTCGCAGGCGGTTGCCGACACCGCCCATCGCGTCTGGGTCGACTTCGTCACCACCGGATCTCCGGGCTGGACGTCCTACGATCTCAGTGCCCGTCACGTCGGATTGATGACCGACATCGTCGCCGACGTCTCGGATCCGGCCAAGGACGAACGGAAGGCGTGGGAGGGCGTCCGCTGACGCATCCCGGCGGCCACCGCACCACGGAAACGGAAACGGCCCCCGAACCGCAATGGTTCGGGGGCCGTCTGCTGTGGAGCTGCCGGGAATTGAACCCGGGTCCTCCGTCGCTTCAGTAGGGCTTCTCCGTGTGCAGTCCGCTATGCCTCTACTCGGATCTCCTGGTCACGCGAACAAGCCAGGATGACGATCCCAGTCGCTGTTGGTTGTCCCGTCCACACCCGCGACCGGCGAGGACGGTGAGCTCCCGAGATGATGCCGGGACCCGGGCTGGGAGCAGACCCGGGCCGACAGACTAGCCGTCGCTGTCAGGCAGCGAGGGCGTAGTCGCGCTGATTCTTATCGGCGCTTAATTGGTTGCTACGACGCTTACGGTGGTCTCTAGCCTGCACCGACACGCTTCCCCTACCTCGACGCACGCAGTCGAAACCGATCAGCCCCGAGACAGGAACCCACCGATCTCTCGGTGAGCACTTCAGTCTAACAACGCCCGGCGACGAAATCATCCGGGTATCCGCAGCGGCCGTCGCCGTTCTCACGCGATCTGCAAGACGACCGTGTCGTGGACACCGACGTCGGCGCTGAGCCGGCCGCCCGAGGCCTGGTATCGCCGCCCGGTCCACGCGTCGACCGCACTCACGGTCTTGTCGCCCACCAGCCCGAGACTCGTCAGCGGAACCGACATCCGGCGGGGATGGCCCTGCCGGTTGGTCAACGACACGACGATGCCTTTCTCCCCGATCGCCCGGGCCCAGATCTCGGGATCGTTGTCCACGGGTGCGCCCGCGCTCACGCGCTGGTCCTGGTCGATCGCGAGGACCGCCCGATTCCGCAGGATGTCGATCGTCGCCTGCGACATCCGCGTGAGGTCGTTACCCGCCATGAGGGGCGCGGCCATCATGGCCCACATGGACATCTGGGTCCGCTGCTCGGCGACGGTCAACCCCGGCTCCCCGTCCACACCGACGACCAACATGTCGGGGTCGTTGTACGACGACGGCCGCACCCGGGCCGCCAACGGTGCGATGGCGTTGACGATGTCGGTGATGCCCTGCGCGCCCGATGACCCGGTGTCCGTGGACCACTGCGGAGTTATGTCGTTGGTGACCCGCGTCATCGTCGCCACCCCGCCCCAGTCATAGCGGGTACCAGGTACCGATCCGCTCACCCCGCTGTTGGGATTGATGCTGTAGAGGATCGGACGCCCGGTGTCGCGGATGCCGTCACGCATCGCGGTGAACGCCTCGACCTGGTGGTCATGGTCGGAATCGCTTGAGCACCAGTCGTATTTCAGATAATCGACCTGCCAGTTGGCGAAGGTCCGCGCATCCTGCACTTCATGCCCGCGGCTCCCGGTCGAGCCCGGGTGCGTTCCCTGAAACTGCGTGCAGGTCTGTTCGCTTGCGCCCGAATAGACACCGAACTTGAGCCCACGCTCATGCAGGTAGGTCCCGAGTGCCGCCATCCCGGATGGGAATCGGGCCGGATCGGCCTGCAGCGAGCCATCGGCGGCACGCTGGTCTGCCGCCCAGCAGTCGTCGACCACCACATACCGATAACCGGCGTCACGCAGACCCGACGACACGAGCGCGTCGGCCTGTCCCCGCACGGTCTGTTCGGTGATGTTGCAGCCGAAGGTGTTCCAGCTGTTCCACCCCATCGGCGGAGTCGGGGGCAGATCGGCGACGGCGACGGCGTCACCGCCGATCCGGCCCGGCGGATCCGGCGTGCAGCCCGCGACCAGCACGGCCAACCCGACGACCACCACGCAGAGGAGTCGGCGGCCCGTCCCCCGGGCACGAGGTATCGGCACCGATCACATCCCCTTGACGCGACGACCAATCTCGCGGGCCACTTCACGCTGCGCGGTCCGCCGCGCGATGTCCTGTCGTTTGTCGTGCGCCTGCTTGCCTCGTGCGAGTGCGAGTTCCACCTTCACCTTGCCGTCGCTGAAATACATCGACAGCGGGACCAGGGTGAGATTCCCGTCCCGGATCTTGCCGATCAGGTTGTCGATCTCACGCCTGTGCATCAAGAGTTTCCGGTTGCGGCGCGGAGTGTGGTTGGTCCACGATCCGCTCCCGTATTCGGGGATGTGCAGGGCACGCAGCCAGATCTCACCGTCGTCGACGGTGGCAAACGCATCGACGAGAGAGGCCTTGCCGTCCCGCAGGCTCTTCACCTCGGTACCCAGCAGCGCGATCCCGGCCTCGTAGGTGTCGAGGATGGCGTAGTTGTAGCGCGCCTTACGGTTCGTCGCGATGACCGTGCGGCCCTTCTCCTTCACCATCTCAACACCTCCTCATACTGGGTTCGTCACTCGCGGACGTACACGCGAAGCGTCACATATGCAGTGACACCTGACAACAGAATTCCACCGATGATCAGCCACGGGGACACGAATAGCACGTCGGATGCCCCGATGCGCGCCAGGATGTTGACACCGTACAGATCCGCCAGGGCCTTGTCGAAGAAGAGGACCTTCGCGGCGAACAGCCCTCCGATCGCGAGGAATGCGCCGACAAGGGCCGCCACCACCGCCTCGAGCAGGAACGGTAACTGCGTGTACCACCGGGTGGCGCCCACCAATCGCATGATCGACACCTCGGTCCGACGAGTGAACGCCGCCACCTGAACGGTGTTCGCGATCAGCAGGATCGCCGCGAGGGCGAGCACGAGCGCAACGGCGAACGCCGCGTTGCGGGTTCCGTCGAGCACGCTGAATATTCGTTTCACCAATTCACGCTGGTCGAGCGCCCCGTCGACGCCGAGATCCTTTCGACCCTTGAATTCGTCGAGCACCGGCCCGAATTGCGAGGGGTCGGACATCCGCACCTTGAGCGACGCCGGGATGGTGCCCTCGCGGATGTTGTCGGCGATGTCGGGGTTGTCCTTGAACGTCTGCTTGGCGGCCTCGAAGGCCTCCTTGCGATCGATGAACGTCACCGAGCCCACACCGGGGTGGTTCTGGATCTCGGTGCGCAGGACCGAGCACGGCGCCTGCTGGCAGTTGGGGTCCGCTTCGGAGACCGCGTCATTGATGAAGAACTGCATCTCCACCCGGTCGAGGAAGATCTTCTGACTCTTGTCGGCCATCTGGATCACCAACAGTCCGCCACCAAAGATGCCGAGAGTGATCGCCGTCGTCAGGATCATGGCGATCGTCATGGTCACATTGCGGCGGAGACCGTTGAGGACCTCACTGATGATGAAGTTCGCTCGCATGGAGTGCGCAGTCCTTACAGGGATCGAGGGCGGAAGGGTCGGTTCCCTCCGGCGGTCGTGTCACGGGGCGGGTTGCGGAGGTATCGGCTAACCGATGCCGTACACCCCTTGCGGGTCGTTGCGGACCAGCCGGCCGTTGTCGAACTCGAGGACCCGTCGACGCATCGCATCGACGATGTGGCGGTCGTGCGTGGCCATGACCACCGTCGTGCCGCGCCGGTTCACCCGGTCGAGCACATCGACGATCTCCTCGCTCG
This sequence comes from Gordonia sp. DT218, assembly GCF_049847105.1. Lineage (NCBI taxonomy): Bacteria > Bacillati > Actinomycetota > Actinomycetes > Mycobacteriales > Gordoniaceae > Gordonia > Gordonia sp. DT218. Next base: position 452,175 of record NZ_JBNCNS010000002.1, on the reverse strand, counting down.
TCTCCGGATCCAGGTTTCCGGTCGGCTCGTCGGCGAGCAGGACGAGCGGGCGATTCACGATCGCCCGGGCGATCGCCACCCGCTGCATCTCTCCGCCCGAGAGTTCGGTGGGCATCCGGTCGGCCTTGCCCGCGAGCCCGACGTAGTCGAGCACCTCGGGCACCACCCGGCGGATGGTCGACGGCGGCTTGCCGATGACCTCGAGGGCGAAGGCGACATTGTCCGACACCGACTTCTGCTGCAGCAGACGGAAGTCCTGGAACACGCAGCCGATCGACTGACGCAGCTTCGGTACCGAGCGCGCCTTGAGCGTGTTGACGTGGAATTCCCCCACATACACCTGCCCCGACGTCGGCCTGTCTTCCTTCAACAGCAGGCGGAAGAAGGTGGACTTGCCCGAGCCCGACGGACCGATCAGGAACGCGAACTCACCCTTGTCGACCTCGAGACTGAGATCTGACAGCGCGGGTCGGCTGGAAGCCTTGTACTTCATCGTGACGTTCTCCAGCGTGATCACGAGAAGCCAGTGTAACGGTGGGCCCTGAGAGTTCCGCTCAGGTCGGCGTCACCGACGATTCATGCTCGGCCGATCACCGTTGCGGCACCGAACTCTGGTCCCCGGTCTGTGGCGCATTGCCGAAATTGGGCAGTGTCACACCAGGTAGTCCAGGAACGGTCTGCTGTGTGGTCGTCGTGCCCCGCTGCTGGCCCGTCTGATCACCTTCGGGGTTGTTGTCGTTGTTCTGGCCGGTCTCGTTTCCGGGCGTCGTCGTCGACTCCGTGGTCGACGTCGACGACGGAGTCGAACTCGGGGTCGACGACGGCTGCGGCGTCGGTGTGGTCGTCGTGCTCGACTGCGTCGTCCGTGCCGGCTGCGGTGTGGGTGGGGCGACCACCCCGTAGCGCTGCGAGGTGTAGCCGTAGAGCACGATCGAGCCGAGAAAAACGATCAGCAAGATGGCCGTGCTCGTGCGCATGCGGGTCTTGTAGACGTGTCGCCAGTTGCGCGGTTTGCGTTCCCTGACCTCGTCCTGCTCGGTGTGCTCACTCGTCACGGTGCTTCGCCTTCCCGACCTCGTCGGCCAGGGCCGCCGGCGGGGCGCTCGCGGCCTCCACCTCGCGCCCCGGTGCCACCGTGATCCCCTCGCGGGCCAGGGCGCGCACGATGCTGACACGCAGTGCACGACTGATGTCGAACTGCTTACCCGGCAGCGTGCGCGCCACCACGCGCACGGTGATCGAGTCCAGTTCGAGATTGATCACGCCGAGCGGCGAAGGCGGGTCGAGCATCAGATCGTGCCACCGCTTCTCCTCGTAGAAGTCGCTCCCCACGCGATCCAGGGTCTCGTTGACCTTGGCGATGTCGGCCTCGGCGGGCACCGGCACATCGACCACGGCACGCGCCCAATCCTTGGAGAGGTTGGTGGCCTTGATGATCTGGCCGTTCGGCACCGTGATCACCTCGCCCTCGCTGGTGCGGAGCTTGGTCATGCGCAACGTGACATCCTCGACGGTGCCCTCGGCAAGGGTGCTCCCGGTGACCGTGAGGCTGACCACGTCCCCGTATCCGTACTGCTTTTCGGCGACGACGAAGAACCCCGCGAGGATGTCCTGGACGACACGTTGCGCACCGAAACCGAGAGCTGCGCCGATGACCGCGCCCGGACCGGTCAGGCCGGTGATCGGGATGTTGAAGACCACCATGATGCGCAGGATCACGATGATCGCCACGATGACGATCATCGTCCACGCGACGACGTCGACCAGGGCCCGGCGATGTTTGGAGTCCTCGGTCTGGACAATGAGGTCGCTGTTGTGGAATTGCGACTCGACACGCGCCGCGTACTTGTCGGCCGACCACCGGATGCATCTGATCACGAGGAGACCCCCGAGAATCCAGATCAGGATCTCGAGTCCGTCGGTGGCCGCCCAGACGTAGAACCGACCGAGTACCGACGCCGTCGCGCCGTCGGCAAACGCCAGCGGCGTCAGATCACGCATCTGCAGAAGCCATCCGCCATCGGATTCCGGCTTCGATGAACTTGTCGATGTCGCCGTCGATGACCGCGGTCGGGTTGTTGTCCTCCACGTTGGTCCGTAGGTCCTTGACCATCTGATACGGGTGCAGGACGTACGACCGCATCTGATTGCCCCAGCTCGAACCGCCGTCGCCCTTCAGGGCGTCGAGTTCGGCTCGCTCCTCCTGGCGCTTGCGTTCGAGCAGCTTGGCCTGCAGAACACGCATCGCCGACGCCTTGTTCTGCAGCTGGCTCTTCTCGTTCTGACAGGTCACGACGATCCCGGTCGGGAGGTGGGTCAGCCGGACCGCGGAGTCGGTGGTGTTGACCGACTGGCCACCGGGACCCGACGACCGGTACACATCGACCTTCACGTCGTTCTCGTCGACGTCGATGTGGTCGGTGGTCTCGACCACGGGCAGCACCTCGACCTCGGCGAACGAGGTCTGCCGACGACTCTGGTTGTCGAACGGGCTGATTCGCACCAGACGATGGGTGCCCTGTTCGACCGACAGCGTGCCGTACATGTACGGCGCCTTCACCGTGAAGGTGGCGCTCTTGATGCCAGCCTCCTCCGCGTAGGAGGTGTCGTACACCTCGACGCCGTAGTTGTGTTTCTCGGCCCAGCGGATGTACATGCGCATCAGCATCTGCGCCCAGTCGGCAGCATCCACGCCACCCGCGCCGGAACGGATGTTGACCAGGGCATCACGCTGGTCGTACTCGCCGGCCAGCATGGTCTTGACCTCCATGGCCTCCACATCGGCCCGCAACGACGCGCGCTCCGCATCGGCATCGGCCAGCGCGGCGACCTTGTCGTCGCCCTCCTCCGCCTCGGCGAGTTCGTAGTGGACGGGGAGATCGTCGAGGCGTTGACGCAATTCGCTCACCTTGCGGAACTCCGACTGCGCATGCGAGAGCTCACTGGTGACCTTCTGCGCGTGCTCCTGGTTGTTCCAGAGTTCGGGGTCAGAGGCCTGCATCTCCAGTTCGTCGATCCGACGACGCAACTCGTCGAGGTCGAGCACCTTCTCGACCGTGGTCAAGGTGGTGCCGATGGATTCGAGGTCTGCGGTTACGTCGGGATGCACGGTGACCAAGACTACCGGGGCAAAACAGTCTCGGTATGCCCCTGCCCGCTACCTCGTGGCGCGGTTGATCATGCGGGCGGGAACTGCCCGGGCGGTGGCGGTGCATCCATCGGCGGCAACTCGCCGAACCGCCACGTCGATGTCGCCTTGCCCGGCTTGTAGACGACCGGCAGATCGGCGCCGATCTGCGGCCAGGGATCGTGCTCGCCGAACACGAGGGTCCCGTAGACCTCGGCGGGATCGGTCTGCGGTCCGACGATCGTCCCGGACACCGTGCAGTACCGCTCCCCCTTCGCGTCGCCCTGGTCCGGCCGGTCGCTCACACCTGTGACCGTCAGCGTGCCCTGCACGAACCGACCGGCCCTCGAGGGGTCGAGCGGGCGCGGGTTCCGTCCGCGCTGCCATTGGACGAGCAGCGCCACCAGAAGAGCCGCCAAGATCGCACTGAACGCCACCGCGAGCCACATGGGCCCACCTTACCGTCGGTGGTCGGGCAAATCCGACGTACCGCTCCGCGGAGTTCATCGCCGATCTCCGATGTGACATGCATGCCGGTGGCGATAACCTACCCGCATGTCACACGACCTCGGGCCCACCGCGATCTCCGACGATCTCGAACTCGCGCTGTCGCTCGCGGACTCGGCCGATGCCCTGACGATGGAACGATTCGGCGCCGTCGATCTGCGCGTCGACGACAAGCCCGACCTCACTCCGGTCTCCGACGCCGACCTCGCATGCGAGACCATGGTGCGCCAACGCCTCTCGGCCCGGCGTCACGACGATGCGGTACTCGGCGAGGAGTTCGGCGGGGACGCCGTGCTGACCGGCAGGCAATGGGTCGTCGATCCCATCGACGGCACCAAGAACTTCGTCCGCGGTGTGCCGGTGTGGGCGACGCTGATCGCCCTCCTCGTCGACGGTGTCCCGCGCGTCGGCGTGGTGTCGGCGCCCGCACTGCGCCGCCGATGGTGGGCCGCCGAGGGGATCGGGGCGTTCTCGGTGTTCGACGGTGAGGAACTGCCGCGCCGATTGTCGGTGTCGGCCGTCGCGGATCTCCCGTCGGCCAGCCTCGCGTTCTCGAGTCTGTCGGGCTGGGCCGATCGGGGCATCCGCGACGAGTTCATCGCGCTGACAGATGAGGTGTGGCGGGTCCGCGGCTACGGGGATTTCTGGAACTACTGTCTGGTCGCCGAGGGAGCTGTCGACATCGCGGCCGAACCCGAGGTCTCTCTCTGGGACCTCGCCGCACTCGACATCCTGGTCCGCGAGGCGGGCGGGAGATTCACGGGCCTCGACGGCACCGACGGACCGTCCGGTGGCAGCGCCATCGCGACAAACGGACTGCTGCAGGACACAATCCTCGGGGCGCTCGCCCCCTCCCCGAATCGTCCCTGAAACCGTCCGTTCGACGAGTTCACTACCGGTGTCGGTAGGCCTAGGATCGGTGGAGCGGGGGCATCCGCCGACAAGGAGCAGGGACATGGCATTTCCCGCGTTGACCCACGCCGCCATCACCGTCACGAACCTCGACGCCAGCACCCGCTGGTACACCGAACTCTTCGGATCGGGCCCCGTGCTCGACGAGGATGAGGAGTCGGGCAAATTCCATCACACCGTGTTCGCACTCGACGGCGGCATGCTCTTCGGTCTGCACACGCACACCGAGCCGGGCCCCGTCGACAGCTTCGATGAACGACGCACCGGACTCGATCACATCGCGTTCGCCATCGGACGCGATGAACTCGATTCGTGGACAACACGACTCGATGAACTCGGTATCTCGCACAACGGCGTGAAGCACGCTCATTACGGCTCGGGCATCTCGTTTCGCGATCCTGACGGCATCGCCCTCGAGTTCTTCGCCCCACCTGCGTGAGCGCGGGATCAGGCGACCAGAGCTCGGAGGCGACTACAGATCCGTGGCCGATTCCTCGTCGAGGACCACGAACTCGGTGGCGGCGTCCTTCATCTCGGACAGCCGTCCGTAGTGGATACCGGTACCGGCATCCGACAGGATCGCCTGGTGGATCGGCACGGCGACGCGCGGTGCCATCGCGCGGAGGTAGTCGACCGACTCACTCAACTTCATCCATGGCGCCGCCGACGGCAGTGCCAGCACGTCCACCGTCTCGAACGGGATGTAGAACGAATCGCCGGGGTGCATGAACCGGCCGGTCATCGACTTGGTGTCGAGGACATAGGCGACATTGTCGATCACCGGGATCTCCGGATGGATGACGGCGTGGCGACCGCCGGTGATACGCGCCGTCACCGTCCCGATCTGCACATGCGACCCCGCGTTGGCCGTTTGCCACGGTCCCGCGACGTCGTCGCCGTTGAGCTGTGACGCGGTCTGTGGGTCCGCGTACCGGATCGCGTCGGGATTCGCCGCGACGAGGTCGGGCAACCGGGCGACGTCGCAATGATCGGGATGCTGATGAGTGATCAGGATCGCGTCCAGCCCGGTGACGCCGTCGAATCCATGGGAGAAATTGCCCGGGTCGAAGAGGATCTTGGTTCCGTCGATCTCCACCAGGACGCACGAGTGACCGAAGTGAGTGATCTGCATGTGTCCACTCTGCTCCCGAGTCGTGCCGACGTCACGTCGCGACACTCAGCGCGCAAACACCGACAGCTGACCACGGTCACGTGATCGGCGGAAAGACCCCCCAGCCGAATCCGGCGTCGACGGCACGCACGATCCCGTAGCCGAACCAGACCACCAGAACGGCCAGGGCCACCGGGCTGGTCAGGGTGCGCTGCACTCGCGTCAGAACCGGACGTCCGGTCGCCAGCGCGGCGATCGCGACAACGGTGACGACCGCGACCACGAGCATGAACAGCGGCCCGAACGCATTGAAGGAGAACGCCGACGCCACGTCACCGTGCCCGAGTGCGACCCAGCTGCGGGTGAGCCCGCAGGCCGGGCATGGCAGTCCGGTGATCCGGAGGAACGGACAGAGCGCCGGCCCCCGTTCGACCACGTGGGGTCCGAGCGCAGTCGCGAGCCCGAGCGCCGTGAGTCCCGCGGCAGCCACAGCGGCTACGGTCAGACGGCCGCCCCCAGCGAGCCGCTCGGGCGCGACGGTTCCACTCGTCGGTACCGTCGCCTGCTCGCCCGAAGTCACCCGACCAGCGTAGATCGATCGTGACGCCATCGTCATCGGCGAGCTGCGTGACAAGCTACTTACCGGATAGTAAGGTCTGTACTTACTACCGAGTAAGATCGGGTCGCGAGTCCGTCCGGACGCGGCCCCAACCGCCCGAGAAACAGCTGGTGATCATGACCTCACAGACCGAGCCGCGGCATACCGAACCGCGCGACACCTCCGCCGTCGGAAAGAATCCGCACCCGCGTTCGTTCATCGGTACCGCGATGCGCGTGCTGACCACGGTGACCGGATCCGAGTTCGCGGAGAAGTACAAGATCCGCGAGCCCATCAACCGGATCGCCTTCCAGGGCACCAAGACCGGCTTCCAAACCCTCGGTGCCGCGAACCGGGCGTTCAAGGCGGCCCAGGGCGGCGGTTCCGGTCAGGCCAAGCGCTTGACGACGGCCCCGAAGGATTACTTCAACCTGAACCCGGACGACGAGCAGCAGATGATCGCCGAGACGGTGAAGGAATTCGCTGTCGAGATCCTGCGTCCGGCCGCCTACGACGCCGACAACGCCGCCGCCGCGCCCGAGGAGATCCTCAAGCGGTCGGCCGAGCTCGGCATCACCATGATCAATGTCCCGGAGGACTTCGAGGGCGCCGCATCCGAGCGCGGCGTGGTGACCAACGCATTGGTCGCCGAGTCGATGGCCTACGGCGACATGGGTCTCGCGCTGCCGCTGCTCGCGCCGAGCGGGGTCGCGACAACCCTCACCAACTTCGGCACCGACGAGCAGCAGCGCACCTACCTGCCCGACTTCGCCGGCGAGAACGTGCCGCAGTCGGCGGTCGTGATCGCCGAGCCGCGTCCGCTCTTCGACGCCTTCGCGCTCGAGACCAAGGCCACCCGGGTGCCCAGCGGCTACCGCCTCAACGGAGTGAAGTCGTTCGTCCCTGCGGCCGGATCGTCCGAGCTCTTCATCATCGGCGCGCAGCTGGACGGTCGGCCCGCGCTGTTCATCGTCGAGTCGGACACAAAGGGCCTGATCGTCGAGGCCGACCCGGGCATGGGCGTGCGTGCGGCGGGCATGGGGCGCCTGCTGCTGCAGGACGTCGCCGTGCCGGAATCCGCCCTCCTCGGAGGAACCGACGGCGAGGCGGCGCTCGCCGCGTACCGCGACGTCGTGCGTCTGTCGCGGCTGGGCTGGTCGGCGCTGGCCGCCGGTACCGCAAAGGCCGTCCTCGACTACGTGATCCCCTACGTCAACGAGCGCGAGGCGTTCGGCGAGCCGATCTCCAATCGCCAGGCGGTGGCGTTCATGGTCGCCAACATCGCGACCGAGGTCGACTCCATCCGGCTGGTCACGCTGCGTGGCGCGGCGCGCGCCGAGCAGGGATTGTCGTTCGCCCGTGAGGCGGCGCTCTCCCGCAAGCTGACCATCGACAAGGGCCTGCAGATCGGTCTCGACGGTGTGCAGTTGCTCGGCGGCCACGGCTTCACCAAGGAGCATCCCGTGGAGCGTTGGTACCGCGACCTGCGTGGCGCAGGCATCGGCGAAGGCATCGTCGTCCTCTGACGGCCGGAACAGGGACAACTGACATGAGCATCAATCTCGAACTCCCCAAGAAGCTGGGCGCGACGATCGACCAGGCCCACCAGGCGGCCGCGGAGATCTTCCGGCCGATCTCACGCAAGTACGACCTGCGCGAGCACGAATATCCGGTCGAACTCGACACCCTCGCGAGCCTCTACGACGGTCTCGCCGAGGCCGGGCAGGCCGGCGCGGGCGCGGACGGCGGACGTAGCCAGAAGAAGTCGGACCGGCCGAGGCCCGAGGGTGCGGTGGTCAACGGCGGCAACATGCAGTCGGTGATCAACACGATGGAGACCTCGTGGGGCGACGTCGGCCTGATGCTGACCATCCCCTATCAGGGACTGGGCAACGCGGCGATCGCCGCGGTCGCGACCGACGAGCAGCTGAAGAACTTCGGCAAGGTGTGGGCAGCGATGGCCATCACCGAGCCGAGCTTCGGTTCGGACTCGGCTGCGGTGTCCACCACCGCCACCCCCGACGGCGACGAGTACGTCCTCAACGGCGAGAAGATCTTCGTCACCGCGGGTTCACGTGCCACGCACATCGTGGTGTGGGCATCGGTCGACAAGAGCCTGGGCCGGGCTGCCATCAAGAGCTTCGTGGTGCCGCGCGAACATCCCGGTGTCGAGGTCGTCCGCCTCGAACACAAGCTCGGCATCCGCGTCTCCGACACCGCGGTCATCCGCTTCGAGAACTGCCGCATCTCGAAGGACAATCTGCTGGGATCTCCGGAGGTGGACACCAAGAAGGGCTTCGGCGGTGTCATGCAGACCTTCGACAACACGCGTCCGATGGTCGCGGGTATGGCAGTGGGCGTCGCCCGCGCCGCGCTCGAAGAACTGCGTCGCATCCTGGAAGAGGCCGGCATCGAGATCGACTACGACCGCCCGGCCGCCGATCAGCATGCCGCCGCGGCCGAGTTCATCCGGATGGAAAGCGATTTCGAGGCGTCGTATCTGCACACGATGCGAGCCGCGTGGATGGCCGACAACAAGGAGCCGAACTCCCTCGAGGCCTCGATGTCCAAGGCGAAGGCCGGGCGCACCGGGACCGACATCACCAACAAGGTGGTGGAATTGACCGGCACGCTGGGATATTCGGAACGACTGCTGGTGGAGAAGTGGGCCCGTGACTCGAAGATCCTGGACATCTTCGAAGGGACCCAGCAGATCCAGAACCTGATCATCGCTCGGCGCGTACTCAACAAGAGCAGCACCGAGCTGAAGTAGGAACCCATCCGCCGGTCGAGTAGTCGCGAACCATCCACCCGCCGGTCGAGTAGGCGCGAACGGAGTGAGTGCCGTATCGAGACCAACTCTCACCACGAGGGCTGGTCTCGATACGCCTCCTCGCTACGCTCGTCGCCTACTCGACCGACGAAGCCCGGCGCTCGGCTACTCGACCGACAGGATCACGTCGACGGCGATTTGGTGCCGGGAACGAGGAGCAAAGGGGTCCTGTGCTTTCCGATCAGGCCCTGGGCAACCGACTGTCCCAGAACCGAATCGAGATGGGAGAGCACACCTCCGCGCGGACTGCCGATCACCACCATCAACGCCGAGTATCGGTCGGCGACGACGGCGAGCAGGTCGGCGGCCGCGCCGTGCCCGCTGTGATAAGTCCAGGACGCAGCCAGTTCGTCGAGCAGGTCACGTGCTTGGGCGGCCTCGCCGGTGATGGTGACTCGTAGCTGCTGCTCCCAGTCCGGCGCGTCCGGATCCACCGGCATGTCATCGAGATCGACGATGTGCACCACATGGACGTGAGCGGTGAGCCGATGGGCGAGGTCGACCGCGAACCGTAGCGCAGTGGTACTGGCCGGATTCCGGTCCCACCCCACCACAAGACTCGCGCGCGCAGGTTCGCGCGGCTGTGGCCCGGGTAGGTTCCGTCGCAACGGTGTCGGGCCCGGCCGCTGACCGAAGTCGACGTCTCGTTCCATCACAAAGCCTTTCGCCCGTTCGGCGCGCCGCGCCGAGCTGTCAGATCGCCCATGCCAGCACCAGCCCCAATCCGCATGCCAACGAACTCACGAGCAGCGACCCGATCGCGTACACCGCCGCCGACATCGTCCGGCGCTGCTCTGCCAGTCGGACAGTCTCGAAACTCGCGGTGCTGAAAGTCGTGTAGCCACCGCAGAATCCGGTCCCCACTATCGTCTGCCACCCCGCCGGAGCGGTATGGAACATGACCAGACCGGCCAAGAAGCCCAGCAGCAGCGAGCCGCTGACGTTGATGGCGAACGTCGCCCAGGGGAAGGTCGTCGGCCGCCATTGTTTGATCGCACCGTGTTTGATCGCACCGTCCAGGACGAAACGGGCAACCGCCCCCAGGGCGCCGGCAAGCATCACCGCGACGACGGTCACGACACCTCACCGCCCCGACGCAACAGTGCGCCCGCCGCCGCGATACCGAGCCATGCGCAGCAGAGCCCGACGATCACGGTCGTCACCCCGTACCCGAAGGCGACCAGTGGCGCGCCGCGGTGCGTGATCAGCGACGCCTCGAGTGCGAAACTGCTGTAAGTGGTGAAGGAACCGCAGAACCCGGTACCTGCCAGGAGCCGCGTGCGGCGACGCCATCCGTCGTCGTCACCGGCGCGGACAAGACCTTCCAGTAGCGCACCGAGGAGGAACGCACCGAGCAGGTTGACCAGGAACGTGCCCCACGGCCACCCGGTCCCCTCCGCCGGCAACCACTGCTCGACCCCGTAGCGCAAACCGGTGCCTGCCATACCACCGGCAAAGACCCAGGCAAGCGCGTCCATGCGCAGGTGTAACGGGCGAACCGCGTCGGGATCGGTGGGGAGCTCGGTGTGCGGATCGTCCCGATCTGGACGATCCGCGGAATGGTCTGAACCCATGCAGCAGCCCTATCCGTCGACCGGAACAGGAACCATCAGCCGAGAACGGCGGTTCGGGCATAGACAGCTGTGGCCGTCAACCCGGGCGAGATCCATCACCCATCGACACCCTATACCCGCTGCCGAATGCCGTATCGCCGCCGGCATCGCCCTCAGTCGCCCAGTTGCTTCGCCAGATCCGCCAGCACGTCGGCATCCTCGATGGTCGAGGGCACCGTGTAATCCTCGTGGTCGGCGATCTGACGCATCGTCTTGCGCAGGATCTTGCCCGACCGGGTCTTCGGCAGGGCCGGCACGACCGTGACGTCGCGGAAGGTGGCGACGGCGCCGATCTCGTCACGCACCATGGCGACCAGTTCGTCCCGCAACGTGTCCGGTTCGATCTCGACTCCCGCCTTGAGGACCACGTAACCGCTCGGACGCTGCCCCTTGAGGTCGTCGTGGATGCCGATCACCGCGCACTCCGCGACCGCCGGGTGGGACGCGACGACCGCCTCGATACTGCCGGTGGACAGGCGATGTCCGGCGACATTGATGACGTCGTCGGAGCGCCCGAGCACAAAGACGTAGCCGTCGGCATCCACATAGCCGGAATCACCTGTCAGGTAATAACCCTCGAACGCGGACAGATACGACGCGCGGAATCGCTCCTCGTCGTGCCACAGACCGGCCAGCGTGCCAGGCGGAAGCGGCAGTTCGATGACGATGTTGCCCTCCTCCCCCGCCCCGAGCCGAGTGCCCTCGGCATCGACGACCCCGATGCGGTAGCCCGGCACCGGCACTGTCGGAGATCCGGCTTTCAGCGGCATCGGTTCCAGCCCACGGAGATTCGCCGCGATCGCCCAACCCGTCTCCGTCTGCCACCAATGGTCGACGACGGGAACCCCGAGCACCCGGGTGGCCCACCCGAAGGTGTCCGGATCCAGCCGCTCGCCTGCTGCGAACAGTGTTCGCAGAGAGGATGTGTCGTACTGCGCGAGTTCGGCCGCGTCGGGATCCGCCTTGCGGATGGCGCGGATAGCCGTCGGTGCGGTGAACAGCGCGCGGACACCATGATCGGCGATGACCCGCCAGAACGCCCCCGCGTCGGGTGTCCCCACCGGCTTGCCCTCGTACATCACGGTCGTCGCGCCGATCAACAACGGCCCGTAGACGATATAGGAGTGCCCGACCACCCAGCCGACGTCCGACGCCGTCCACCACACGTCGCCCGGCTCGATACCGTAGATGTTGCCCATGGACCAGGTGAGCGCGACGGCGTGACCGCCGTTGTCGCGGACCACTCCCTTCGGCTTCCCGGTGGTTCCCGACGTGTACAGGATGTAGAGCGGGTCTGTCGCGGCCACCGTCGCCGGACCCACCGGGCGCGCATCGGCCATCGTCGTGTCCCAGTCGAGCCAGCCCTCGTGATCGACTGCGCTGCCGGTGATCTCGGGCCGATCCTTGACGACGACCGTCGTCGGCGGAGACGAGGCCAGTTCGACGGCCCGAGCCACCATCGGCAGGTACGGCACCGTTCGGCCTGGTTCCAGGCCGCCGGACGCCGTGACGATCGCGACAGGTTCTGCATCGTCGATGCGGCTCGCCAGCTCGGGCGCCGCGAAGCCGCCGAACACCACTGAGTGCACCGCCCCGATCCGGGCACAGGCGAGCATCGCGATCGCGGCCTCTGGGATCATGGGCATGTAGATCACCACCCGATCACCCGCGACCACGCCGTTCGACGCGAGCACTCCGGCGAACCGGGACACCTCGTCGAGCAGTTCGGCGTAGCTGAACGTCCGGGTCTCACCGATCATGGCCGAATCCCAGATGAGCGCGATGCGGTCACCGTATCCGGCCTCGACGTGACGATCCAGCGCGTTGTAGGACGTATTCAACGTCGCGTCGGGAAACCAGCGATAGAACGGTGCAGCGGAATCGTCGAGCGCCTGGGTGGGCGGTGACACCCAATCGACGCCCTGCGACGCCGCCAGCCAGAAGCCCTCCCGGTCATCGCTCGCCTGTGCGAACGCTTCGCTGTATCGACCCATCGTCGCCCCTCTCACTCACACACCGTGCGTCACACCGGCGGTGCCGCACATCGCTACGAGCGTAGCCATGTGGCCGTTGCTGCGACGTTGATTCCGGCTTCGGCAGACGTGGCCGTCGTCGGCGGATGCGGCGACGGACAGTGGTCAGTCCAGGTACTTCTCGACGGTGTCGGCGGGCCGGACCGAGGCGTCGTCGGGGTCGGCGCCGGCATCGCGCTTGGCCTGCCGCTGACGCAGCAGATCCCAGCACTGGTCGAGCGAGACCTCGACCTCGCGGAGCCGACTGTTCTCTTCGTCGCGGGAGATCTCACCCCGCCCCATCCTGTCGCGCAGGTCGCGCTCCTCGGCGATCAGATCGGTGATGTGCCCATGGATCGACTTGTCGGTGGCCATGGCACCACGGTAGTCCGGCCCACCGCCGGAGGCGTGAGATCAGGTGAGGGGTCGGTGGTGGCCTTTACGCCGGATCGGGGACCCGGCGATGAGGCCACAGTCGGGGGACGAGGACGCAATGCTCATGGATCAGTACAGCCACTTGCGGAAATTGGCCTCCGCGAACCCCTCTTCGAGCTCTGCCTCGTCGAGCTCCGGCATCAGCGTCTTGGTGATCTTCGCCGTGCTGGGGAGTGCCTCCGGTCGCCACGTGTCGGGACGCCAGAGATCCGAGCGCAGGAACGCCTTGGAGCAGTGGAAGAAGACCTCGTCGATGTCGATCTCGACGGCCAGGATCGGCCGGCGCCCCTTGACCGCGAGCCGGTCGAAGTAGTCGCCGTCGTCGACGATCCGGGCCGAGCCGTTGATCCGCAGCGTGTCCCCACGGCCCGGGATCACCGCGATCGTCCCGATGTGCGGATTCTGCAGGATGTTGAGGTAGCCGTCGACCCGCCGGTTGCCGGGACGTTCCGGGATGGCGATCCGCGTCTCGTCGATGACATGCACCACCTTGCCGGGTGGATCGCCCTTCGGGGACACATCGAGTCCACCGACCGCATCCGACGTCGCGAGGAACACGATCGGGGTCGCCGCCAGCCAGTCGATGTGGACCTCATGCAGCGACTGCCGGACCTTGGTCACGACGGTTTCGTGCGGATGGCCGACTATCCCGCGCAGTTGCTCCTTGGTGGTGATCTCCACGGCACCCATGGTCGCACCACGCCGCCACCCGAGGAAATCCTGTCCGCAAGAGTGCGGGCACCGGCGTCACATCGACGCTCGACGACGGCGTGCCGAGGCCACCATCACGACGCCGAGAATCGCCCAGACCAGCAGGATCGCGATGGTCAGGCCCCATCCGAACGGACGGTCGAGGATTGTCGAATTGTCCGGCCGCTCGCCCGCCGGACGTGGTGCGAGCACCGGTAAGGCGAGCAGGACCAGCAGGTTCGTATACGCGAGCGCGAGCAACACGGGAGTGCACCACGCGGGTGGGAGTGCGCGGCGCGTGATCGCGGCGACCAGCAGGCACAGCGGCGCGAAGACCAGGTCGTGGGCCAGGAGGCCGGCCGCCAGCCACAGCACGATCGAGAGTTGGTCGCCTGAGGAGAACGACCAGATCAACATCAGCCCGCGGACGACGAGCACGCACCCGGTCAGCACCAGACCGATCCGGAACATCTGCATCACCATCACGACACCTCGATCTTGGCGACCCATTTCGTCTGCATGACCCCGGGCAGGTTCGGGGCGATGAGCCGGACCGGGAAGCCGTGGTCGATGTCGAGATCGTCTCCGTGCAGGCGCAGGGCGAGCAGTGTGCGGGGATCGGCCGCGTGGGAGGACGGCACCGTGCTGACCGCGTACGGTCCTCGTTCCAGCGAGATCACCCGCACCGGCGCGCCGACGGTTCCGCCGACCACCTGGACCAGGTCGCGTAGGCGCACCCCCGTCCACACCGCGTCCGCGCTCCAGCCCTCGACGCAGGTGATCGGCAGTGACACCGTGTGTTGCGGCAGGGCGCGGAGAGCGGCCAGATCCCAGGAGACGTCACCGACCGGGCCGGATGCCGCGAGACGATAGGAGTCGGAGGTGGCGGCCATGGCCACCTGCGCCTGTTCGGCGGTGCGATTCACCGGCAGTCCCTGCGGACCGGCCCCGCTGCGGGGCGCGAACACCGCGACGCGCCGGAGTGCCGGCACGGTCTGCCCGGCGAAGGCAACGACCGCCACCGCGACGGCGCCGCCGGCCCCCAGCAGGACCGTGCGACGGTCGAGGCCGCCGAGCCTGCGTCGGTCGTTGTCGTCCTTCGCCTGTTTCGTCTCCGCCTCACCGAGTGCGACACGGATGATCGGCAGCTTCACCGCGATATGCACGAGCAGCGCACCGATCACGATGTAGGCCATCGCGTGGTGGGTCGTCGTGAAGAAGAAGCGCCACGGATACCACTGGGCGATGTTGAGCAGGCCCGTCAGGAGCTGGAAGATACTCGCCGACACCAGCACCGCGATCGACAGCCGCTCGACGAGACGCACCGGAGATCCGATCAGAGGTCGCTCGAAGAGCTTGCGATAGACCACGCCGAGTTTGATCAGCAGCAGCGGGATCGCCGCGATGCCGGACAAGACGTGAACGCCCTGCGTGGTGCGGTACAGCCACACCGGCGTCGACCGCCAGGCGAACCATTCCGGCGGATGCTGAATCCAGTGGCTCACCAGCCCGGTGACGAAACAAATGGCAAAGCAGGTGGCCAGTGCGAGTCCCACGCGAGTGGCGAGAGATCGCCGTTCGTCTTCCGCTTCGTCCGCCTCGACCGCCGGGATCATCGCGAGACCAGTTCCGCCACTTCGCGTTCGGCGATCCGACGGATCGATCGGACCTCGAGTGCACTCTGCTGCGCCGCGTCCTCGACCCCCAGGACACCCAGCCGCGCCCACGGGAACCAGGGGCCGGCCGACCCGCCCGACTCCAGCCGGACGGTCTGGTGGTCGACGTGTTCCACGTCGGGATCGAGCTCCACGTGGACCACTCCCGCGGGCCCGATCAACGCTGCGGCTCGTTGCAACACCCTGGTCGGGTCCCCGCCGATACCGATGTTGCCGTCCATCACCAGCACGTTCTGCCAGCGCCCCTCGCCGGGAAGCCTGTCGAAGATGTTGCGGCAGAGCGCGACCGCTCCCCGACGACGCGTCTCTGCGACCGCCGCACGGGAATGATCCACGCCCAGCGCGACCCGGTCCCGGGCCGTCAGCGCTGCGACGAAACGTCCCGGACCGCAGCCGAGATCGATGGTGGTACCCGGACACCGTGAGACCAGCTCCTCGTCGAACATCCGATCACCAGGATCCGTCGACTCACCACGCCACCGTGACACCGGCAGCCGATCCAGTGTGCCATCGGCATGCCTGAGGAAACACGCATCGGCACGCAGCATCAGATCGTGGGTCGGTGGCACGTCGGACGGACCTGGCAGGCCTATCGGGTCGTGGTCGGGCGCGGCCGTCATCAGGCGCTCACACCGAATGGGTGGAGCTTCCGCACTGCGATCGCGAATGCGCTCTGCGGCACACAGAGTCCGGCCACCGCCGCGACGTCGTCGGGCCGATCGACATCGACGAGGGTACGCAGTGGTCGCACCACCAGCCCGTCGCGACGGAGCGCGCCTTCGGTACCGACCCGGGTCTCTGGGGTGGACATCGGGACGCCGGGCAGCACATCCGCTCCGCGGGCGCCGACGAGGCCCAGCGCCCACCAGCCGCCGTCGACGGCGGGCCCGAGGACGGCAGTACCCGTACGCAACAGACGCAGGCCCGACTTGAGGTCGCGCCTGGTCACCTGCGGTGTATCCATGCCGATCTGCAGCACCCGGTCGACGCCGAGGGCGGCCGCATCGACATGGGCGTTGCGGAGGCGCTCACCGAAGGTGTCGCCGCGCTGCCCGATGACCGTGCAGCGATGCAGCAGGTCCGCGAGTTCGGCGTGCCGGGCACCGTGCGCCGGGTCGCCGACCATCGCGACGATGACCTCCGGGCCGGCCGTGCAGGCCGTTCGGATGGTGTCGATGAGTGCGGCTGCGGCGAGGTCCGCGGCCGCCCGCGGACCGAATTCCGGGATGAGTCGGGTCTTTGCCGCACCCGGAATCGGCGCCTTTGCCACGAGGAGCACGGCGTCGGTGTTCCGGGTGGCCGACGCTGTCATGACAAGGCCGCCAGGAAGTCCCGACCCGCCTGCATCGATCCGGCGATGGAGCCGGACACTTTGGAACGTCCTGCGGTTCGCGGCGTGTAGGTGACCGCACATTCGGACACCCGTAGCCCAGATCGTGCTGCCCGGACCAGCAGTTCGACCGGATATCCCGAGCGCCGATCCTCGATCCCGAGCGCCAGCAGGCGTTCTCGCTCGATCGCCCGCATCGGACCGATGTCGTTGACCGGCAGTCCGTATCGTCGACGAAGCCACCACGCGACGGCGGCGGAGCCGGCGCGCGCGTGGGCAGGCCACGCTTCGGGACGGGTGGGTCGACGACGCCCGACGGCCAGATCGGCCCCCGCGCCCAATCGGTCGACCAGGCCGGGCAGCTCCGCCGGTGACATCGACCCGTCCCCGTCGATGGTGCAGATGATCGGTCCCTGCGCGGCCAGCACTCCGGCATGGACCGCCGCTCCGTATCCGGGCCGCGGCTCGGCGATCACCCGCACACCGAGCTCGGCCACCACGTCCGCCGTGCCGTCGGCGGAACCGTTGTCCACCACGATCACCTCGTATCCATCCGGAATCCCTTCCAGCACAGAGACGATCGCCCCTCGCTCGTTTCGACAGGGAATGATGACGGATACGTCGGCATCGCTCATGAATCCCACGCTATGAGCGGTAGTGGCCCCTGAACAGGGTTCGGGCGGTGACGGAAGTATGACGTCGCGTCCGAGCCACTGTCATCGTGCCGTCCGTGCTCCTACGGTGGGTCATGTGAGGTCACCGACGGCACCCCCCGACATCCCGCTGCACGCCGGAGAACCCGTGCACCGCCGCGGCATCGTGCGCACCGACGTCGTGTGGGTCTCGGCGGCGATCGCACTGGTGGTAGCGGCGATCGTCGTACCGATCGTCATGGGTGACGCGCTGCGGGGCCGGATTTTTGCCGGCGCCGCACCCCTGTTGGGGCAATGGAACCCACACGTCGGACCGGGCTCGATCCCCGCCGTCGTGATCGCCGCCGCTGCGGTGATGCTGCTGCCCGGCTGGGCATCTCGACTCCGATGGAGGACCCTCGCGTTCACCGTGTGGGCCACGGCCGTGCTGTGGACGCTGAGCCTGGCGCTGATCGACGGCTGGCAGCGCGGCATCGCCGGGCGCCTCGTCCGCCCCGACGAGTACCTGTCGGAAGTGCCAGGGGTGCACAGCATCCCGGGCGTGCTCGCGACATTCTCGGACCGCATCCTCGCTCATCAGCCGGACTCCTGGACCACCCACGTGTCGGGGCATCCACCCGGAGCGCTCATCACCTTCGTATGGCTGGACCGGCTCGGTCTCGGCGGCGGCGGCTGGGCGGGGATCTGGTGTGTACTGACCGGATGCAGCGCCCTCGTCGCGGTGATGATCACACTCCGGAATCTCGATGCGGAGGACTGGGCACGCCGGTGTGCGCCGTTCCTGGCCCTCTTTCCCGGCCTCGTCTGGGTGGGGGTCTCCGCCGACGGATACTTCATGGCGGTGGCGGCATGGGGTGTCGCATTCGTCGCGATGGCGACGCACCGTCACGGTGTCGGCGCAGCCGTAACCGGCCTTCTCGGCGGAGCGTTCCTCGGGTTCTCGATCTTCCTGAACTACGGGCTGGTGCTCATCGGATTCGTCGTACTGGCCGTGCTCATCGCGGCCCGCAACGCACGGCCGCTGCTCCTTGCCGTGCCCGCCGCCCTGGCGGTCGTCGGCGTGTTCCGTGCCTTCGGGTTCTGGTGGTTCGACGGCTACCGAATGGTGGTCGACCGCTATTACCAGGGCATCGCCTCGATCCGGCCGTTCGCGTATTGGGGGTGGGCGAATATCGCCGCCACCCTGTTCGCCGTCGGCCCCGCGGTACCCGCCGGACTCGGCCGCGTCTTCGGATCGCGGATGTGGCGTCATCCCGTCGTACTGCTCTCCCTGGCCGGGCTGGTCGCCATCCTCGTGGCCGACTTCAGTGCGTTGAGCAAAGCCGAGACCGAACGGATCTGGCTGGGCTTCAGCTTGTGGACCATGGTGAGCACGGCGCTGCTCCCCGTCCGTCGGCAACGCGTGTGGCTTGGCGCCCAGGTGGCCGTCGCCCTCGCGGTCAATCATCTTGTGTTGACGTACTGGTGAGACGGGTGTGGGCTGACGTCATGCAGATTCTCGTCGCCGACGACGACCCCGTGGTGGCCGACGTCGTCCGTCGCTACCTCGAACGCGACGGTATGCACGTCATGGTGGTGGGTTCGGGCCGGCAGGCCCTCGACGAACTGGAACGGAATCGCATCGATCTGGCGATCCTGGACGTGATGATGCCCGACGGCGACGGGATCGACGTCTGCCGCCGCATCCGCTCCGGCGTTCATGCAGACCTGCCGGTCATCATGCTGACTGCCCTCGGGGAGGCCGAGGACCGGGTGCTCGGCCTCGAGTCGGGTGCCGACGACTACGTCGCCAAGCCCTTCAGCCCGCGCGAACTGAGCCTGCGCGTCCAGTCGGTGCTGCGCCGCGCGAGCGCGGCCACCGCGGAATCGACGGCCGGCAGGCTGTCCGATGGCGTCGTGACCGTCGACCTCGCGGCCCGCGAGGTATTGGTGGCCGGCCATCCGGTGTCCACCACCAAACGCGAGTTCGATCTGCTCACCTTTTTCCTCGGCCACGTCGACACCGTGTTCTCGCGCGACGAATTGCTGGAACGGGTGTGGGGCTGGCGGTTCGGGGACCTGTCCACCGTGACGGTGCACGTCAAACGGCTGCGCGCCAAGCTCGGCGACGCGTCGCGGATCGAGACGGTGTGGGGTCGTGGATACCGGTGGTCATGCCGGGCGGATGGCGACGCGTGAGACTCCGGACATGAGTGTCGACCGATGAATTCCGAGATCGTCCGAATCCTGTTGCTGGCGTTGGCCTGGACTGCGCCGGTGGTGTTGGCGGGCGGCCTGTTGCTGGTGGCCATGCGGCGTGCATCGCTGCTGATCAGCATGGTGCTGATGGTGCTCATCCCGATGGCGGCGACGTTCGTCGGCGTGTTCGGCGTCAGCGGCATGATGTTCACCGGTGACATCTGGCGGACCGCCGCCGTGCTGGCGGCAGTCGCGTTGGTGACGCTCCCGGCAGCCCTGTGGCTGGGGCGTTTTCAGGCCAGGCGCACCGTCTGGGAACGTCACATGCGCGAGCAGGAACGTGCCGCTGAGCACTCCCGCCGCGAACTGATCGCCTGGGTCAGCCACGATCTCCGCACCCCACTTGCCGACATCAAGGCGTTGGCCGAGGCATTGAGCGACCACGTGGTCACCGATCCCGGCGAGGTCGCGTCGTTCGCGACGCAGATCGATCGACACACCGTTCGGCTGGCCCGCATGGTCGACGACCTGTTCGAGATGGCGCGGATCAACGCCGGTGCGCTGACGCTGGACATGGAGGCGATCGACCTGCGCGAGGTGGTCGACGAGGTGACCAGCGCGACAAGTACTCTCGCCCAGCGCGCCGACGTGGCCGTGCACGTGACCTGTCCCGATGTGGCAGTCACGGTCAACGGCAGCGCCTCGGCGCTGTCTCGGATCCTCACCAACCTGATCGTGAACGCGGTGGCGCACACGCCGTCGGGCGGTGCGATCGACGTCGCCCTCGGCAGTTCGCATGGTGCCGCGTGGATACGGGTCGACGACACGGGCGTGGGTATCCCGGAGAACGACCTGGAGCGTATCTTCGAGACCTCGTATCGGGGCAGTCCTTCGCGCACGCCCTCGGCCATCGACGGGGTGCCCGCGGGCGCCGGACTCGGGTTGGCCATCGCTCAGGGTCTTGTCGACGCCCATTCGGGGTCGATCGTCGCGTCCAACCTGGACTCCGGGAGCCGGTTCGAGGTGACCTTGCCGCTCGTGCCGGCCGGCGCCTGAACCTCTGATCGACCGGACGAGCTCCGCAGGGGTTCGGAGGCAAAGCGTGCGATCCCCTGATCGGGTGGGATCGTGGCCCGAAAGCCGATGTGTTCCTGGGCCCGTCGCGGATCGGCGACGACATGACGCACGTCGCCGAGCCGGAATCCGCCGGTGATCTCCGGCGCCGGGCCGTCGGCCGCCTCGGACAGCAGCCGCGCCACCGTCCCGATCGAGATCGGGGTACCCGAGCAGACGTTGAGCGCCCGGAAGCCGTCGGCGTCCGTTGCTTCGATCGCACAGCGGTTGGCCTGCGCAACGTCGTCGACGTGCACAAAGTCGCGCATCTGGCCGCCGTCCTCGAACACCAGCGGGGCGAGGCCCGCGGCCAGTCTCGACCGGAACACCGATGCGACCCCGGCATACGGGGTGTCCCGTGGCATCCACGGCCCGTACACGTTGTGGTAGCGCAGCGCGACGACCGATCCGCCGGTCTGCTCCGACCAGGCGCGCGCATAGTGTTCCTGCGCGCACTTGCTGGCCGCGTAAGAGGTACTCGGCGCGAACGGTGTGTCCTCGTCGGTCAGGGTCCACCGCAACGGCCGCCCGTCGCGGAGATGCTCGAACGTTCCCGCACGCAGATCCTCAGGTCTACGATCACCCACCTGGTGGACCACCGTGCCGTCGGCATCCAGGAAACGCCCCGACCCGTAGACCACCATCGACGACGCCAACACGAGTCGCGCACACCCGGCCTCGAACATCGCGGCCAGCAGTCGAGCCGTCCCCCAGTCGTTCTCCCGGGCGTAGCGGGGCGCATCCGATGCGTCCACCCCGGCTCCGACCATCGCCGCCTGATGGCACACCACGTCGACACCGTCGAGGAGCTCGATCATCGCCTCGCGGTCGGCGACATCGACCCGGTGCACGCCGTCCGGCAGCTTCGCATCCATCGGGTGCGCGGCCGGGATGAGCGCGTCCACGCCCACCACCTCGTGATCGGCCACTCGCAGGACATCGGCGATCCGCGATCCGATGAAGCCCGCGGCGCCGGTGACCAGCACCCGGGTCATCGCGCACCAGCCGTCGGGCGGACGTCGACCCCGGTGCCGACCCCGGTGCGGAACAGTGAGTCCACGTCGTGCTCGGCTGCGCCACAATCACACTCGGCGGCAGCATCGATCACCTCGACGGCGCTCCGGATCACCTCGACGAGACGAGGCAGACTCCGCGCGAACTCCGCGAACACCTCGGCGGCGGTGACCCCCGTGCCCGACTCGATGCCGGCATCGAGGTCGGTGACCAGGCACGCGGTGGAGTAACACAACTTCAGTTCGCGGGCGAGTACCGCCTCGGGCTGACCGGTCATGTTGATCAACGAGGCGCCTTCGGTCGCATACCAGCGACTCTCGGCCCGGGTGGAGAACCGTGGGCCCTCGATGACGACCATCGTCCCGCCGTCGATAACGTCGTCGGACGCCGACGCGAGCGATTGCCGGAGACCCGGACAGTACGGATCGGCGAACTGCACGTGCACCGGGCTGTCGGGCGGCTGGGCGCCGGCCCAGATCTCGGGCCGGTCGAAGAAGGTCTGAGCACGCTGTGTGGTGCGGTCGATCAGCTGATCCGGCACCACGATGGTACCGGGACCGTGGTCGGGACGGAGTCCACCCACCGCGCACGCACCGATCACGCGCCGGACTCCGAGCGCCCGCAACGCCCAGAGATTGGCCCGGTAGGGAATCCGGTGCGGCAGGTACTCGTGATGGGCACCGTGCCGCGGAAGGAACACCAGACGTCTCCCGTCGACCGTGGCGACCCGCAGCCGCGCCGATGGTGGGCCGAAGGGGGTGTCCACCTCCGTCTCGATCACGTTGTCGTCGTCGGAGAAGTACCGGTAGAGGCCGGTGCCACCGATGATGCCGATGGCGGGTGCGGAATCATCCGTCTCGCTGTGCATGCCTTCGATGGTGCGCGCCTCTGGTGCGCGGCGGCACCCCCGCGGCCGATCGGTCATCGTTTCGTCACGATGGTCGACGGCACCGCCGGACGGCGTCGACCGAGAAAGCGAGAACCCCCGCCCGGGTGTCCCGGGCGGGGGTTCTCATGTTGGTAGCGGGGACAGGATTTGAACCTGCGACCTCTGGGTTATGAGCCCAGCGAGCTACCGAGCTGCTCCACCCCGCGTTGCTGAATACAACGTTACACACCCGCTCCGACCAGATGCAAATCGCCTCCGATACCCGCCCCTACCTGCGGCGATGGTGTGATCGCCGACACGTCGTCCCGCCCGGCGATCATCGCGGGTGTGGACGCCCATCAACGCGGACACCTGCGGTGCCGACGGGTTGAGGTTCACCGTGTCCAAGGCGCTTCTTCGCGGTGTTGCCCCGCGGCCGCTCGTATGCGGGATCTGCGCCGGCGGCCGAACCGGCGAGGCTCTCTCACGGACCCGATGCTCAGGACCAGCAGGCTCGACCCGAACTACACGAGTCCGTTCGCGATCATGCTCTTTCCCGCTGCGACGACCGCCTCGCCCGACGGTCGCGGTGAAAACCCGAGCAGCTGCCGCGCCTTGTCGATCACCACGATCTTCTGGAACCCCATCTCCGCCGCGGCGCCACGGGCTTCGGCCGAGAACAACGCCAGAATGCGCAGCGCCACATCAGGGATGCGTCACGTCGAGACCTTCGCTGCATCAAAACCGAGCGAATCACGTAGCACCGCAGCGACTTCCGAAAGAGCCACGGCTGGATCACCTTTCGCACGCGCAGCGTTCCCTCACGGGCAGGCCCGATGACATCGTTCTCCTCCTTCACCGCGCCGACGTGGACGGGAGAGGCGACATGCAGCACCGCATCGACGCCGTCCACCGCCGCACCCGCCTCGTGTCGTTGGTGAGGTCGGCCTCGACGAAGGTGAGCGCGTCGCCGCGGTGCATGCCGACGCCCTCGAGGACCGCGTACGCCACGATGAGCCGCGACTCCACCACAGCCCGTTCATCCCGGCCACGAGCACCGATGAGAAACGGCACTATCTCGACGCAACACCTGCGCTGACCTGCGCAAAGCCGAGGTCTCCAGAATCAGTATGTGACTAACATCACAGAAGCGTATCCTGGCGGTACGTCAACCGAAGGAGGAGAAACGATGGCAACCCATCATCTGCCCCATCACGAGAGCCACGGAAACCATCCGATGAGTGTCATCGGGTACGTGCTGACTCTCGGCGGTTTCGCTTCCGCCGCGCTCTGGCTCGTGTCGATGGCAGGCGGCCACGTCGCAGCAGCCATCTTGTTCGGCCTGTTGATGATCGGTGCGTTCGCCGTCGCCGCATCGATCTTCCTGTCTCTCAATCATCGCCACCATCACAGCCCGGTCCTACCCGACGACACCGAGCGGGAACTCGATCGGTACATGCACCGATATCGCGAGTGATCCACTGACATCCGCCGACGAAATGGCGGGGCGCACCAGAATTCTGGTGCGCCCCGCCATTTTCCGATTCGAGCGGCGGTGATCAGCCTCCCGACGGCAGCGATTCGTACTGCGACACCGCCTGATTCAGCTGATCGAGCGCCGCGCCGTACGCCTTGAAATCACCCTTCATCTGCGCGTCCTTCAACGCAGTAAGGGCCGAACCGATCGCTTGGACAGCGGCGTCGCGCTCCGGTGACTGCCCCTGCTGAGGTGACGGACTCGCCGCCGCGGCGTTCGCGGACTGTGAGGGTTGAGCACTCGCACCACCTTCGACAGCCGGACCACTCTCTGGGTCCGTCACCGCGGCGGGATTGATCCCCACTTGACGCAGCGCCTCTGAAACCGTGGCCGCATAGCCGACGCGGGCACCGTCGCTGGCCGCGTTGTAGTAGACGATCACGCGATAGAGCTTCGGAATCGCCGAGTCGTCGGTCTTCGACTGGGTGTACATCGGCTCGACATACAGAATCCCGTTGCGGCCCACCGGTAGCGTCAGCAGATTGCCGTAGGTCACCCGGGTGGTGTCCTCGACCTGCTTACGATCCGACGCGACCGGACCGGCGCTCTTCATGTTCTCCTGCGCCTGCTGCGGGCCGACGGTCTGCTTGGCCGTGGGCAAGGTCTTCACCGTGATCCGGCCGTAGTCCTGCGGATCGGACGACGCCGTCATGTAGGCGGCAAGGTTCCGGGTGTTCAGACCTGTCATCACCGTCGTCAGCTGGAACTGCGACTCGGTCCCGTTGGGAGCGGCAGCGGTGAAGTAATACGGTGGCTGGTTCAGCCCCTGCTGCACGGCCTGGTCCTTGCTCGGATCCGCGGGAATCGACCAGAAGTTGTTGCTGCGGAAGAAGGTCTCGGGATCGGACACGTGGTACTTGGCGAGCAGAGCACGCTGGATCTTGAACAGGTCCTCCGGGTACCGGAAGTGCGAGAGCAGATCCGGGTTCTGGTCGAGCTCAGCGCGTGACTTGACGGTTCCCGGGAAGACCTTCATCCACGTCTTCAACACGGGGTCGGAGGTGTCGAACTGATAGAGGTCCACCTTGCCCGTGTAGGCGTCGACGGTGGCCTTCACCGAGTTGCGCGCATAGGAGATCTGGCGGTTGACCTGAGTCCGGCCGGTCTGCCCCTGGTTGAGCTCCTGGGCATCAGACGTAGCGCCCTGCAGCGACATCCGCTGCGCATACGGGTAGGTGTCGAGCGTGGTGTACCCGTCGACGATCCACTTGATCGATCCATCGGCCATCACCGCGGGATAGGTCTTGGAGTCGAGGGTCAGCCAGGGGGCGACCTTCTTCACACGGTCGCGCGGATCGCGGTCGTAGATGATCTTGGAGTTCTTGTTGATCGCGCCCGAGAGCAGGATGTTGCGCTCGGTGTACTTCACCGAGTACAGGAAACGGTTGAACCAGTTGCCCAGCGAGACACCCGAATCGGCGGTGTAGGTGTAATTCTTGCCGTCCTCGTCGTACTCCCGGTCGCCGTTGTCCGAGCCGACGATGGCGTAGTCGGGGTTCACCTTGGCGATGAGCTCACCGAAATAGATGCGCGGCTGTTTGACCTTGATGGGTGCGGTCTGCTGATAGTCCTTTGACCGGATCGTCTCGAGGTCACTGACCTTGAACACGGGCAGACCACCACGGTCGCTGTCGCTGTCGGACGACGCCTCGTCCACGGTGTTGGCCGGCGCTGCGATGAACCCGTTGCCGTGGGTGAACACGGTGTGCTTGTTGATCCAGTTCTGCTGGTTCTCGCCGTACTTCGACGGATCGAGCTCACGGGCCGCGACCACGTAGTCGCGCTCCTGTCCGTCGACCTTGTAGCGGTCGACGGCGAGCTGCGCGGGGAAACCATAGAAGTTCTTGAGGAACTGTCGCTGATTGAAGGCCGGCGCAATCACGTTCGGGTCCAGGATCCGGATGTTCGACAACGTCGCCGAATCACTGTTGACCGCCACCGGATCCGCCGGGGTCTCGGTCCAGTTCTGTTCGTAGGTGACGTCGTCTTTGTCGCGGATCTTGTAGGCCTGTTTGGTGGCCGTCAGGTTGCGCGCTATGTACTCCGATTCCTTCTGCGCGGCGTTCGGCTTGACCGAGAACTGCTCCATCGCCAACGGCCATCCCACACCGATGACCAGGGCCGACAGCAACATGAGTGCGGTCGCGAGTGCCGGCACACGGAGGTCGCGCAATACCACCCCGGCGAAGAACGCCAGGGCACAGATGATCGCGATGGCCATCAGGATCAACTTCGACGGCAGCACCGCGTTGATGTCGGTGTAGCTGGCGCCAGTGAAGATCTCCTGTTTGCGCTGACTGGACAACAGCGAATAGCGGTCGAACCAGTACGCGACGGCCTTGAGCAGCAGGAAGATCCCGGCAAGCGCGGCGAGCTGCACACGCGCCGCGGTGGTCATCGACGGCTTCGTTCCGCCACCGCCGAGGCGGAGCCCGCCGAACAGGTAGTGGGTGATCAGGTTGGCCAGGAACGAGATCACCACGATGACGAACAACAGATTGAGCACGAGCCGGTAGAACGGCAGATCGAACGCATAGAAACTGACGTCGAGCCCGAACTGGGCGTCCTTGACACCGAAGCTCACACCATGCAGGAAGGTCTGGACCGTCGCCCAGGAACCTTGGGTGACCAGACCGGCGAGCAGGCCGATCAGGGCCGACGGCACGATCGCGAACCAACGGGTCCGTCCCATCACGGTGGCCCGATAACGAGCCAGCGGATCGTTCGGGCCGGAGGCCGGCACGAATACCGGTCGAGACCGATAGGCCATCGCGATGGCCCCGAACACGACCAGACCGACCACCACGGCCGTGACCAGGAACAGCACGACGCGTGTCCACACGATCGTGGAGAACACCCGCGTATATCCGAGATCAGAGAACCACAGCCAGTCGGTGGCCAGTCCCACCAAACGTGGCCCGATCAGCAGCAGCACCAGGATGGCGACGCCGATCCCGATGGCGATCTTGCTCCTGCGCGACAGTGTCGGCATTCCCGCCGGCCCGCGTACGCCCACCTACCCACACTCCAAAGTTCTCATTTCGGGCATCGGCCCGACCCGTACGAAGCCCGCAGGGCTCGTGTTCGTCCAACTGTACTGGCCCGGTGTGGCGCTGGTCCGACACCGGTGCCGCCGGACGCCGACCTCACACTCGGTGACGAGGTCGAGGCGTTGACGCCCTGGGTGAATCGACAACGCACTGCCGCCCAGGTGAGTTCCATGTCACATCACGCTCGGCGTGGTGGGCTCGCGCGAGTGGCACCCGACGTCGTCGGGACGCGGCAAGATGGACCGGTGACCGATCAGCCAACACTGTCGCCCGACGGCCTCTCACCCGACGCGCTGGGCCGCGCTCTGAGCGACATCGTGACATTCGTCGACGAGAACGGCTGGGATCAGCCGCCGATCCTGTTCGCCCTGGTCCCGACAGCCACGCTGGCGCAAACCCAACCGGATCTGATCGATCCCGACGACGACTCCGAACTGAGTCCGATCGCGCAGGAGTCCCTTCCGATCGGCTCCGAGCCGTCTGGCAACGCAGACCTCGAACACATCCTCGCGACCACGACGTGGCCGGCCCCGGTCACCGGCGCCGCGCTCGTCCAGGAGATCCTTGTGCTGCCGCCCGAGGCCGAGGCGGACCTGGATACGGCGTTTCTGCAGGTGCCAGGCGACCCGGACGACCCGACCGGAGGTGACGCCGTCCTACGCGCCTCGGCCGACGCCCATCCCGGTGCGCGCCCCGCCCGGCTCGCGATCGGCGCACTGCGCGACGGCTGCACATTGGCCCTGATGCAGTTACGTCCCGAGAGGGGCGCCGATCCGGCCGGCATCGAGTTGCTCACCCATCACGACCTGGCCACCGATCTGCGCGCCGCCCTGGCGCACACGCTCGACCACGGCCCCGACAGCTGACATAAGGCGGAGATCAGCAGTGCGGGGCGGGACGCCCTGCGCCCACGTCGCCGAGCGCGTCGACGGCGCCCTGCAGGTTGTCCACCTTCACCAGGGTGAGCCCGTCGGGCGCATCCGAGGTGGCCTCCGCGCAATTGCGCTGCGGCACGAGGAAGACGGTGGCGCCGGCGTCCCGGGCAGCGCGCGTCTTGTGCGTGATGCCGCCGATCGGGCCGACCGCACCGTCCTCGTCGATCGTCCCGGTCCCCGCGATGAACTTGCCGTGGGTCAGTTCGCCCGGACTCAGCCGGTCTATCACCGCCAGAGTCAACATCATCCCGGCCGACGGGCCGCCGATGTCACCGACGTTGTATGAGATCTTCAGTGCCGGATCGGCATTCACCACCTCGGGGGTGACGCCGAGATAACCGACCTTGGGGTTGTCGGGACGAGCCGCCAGCGTGACCGTCACCGTCTGCTTGGTGCCGCCGCGATCGATCTCGATGGGAACGACGGCGCCCGGAGCATTGCCCTTGACCGCGGCCTGCATCTCGGCCGTCGTCGAGACCTGCTTGCCGGCGACCGTCAGCACCTGATCGCCCTGCCGGAGCACATCCGCGGACGGGCCGCCGGGAGCGACGGTCGCGACGACGACCTTGGTCGGCCGGTTCAAGTAGCGCAGGGCCGCGGCGGTGGCGCTGTCCTCCGAGCCGGTCATGTCCTGCTGATTCTGTTGCTGGACATCGTCCGGTGACTGATCGGGCGGGTACAGGCGGTCGCGCGGCTCCAGCGTGTACGTGCCGGAGATCCACATCCCGAGAGCCTGGAACATCGACATGCCGTCGGTGACCGAGACGGTCGTCAGGTTGAGATTTCCGGTCGTCGGATCGGTGGGCGTGCCGGTGATGTCGACCACGGACTTGTCGTCGAGGGTGCCGAGTGTGTTCACGGTCGGGCCGGGGCCGAGTGCCACGAACGGCACCTGCACGGTCGTCCCGACGAACAGCAGTGCGACGAAGACCAGCGCGGTGACGGCGACGGTCGCGATCCGACGATGCCCGGGCTGCAAGCTCATTCCGCTCACAGTAACGGACCCCTCCTACATTGAGCCGCCTACGCTCAAGGCGAACGCCGGGACGCCTGGCGGGCGGTACCGTGGAGGCATGAGTGATCTGCCCTTCGGGTTCTCCCCCTCCGGCGACGACGATGACGAACGCCGCGGCGAGGACAAGCGTCGCGAGGACAAGTCCGGCAACGACGCGTCCCCCGGCGACCCGGGCAACCCGCAGAATCCGTTCGGTTTCGCGATGGGCGGCGCCGAGGGTTTCGATCCGTCCCAGCTCGGCCAGATGTTCTCCCAGCTGGGCAATATGTTCAGCGGTATGGGCGCCGGGATGGCGCCCGGTGCGGGTGGCGGTCCGGTGAACTACCAGGTCGCCACGAACCTCGCTCGCCAGCAGATCGGCAACTTCACACCGGTGCTCGACAAGGAGACCCAGGCCGTCGCCGACGCGGTCCGGTTGGCCGACGTCTGGCTCGACGATGTGACCACCTTCCCCGGCGGTGTTCGGCAGGCCGTCGCGTGGACGCCGGTGACGTGGCTCGAAGAGTCGATGCCGACCTGGAAGCGGCTCTGCGATCCGGTCGCCACCCAACTCTCGCGAACCTGGGAACAGAATCTGCCCGCAGAGGCCGCCCAGTTCGCCGGCCCGATGATGGGCATGCTGACCCAGATGAGCGGGATGGCCTTCGGCACGCAGCTCGGCCAGGGACTCGGCCAGCTCGCCAAGGAGGTTCTCACCTCGACCGACGTCGGACTCCCTCTGGCCCCGGAGGGCACCGCGGTCCTCCTGCCCGAGGCGATCGCGAATTTCGCCGAGGGGCTCGAGCAACCGGCGCAGGAGATCATCCTGTTCCTCGCCGCCCGGGAGGCCGCGCACGTACGCCTGTTCACCCACGTCGGGTGGCTGCGGCAGCGTCTGCTGTCCACGGTCGAGGAGTACGCGCGGGGCATCAGCATCGATTTCAGTGGCATCGCCGACATGACGTCCGGCATCGATCCGCAGGAACTCCTGTCCGACCCGTCCAAGCTCGAGGAGCTGATCGGGTCGTCGGCGTCGTTCGAGCCAACCACCACACCCGAGCAGCAGGCAGCGCTGGCCCGGCTGGAGACCCTCCTCGCACTGATCGAGGGCTGGGTGGAGCAGGTGGTGTCGAGGGCTCTCGACGACCGCATCCCGAGCGCGGCCGCCCTCACCGAGACGATGCGGCGGCGCCGTGCCACCGGCGGGCCCGCCGAGCAGACCTTCGCGACGCTCGTGGGCCTGGAGTTGCGGCCACGCAAGGTGCGCGAGGCCTCCGCCCTCTGGCGGCAACTGTTGGAGGCAGGCGACATGTCGACTCGTGACGGGGTGTGGGCACATCCGGATCTGATGCCCGACGCCGACGATCTCGACCATCCGGCGGCGTTCATCGACGGCGTCATCGGCGGCGGGGCCAGTTCCTTCGACGACCCGATCGCTCAGCTCGAGGCGACCCTCGCGCAGGAGCGCGCGGACCAGGAGTCGCAGGGCGCGAAGCCGGACGACTCCCCCGACTCCGACGACCCGCCCCGCGACTCCGGCACGTCGTGATCGCCGCGGTGGTACAGGACGCTCCCGCACCACCGCAACCGCACTGAACACAGGCGTTCCGACTTGTGCACAACCTGTTCCACGACACCTGAGACCGCCTCCGGGGGTGGCAGAGTGACGTCATGTCCGATCCGAGCGCCCGGCACCCACGTCCCCCGGACGAATCCCGAGGTGCTCGCGAGACCATCGAGTTGCCGAGCAGCCTCCCGCTGGTACGACCGGGGACACCGGTTCTGGTCCGGCCCGGCAATCGCGTGCATGTCGGCAGCGATCCGCACCGCAGCCTGATCATCGAGCTCTCCTCGCCGGTCCGCGCGGACGCGGTCGCGACGCTGGTGCGTGATCTGAGCCGCCCTCGGTCGCGGGGAGAGATGCTGCGCCGCGCGCGGTCGATCGGCCTGACCGCAGCCGATCTCGCCACCATCGTCGGCAGGCTCACCGCCGCCGGCCAGGCGATCGCCACCGACAACGGCAGATCGTCGTCGACGCTGCGCATCCGTCTGCATGGACGCGGCCCCCTGTCGGACCTCCTCGCCGCCTCGCTGACCGAGGTGGGGATGGTGCCGCGCCGGTCGACTCGTCGTCCCCATGACACGGTCGACGGGTGGGATGCGAACCTCGTGGTGCTCACCGACTTCCTGGTGCACGACCCGGCTGTCGTCAACGCACTCATCGCCGCCCGCATCCCGCATCTGCAGGTGCGCGTCCGAGACGGAGTGGGCGTGATCGGACCACTCGTGCTGCCCGGTCTCTCGAGCTGTCTCCGGTGCGCGGATCATCATCGCACCACGATGGAACCGGACTGGCCCCTCCTGGCCGCGCAGATGGTGCGTCAGCCGGGCTATGCCAGTGCCGGCACCATCCGCAGCACCGCCGCACTCACCCACGAACAGATCGAACAGCTCGCGGGCGCGCTCTGGGCCGGCACGTCGACCACGTCGACACCCCAATTATTCAATCGCGCTTTGGAATTCCACGCAGATCCGGCAAGACTCGCAGTGGTCGAATGGCCACCGCACCCGTTGTGCGATTGCCGCCCGATCATCGCGCAGGCCGGTTGACCACGGCAGCAGCCCGGCGCTCGGGTGTGGCGGTCGTCGGGACGGGCCCGTCCTCTATCCTGAGGTGGGGAAAGGACGCTATGAGCGACATCACTCGGGGGCAGGGACGACGCAACGCCAAGTTGGCGTCGCTGCCCATCGGTATGGCCGGACGCGCAGCGGCCGGTCTCGGTAAACGCATGGTGGGCAGGGACAAGGACGAGGTCCAGCAGGAAATGCTGGAACGGGCCGCCGACCAGCTGTTCGCCGTCCTCGGCGAGCTCAAGGGCGGCGCCATGAAGGTCGGTCAGGCCATGTCGATCATGGAGGCCGCCATCCCCGACGAGTTCGGGGAGCCCTTCCGCGAGGCGTTGACCAAATTGCAGGCGGAGGCGCCGCCGCTGCCTGCAGCCAAGGTGCACAAGGTTCTCGACCAGCAACTCGGCACCAAGTGGCGCGAACGATTCCGTGAGTTCTCCGATGAACCCGCCGCGTCCGCCAGCATCGGGCAGGTCCACCGGGCCGTCTGGTCGGACGGCCGCGCCGTGGCCGTCAAGGTGCAGTATCCGGGTGCCGATCACGCCCTCAAGGCGGACCTGAAGACGTTGTCCCGGATGTCGGGTCTGTTGCAGAAGCTGTCGCCGGGCACCGATGTCAGGGCGATGATGGACGAACTCATCGACCGGACAGAGGCCGAGCTCGACTATCTCGGGGAAGCCGACAATCAGCGCGCCTTCGCCAAGGTCTTCGACGGCGACCCGGACTTCCTGGTTCCCAAGGTCGTGGCGAGCGCACCGAAGGTGGTTGTCTCCGAATGGATCGACGGCACCCGGCTGTCGAAGGTCATCGCCGACGGCGACCAGGCGACCCGCGACAACGCGGCCGCGAAAATGGCCACCTTCGAGGTGAGTTCACCGTTCCGTGTCGGACTGCTCCACGGCGATCCGCATCCCGGGAACTTCTTCCTGATGGACGACGGCCGTTTCGGCATCCTCGACTTCGGCGCGGTCGGTCACTATCCCAACGGACTTCCACCAGAGACCGGACCCATTCTTCGTCTGGCGCGGGACAAGCAGTACGAAGAGCTCAAAGAGCTGATGGTGCAGACCGACTTCATCCGGCGTTCGCATGCCGATCGAGTGAGCCCGGCCGACATCGAGGCCTACCTGAAGCCCTATGTCGACCCGCTCTACACCGAGTCCTTCCACTTCACCCGCAAGTGGATGCAACGCGCCGCCGGCAAGGCCACCGACGTCCGCGGCGACGTCTACAAGACATCGCGAAACCTGAACGTGCCCAAGAACTATGTGATGGTGTTCCGGGTGCTGGCAGGGTGTGTCGGCATCGCCTCACAGCTCGAGGCGAATGCGCCGTACCGCGCGATCATGGAGAAGTGGGTGCCGGGTCTCGCCGACTGAGTTCGGCCCCCTTCGTGACGTTCGCAAGCTCACTCCTCAGGGACCGGGAATTCCGTTCGACCCCTGAGGAAGCGAGCCTGCGAGCACCGACCGATCCCTGAGGAAGCGAGCCTGCGAGCGCCTCGACGGGCAGCCGCCCCATCAGGCGGCGTTCTTCCGCGGCCGACCGCGCGGGCGCTTCCGCGCGATCACGGTGCCGCGATCGAGGATCTCGCCGCCCCAGACCCCCCAGGGCTCGGCACGGTCCAGCGCGGCCCGCAGGCAGGCCTCACGCAGCGGGCACTCGGCGCACATTGCCTTGGCCCGCTCCAGATCTCGGGGATCCTCGGCGAACCACAGATCGGCGTCGGCCACCTGGCAGGGCAGGTCCAGGCCATCGACCGACACGTGGTCCGCCGAAAGACACGATTCGAGAACGCAATCGACGGTCATCTTGCTCTCCACATCTACTCGTGTTGGGTGTTGAACCCGGAGTCCTCGATGTGAAGTAGTCGAAATGGAAGCTCATCACCTGGGATGAGATCGATTTCGGGTATCTACAACAAGGGCCACGGGTTCGCGTCTGCGATTCGCCCGTGGCCCGAAAGGTGCGGAGTTAACGTCTCCGCAGACTTCGTATCTGCACGGGGAACCGCTGCTCGGCTCGCGCGCCGGCGATTGCCGGGTCTGCGAGCGGTACGGCTGCGGCGGGCGCATGGGCTGCCATCGGGCACACATGGGTCACATCGACCCAGGAGCGGTCGCGACGGAAGTTCATACCGACGAAGAAGTCGATCGACGCCGCCGTCGGTGCCAGAGGCATCGCCACAGGCACGCTGACGCTCGCCTGAATGTTGATTCCGTTCACTGATCCGCTCCTTTCCGTGCTCGCAGGCTTCCACATGTGAGGCGACCCATTACGGACAAACAGGTAGCACCCCGTGCTGACGAATCAAGACTAGGGGGTGGGACAAACTTCGCACAACCCATTTTTGACCTGCGGTTTCGATACGGCGCGGGCTCGGTTTCGATACGGCGCGGGCTCGGTTTCGATACGGCGCGGGCTCGGTTTCGATACGGCGCGGGCTCGCTACGCTCGCGCGTGCCTACTCAACCCGGCGGCTACGCTCGCGCGTGCCTACTCAACCCGGCGGGTTTCGATACGCGTCGCGTTCACTTCGTTCACCCGTCGCTACTCAACCCGGCGACCTTTGACGAGGTCGAGGAGTTCTGGACCGAACTCCTCGAGTTTCGTCGGTCCGATGCCCGGAATCGCACCGAGCGACCGGGCATCTGCCGGCCGCTGGTCGGCCACCGCATCCAGCATCGCGTCGGTGAGGATGGCGAGTTCCCGCACGCCACGCCGCCGCGCACGGTCGGCCCGCCAGACCCTCAGCGCGGATACCAGCGACTCGTCGCGGTCCTCGATGCGACAACTCGCGCACCGACCTCGCACCCGCGACTCCGGGTTCACCAGCTCCGCTCCGCACACCGTGCATCGCCCGCTCCGATTCGGATCGAGGTCGATGCCGTCGAGGAATCGCGTTCGTCGGCGCGTGGCCCGTCCGCCGCCCGACCGCGACAGGCTCCACGAGAGGTAGAGGTGCTCGCGAGCGCGGGTGATGCCCACGTAGAAAAGCCGGCGTTCCTCCTCGATCGCCTCGTCACCGTGTTCGATCGCCTGGGTGATGGGAACCGATCCCTCGGTGAGTCCGACCAGGAAGACCGCGTCCCACTCCAGCCCCTTGGCCGCGTGCAGCGACGCGAGCGTGACACCGACCTGCGCGGGGGTGTGCCGCTCGCCCGCCCGCAATGCCAGCTCCGACACCAGGCGTCGCAAGGTCATACCGGGCTGGTCGGCGATGATCTCGTCGACAACGGACATCAACGTACGCAACGATTCCCATCGGGACTTCGCCGTCGGCCCCGCCGGTTCGGTCTCACTCAGGCCGAGGGGCGCCAGGACGGCGCGTACCACCCGCGTGGTCTCGGCGCCGGCGGGCAGGTCGTCGCGGCCGGCGGCGGCCTCGAGGTTGCGCATCGCCTGGCCGATCTCGGTGCGCATGAAGAACGCCTCGGATCCCCGTACCTGATAGGGGATGCCGGCCTCGGTGAGTGCCTCCTCGAAACGTTCGGACCGCGCGTTCACGCGATAGAGCACGGCGATCTCCGAGGGTGAGGTACCGGAGTTCACCAGGTGTTTGATCTGCGCGGCGACCCCGTTGGCCTCGCGCAGGTCGTCGGCGAACTCGGCCGGTCGGGGAACCGGGCCGCGGGGACGTTGTCCCACCAGCTCCAGCCTCGTGCCCGGTGAGCGCTCGGTCGCGGCACCGATGACCTGATTCGCCAGTGACACCACCTCGGGAGTGGATCGATAGTCACGTTCCAGACGGACCAGGGTGGCCTCGGGGTGGCGGCGGGTGAAGTCCAACAGGTACTTCGCGGTCGCGCCGGCGAACGAGTAGATGGTCTGGTTCGCGTCGCCCACCACCGTCAGGTTGTCGCGCTCCCCCAGCCACGCCTCGAGGAGCCGTTGCTGGACCGGTGTGATGTCCTGATACTCGTCGACGACGAAACACCGGTAGCGCGAACGGAAGTCGGCTGCATGGTCGCTTTCCCGAAGTAGCTCGCCTGCGTAGATGATCAGGTCGTCGAAATCCAGGAGCAGATGTGCACCATCACGTTTCGCAGTCTCGTACGTGTCGAAGACCGCGGCTACCGCATCATGTGGGAATGGGGTGTCGCGACCGGCGGCACCGGCGTGCGCCACGTATTCGCCGGGTGTGATGAGGGATCCCTTGGCCCACTCGATCTCCGACGTCAGGTCACGCAAGGACTCGCTGGTGGTGGTCAGGCCGACGTGACGGGCGGCGCGCGCCACCAGCGGGACTTTGTGGTCGAGGAGCTCCCAACTCAGACCGCGCGGCCAGAAGTATCGCAGCTGACGCAGGGCCGCCGCGTGAAATGTCTGCGCCTGAACCGAATTGCCGGGGCCCGCGATGTCCAGCGACCTGAGTCGCGAACGCAGCTCGCCCGCCGCGCGTGTGGTGAACGTGACGGCGAGCACCTGACTCGGATTCATCTGGCCACTGTCGATCAGATGCGCGATACGCCGGGTGATGGTCCGCGTCTTCCCGGTCCCGGCCCCCGCCAGCACGCACACCGGGCCGCGCGGGGCGAGCACCGCCCGCTGCTGCTCGGGGTCGAGACCGTCGAGGATGCGGTGGAGATCGGGCACCGGTTCACTATGCCATCCGGCACGGACACCCGATCGTCACGTCTCGCCACGCCGATCTGCGCACGGTCGGCGAGATTCTGCGCACGGTCGGCGAGAGTTGGTATCGCCGTCACCGGCGGCGATCAGACGCCGAGCTTGGCCTTGACGTCTGCGATCGACGGGTTGGTGGCCGTGCTGCCATCGGCGTACAGAACGGTCGGGACCACGTGGTTGCCGCCGTTGACGCTCCCGACGAACTCCGCGGCGTCGGGATTGAGCTCGATGTCGACCTCCTGCCACGTCAGACCGAGGCTCTTGAGTCCGGTCTTGAGCCGCGCACAGTAGCCGCACCAGCTCGTGGTGTACATCGTCAGTTCGCCGGTGTCGGAAACCCGGGCCGAGGCGTCGTCATCGATCACATTGCTCATGCCACCCATAACAGCACGGAACGGCGCACTGTTCCCGGCGAGGCCGCTATCAGCGATCCGCGTACGCCCACGCCGTGATGAGCGATCGCGCGATGGAGATCGACCCCGGGAGGCGCAACCTGCGCTCGTCTGTCCCCGTGCCCACGGATCCGTCGCCGCGCACCCACTCGGCGCCCTCCTCGAGGGCGTCGATCACCTCGGCACGGTCGAACCAGACGGCGTCGCCGATCTCCCCGTCCAAGAACTCCAGAGGTTCGTCGGGGTCTCCGATGGCGGCGAAACCCAGCATCAGCGACCGCGGGAACGGCCATGGCTGGCTTCCCAGATAGCGAGGTTCGCGGATGGTGATGCCGACCTCCTCGTGGACCTCGCGCGCGACGCATTGTTCGAGCGACTCTCCGGGTTCGACGAATCCGGCGAGGGTCGAGTACCAGCCGTCGGGCCAGATCGCCTGCCGGCCGAGCAGCAGCCGATCGCCACCGTCGTGGACGACGGTGATGATCGCGGGGTCGGTTCTCGGGAACTCGTCGGCGCCGGTGTCCACGTGCCGTCGCACCCAACCGCCGCGAGCCGGGACTGTCGCGGACCCGTCAACCGGCGAAAAGCGTGCGGTGGCATGCCAGTTCAGGATGCCCAGCGCTGTGGCGAGGAGCCCTGCCTCGTCGGCGTCCAGGCCGTGCGCACCGCGACGCGGGTCGTCGGTGGGACCGTCGATGTGATCGACACGCCGAGCCCACAGATCCGCGCCGGCGCTCTCGGCGCCGCCGATCCCGAGGAACACCGCGTCCGCGAGCGGCTCGTCGGCGAACTCGATGGCGGCGAGCCAGTGCAGACCACCACCGTCGGACACCGGGTAGCGCCCGTTGGAATCGATCAGGAGCATGCGGGCCGTCGACCACCCCGCCTGCATGCGTGCCGGGTCGTCACGGATCTCATCGGCTCGGT
This sequence comes from Gordonia sp. DT218, assembly GCF_049847105.1. Classification (NCBI taxonomy): domain Bacteria; kingdom Bacillati; phylum Actinomycetota; class Actinomycetes; order Mycobacteriales; family Gordoniaceae; genus Gordonia; species Gordonia sp. DT218. Next base: position 414,413 of record NZ_JBNCNS010000002.1, on the reverse strand, counting down.
CGAACGTCGCGCGCGACAACAGCGGCGGCTGGTCGAACACGAACTGATCCCCGATCATTCGGACTGTCCCTTGCGCACGTAGAGCAACCTGTCCCCTGCCTCGATCTGTTCGACCTCACTGTCGTCGACGCGGTGCAATACCCCGTTGCGCACCACCCCGAGCACGATGTCTCGGGTGTGCGAGGGCGACCCACCGGTCTCGGTCGGGTCGACCTCGCGTTCAGCGATCGCATACCCCGCATCGGGTGTCAGGAGATCTTCGATGACCTCCACCACCGATGGTGTCATGGTCGCGATACCGAGCAACCGTCCTGCCGTCTCCGACGACACCACCACCGAGTTCGCACCCGACTGCCGCATCAGGTGGGTGTTCTCCGATTCCCTGATGGACGCCACGATCTTCGCCCGTGGATTCAGTTCTCGGGCGGTCAACGTCGCCAGCACCGCGGTGTCGTCGCGATTGGCCGCGACCACGATGCTCGCCGCGTGTGCCACGCCCGCGAGCCGCAGGACATCCGACTTGGTGGCGTCACCGCGGACCGTCACGAGGCCGTCGGCAGCGGCCGCCTCCAAGATGTGCGGGTCCGAGTCGACCACGACGATCTCGGCCGGCTTGATGCCGTCACCGATCATCGCGTCCACCGCGGTCCGGCCCTTGGTGCCATAACCGATGACGACGGTGTGATTGCGCACGCTGTTCCTCCAACGCTGGATCTTGAGCGCCTGCCTCGACCGTTCGGTCAGCACCTCCAGTGTGGTACCGATCAAGACGATCAGGAACAGCACGCGCAACGGGGTGATGATCAGTAGGTTGATCAGCCGGGCGGACGGGGTGTACGGAGTGATGTCGCCGTATCCGGTGGTCGAGAGCGTCACCGCGGAGTAGTACATCGCATCGAGGAACGACAGTGCGTTCGGCTGGACGTCCCGATACCCGTCGCGGTCGAGATAGACGATGATCGAGGTCGCGAACAACGCGACCACGGCGAAGACCACCCGCTTGCCGATCGCCCGACCCGGACTCTGCTGCAGTTCGGGAATCCGGACAACTCCGACCAGCGCGTAGTCGGGGCTGTCCGCGAGTTCCTCGGACCGCAGTCGCCGCCGAAACCCCCTGGACCGCATCAGCCGTACCGCCGTTCGCTCACGAGTGGAATCTAGCTCATTTCGCCAGCATTGCAGCGAGCGCCGGCCGATCGGGCAGGTCGTCGGGCTCAAGTGTGTAACCCGACCGCACGTAGTGGAATGCGGCGCGTACGTTCTCGAGCGGGACACCGGCCAATTGCGCCCAGGCGATCCGGTAGGCGGCGAGCTGGACGAAAAGCGATTCCCGGCGAGCCGGCTCCGGCACCGACCCCGTCTTCCAGTCCACCACCAGCCACCGCCCGCCCGCCTCCGCGAAGACGGCATCGATCCGGCCGCGGATCACCGTCGGACCGATCACCGTCTCGAACGGCACCTCCACCTCGGTCGGGCTGCGCTGTGCCCACGTCGATGCCAAGAACGCATCACGCAGCTGATCGAGGTCGGCGTCGGGCGACGCGGTCCCGTCGGCGGCACCCGGCAACTCGTCGACATCGAGGAGGCGGGTCGCGCCGAACCACCGCTCGACCCAGGCGTGAAACGCAGTACCCCGCCGAGCCGTCGGGTTGGGCTGATAGGGCGTCGGGCGTCGCAGCCGCCGAGCGAACGCCGCCTCGTCGGTGTCGAGTTCCACGAGCTGGCTCACCGACAAGTGCGTCGGCAGCTCCACATCGACCTCTGCCTGGTTGGTGCTGTGGTGTTCGGCCAGCAAAGCCGCCACCTCGGCGCGCCACGCGGCGATCTCCTCGTCGTCTTCGTCGTCGCCCGTCTGCTCGGACGCCGGGGCATCGAACAGCGCCGGTGCGTCCCGATCGGCGATCGCATCGAGGACCAGGCGGGCCGCAGCCGTCACCGCGAGTCGGCGCTCGCCGAGAAGATCACGCGGCCACGACTCGCTGACGATCCGCTCTGCCAGCGGGTTGGTCGCATCGTCGGCCGGCTCCGGTGCGTCCACGTCGATCACCATGTCGGTCGAATCCACGTCGGGGTCGGCGATGGACGCCGACATGATCGTGCGGATCTCCTCGAAGAACGGTGAACCGCCCCGGGACTTGTCGCCGGTCTCAGACCAATGGTGAGCCGAGATCAACAGCTCGTGTTTCGCACGGGTCAGGGCGACATAGAGCAACCTACGATCCTCTTCGAGCCGCCGCTGCCCGATCGCCTCCTTGTGTTCGGTGAGAGTCGTCTCGAGTTCCTTGCGATCCGACACCGACCGCAGATCCAACGCCGGGAATCCCTCCGCATCGGTGCCGTCGGCCAGATCACCACGCAATGCCGCGGGCAACTCCTTGGCGCTGCCCAGCCAGGTCGTGTCGGCGCGCCCGCCGGGAAAGATGCCCTGACACAGATGCGGCAGCACCACGACATCCCACTCGAGGCCCTTCGCGGCGTGCACGGTGAGGATCTGCACCCGTTGTTCGGCGACCTCGATCCGACCGGGTTCGAGCCCCTTCTCGATGGTCTCCGCAGTGTCCAGGAACGCCAGCAACCCCGGCAGATTCGCTCCGGGTCGGTCGGCATATGCGGTCACGTAGTCGGCGAATGCGTCCAGGTGTTCACGCCCGGTGATCGCGCCACGCATGCGATGGGCGCGGATCTGCGCCTCCACCGCCACCCCGATGGTGTGTTCGACGTCGGCCACCAGCTCGGGCAGCGGTTGACCGATCCGGCGACGCAACGACTCCAGCTGCGCCCCGAAGGCACGGATACGGGCGTATCCCTCGGTGCTGTACCGCTGTGCGTCACCGGGATCGACGATGGCATCCGCGATCCCGGCACGGTCGACGATCTCCGTGGGCAGGACAGCGTCGAGGGCTTCGTCGAGCTCCTCCCGGGACGCCACCACGCCCGTCGAACCATACGACTCGACCGCGGCCAACTCGGTCGCGCGTCGCCACAGCGTCGCCAGATCACCTGCGCCGAGTTGCCATCGTGCGCCGGTGAGCAGACGCATCGCCGCGGTACCGGCCATCGGGTCGGCGATCACCCGCAACATGGCCACGATGTCCTCGATCTCCGGGACATGGAGCAGGCCCCCGATACCGACGACCTCGGCAGGGATGCCGCGACTCTCCAGCTCGGCCGCCAAGGGGGCGGAATCCTCGTTGCGCCGCACCAGGATTGCCGTGGTGGGTGGGGCCTCGCCGGCCGCCTCCGCATCACGATAGTGCCGCTCCACATGGTCTGCGACCCAGCTCCGCTCGTCGACGACGGTTTCGGTGAGTGCCAGTCGCACCGAGCCGAGCGGAGCGTCGGGACGTGGCCGTAACACACTGACGGGTATCCCCCGACGACGCAGCTCGTCCGACGTCTCGTTCGCGAGGCGCAACGCGTGGACAGCATTTCGCCAGCTGGTGAGCAATTCCAGCCGAACCGCAGGCGACGAGTCGGACTGTCGGAAGTCGTCGGTGAACCTGGGGAGATTGGCAGCCGACGCACCACGCCACCCATAGATGGACTGAATGGGGTCGCCGACGGCGGTCACGGCGACGCTCCCGACTGGGTCGCGCCCGCGGGGTGGCGCCGACCCCCGGCGGCCCGGCGCCACCCCGAACAACGTCGCCAGCAGGATTCGCTGCGAGTGACCGGTGTCCTGATACTCGTCGAGAAGCACCGCTTTGAACGATTCCCGTTCGGCGGCAACCACTTCGGGGTTGCGCATCACCAAGCGCGCCGCCAGCGACATCTGACTGCCGAAGTCGAGCGCGGTGGCCGCCCGCATGGATTCCGACAGCGCCTCCACCATCGGGATCAGCTCGCGACGTTCGTCGATCACGTCGCGCACCTTCAGCAGGGCCTGGGTCGGGGTGTCGCGCTGGCGTGGTCCCTTCGGCAACGTCGCGATCAATTGATACAGGTCGTCGCCCGTGCGTCGCAGGTCGTCCATGTCGACGAGGTGCTCGGCCATCTCGCCGTACAGCTTCAGCACCGCCTCGGTGACACTGGCCGGCACCTTCTTCGTCTGCAACTCCCCGGTCCAGTTCGCGACCACCGAGAACGCCATCTGCCACAGCTCGGTCTCCGACAACAACGTGGAATTCGGCTCCACCGGCAGCAACAGACCGTAGTCGGCGATGAGCCGTCCGGCATAGGCGTGGTACGTGCTGACCTCCGGGTCACCACCGTTCAGGCGCGCAGCGATGGCACCATCGGGATCCCAGCCACGCAACGCGGGCGACCCCGCCAGCATCGACAGTCGACGCCTGATACGGACCCCCAACTCACTGGCCGCCTTTCGCGTGAAGGTCAGCCCCAGCACCTCATCGGGCGCGACGAGACCGTTGGCCACCAACCACACCACCCGAGCCGCCATGGTCTCGGTCTTGCCGGCCCCCGCGCCGGCGACGACGAGGATAGGTTCCATCGGCGCCTCGATCACGGCCACCTGTTCAGGCGTCGGTGTGGGCAACCCGAGGGCAGCGGCCAGCGACACCGCGGAGATCCTCGACCTCACGAGTCGGTCAGTCATCGATCACCGTCTTGCCGCGCAGTTGCGCGGGACAGCTGGTGGCCAGCGCGCAATGGGTACATCCGGGATTCAGCGTTGCGGCAAAGCCCGGACCCACGCTGGCCCGGGCCGCCTTGCGTACCACCGAGATCCACTCGTCCACCCGATCCGATGTGAGAGGTTCCTGTACCCGCTCGGTGGCGCCGCTGTTCCGGTTCGCCGCCGAGACGTACACCAGGCGACCGCCGCCGGGGTCGCCGTCGCCGATGCCCTCGACCCCGCCCAGTGCCAGCGCGAGTTGATAAGTTGCCAACTGTGCGTGATCTTGCGCGTCCGCCTTCGTGATCGCGGTCTTCGCGGTCTTCACGTCGACCACCACCGGCCGCCCATCGCGGTCGCGTTCGAGACGGTCGATCCGGCCGCGCAGGCGCACCGGCACCTCCGGATCGCCGTCCGCACCGGCGTCCTGAGACCCGGCGGGCAATGTCGCGTCGATCTCCGCCTCGACACCCATCTCCGACAGATCGTCACGCGAGAGTCGCAGCCAGTCACGGAAATTCGTGAGCATGGCCTCGGCCCGTTCGAGCTCACGCACCGAGTACCACGCCGCCCCGGTATCGACCCGGTCCCAGATGCCACGCAGCGCGGCCGTCACCTCGGCAGGCTCGATCTGGCCGGCCACTGCCTGCACCAGAGTGTGCACCAAGGTCCCGGTCAGCGCGGGCGTGCCGTCGCCGTCGCGGCCGCCATGCCGTTCGAGAACCCAGCGCAACGAGCATCGCGTCAACGACTCGACATTCGACGGCGACAACATGACCGGCCCACGGTCGGGGGTCCACAGGGCCGCATCGGAACTCGGGCCCGCCAATCCGTACCAGTCCTTCGGAGCAGCACCGGGAATATCCGAGTCGGCGAGTTCGGCGAGCAGTTCTGCAGCGGCCCGGGTACGCGCATCGAGCTCGCCGCTCCCGGCGCCGGTCATACTCGGCCCGCTCGGCCCGCTCGCTCCGCTCCCGGCGCCGCCCACACTCGGCCCGCTCGCTCCGCTCCCGGCGCCGGCCACCACCGCGGACCGCAACGTCGCGATCAACGACGGCAACGACAGCACCCGGTCGACGCCCGGATCCAACGGCAGTTCCGCGAAGGGCTCCATCGGCTCCTCGTCCACGGCCTCCGTCGAGCCCTCCCGACGAGTGGCGAGGGCATCAGCGATCTCCGCAACGAACCGCGACGGCGACGCGTCGCCGCTGCCGTCCTCCACCGCCGTCACCAGCAGTCGTCGCCGCGCCCGCGTACATGCGACCAGCAGCAGCCGACGCTCGTCGGCGAGCGCAGACGTGGTGCGAGCCACCGTGTCCAGCGCCTCCGGATCCACTCCATCGAGCAGATCGACCAACTGACCCGTCCCCAGCACACTGCCCCGGCTGCGCAGTGACGGCCACAGACCGTCGAGTACACCGGCCACCGCGACGACGTCCCACTCGCGGCCCGCGGCGGCATGGGCCGACAGCACGGTCACCGCGTCGGCACCCGCACCCGGAACGCGGCTGTCCCGTGGGATCTGCAGTGCCGCAAGGTATCGGACAAAACCGGCAGGTCCCGCCGCGGGCAGATTGTCGGCGAATCCGGCGGCCGCCTCGAACATCGCCATCACCGCGTCGAGATCGCGGTCGGCCTGCTCCCCGGCCGGGCCACCGCGGATCGCACTCGCCATCCACCGACGTTCCAGACCGGTCGCCTGCCAGGCCGCCCACAGGGTCTCCTCGACGCCGCGGCGTGCCACATCGGTCCGATGGGCGGCATCGACCACCTCGAGCACGCGGACCAGCGGGCGTGCCTCGGCGTCGGTGAGCGCTCGGAGATAGCGCTCGGCCTCCGTGCGGTCGAGGATCGCACGCCGGAGGGCGATCAGCGAATCGGTGGCCGCGCCACCGTCGCCCGTCCGCTCATCGAACCGGCGGACCCCGCGGCGCAGTCGGCGCATCGCACCCGGGTCGGCACCGCCGACGGGGCCGGACAGCAATGCGACCGCGTCCTCCACCGCAAACGCCTCCATGGCGTCGTCGTCGGACAACCCGCGCGCGGCGACGGCACGCAGAACCTGCATCAGCGCCGCGACGGCACGCTGACGATGCAGCGGCAGGTCGCTGGTCGGCGTGGTGACCGGGACACCCGCGGAACGGAATGCGCGACGCAACGCCGGCAACGCCAGCGATACCGAACGCACGATCACCGCCATCCGGGACCACGGGACCCCCGAGAACAAGTGCGCGCGACGCAACAGATCAGCGACCGCCGTGGCCTCCTTGGCGCCCGAGCTGAAGACCCTGACCTCGGCTCCGCCGAGCGGGTCGTCGTTCGGGTCGGTACCGTCCGACCTCACCTCCGGCGGCAATGGATACGGATGAGGACGAGCCCCCGGGAGTCGCGATGCCAACGCATTGCCGACCACGGCGACCGCCGGATGATTTCGAAAACCTTGTGTCAGCACGATATCCCGGTCGGAACCGCGGTCGGCGAGCTCGTCTGCGAACCGAGGGCTGGCACCCCGGAAACCGAACACCGACTGATCGGTGTCGGCGGCGACGACGGTCGAATCGGTGCCGGTGCCGATCAGGGTCACCAGCGCCGATGCCTGCGGATCGAGATGCTGCGCATCGTCGACGAGGAGATGCCGGATTCGTCGCCGCTGCCCGGCGAGGAGATCGGGGTCCGTGGCGAATGCCGAAAGCGCCGACCCGACGAGTTCCGCGGCATCGACGGCGGGCGCCGACGCGCCCGGGGCGTCCGCGCCGACCGCGCCGCGCAACAGCATGTTCTGCTCGTATTGGCCGTACGCCCGGCCGGCCGCCACCCACTCCGGGCGGCGATGACGGCGCCCGAGGGCGGACAGCTCCTCCGGGCCGACCCCGCGTTCGGCGGCCCGCATCATCAGGTCGCGCAACGCCTGTGCGAATCCATCGGTGCCCAGGGCCGGTCGCAGCCGATCTGGCCAATACTCTGCGCCGTCCTCGAGGTCGCCCGCCAGCAGTTCACGCAGCACCATGTCCTGTTCGGATCCGGTGATCAGGCGGGGCGGCGGATTTCCGTGCGCCGACGCCTGCAGTCGGAGCACGGCGAACGCGTAGGAGTGCACCGTGCGCACGAGAGGCTCGCGCAGTGCATGACCGGCGCCGTCGGCATCGGCGCCCGGCCCCGCCGCCAGCACCCGGCGGGTGATCTCCTCGCGGAGCATTCCGGCGGCACGCCGTGACGAGGCCAGGACCAGTACCGACTCGGGATCCACCGCTGGGCGCACCAGTCGGGACACCGCGGCGTCGACGATCAGGGCGGTCTTCCCGGTGCCGGGACCACCATGAACACGGATCGGCGACCACGGTCGGCCGGGATCCGCCGACGCCGACCCGCTGATCGCCGCCCGGACGTCGGCAGGCCACTGCCGGGCGGCATCGTCTGCACCGGCCCGGGTGGCGATCAGGCGGGTGCGCAGCGCGGTGCCAGTCCCCGGCGTGGAATCGACGCGACGTGCCATGACCCTATGGAATCACGCGACCACGACACCGCTCCGGGCTCGACCCCCGTGCCTGCCCGATCCTCGGGGGTCGGTCCGCCGGACATGCGGCAGGATGGCAGTCATGTCGTTGACCACCTACGTCTTCGGGACCGACACACCCGAGGCACCGCACGTCCTCGCGATCCACGGACTCACCGGTCACGGCAAGCGATGGGAGTCGCTCGCCGCCGATCACCTCCCGGACCTGCGGGTGATCGCCCCCGACCTGCTCGGGCACGGATACTCACCGTGGGAACCGCCGTGGTCATTGGAGGAGCACGTGGCTTCTCTGATCGTCGTGGTCGAGCAGCACATCCCGGTGGACGCCCACCCGTTCGTCGTGGTGGGCCACTCGTTCGGGGGTGCCGTCGCGGTGCGCCTCGCCCAGCGGCTGGGCAGCGACTCGGTCCGCGGACTGGTCCTGCTCGACCCGGCGCAGGGCCTCGATCCCGCCATGACCCTCCAGGTCGCCACCGACAGCCTCGAGCACTGGGACTACGCGGACGCAGCGGCGGCCAAGTCGGCCAAACGCGCGGAAGGGTGGGCAGATATCCCGGAAGAGCTGTTGGACAAGGAGATCGACGACCACCTCACCGACCGCACAAACGGGCGGGTGGGGTGGCGGGTGTCCGCCCCGGCCGCGGCAACCGCGTGGAGCGAGATGGCCCGTGACGCCGTGCTGCCGCCGCCAGGTCTACCGACCACGGTCGTCGTCGCCGATCGGGTCGACCCGCCGTTCGTCCGGCCCGCCTTTCTCGAGGCCTGCGCCACCGAACGTCCCGACTCCGTCGAGATCGTGCACGCCGATTGCGAACACATGGTGCCGTTCCTGGCGCCCGAACTCACTGCACGAGTCATCCGGTCGATGGTCGATCGGGGCTGACATGGCGGCGGTCACCGACGACGAGGTCGAGCAGGTGCGCGCCCTGGTCGGCGCGATCCCGGTCGGTCAGGTCACCACGTACGGCGACCTGGCCGCGGCCGTCGGCCTGTCCAGCCCGCGGATCGTCGGATGGATCATGCGGACCGACTCGGCTGACCTACCGTGGCATCGCGTCATCACCGCAAGCGGGAAACCTGCCACCCACCTGGCCGGCCGACAACTCGAACGCCTACGGGACGAAGGGGTTCCGGTCCGCGACGGCAAGGTGGTCCTCCGCGATTGCCGGTGGACGCCGATCGGTTGAGGGCAGCGTGGTCTCGATACGCTGCCTCGCTTCGCTCGGAAGCTACTCGACCAGCGGGAGAAGCGGCGCCTCGACCAGCGGAAGGCACAGCCAACCGACCAGCGGGAGAAGCGGCGCCTCGCTCTCCACCGCCGATCGAGTGGCCGGCGAGCCGCCAGGCGAGCCGGCGTATCGAGATCACCCACCACGACAACGACTTTCAGCGACGCACCGCGGCATTCCGCCGATACGGGCTCACCGCGGCGCGCATTCGGGTCACGATCAGGTCGACGATCCGCCGGTCCGCACCGAGCGGATCGGCGACCGCGTCGGCACCATAGGTGTGCAACCGGTTGTGGAACAGACCCGGTGCCAGCAGATAGCTCGCGATCACCACACGGCGACCGCGTCGGGAGGCACGCTCGAGCGCTTCCGGCACCGACGGCGATGCGGTCGTGATGAACCCGACCTCCACCCGGCCGCCGATCAGCGACTCGAGTTGGCGTGCCGCGAGATGAACTTGCCCGCAAGCACTTTCATCCGACGACCCGGCGGCGGCCAGTATCACTGCATCGCCCGGCTCCCAGCCCGCCTCGATCAGCCGAAGTCGCGCCACCGCCGCGATGCCGGGATCCGGTCCGAGCGCACGGGTCACCACCGTGTCGGCCCGGCCTGCCGCGACGACGTGCCGAGGGATGTCCTTGCGTACGTGATATCCCGACGCCAGGAAGGCGGGCACGAGCACCGCGGGTCGGTCGACGTCCGCGATCACCTCGGCAGGCGTCGGTCCGAGCACGTCGACGAACGCCGTCCGCGTGGTACCGATCCGATCACTCACCGCCTCGGCGATCTCGGCGATCACGTTCACACCATGCGGGTTCCGGGTGCCGTGCGCGACCAGGACGGGACTGATGTCGCGAAGTCGGTCTCCGGTCGGCAGGATCGGGTCGCTGCCCCTGCGTGTCATTCGGGGTCGTCCTCTCCGTCGTACTCCAGATCAACCGCGAGCCGATATCCGCGCTTCACCACGGTCTGGATCATCTTGGGGTCCCCCAACGCATTACGCAGTCGGGCAACAGCGACCTCGACGGCGTGCGTGTCGCAGCTGTCGCCGGGGAGGCCGGCCAGGAGCTCCTGACGGGACACGACCCGACCGGGCGCCATGGCAAGCGCTTTGAGCAGACCCAGGCTGGTCGCCGACAGATCACGGAGTTCACCGTCGACGACGACTGCCTGACCGCGGATCGCCGTGTTGTGACCGTGGATTCGCAGATTATGGCTGCGCCGCGGGAGCTCTTCGGTGATCAGTCGCGCAAGCGCACCGAGACGGAATCGCTTGGGATAGATCGTCGGGATCTGCAAGGCTTCGAGCGGTCCGGCGGTCACCGAACCGACGCACATCACCGGCACCGCAGTTCTCATGGCATGCACGAACTGTGAGAGCTTGCCCAGTTCCTTGGCTCGGGTGAGGATGGCTGCCGCAGCGGGCGCGCTGGTGAACGTGATGGCATCGAGGTCACCGCGAGTGACCGCCCCGATCATCCGGTCGATCCGGTCGACGTCGGGATGCATGTTCCAGCGATAGACGGGCACGGGCAGCACCCGTGCGCCGGCGGCACGCAGCACCGCACAGAAATCCGGCAGGGGTTCCCACTCGGTGGTCGCGCCGTGCAACTGCACGGCGATCCGCACTCCCTCGACGCCCTGATCGAGCAGTCGGTCGAGCACCTCCGACGACGACTCGCTCTCGGGCGACCATTCCTCCCGCAGTCCTGCGGCACGGATGGCGCCTTTTGCCTTCGGCCCGCGGGCGATGAGCCGGCTCTTCCCGAGCGCGTCGATCAGCGACTCGGCGCTTCCCCATCCGTCGGCCGCCTCCACCCAGCCGCGGAAACCGATACCCGTCGTGGCGACCATGAGTTCCGGCGGGTCGCCGATGATCTCTTTCGTGACGCGTTCCAGCTCGGTGTCGTCCGTGAGCGGCAGGATCCGGATGGTCGGTGCGGCCATGACCTCTGCGCCCCGACGGGTCAGCAGTGCCGCGAACTCGTCCGCACGACGTGCAGCGGTGATCCCGATGGTGAAACCGGCCAACGGCAGGTTCTCCGCGGCATCGGAGGATTCATTGTGCTTGTGTGTGCTCATCGGCGCGGGAAGAACACCTCGACCATGTCATCGACGATGTGGACGGCGTAACTCGCCACCGACGTCGTGTCGTCGTCGAGGCACAGCCCGGTGCGCAGGGAGAACACTTGCTTGCCCAGCGGGCTCGCAACGGTCGGCTCACCCGAACGATCGCCGGTCACACCGCGGGAGAGCACTGCGGCGCGGGAGAACGGATCGATGTTGCCGATCGCATACAGCCGCGTACGGCCGACGACGGCCTCCCGGTCGGTCTCCACCGCGGGGACCCGGAACAATGCGGCCTGTTCGAAATCGGGCCCGAGAACACCGGCACCGCGGCCGATCGCCAGATCGGCCACGGCGCAGGCGCGGACCCACTCCCCGGGCACCGCGTCGGGGTGGGTCCCGGGTTCGGCGGGTTGATGAGCGGCAATCACGTCGGCACTCCTTCACGTTCGGGTTCGGTCACGTCACGGACTGCGGCCGGCGAGCCGGTCTCACGTGCCGGCATCGCCGGCATGTCCAGCAGCACCGGCACCTTCCGGTCGACTTCGGCGAACCGGATCGTCGGGTCCACCACATCCGGCGCGTTCACGAACGAGACGAAGCGCTTCAGCTTCTCCTCGTCGTCGAGAACGGCGGCCCACTCGTCTCGGTACCCGGCGACATGTGCTTCCATCGCCGCCTCCAACTCGGTGGCCAGTCCCAGGCTGTCGTCACAGACCACCGCACGCAGATGGTCGAGACCGCCCTCCAACGACTCCAGCCACGGCGCGGTGCGCTGCAGCCGGTCGGCAGTTCGGACATAGAACATCAGGTACCGATCAATGTATGCGACCAACGTCCGGTCATCCACTCCACTGGCGAGGAGTTGAGCGTGCTTCGGGCTCTGGCCGCCGTTGCCCGCGACATAGAGATTCCACCCGTTCTCGGTGGCAATGACGCCTACGTCCTTGCCACGCGCCTCGGCGCACTCGCGCGCACACCCCGAGACCCCGAACTTCAGTTTGTGGGGCGACCGGAGACCGCGGTATCGCTTCTCCAGGAACACGGCCATGCCGACCGAGTCCTGCACCCCATAACGACACCAGGTCGACCCGACGCAACTCTTCACGGTGCGCAGACTCTTGCCGTAGGCATGGCCTGATTCCATCCCCGCGTCGACGAGCCGACGCCAGATCTCCGGTAGCTGATCGACACTGGCCCCGAACAGGTCGATCCGCTGGCCGCCGGTGATCTTGGTGTAGAGCCCGAAGTCGCGAGCGATCTCGCCGATCACGATGAGTTGCTCGGGAGTCACCTCGCCGCCCGGCATACGCGGGACCACCGAGTACGAACCGTTCTTCTGCATGTTCGCGAGGAAGTGGTCGTTGGTGTCCTGCAATGCGGCCTGCTCGCCGTCGAGGATGTGATCGCTGGACGTGGACGCGAGGATCGACGCGACGGTCGGCTTGCAGATCTCACACCCCTGCCCGGCCCCATATCGGTCGATCAGTTCGGAGAACGTCCGGATTCCGGTGACGGAGACGATCTCGAACAACTCGCTGCGCGACTGCCCGAAGTGTTCACACAGGGCCTTGGAGAGCTCCACTCCCGACGCGGCGAGCAACGACTTCACACTCGGCAGACACCCGCCGCACGTGGTGCCCGCGCAGGTTGTCTTCTTGACGTCGGCGATCTCACAAGCCCCGGCGGCGATCGCCGAGCAGACGGTTCCCTTGGAAACACCGTTGCACGAACAGATCTCGACATCGTCGGGCAGCGCGTCGATACCGACACCCGGGCCGGCGGCAGGCGCGATCAGGGCGGCCGGGTCACCAGGGATCTCCCGACCGACCATCGGCTTGAGCATCGCGTACGCCGATGCGTCGCCGACCAGGATGCCGCCGAGCAGCGTGGTGGCGTCGTCGGACACCACGACCTTCGCATACCGGCCGGCCACCGCATCGTGATAGACGATCTCGAGCGCGTTCTCCGTCGTCGCCATGGCGTCGCCGAAGCTGGCGACGTCCACACCGAGGAGCTTGAGCTTGGTCGACATGTCGGCCCCCGGGAAGGCGCTCCCCCGGCCCAACAGCTGTTCGGCGACCACCTCGGCGGTGCTGTAGCCCGGCGCCACCAGCCCGTAACACCGGCCATCCACCGCGGCCACCTCGCCGATCGCGTAGACATCGGGATCGGCGGTGCGACAGTTCGTGTCGACCAGGACGCCGCCACGCTCCCCGACGGCGAGGCCCGCATCGCGAGCCAGTTGATCGCGCGGCCGGACACCTGCAGAGAACACGACCAGCGCCGCCTCGATCTCGCTGTCGTCGCTGAGTGTGACGGTCACACCATCCGACTCGCCGTCGGCGATGTTCGCGGTGCCGACACCCGTGTGCACAGACAGTCCGAGGTCGGTCACCAGGTTCTTCAGCACTGCGCCGCCGCCGTCGTCGACCTGCATCGGCATCAGTCTCGGGGCGAACTCGACCACGTGCGGCGTCATACCCATCGACTTCAGTGCGTTGGCGGCCTCGAGTCCCAGCAGGCCGCCACCGACCACGACGCCCGGCGCGCCGGGGCCTGCGGCCTCGGCGGCAATCCGGATCGCGTCGAGATCGTCGAGGGTGCGGTATAAGAAACACTTCTCGTGGTCGTGACCTGGGACCGGAGGCACGAACGCATACGATCCGGTGGCCAGAATCAATGCGTCGTAACCGATCTCGCGACCGCTCGAGGTGACGACGCGGCGTCCGGAGCGATCGATGTCGGTGACGGTCTCGCCGAGATGCGTCACGACGAGTTCGTCGCCGGCGTAGGTATTTCCCTCCAGCGCCAGCGAATCACGCTGCCACGAGCCCACATACGAGGACAGTCCCACGCGGTCATAGGCTGGATCCGGCTCTTCGCACACCACCTCGACACGCCAGATCCCGTCGGTGTCACGGTCACGTAGCGTCTGCACGAAACGGTGACCCACCATGCCGTGGCCCACCACGACAACCGTCCTGGATTCGCTGGTCACTGGTAACTCCCTTGATGTTCGACTTCGGAAACCCGACTCGCGGTCAGGCCATCGCCTTGTCGGTGGACCCGGGGTCCGTGGTCGGCTCGGTCGACGCGGCGGTGGGATCTGCCACCTGGAGGTCGGTGGTCGCCCCGGCGACGATCGGGCGGCGGGCGTAGAACCACCAGGTGATGATCCCGGCCACCACGTAGAAGCCCAGGAAGATCCAGAAGGCGACGGTGGCCGACTGATTCGACTTGTAGCTCGCCCGCAGAACGAGGTTGATCCCGACGCCGCCCAGACCTCCTGCGGCACCGGCGATCCCGATCAGTGCACCCGACATGCTGCGCGACCACTTGGCCTTGCCGTTCGCGTTGAGGCCGGTGATGTTCTGCGACTTGTGTTCCCAGATCGTCGGGATGATCTTGTACACCGAGCCGTTGGCGATCCCGGAGATCAGGAACAGCAGGATGAAGCCGACGATGAACGCCGCGAGGACACCGCCGCCGATCACCTTGCCGTTGGCGTCGGCGATCGAACCCGCGACCACCAGGATCGCCGCCGAGAAGGTCATCGCGACAAAGCTGTACATGGTCACCTTGCCGCCGCCGACACGATCGGCCAGCTTGCCACCGTACGGACGGGACAGCGACCCGAGCAGTGGACCGATCCAGGCGATCTGCGCGGCTGCGAGCGCCGGCTTGGCAGCGCCCGCGGAGGTGAAGCTGATGTTGAGGACCTGACTGAACGCGAAGCCGAAACCGATGAACGAACCGAAGGTGCCGATGTAGAGGAAGCAGATCAGCCAGGTGTCGCGGTGCCTGAGGCAGTCCAGCATCGCGCGGCCGCTCGACGTCTGGTGATCGAGGTTGTCCATGTAGATCGCCGCACCGACACCCGCGATGGCCAGGGCCACCAGGTAGACGGCACAGACGATCTCGGGTTGATCGGCCGCCAGCCAGATCACCAGCAGACCGATCAGTTGGACGACCGGGACACCGATGTTGCCGCCGCCCGCGTTGAGACCGAGTGCCCACCCCTTCAGCCGCTGCGGGTAGAAGGCGTTGATGTTGGTCATCGACGAGGCGAAGTTGCCGCCGCCGAAGCCGGTCAGTGCGGCAACGGCGAGGAACCAGCCGAACCCGAACTCGCCGGGATTCATCATCAGCATCATCGTGAGGCCGGTGGGGACCAGCAGCACGATCGCACTGAAGATCGCCCAGTTGCGCCCGCCGAAGCGCGCTGTGGCCTGGGTGTAGGGGATCCGCAGGCACGAGCCCACAAAGGTCGCCGTCGCGGCGATCACGAACTTCTGATCGAGGCTGATGCCGTACTCCGGCCCCATGAACAGAGCCATCACCGAGAACAGGGACCAGATCGAGAAACCGACGTGTTCGCAGATCACCGACCAGACCAGATTGCGCTTGGCGACAGCTGCGTTGCCGCCGTCCCAGGCCTCCCGGTCCTCGGGATCCCAATCGGTGATCTTGTGGTCACGTTTCAGCGCGCTCCGCAAAGAGGCGACGGGTGCAGGCATGGGCCATCCAATCGTGTGTTGAGCTGGTTGGCCGACGACAGTGTCGGACGATTGGATTCCAAGTTAGGTAGTCAGTGTTGCCGGGATTTTCCCTCGCGTGACCGAAGAGTCACGTTGTGCTCACTTTGTGGCGCGTTCCCTGTGAGAAGGCGTCCAGAGGCCCTACCTGCGACGATTGTCCTACAGTAGCAATCGGACGAGGTCGACGACCCGCTGCAGACCGGGCAGGGCGCCCGCGGTTGCCCGCGGATGTAACGCATGGACCCCCAGCCGGAACATCGTCGCCCGGAGCATCATCTGGGGCCACTCCGGCTGATCCGCCCAGCGATGTACCAGGTCGTCGTCGGCGCCACCCCACGCCAGCGAGTCGACAACGACGACCGCGGCGGCCCAGGGAGCGGGCCGCCAGTACGGGACGATATCGGTGATGCCGGGTGCCGCGGCGCCCGCGAACAGCACCGTGCCGAACAGGTCACCGTGTACCACCTGCGACTGCAGATCCACGTTCTTGCGAAGTGTGGCAAGTGTTTTCAGCATCTGGACGCTCGCCACCCCGTCTTCCGAGGTCGGCTCCCCCATGCCGGCCGCGCGCGCCGTGCGCATCGGCACGTCCTCCCAGGCCGCACGGTCGGCGGCGGTGAACACGTCGACGTCGGTATGCGGCGGTGCAGGCGACTGCAGCAGGAACCTCGGCCGCTCGAGCTCGGCGGTCGCCGCGTGCAGTCGATCGGCCACCAGGACGACCTCGTCATGACGCGGCTCGGGTATGCCCGCGATATAGGTGTCCGCACGCCAGCCCGACACCACATAGCGGCCGTCGGTGGCGCGGAAAGGGCGCGCGACCCGCAGCCCCTCGACGTAGAGCGACTCCCGGACCGATGCCGACCACGCCGCACGCGCGTGGTCGGGGACCAACGACAAGACCACCTCACCGACCCGCCAGCCGCCGATCCAGGAATCGCCCATGGGGATCGGCGGGTGGGCGGTCAGCCCGAACGTGTTGAGCACGTGTTCGGGCGGCTCGAGGGTCTTCACAACTGCAGAGATTACCGATGGAACCAGGGAGAACGCGGGAGCGACGCGGTGCCGTGGGCGACCGGGATGACGGATCGGTTGCTGTTCGTGCCGCAATTCGGCACCAACAGCAGCCCGCCTGCGGTCAGTAGACCGGCAATGTCTTGTCCACCTGGTTGGCCCAGGCCGTCACGCCGCCCTGCAGGTGGGTGGCGTCGGCGAACCCTGCGCGCTTGAGCGCGGCGAGCGCCTCGGCCGACCGGATGCCGGTCTTGCAGTACAGGACCGTCGGCCGGTCCTGCGGAACCTTCGCCAGACCCGCGCCCGAGAGGATCTCGTCCTTGGGGATCAGCGTCGCGCCCTCGATGTGGACGATGTCCCACTCGACGGGCTCGCGGACGTCGATCAGTGCGACTTTGTGGCCCTGATCGATCTTCTCCTTGAGTTCGGCCGGGGTCAGTGTGGAGCCTGCCGCGGCGTCGGCCGCGTCGGTCGAGACCACGCCGCAGAAGTCGTCGTAGTCGATCAGTTCGGACACTCGTTCACCCTCGGGATCCTTGCGGATCCTGATGGTGCGGTAGGTCATGTCCAAGGCGTCGTAGACCATGAGTCGACCCAGCAACGGCTCACCGATGCCGCAGATGAGCTTGATCGCCTCGGTACCCATGATCGAGCCGATGGAGGCGCACAGGATGCCGAGCACCCCGCCCTCCGCGCAGGACGGCACCATGCCGGGCGGTGGTGCCTGCGGGTACAGGTCGCGGTAGTTGAGGCCGCGACCGTCCGGCGCGTCCTCCCAGAACACCGATGCCTGACCTTCGAACCGGTAGATCGACCCCCACACATACGGCTTGTGCGCCAGCACCGCGGCGTCGTTCACCAGGTAGCGGGTCGCGAAGTTGTCGGTGCCGTCGAGGATCAGGTCGTACTGTGAGAACAGTTCGATGGCGCCCTCGGGTTCGAGCCGTTCGTCGTGGATGTTCACCGTGACGTACGGGTTGATCTCGCAGATCGAGTCGCGCGCGCTCTCGGCCTTGGGGCGACCGATGTCCGACTGGCCGTGGATGACCTGGCGCTGCAGGTTCGACTCGTCGACGACGTCGAACTCGACGATGCCGATGGTCCCGACCCCGGCGGCGGCGAGATAGAGCAGCGTCGGCGAGCCGAGCCCTCCTGCGCCGATCACCAGCACCTTCGCGTTTTTCAACCGCTTCTGCCCGTCCATCCCGACATCGGGGATGATCAGGTGCCGGCTGTAGCGCGCCACCTCTTCGTTCGACAGTTCCGCTGCGGGTTCGACCAGCGGGGGCAAGGACGACACGGGCGCCTCCAGTACATCTGACTCAAAGTGGACTGTTGTGGTCAACGGTCTGGACCCCGCGGTCATTCCGCCGCGACGGGTGACACGCGTGCCGCAACGTTCACTTGTTGGGGAACGGCCAGGGGTTCGGCTTGCAGACGAGGTTCCGATTGGCCTGCATCTGCGGATCGAGAGCCATGATCTGGCTGTTGGCGACCCCGAACGACTGCTGCATCATGACCGGGGCGAGCGCACCGTTCTCTTTGCAGGGTTCGTGCGACTCGTAGCCGATGCCGTGGCCGGTCTCGTGATTGACCAGGTATTGCCGATACAGCAGATCGTCGCCCTCATAGGACAGTGCCCCCCGGACCCAGCGCGCCTCGTTGAGGGTGACGCGCTTCTCCGGCGGGTAGAAGCACGATGTCTCGAGTTGGATCTGGTAGCCGCAGAGTTCGCGGGCGGTCGCCGGCGACGCGAGCGTGATCCGCAGGTCGGGTTCGCCGGCGGCGATCCGGCGGAAGGCCACCTTTCCGTCGCCGATCCAACTGCGCGGGTTGGCCAGCGTGGAGTCGACCATCTTCGCGAACGAGCGGTCGCCCCCGAAGTCCTGCGAGTTGACGCCGTTCTCCACCTCGACGGTGTACGTGTACACCTGCGCGCCGGTACCGATCTGCTTTCCCGCGCCGGGCACCGCGTGGTACGACTCCCGGCCCTTCTGCGTGTACGGCCCGCCCGGCGGCAGAGTCCCCGCGGGAAGCGACGCGGCTTGGATGGTGCCGGTGGGCGCGCCGATCGGTTTGGTCTCCTTGCTGACGTCGGTGTTGCGCGATGCCGAATCCGGATTGACGTCGGCCGTGGGCGTCACGGCGGAGTCGTTCCCGTCCCGGACGGTCACCACGATCAGCACGATCGTCAGGATGATGAGCAGCGGGATCGCATAGGCCCGCCAGCCGTAGGTCGCCACGAACCGGCCGAGAGCACTCTGCTTCTTCCGCTCCGGCTGCGCATCGCGGTCGACGCGGGCACGTCCGCTGTCGTCGGTCGGATCCCACCGCGCCCGTAATGGCTGATCGGGCCTCGGACGGGTCCGCGGCCCCGACTCCATGGTCGACGGCCCACCGATCGTCGGTCCGCCCGACGACCCACCATCCCGCCGGGGCGCCCGCGGCCCCCTGTCCCTGGCACGTGCTCGCGTGCCGCCGACCCCGGCGTCGGGTGCGCCGGCACCTGCGCTCCCGGAGTTCGGCCCGCCTCCTGGGTGACTCACAGGATCAACTTTCTCACAGGTCAGCGTGGATCCGGGGAACCGAGGGCCGACGTCGGTCTGTGCGAATCGGTTCCGCCGTATGACGCCGAGTACTCTCAACGCATGTCGACCACCACGAACTCTGCGCACAGCGCGGGGCGGAGCACGCGTCTGCCACGTAGTGCACGTCGGATGCAACTACTCGACGCCGCCAGCGAGATCTTTGTGGAGCGTGGCTACCACTCGGCGGGGATGGACGAGATCGCGGTACACGCCGGCGTCAGCAAACCTGTTCTCTACCAACATTTTCCGTCGAAGCTCGACCTCTACATCGCCGTGGTGGATTCGCATGCGGAGAAGTTGGTCAGCGATGTGAACCGCGCGCTGCTCACGACCACCGACAACAAGCAGCGCGTGCAGGCGGCCGTGCAGGCCTTCTTCGACTTCATCGACCAGGACAACTCGGGATACCGACTGATCTTCTCCTCGGACGCGATGGACCCCGCGGTGATCCGGCGGGTCGAGGGCGCCACCGAGGCCTGTGTGGATGCCGTTTACGGACTGGTCATGCACGACTCGGGCCTGGACCCGTACCGATCACGGATGCTGGCTGCCGGACTGGTCGGGGCGAGCCAGGTGAATGCGCGCTATTGGCTCGAGGCGAAACGTCCCGTGGACAAGCAATCGGCCGTCGACACGACCGTCGCGCTGCTCTGGGGTGGACTGTCACACGTGCCGATGCACGAATCGGCCGAGGAAGAATCCTGACCGACCGGCGGCTGTCGGGCACTCGGAGCGCAGTGCCCGGTCCCGACAGCAACCGATCGGAGAGCGCGGATCAGGTGGCGCCGAAACCGACCCGGCGATTCTCCGAGCTACCCACCTCGACGTAGGCGATCTTCGTGACCGGAACCAGGAACCGCGCACCCTTGTCGTCGACAAGAGCGAGCAGCTGCTGCTTACCCGACAGTGCAGCCTCGACCTCGGCGTACGCCTTGTCACTGGTGAGCGTGGTCTGAATGGACAGCTCACGTGAACTGTCGGTGATACCGATCTTCACTTCAACGGCCATGGCCACCCTTCTTCTCCTCTGACGGCGCCCACGCCGACGGGCCGACACCGGTGGTGCCGACGCCGATGGCGCACGACGACTCTGTGCCGCACCAGGCTAGTTCAGCCGACGACGGCCCCGACAGCGGCTCCGCTCACAGCGGAAACGGCGGTCCCTCAGCCGAGACCGAGCTCGTTCATCCTCTTGCCGTGCTCGTCGGCGATCGCATCGAAGAAGCCCGCGACCCCGTGCAGGGAGGCCGCCCCCGCAAACAGCAGATCGGTGACCTCCTCCTCGGCCGCGAGAACCCACTGCGCATGGGTGACCGCCTCACCGAGCAGCCGACGGCCCCACAGGGTGAGGGGCGACTTGAGCGCCGGATCCGCGGTCACGGCCGCCGCGACCTGCTCCCGGGCGAACCGCGAGTTGGCGGTCTCCGCCATCACCTCGCCGACGATCGCCTGGGCCTCGACGGGCAGCACGCCCGCGACCTCGGTGTAGAAATCGGCGGCGAGCCCGTCACCGAGATACGCCTTGACCAAGGACTCATACCAGGTCTTGGGCGTCGTGACCTGGTGATACTGATCGAAGATCCCGCGATATCGTTCGACGGCCTCGGTCGGGTCGATCCCACGGGCCGCCACCTGCGCGGCGAGCGTGTCGAAATGTCCGATCTCCGAAGCGGCCATCCGGGCGATCGCGATCCGGCTGTGGACGTCCGGTGCCATCCGCGATTCGTCGATCAGCCGGTAGAAGGCGGCGTACTCACCAGCGAGGAGTACGGCGAACAGCTTGGCGATCCCACCGCCGTCGCGGTCGGTTCCCGGACGTGCTGCGGGATCAGGCGTGACTCCGGATGGGGGCGGCGCAGTCGACATGCTGGAGATGGTAGGCGGGGCCGAAGCGTTCACCAAGTACACTTGACAACGGTGCACTGACGCGACCATGACGATCCGGTGTCAGCCCGACGGCCGTATGGCCGGTCGACCGATCCGGATCACCCGCGCAGGCACCGAGACAATGTGCGCGCACTCATGTCGGGCGATGCCGCCCGACCTGGCCACCACACAGTCACCGACCACGGTTTGCCCGGTCCACCCGGACCCTTTCTCCGCAAGCCGCTCGATCCCACTGTGGTGCCTTTCGTGCGTGCGGGAAAATGCAGAAAGGCATACAACCTCACATGAGCGATTCCATCGCGACACAGACGAACCACACCGCGCCGACCAGCGGCACGGACGACGACGTGAAGACCACCATCGTCGACGAGACCCACACTTCCCCCACGTTCGCCGAACTCGGCGTCGACGAACGGATCGTCGCGGCCCTGGCCGAGGACGGCAAGACGCACACCTTCGCGATCCAGGAGCTGACCCTCCCACTCGCCCTGAGCGGCGACGACCTGATCGGACAAGCCCGCACGGGCATGGGCAAGACCTTCGGCTTCGGCGTTCCGCTGATCCACCGCCTCGCACACGCCGAGGAATCGGGCCTGCGCGCCCTCGACAACACGCCGCGCGCGCTGATCATCGTGCCGACCCGCGAGTTGTGCCTGCAGGTCACCGGTGACCTCGAGGTCGCCGCGCCCAAACTCGACGTCACCCTGGCCGACGGCACCAACCGGCCGCTGAAGATCACCTCGATCTATGGCGGTCGGCCCTACGAGTCGCAGATCGCCGAACTCAAGTCCGGCGTCGACGTGGTCGTGGGCACACCGGGCCGATTGCTCGATCTGGCCCAGCAGGGCCACCTGATCCTGGGGAAGGTGTCGATCCTCGTCCTCGACGAGGCCGACGAGATGCTCGACCTCGGCTTCCTCCCCGACATCGAGCGGATCATGTCGGCACTGCCCACACCGCGGCAGACGATGCTCTTCTCGGCGACCATGCCCGGCCCGATCGTCACCCTCGCCCGGACGTTCCTGCATCGACCGACGCACATCCGCGCCGAGCACGCGAACGATTCGGCCATTCACGAACGCACGACCCAACACGTCTACCGCGCCCACGCACTGGACAAGGCAGAGCTCGTCGCTCGCATCCTGCAGGCCGAAGGCCGTGGCGCCACAATGATTTTCACGCGAACCAAGCGGACCGCACAGAAGGTCGCCGACGACCTGGGCGAACGCGGGTTCTCGGTCGGCGCCGTCCACGGCGATCTCGGTCAGGTGGCACGAGAGAAGGCGCTCAAGCGATTCCGCAACGGCGACATCGATGTCCTCGTCGCCACCGACGTCGCGGCCCGCGGCATCGACATCGACGACGTCACCCACGTCATCAACTACCAGTGCCCCGAAGACGACAAGACCTACGTGCACCGTATCGGCCGCACCGGTCGCGCGGGCCGCACCGGCATCGCGATCACCTTCGTCGACTGGGACGAGATGCACCGCTGGGAACTGATCAACTCGGCCCTCGGCCTCGACATGGCCGACCCCGTGGAGACCTACTCCACCTCCGAACACCTGCGGTCGGAACTCGGAATCCCCGAATCGGCCACCGGACGGATCGCCGCGCCGAAGACGAGCTCGGACGACGACGCGAAGTCGGAGCGGCGTCCGCGGTCGGAGCGCCCCAAGTCGAATCGGACTCGTCGGCGCACCCGCGCCGGCCGCTCCTCGACCGCCGACGGCTCGCAGGCCGGTTCCGAGAAGTCCGCGAGCACGGCCCCGGCCACCTCGGCCGCCGACAACACCGATGCCTCCGCCGACGAGACCGGCGACAAGCCACGTCGACGTCGCCGCCGTGGCGGTGCCAAGCGCGGCGGTTCCTCGTCGAACGGACAGCACACCGAGGAGACGCCGGCCGCCTCGGCCGCCGAGTGATCCCGGCCTAGTCACTTCCCAGCGCGGCGACCGGAGGGTGCGTGGTACGAATCCGACCTGAGCGACGAACACCGGTCGACCTCGTCGTCAGCGCTGCCATCGTGGTGATCCTGCTCGTCGCAGGGCTGTTGGTGTGGGCCCACAGCGCGGTGCGTCACACCGACAGCATCCAGGCCGCGGCGTCGGTGCCCGACGTCGCCCCGGCCACTGCCGTACCGGCAGGATTCACGCCACTCTGGCGCGCACGGTCGACCGTCACCCACACCCCCGCGATCGCGCGGTCACTGGTGGTGACCGCCGACGGCGGGTCGGTGACAGGTCGGGATCCCGCCACCGGTCACGAGGTCTGGCACTACCGGCGCGATCTCGCCCTGTGCGCCGTACTCGCGGCCTGGCCGTCGAGCAACAACGAGGTGCTGGCCGCCTATCGGAACTCCCGTGGATGCGGCGAGATCACGGCTCTCGACGGTTCGTCCGGGCAGCGCGAAGGTGCCCGCAGCTCAGACGCCGACGACCGCGTACAGCTGGTGTCGGACTCGGGTTATGTTGTGTCCCAAGGCTCGACACGGCTCGAGACCTGGGGGTCGAATCTCGTCCGCGGCATCGAGTACGGGCGTGTCGACGCGCCAGTCAAACCGGACGTGCAGCCCGGCCGGACCGGATGCCGACTCATGTCGGCGACGACCGGAGGCGACCGCGTCGCGGTCATCGAACACTGCGGAGACGAACCCGGCTATCGGCTGACCGTCCTCGGAGCGGTGCTGAACAAGGACGAGGAGGTCCAGCAGTACAGGTCGTCGCTGATCACCGACGGCACATCCGGGCCTGCTCCGGTCGCGATCGCCATGAGCAGTTCCGGGATCGCGGTCTACGACGGCGGCGGCAATCGTCCCGCGCCGGCGTCGAATGACGCACCGGCGGGACCGGTCGCCCCCGCGGTGCGGCAGTTCACCACCGACGGCGTGCCCACCGTGGTGAACACGGTTGCCGGTGCCCCCGCTCCACCCGACGACGTCGTGCCCGTCACCAACGGCGGGCTGACCTCCTATTTCACCGGCGGTACCACCGTCGTGCTCGACGCCCAGAACGTGCGTCCGATCTACCAGGTGCCGGGCGCCATCGGCACCGGCGACGTGATGGCCGGTCAGCTCCTGCTGCCGACCGCGACGGGGATCAGCGTGCGCGACGCGGCCACCGGCCGCGAGGTGCGATCGATCCCGGTCCGGCGTGACGGATACACCCGCGGTCCGATCAGCCTTCGAGTACTGGGTTCCACCGTGATCGAACAGTGGGGATCGACCGTCGCGGCCTACGGACCGGCGTAGCGTCGGCCCCGAAGCCCGCGGCCGACGCCGTCGCGGCGATTCCCTCGAGGACGGAGCGGGTGGCCCGACCGCGGCCTCAGGCGGAGGTGCGGACCGGCTCGCCGGCGTCCCAGTATTTCCACAGATTCTCGGCGAGTTCACGATACGCGTTCGCGCCCTTGTTCTTTCGGCCACGCATCACCGAAGTTCCAGACGCCGATGCCTCCGCGAACCGCACGGTGCGGGGAATCGGCGGTTCCAGCACCGGGAGGTCGTAGCGGTCCGAGACATCGGACAACACGTCACGACTGTGAGTGGTCCGCGCGTCGAACAGCGTGGCCACCGCTCCGAGCATCGTCAGGCCCGGGTTGGTGATCTGCTGCACCTCGGTGACGGTCCGCAGGAGTTGTCCCACGCCGCGATGGGCCAGCATCTCACACTGGAGTGGCACCACCACCTCATCCGCGGCGGTCAGCCCGTTGAGGGTGAGCACCCCCAACGACGGTGGGCAGTCGATGAGGACGACGTCGTAGTCCTCGGCCACCTCGGCGAGCGCCCGTTTGAGTGCGTACTCGCGGCCCGGTCGCATCAGCAGCAACGCCTCCGCACCGGCCAGATCGATCGTGGCCGGCAACAGGGTCACGTTGTCGTCGGTGTCGAGGAGCACGTCGGCGATCTCCTCCTCGCCGAGCAGCACATCGTGCACCGACGACTCGAGCTGATCGGGGTCGTGTCCCAATGAAAAGGTAAGGCAGCCTTGGGGATCGAGGTCGACCACGAGGACGGACACGTCGAGGTCGGCGAGAGCCGCCCCGAGCGAAGCCACCGTCGTCGTCTTGGCCACCCCACCCTTTTGGTTCGCGATGGCGAGCATACGGGTCATGGCACAACTGTACGACCGATCACCGCCGCCGTCGGGGTTAACGCCGGGCGGGGCGAGGAATCGCCATCGGCGGCGCGCGAAGTTCAGCGCTTGCGCGCCCGGGAACCCTCGTCGGGCGGGCCGTCGGGCCCGTACTCCCCCACCAGCCAGTGCGTCGACGACGGACTGAAGATGAGAACCAGTACGGCCAGCGCCGCGACGGCCAGCGGAATACCGAGCCACGGCTGATGGCTGTCGGTGAGCAGTGCGTAGGCGACGGGCAGCAGCAGGATCTGGGCGACGACGGCGATCGCGCGCCCCCAGCGCCGCCCGGTCAGCAGGGCGATCCCGCCGATCATCACGCCCACGCCGATGATGCCGAACCACGCTGCCGTCCCGTAGCCGCTGATCGCGGCTTCCCGGTGACCGCCTGCCTCGCGAATCGCCAGGACGACGGCCACGATGACCGCGATCGCACCCTCTAGCGCGGTGACCGCCCCGGCCACCCGGATCGTTGTCGGCGCCTGGTCGGAATGGGTCTGTTCATCCGGCTCCCGATGCTGGTCGTCGCCTGCATCGGCGTTGCCGCCCCGCTTCGTGCTCACCCGTCCAGCCTATGGGTGAGGACTCGTGCGGCGCCGCTCGCCCCCGCACGGGAAGCCGGCCGGGACGGCCGCCGCACCGCACCGACGACGGGCGGATGTACGTCACACCTGCACACCCAATATCGTGGGGTCTCGTGCGCGTCATGCTCATCGTCAATCCATTCGCCACGGCCACCAGTCCGGCCGGCCGCGATGCGCTGGCGCACACCCTCGGCTCCCGGTTCGCCCTCGACGTCGAACACACCACGCACCGTGGACACGCAGGTGAACTGGCGCAACGTGCGGTCGTCGAGGGCGTCGACGTCGTCATCGTGCACGGCGGAGACGGATCGGTGAACGAGGCCGTGAACGGAATCTTGGGGGCACCGGGCGCCACCGATCCCACCCGCCGGCTGCCGAGCATCGGGGTGATCCCCGGCGGCAGCGCCAATGTGTTCGCCCGCACCTTGGGCATGCGCTCGGACCCGCTGGCAGCCACCGCGCAGATCATCGACCTCCTCGAAGCCGGTCGGTGCAGGCGGATCGGCCTGGGTCACACGCAGGACCGCTGGTTCCTGTTCAACACAGGCATGGGTATGGACGCCGTGGTGGTGCACGCCATGGAGGACAAGCGCCATGCGGGCAAGGCCGCGACTCCTTCCCGGTATCTGTGGACGACCGTCGCGTCCTTTGTCCGCCATGCCGCCAGCCGCGCGTCGTTCACCGTCGAGATCCCCGACCACGAACCGATCACCGGCGTCCGATTTGGATTCGTCAGTAACACCAGCCCGTGGACCTACTTCGGCGACTACGAGATCCGGACCAACCCGACGACCGGATTCGACACCCGCCTCGGCCTGTTCGCGGCGACCTCGACATCGGTGGCGCGGAATCTGCCCCTCGCCGCGCGGCTGCTCACGCACCGCAAGCCGAAGGCTCGGCATCTCCATCGCGACGACGACGTGGCGTGGGTGCGGTTCCGGGCCGACGAGCCGATCGACGTCCAGATGGACGGTGACTACATCGGGGCCCATCAGTCCATCGACTTCGGCTATCGCCCGGAGGCCCTCGCGGTGGTCGCACCCGACGACGAGACCATCAACACGACGGCGAGCACAGCGTAGGGAACCGCGGCCACGGCGAACGACGTCGTGGGCGCCAGCCACACCGATCCGGCCGCCCACGCACCGAAGGCGGCGATCGCGACCGTCTCCTCTCCCACTCCGACCACCGAGGTGATGGTGGCGCGGGCGCCCGTCGGGATGCGGTGCTGCATCATCGCATCCGCCATCACCAACGCCCAGCCGAAGACGCCGAATGCGAAGGCGACCAAGATGATTCCGACCGGATGACCGGAGATGGCGCCGAGCCCCAGAGCGATTGCACCGGCGAGCAGCCAGGGCGCCAGACGACGGGGCCGGAAGTCGGTGACGTCGGTGCGTGATGCCGCATGGCCACCCGCGATGTCCCCGACGGCCACCACCACCATGAGCATCGAGACGCCGGTGGCCGCCGCCGAGCCCGACCACATGGCGTCCGACCACATGGCGTCTGCCAGCAGTGGCAGATATTCGTCGAGAGCCGCCACCCAGGTCAGCGCGATCAGCAGGACGACGACGCGACGCAGTAGACGGTCGCCGCGTAGGCCGGCGAACGCTTCGCCGACGACGATGCGCCACCCCGCCGCGGTTCCACCGCACTCGGGGTCGGCCTCGTCGTGGTCGGCCTCGCGGCGTGGCGGCGCATCCTCGGGCAACATCGCCGACGCGACCGAGCAGACGATGCAGGAGGCGACGCCGGCCGCCCCCACGGCCGCGTAACCGCCCCAGGCGGTCAGTGGGATGGCCGCGGCGGTCCCGAGCAGGACTCCGGTCGCCCCCATCGCCCGGACCCGACCGGCCAGGGCTGCGTACTGCAGTGCCTGCCCCCGAGCCGCGAGGGTGTCATAGAGCAGTGCCTGCAGCGAGCCCGAGCGCAGCGCGGTACCCGCGGCCCACAGCACGAAACCGGCCGCGAAGGCCCCGAACGACGGCCACCAGGTCCACAAGGCGAAGCCCGCCCCGCTGCACAACGGCCCGGTCACCAGCAGCGCTCGGCGTGGTACGCGATCGGCCAGAATCCCGGTCGGGATCTCGAACAGGAAAGAGCATGCCGACCACAGGATGAACAGAGAGGAGATCGAGGCCGCCGACAACCCTGCCCCCGGTACCGTTGGGTCGGCGAATATCACCGCATAGAGCGGATAGAGCGGGTTGGCGTCTTCGGCCAGAGCGGCCACAGAAGCGGCCGCCCTCAGTCGATGTGATGAAGATCAACATCGTCGTCGTGGCATGGCTCACAGAATACTGTGGGTGACGCCAATGCCACCAGTGATCCGTGACGACGACCTGGGAAATCAGGCGAATTCCCCGTAAAGAACGGGTAGACTAGTCCATCGGTGCGCAAGGAGTGCAAGCACCCCCAGGAAATCGGGGTGGTCGCCACAGTGATATTGCACACGTGTTAACGGAACACCATTGACTTCGCCTGGATTCGTGAAAGTATTCACAAGCAACAGTGCGGAAACATTTGGTGGGTCCGCGTGAATTAGCGGTTACAGCCACAACAAACCAGACATGGGAGTTGTCGAGTGGTGCGCAAAACGCACCTGAAGGAGAAGGAATGGACTGGCGTCACAACGCAATCTGTCGCGACGAAGATCCGGAACTGTTCTTCCCAGTGGGAACCAGTGGCCCGGCCATCGCGCAGATCGCTGATGCGAAGCTCGTCTGCGCCCGGTGCCCCGTCACGGCCGAATGCCTTTCGTGGGCCCTGGAATCCGGCCAGGATGCAGGCGTCTGGGGAGGCATGAGCGAAGATGAGCGGCGTGCGCTCAAGCGGCGCACCGCACGAACCCGGACACGCAGCAGCGTCTGAGGCATGACCCCGAGCCGCGCGAGCGGCCATGAAAGAAACCCGGCCGCGGCCGGGTTTCTTTCGTTGTGCGGAGATCTGCCGGCGGCCTGACGTGCTGAGCGAACAGGGTTTCCGTGCCTGTTTTGTCGTAACCCGAACCGCTACCGGACAATTCGGCTCGGCGAACCTGCGATCGGTTGTCGCGCACGGCTAACGCAACGGGATGACGATGTTGACCTCGGTGCCCCAGCCCATCGGGTTCGGGCCCATCGTGAGGGTTCCGCCCAATTCGATCGACACCAGGGTCTGCACGATCTGCAATCCGAGTCGGTCGGACGTCGCCACATCGAATCCCTCAGGAAGTCCGGAACCGTTGTCACGCACCGAGATCCGCAATTCTCGGACATCTCGGTCGGCGACCACCTCGATCTCGCTGTCAGCAGTCGATCCGGTGAATCCGTGCTCGATGGCGTTCTGGATCAACTCGGTCAGCACCATCACCAGCGGCATCGCCAGTTCGGCGGTGAGCACGCCGAGTCGATCGCGGTGGGTCACCCGCACCGTGGCATCCCCGGACGCGACGTCCACCAGGATGGGGACCAGCCGATCGACCACCTCGTCGAGATCGACCTCCTCGTCGACGCTGCCCGAGAGCAGTTCGTGGACCAGCGCGATCGACGCCACCCGGCGGACCGCCTCGGTGAGAGCGCCGCGGGCCTCGGGATTGGTGGTGCGGCGGGCCTGTAGTCGCAGCAGCGCGGAGACCGACTGCAGATTGTTCTTGACCCGGTGATGGATCTCCCGGATGGTGGCGTCCTTGCTGATCAGTGCCAGGTCGCGCCGCTTCACCTCGGTGACGTCACGGATCAGGACCACCGCCCCGGTACTGGCACCGCGGGGGCGCAGCGGAACGGTCCTGAGCAATGCCGTCGCGCGCCGCGCGTCCGCTTCCATCCGCATCCCGACCTCCCGGTAGGGTCCGGTCGGCGGAGCGCTGGTGCCGACCGCCTCGTCGATCATCACCGCGACGTCCTCGGATTCGAACGGGTCGGTCAGCAACGACGCGGCCACCTCGGACAGGCGGGTGTGGGTGAGCTCGGCGGTCCACCCCATCCGGTGGAACGCGGACAACGCGTTGGGACTTGCGTAGACCACCATGCCGTTCTCGTCCACCCGGACGAACCCGTCGCCCGCACGCGGGGTGGACAGGCCTCGCGGATTGCCCTCCAGTTGCGGGAACGAGCCGTCGGCGACCATCTGACACAAGTCGTTGGCCGAATCCTGATAGGCGAGCTCCAGCGGCGACGGCAGGCGCGGATGGGTCAGATCGATGGCACGGGTCAGCACAGCGATCACACCGTCGGCGTCGGTGAATCCGACCGGCACCGCCTCACGCCTGATCGCCACCGCACCCAGCCACTTCGGATCCTCGTCGCGCAACACCCGGTCGGCGGAGAACGCACGTTCGAGCTGCCGGTTGACCGTGGGATCCGCGATACGACCCACCTCGTCGCTCGGGAAGACCGTCGAGGCCGTGTTGGGGCGGCACTGGGCCACCGTGACGATGTCGCCGTTCTCGGTGCGCACCGACATCAGGAAGTCGGCGAACGACAGATCGGCGAGCAGCTGCCACTCGGCCACGAGGCGTTGCAGATGCGCTGCCGCCGCGTCCGACAACGTGGTGTGCTCGGCGAGAAGGTCGGCCAGGGTGGACATGACGTGACCGGCTCAGCGGAGCCGCGACCGCAGCGGTGTCGGCGGGGAAGGATTCGGTGCCACCTCGGACGGACTACTCGTAGACCGCGATGGTGTCGCCGGCCTGGATCACATCACCGACCTTGACCTTGACGTCCGCGATCGTGCCGGATTCCTCTGCGAGGACGGGGATCTCCATCTTCATCGACTCGAGCAGGACGAGCGTGTCGCCGACGTCGACCAGTTGACCGGCGGTCGCCCGCACCTCCAGCACGCTTGCCACGATCTCCGCAACGACGTCTTCAGCCATGCACATAACCTAGCCCACTTCCGACGGCCCCATGACGGGTCCCGGCCGCCTCTCGACGGTGTCTCGGCGAGCCGGGCACCGGTCCCCGACGGCCTCGAGGCGAGGCGATTGGGACCGCGGACCCTGGACATGGGAGAATCGAGGACGCACACAGCACGAAGGAGGTCCGTCATGGGTAAGCGCGGACGCAAGAAGCGCGCTCGGAAGAAGAACGCTGCCAACCACGGCAAGCGTCCCAACTCCTGAGTCGAGCACGACTCAGCCGAGTACGAGCACAACATCCGGGCGCCGGCCGACGACATCACGTCGACAGCGCCCACCGAGACATCGAGAGCATCCACACCGGCCTCGCGAGCGAAAGCTCTGGGGCACCGTGGATGCTCTCGACGTTTCTGGGCGTCGAACGCGAGGTCAGTCGGCCGAGCCGCCGGTCTCGCGGACGATGACGGTCTTGCGGATCTCGATCCGCAGGCGGTCACGCAGCCCCTCGGGCGCGTGTTCGCCGCCGCATTTGCGGTTGATCAGGGTCTTGAGCTGCTGCTCGATGCCGTAGTGGGCAAAACAGGACGGGCAGCTGTCAAGATGCCCCTGAAGGCGCGATCGCGCGTCCGAGTCGCACTCGTTGTCCAGCAGCAACCACACATCGGCGATCACCGCCGAGCAGTCGAGCTGCAAGAACTCCGGATCGATGTCGTCGGAGCCCATCCGCGGCTCCTCGGGACGAGGTGTGCCTGTCATCGTGCCGCCCCGCTCTCCGAGGTCTGGGCGGATCGGTTGAATCCACGTTCACGAGCGACGTCGGCGAGCAGTTCGCGCAGTTGACGGCGTCCGCGATGTAAACGCGACATGACGGTGCCGATCGGCGTGTCCATGATCTGGGCGATCTCCTTGTACGGCAGACCCTCCACGTCGGCGTAGTACACCGCCATGCGGAAGTCCTCGGGCAATTCCTGCAACGCCGCCTTGATGTCGTCGTCCGGGAGCGCGTCGAGGGCCTCGATCTCGGCCGACCGCAAGCCGGTCGAGGTGTGTTCGGCAGTGGCGGCGAGCTGCCAGTCGGTGATCTCGTCGGTGGGGTACTGCGCGGGCTGCCGCTGCTTCTTGCGATAGCCGTTGATGTAGGTGTTGGTGAGGATCCGGTACAGCCAGGCCTTCAGGTTGGTGCCCTCGCGGAACGAGGAGAAGGCCGAGAACGCCTTGACGTATGTCTCCTGGACGAGGTCCTCGGCGTCGGCCGGATTGCGCGTCATGCGAAGGGCCGCGCCGTACATCTGGTCGAGCAGCGGCAACGCGTCGCGCTCGAAACGCTCGGTGATGGCCTCGGGCGTCTCGCCCGGATCGGCTCGACGGGGAGCCTGTGACCCGGCACCCGCCGATTTCGACGCCGACCGGGACGCCTTCGCCGGGGCCGGCTCTGCGCGGTCGATGTCCTGGGGCGACTGATCCTGTGAATCGGGTTCGACCACTACGATCCCTTCGGTGACGGCATGCGCGGAACCGATGTCCGCCGGCGTGACCTTGCGGGACGCCGACGCGATCTTTCCGCTGTCGGTCAAGCTTACCGATGCTGTCGCGGTCGCGAGGCCGCGCGGGGCGACGGCCTCGGAGAACCTGTCGTGAACCGCTGGAGTGGGTGCGAGCAAGCCGGTGGTCATCAGGCTGATCGACCTTCCTTCGGAGTCGTGGGTGGTGCAGTGGTCACGGCGACGATACGGCTCTCGCCCTCGTCGCCAACCGTGTCAACAGACGAACCGCGACAAATGTTCCACGGCGACCGATGCGATTGGGTCCCGACCAGGAAAGAGGCGATCGAATGGCCGCGACGCCTGCGGTGATGGTGCTCGAACGCGTCGGCATCGACCACGCCGTACATCGATACCCACACGACCCCCGCGGCGATTCCTACGGTGACGAAGCCGTCGCCGCGCTCGGCGTCCATGCAGAGCAGGTCTTCAAGACTCTGGTCATCGACATCTCGGGTGCGCTCGCGGTGGCGGTCGTTCCGGTGCCGCGACGTCTGTCACTGAAGGCAGCGGCCGCCGCGCTGTCGGAGGCCACCTCCGGCGGGACCAAGGCACGGATGGCCGACGAGAAATCCGTGACCCGCGCGACCGGCTACGTCCTCGGCGGCGTCTCACCGATCGGGCAGCGGACCGTGTTGCCCACCGTGGTGGATCGAACGGCGCTCGACTGGCCCCTGGTCTTCTGCAGCGCCGGGCGACGTGGCCTGGAGGTGTCGCTGGCGCCGGCCGACCTGATCTCCGTCACCGGTGCCGTCGTGGCCGACGTCGCCACCTGAGGCCGCGCGCAGACGCGCACATCGTCGGGGCCGCGTGACAGCATGGAGATCATGTGCGGACGTTATGCGGTGACCACCGACCCGGCGAAGCTCGCCGCGGAGATCGACGCGATCAACGAGGTCCCGGTCCCGTTGGACCCGGGAACCGGCTCCGGTCGTACCGAGGATTCGTCCACCGCCGAACCGGACGCTGCCGAGTCGAGTACCGACGGGTCGACTGCCGCCGATACGGACACGCCCGCCCGGCGGGCGCCCGGCCCGAACTACAACGTCGCCCCGACCACCACCGTGATGACCGTGGTGAAGCGTCACTCCCCCGACGAACCGGACGACGACCCCGCCCTGCGTATCCGCGCGATGCGCTGGGGTCTGGTACCACCCTGGGCGAAGGAGGTCGGCAAGGGGCCGCTCCTGTTCAATGCGCGCGCGGAGAGTGCGGCCGAGAAGAGCTCGTTCCGGACCTCGGTCAAGTCCAAGCGCTGCCTGGTCCCGATGGACGGCTGGTACGAGTGGAAGAAAGGCCCGTCGGACGCCAAGGGCAAGCCGACGAAGGTGCCGTTCTTCATGTCCCCGCACGACGGCACGCGGCTGTTCATGGCCGGCTTGTGGTCGGTGTGGCGCCCGAAGGGTGCGTCGAAAGACGAGCCTCCGCTGCTGAGTTGTTCGATCCTCACCACCGATGCCGTCGGTCAGCTCCGCGACGTACACGACCGGATGCCACTGATCATGCCGTTCGCGCAGTGGGACCAGTGGCTCGATCCCGACCACACCGCACCCGAGGACTTCTTCGCGCCACCGACCGAGGCGATCGCGGACGCCATCGAGATCCGTGAGGTCGCGCCGCTGGTCAACCGCGTCGCCAACAATGGGCCGGAGCTCCTCGAACCCGCGTGACGCCGACCCAGCTCAGTCGGGAACCAGAACTGCTGCGCCGTCGAATCGTCCGGCCTCGAGGTCGCTCAGCGCGTCGTCGGCTCGTGATAGCGGATAGACGTGCGTGGTGGAGGTGATGCCGTGTCGTGCCGCCAGGCGCAGGAACTCGTGGCCGTCGTCCCGGGTGTTGGCGGTCACCGACCGGATCTCCTTCTCGTAGAACAACTCCCGCTCATAGTTCAACGACGGGACATCGGACAGGTGGATGCCGGCGATGGCGAGGACCCCACCGCGGTCGAGCGCCCGCATCGCGACCGGGACCAGTTCGCCGACCGGCGCGAAGGTGATCGCCGCATCCAGCGGCTCGGGCGGGCCGTCGGCGGGGTCGCCGGCCGACGCCGCACCCAGGGCGAGCGCGAGCTTCCGCGCAGGTGCTCCCCGCGTCATGACGTGCACGCGTGCGCCCAGAGCGACGGCGAGCTGGGCACACAGGTGAGCGCTCGCACCGAAACCGTAGAGACCGAGTCGCGGCGGCACCGTCAGCGTGGTGCCGTCCGACCCGGCGACCGCGCCGGCCCGCTTCAGGGCGCGGTATCCGATGATGCCCGCGCACAGCAGTGGTGCAGCAGCGACGCTGTCGAGGTCGTCCGGGATTCGATAGGCGAAGGCTGCGGGTACCGTCGTGTACTCCGCGTATCCACCGTCGGCATCCCATCCCGTATAGGACGAAGCGGGACAGAGGTTCTCGGCGCCGCGTCGACAGTACGAGCACGTCCCGTCGGTACTGCGCAGCCACGCCACCCCGACGCGGTCGCCGACCGAGAATCCGGCGGTATCCGCACCGAGTGCGACGACCTCCCCGACCACTTCGTGACCGGGCGTGACCTGCTCCCGATGAACGGGGAGATCACCTTCGGCGACATGCAGATCGGTGCGGCACACCCCGCACGCGAGCACCTCGACGACGAGCTCGTCGGCAGCCGGATCGGGTGTCGGCTTCGCCACCCACCGCAAGGGGTGTTGGTCGATCGGCCCCGGTCGGTTCACCACCCACGCGCGCATGTGGTCAGGATAGGACGATCTGGGCCGATACTCAGCTGTAGCGGTAGGCGTCGAGGGGGAAACGCTCCATCCGGCGCAAGGTGCTCAGGGTCGAGTTGGGGCGCAGCAACGCGGCCTCGCCGTGCTGATTGAAGTAGTAGCTGCGCGACGAGGCGCAGTTGCCGTTGTAGAACACCGACGACTGCAGGTTGTCGGTGACCTCCGCGAGGAACGCGTCATTGGCTTCCTCGGTGACCTCGAAGGTGGTTCGGCCGCGACGTCGCAACTCACCGAACAGTCGACGCATGTGCTTCATCTGGCCTTCGATCGTCGTGAAATACGACAGGCCACTGTAGGAATACGGACTGTTGAGCGACAACAGGTTCGGGAACGACGGAATGGTGATCCCCTCGTAGGCCTGAAAACGGTTCTCCCGCCACCACTTCCCGAGATCTTTTCCGTCCCGACCGACGATCTGGAATGCCGGGAAGTTGACGTCCCACAGATTGAAACCAGTGGCGAGCACAAGAGTGTCGACGAGGATCTTCTCTCCGTCGGCGGTCACGATCCCATCGGGTTCGACGCGCTCGATCGAACTCGTCCGCAACGAGACGTTGGGCTCGTTGAACGTGCGGAAGTACGCGTTGGAGAACGTCGGTCGCTTGCAGCCGAAATCGTAGGACGGCGTCAGCGACCGCCGTGTCGCGCGATCGCGCACCTGAGCGCGCAACTGCGCCTTGGCGATCAGCGCCGCCAGGCGATTACCGGGTTTGGCCTGCTTGAAGTGCAGCACCCCGAACACCATGAGCGCCTCGAGTAGGGACGTGTTGACCGTTCGCGCGATCCGCTGCGTGAACGGGACCCTGGCGAAGATCTTCTGCACACCGGACGGGATCGCGAAATCGAGCTTGGGCACCACCCAGATGGGAGTCCGCTGGAAGACCGTCAACTCATCTGCGCTCTCGGCAATCTCGGGGATGAGCTGCACCGCGGTCGCGCCGGTGCCGATGATCGCGGCACGCTCACCGGCGAACTCGTGGCCGTCCTCCCACGCGGTGGTGTGGATGATGGCGCCCGCGAACGAGTCGATCCCGGGAAAGTCCGGCGTATGGGGCTGGGAGAGGAACCCCGTCGCGGTGACGAGATACCGACAGGTACGCACGCCGTTTCCAGTGGTCACCCGCCAGACCTGTTCGGCTTCGTCCCATTGCGCCGTCCGCACGACCGTACCGAACTCCATGTGCCGCTTGAGGTCGTATTTGTCCGCGACATGTTCGGCATACCGTTTGAGCTCGACGCCCGGGGCGAACAGTCGTGACCAGTACGGATTGGGCTCGAACGAGTAGCAATAGGTCACCGATGCGATGTCGACCGCGAGGCCCGGGTAGTGGTTGACATGCCACGTTCCACCGAGATCGTCTTCTCGTTCGAGAACCGCGATGTCGTCGATGCCGAGCCGCTTCAGCTCGATTGCCGCACCCATGCCGCCGAACCCCGCACCGACGATCACCACGTCATGGTCTGGCCGCATGTCCCACTCCCGTGTGACGTCAGAGGGACGTCGTCCCCAGAGTTACTGTTACTCGAGACACACTAACCTTCCGCGCGCTCCGTGGCCAGGGCCCACCGGCCCCGTTCCGGCGTTTCCCACGGTTCTCACCGCGCGCCGATCGCTCTGTGAGAAGTTCGTTACCAGGTCCGCCACCAGCCTTGCCTCCGCGGTAATTGCCCGGTAACGCACCTTCACCACCATCGTTGTGCATGAACAAGACACTTCTCGAGCACAGCCTCGCGCTCGTCGATCTCCCCGATGACGGGCTCACCGTTCGCTTCTACGACATCCTTTTCGCCCGCTACCCCGAGGTGGAACCGATGTTCAGCCGGGAGACCCGGCAGCAGGCGGCCATGCTGCGAACCGCGATCGTCTCGGTCGTCGATCACCTGGACGACTCGGCGTGGCTGTGGACGAATCTCGGGGCGCTCGGTCGACGACATGCCGGTATGGGCGTCACGGAGCCCATGTATGCCGCGGTCGCCGAGTGCATGATCGCCGCGATGGCCGAGATCGGCGGCGAACGGTGGACCGCCGAGATGACCGAGGGGTGGGGTGAAGCGCTCACCGCCGTCGCATCGTTGATGCTCGCCGGCTACCCGGCCGAGGACGACGCCACGTCCGGCGCGGCGTGAACCCGCAGCCGGGCCGGACGACTCAGCCGATCGCCGAACCGTCCCACGACACATCGAAGAACTGTGTCGCCATCAGCTGCTCACGGGTGTTGCGATCGATCCCGAGTTCCTTGCGGTAGTGCATGACGTGCTGGAGGGACAGTGCCGAGTACAACAGCGGCAGGCGATCCCCCTTCTGGTCGTACACGCCGGTGGCCCCGCGAGCTGCCACGAGGTCGGTGTGCAGGTGACGCGGGTGCTTCAGGACATCGCGGAGGACCGCTGCGGTGATCATCTTCTTGCGCCCGGGCGGAACGACGACAAGACCGTCGGGATCGAACAGAGCGGTGGCGAACTCCGGGGCCGAGGCGACGGTGCAGCCCGCCGTCGGGCGGGGATTGCACTCGACCATGTGGTGGACACCGTCGCCCGTCATCAGGTAGTCGAAGCTGAGTTGCCCGTGCCAGTTCAGCGCTCGTGCCACGGTCTGCGCCGTGGCGAGCGATTCGGGTGACTCGACCGACTCGAAGACGATGCCGCCGCGGTTGTCGATCGCGAGTGGGTGTTCGTAACACGAGTGCAGGACCACCTCTCCGTGGTGGACCACACTCCAACTGCAGCGATCGACGCCCTTCAGGTACTCCTGCACCAGCCACGGTTCCTCGGCGGTCGGATGGATCTCGTCGAGGGCGGTTTCACCGGCGAGCGGACCGGAATTGGTGATCACATCCAGACCACCGCGACCGAACGCCGCCCGGGCGAACCACCCATCCCACCGACCGACCGCCGCACGCAGTTCTCCGGCCGTGGTGGCCGTGATCGATTCCGCCACCGGCAGTCCCAGGCCTTGGCACAGATCGGCGAACGAGACCTTGTCGTGCACCCTCGCCAGGATGTCGAACGAGGGAAAGAACAGTTCGAGATCCGGTCTGCCTGCCGCCAGGCGATCACGGTGCGCGGCAAGGTAGAACACCTCCTCGAACATCGGCAGGAGCCAGGTGATCTCGAACCTGTCCAGTGCATCGACGACGGCCGCGACGAATTCATCGGGGTGCTGCGTCGGGGCGGGTACCTCGACATGCCGGCGGGCACCGCGCGAGTGACTGCCCGGCGACGCCGAGAACGTATCGGCGGCGGTGACCTCGTGGCCGGCGACACCGAGTTTGTGGATCTCGTCCACGGCGAAGGGCATCCGGGACGTGGTGGCGAGGACGCGTTCGACCGACGCGGCGGGACCTTCCATCGACCGACCGTATCCAACCGCGGGTCACGACGCTGAGCGGATGCGAATCCTCGGCACCGGCGGAGGCGCCCGCGATGAGGAATAGTGTCCGAGGTGATGATGCTGGGTAGGGGTATGCCGCACGGACACCCGAAATCGGATGGCGACGCGCCACGGAACGCCGCGGGCGTGCGGGCATTCGTGTCCGTGGTCTTCGCGTTCACCGTGGTCATGCTCGGGACCACACTGCCCACTCCCCTCTACGCGATCTACTCCGGCGACCTCGGCTTCGGAGTGACCACCACGACCGTGATCTTCGCGATCTACGCGGCCGGTGTGATCGCCGCGCTGATCGTCTTCGGACGCTGGTCCGACGTGGTGGGACGCCGGCCGCTGCTGGTCGCCGGGGCGCTGTTCTCGGTGGCCAGCGCGATCGTGTTCATCACCGCAGGTCCCGTCTGGCAGCTCATGATCGGACGCGTCCTGTCCGGACTCTCCGCAGGCATCTACGCAGGCGCCGCGACCGCCGCCGTCATCGAGCTCGCCCCACCGGGATGGCGGCAGCGCGCGCCCGCGATCGCGACCGCCGCGAACATCGGCGGTCTGGGGCTCGGACCGCTGATCGCGGGACTCCTCGCCCAGTTCGCGCCCGCGCCGCTGCATCTCCCCTTCGCCCTCGACCTCGTTCTCCTCGTGCCGGTCCTGGTCGGGATCTGGCTGATCACCGAGCCTGTCGAGGTCAAGCCCGGAGCGCGGCTCTCGGTGCAACGGCTGTCGGTGCCGCCAGAGGTACGCGGGGTGTTCCTCCGCGCCTCGATCGCCGCCTTCGCGGGATTCGCCGTGATGGGCACCTTCACCGGTGTGACTCCGTCGTTCATCTCGCACATCCTCGGGATCGACAGCCATGCGGTCGCCGGGACCGTCGTGGCGGTGCTCTTCCTGTCGTCGGCGGCCACTCAGATCGCGGGACGGGGCTTTCCCACCGAGCGTGCACTGGTCGCCGGCTGTGCGATCCTGGTGGCCGGGACCCTGGTCCTGATCGCCGGCCTCCTCGCGTCATCGCTCGTCGCGCTCATCGCCGGTGCCGTCGTCTGCGGTGTCGGACAGGGACTCTCGTTCAGCAAAGGCCTTGCCGCCGTCGTCGCGGCCAGCCCGGCCGAGCGGCGCGCAGAGGTCACCTCGACGTATTTCGTGGTCGCCTATGTCGCCATCTCCATCCCGATCGTCGGCGAGGGAATCGCAGCCGCGCACTGGGGATTGCGCACGTCGGGCGTGGTGTTCAACATCGCGGTCGCCGTCCTGGCGCTGTTGGCGCTGCTACTGACCGCGGTCGCCGTCGCCCGGTCCCGGCGCACCGACGACACCCCGTCACCTGGCTGACATCACGCCCAGCCGGAGCCGACTCCGGCGTCGTTCAGCGCCGCGACGAGACTCGCGAAGCGGGCATTGCCGGCGAGATCCTCCACCAGGACCGGATTTCCGCGGTCGTCGGCGAGCGGAATACACCAGTTCGGGTACTGCGCCGACCCGGTGCCCGGCTGGTTCTGGATGCGCCGCTCCCCGACCGCGTCGACGAGTGCGACACCCAGGAGCGCCGACGGAGTGGCCGCGATGAGGCGGTAGAGCGCCTCGACCGTTCGCTGGTCCGTCCGCGGAGTCCCCTCCTGCAGCAGCCCACGATCGCGCGCCATCGCCAGCACGGCGTCACGCTCACGCGCGTCGCGCGCCCGTTCGGCCTCTTCGCCGGTCTCCAGCAAACCGAGCCGGGAACGCAGTTCGATGTGATCCCCGGCGAGGTGGCCGACGGTCGGCGGTAGGTCGTGCGTCGTCACGGACGTCAGGCAGAGCTGTCGATATTCTTCCGGCGGGATGGCACCGTCGGGACCGTGTTCGAACCAGAGGATCGATGTCCCGAGAATCCCCCTCTCCGCCAACGCATCCTGGACATGACGCTCGAAGACCCCGAGATCCTCGCCGATCACCACAGCGTCGGCCCGCTCGGCCTCCAGTGCCAGAATGCCGATGAGAGCGTCGTGGTCGTAGTGGACATAGGTGCCGTCGGCAGGCCCCATGCCATCCGGAATCCACCACAGCCGGAACAGCCCGAGGATGTGGTCGACGCGCAACCCTCCGGCATGCCGCAGCACGGTCCGGAGCATGTCCCGGTAGGGCCCGTACCCTGCCTCCGCCAGCCGCCGGGGATGCCATGGCGGCTGATCCCAGCCCTGACCCTGCTGATTGAAGCCGTCCGGAGGCGCACCGACCGTTGCCCCGCGCGCCAGGACGTCGCCGAGCATCCAGACGTCGGCACCATGCCGGGCCACCCCGACCGCGAGATCGGCGATGATCCCGATGTCCATCCCTGCCGAGCGTGCCGCGTGCTGCGCGGTGGCCAACTGCTGGTCGCAGATCCACTGGAGCCAGGTGTGGAACTCCACCCGGTCCGCAAGACGACGACGCTGTCGTTTGACAAAGGCCTTGTCCTGCAGCCGATCGGACCACTTCGGATCGTCCGGTGCGTATCGCTCGGCCAATGCGCACCAGGTCGCGAACCGGCGCAGCCCCTTGCCCTCGCGTTTGCGGAAGGCGCGATACTCCGCCGCCCGGACCGCATCGAGTGGTTGTCGATGGATCAACTCGAGGATCGCCATCTTGGCGCGGAAGGACTTGTTGCGCTTAATCTTCCGCGGGTTCAGATTGTCGTCGAAGAATTTCTGCTGGAGCGAGCGAAGCGCTTTGCGCGCGCTCTTGTCCAGCCCCGACAGCTCAGGGATGTCGGTGACTCGGATATAGAGCGGGTTGACGAACCGACGGGTCACCGGCAGGTAGGGCGACGCCTCGATGGGCGCGTGCGGCTGTGCGGCGTGCAGCGGATTGACCTGCACAAAGTCCGCGCCGTAACTGCTCGCCGCCACCTCGCAGATCTCGGCGAGGTCGGCGAAGTCGCCGACTCCCCACGATCCGGCCGACCTCGTCGAGTAGAGCTGTACCGCCAGACCCCACCGCTTTCGACCGGTCAGCCGCTGCGCGGTGGACAGCCGTCGGGGCGTGACGATCAGCGGCCGCTCGGCCGTCGTCTCGGCGACGGGATCGAGCGCGTGCAGCACGTGGTAGCCGGGTGCCAGTTCACGTGGGACCTCGAATGTCGCACGGCCGACCAGGGTCTCGTCGACCTCGCAAGGCTCCACCCAGACATCGACCTGCAACGGGTGCGCGGCACCTCCGTCTTCCGTGGTGATCCATACGTGCACGGGATTCCAGTGCGGAACATGGACGACGAACGTCGATCCGGACCCCTCGGTGGACACCGTCACCGGCGGGAGCATCGTGCGCCACGGTTCGTCGTCGAGAGCGGCGTGCGCCGCGGCGATCTCGACGGCCGAACCCGCCGCGATGCCCAGCGAACCGAGCACCGAGACGATCGTCGTCGAGCTCACGTCGTGATCGAGCTCATCCCAGCCCACGTAGCTCGTTGCCACACCACACCGCCGGGCGAGTCCGGCCAGCTCCCCGCGGGCCACATCGTCGGTCGTCACGTCTGCATCGTCTCAGGATTCGGGCAGGCGCGCGCGTCATCGTCACTCTGCGGGCGCCCGCCGAATCGCTCGGCTAATGTGATCGCCATCACCACAATCGGTGGCGCCGGCGAGCCCCACCGCACCGAAAGGGACACCATGGCCGACACCCTGACGCTCGACCCCGCCACCACCGCCCTCGTTCTGATCGAATTCCAGAACGAGTTCACCAGCGACGGCGGGGTGCTGCACGATGCCGTCTCCGAGGTGATGGACAAGACCGGCATGCTCGCCAACACCGTCGCGCTGGTCGAGAAGGCCCGCGACGCGGGTGTGACGATCATGCACGCCCCGATCACCTTCGCACCGGGCTATGGCGAACTCACGCGACATCCGTACGGGATCCTCAAAGGTGTCGTCGACGGCAATGCGTTCGTCAAGGACTCCTGGGGCGCGACGATCGTCGACGACCTCACCCCGGCCGGCGGCGACATCGTCATCGAGGGCAAGCGCGGACTGGACACCTTCGCGAGCACCAACCTCGATTTCATCCTGCGCAGCAAGGGCATCACCACGATCATCCTCGGAGGATTCCTCACCAACTGCTGCGTGGAGTCCACCATGCGGTCGGGGTACGAGAATGGGTATCGGGTCATCACGCTGACCGACTGCACGGCGGCGACGTCGGTCGCCGAACACGACAACGCGATCAGCTTCGACTACCCGATGTTCTCCGAACCGGTGGAGTCGACGGCGGTCCTGTCCGCCCTCTGATCCGGCACCCGATCACAATGACCGGGTCCCGGTCGCCAGCTGCAGGTCGCGCTGCCGGATCAACGACGTGGCGATCACGCTGATGACCGCCGTGAGCGCGAGGTACGCCGCAGCGAGCCACGGCGATCCACCCGCCGCGCCGATCAGGGCGGTCAGGATCAGCGGCGTCAGGCCGGACGCATAGATGCCGGAGAACTGATAGACCACCGACAGGCCGGTGTAGCGGACCTCGGTGGGGTACAGACTGGCGAAGAGCGTGCCCTGCGCGCCGTAGAAGAGTGCGTGCACCACCCCGAAGACCACGACGAGGGCGACCGTGAACCACACCAGGTCCTCGGTGCCGAACAGCGCGAACACCGGGAACACCACGACTCCGTACGCTGTGATACCGATCAGATAGATGCGTTTGGGTCCGTATCGGTCGGTGAGCAGCCCCGACACCGGCAGGAGCAGTGCCATCACCACCGATGCGATCGTGACGGAGATCAGCACCGGCACCTCGGCGAGATCGAGTTCCTTGGTCGCATAGGCGATCGCGAAGACACCCCAGGTGTTGAACGCCGAACCCTCACCCCAGCGCGCCAGCATGCCGAGGACTGTGTTGCGCGTGTTGGGCGGCAGCACGACGTCGCGCAGGGGCGCCGACGACCTCTTCGAGAGCGCCGCCACCTCGGCGAATGCGGGAGTCTCGTCGACCTTGAGGCGAACGACGAAGCCGACCACCACCAGCACGACGCTCACGAGGAAGGCGATCCGCCATCCGTAAGTGAGGAACGCGTCGTCGTCGAGGGTCACCTGCAGGATCGCGAAGACCGCTGTTCCGAGCGCGAGGCCGAGGGCCAGACCGATCTGCGGGATGCTGCCGAACAATCCACGACGACGGCGCGGGCTGTGCTCGACGGCGAGCAGGACTGCGCCCGCCCACTCTCCGCCGAGCGCAAAGCCCTGCAGCACACGGAGCGCGAGCAGCAGGACGGGCGCGAGGACGCCGATCGACGCGGCGGTGGGCAACACGCCCATCAGAGCGGTCGCGGCACCCATCAGAACCATGGTCAGCGCCAAGGTTCGCTTGCGCCCGATGCGATCTCCGATGTGGCCGAAGACGATCCCGCCGATCGGACGGACGACGAAGCCGACTGCGAAGGTGGCGAACGAGAGCAGGGTTCCGACGAATGAGCTCTGATCCGGGAAGAACACCGTGTTGAAGACGAGACTCGCCGCGGTGGCGTACAGGAAGAAGTCGTACCACTCGATGGTGGTGCCGAGCAGACTCGCGGCGACGACGGTACGGAGCCGCTTGCGGCGCTCGTCGTCGGTCTCGTCGGACAGGTTCGGCAGGTCCGGAGCGGTGAGGGTGGTGGTGGCCATGACCGCAGTACGGTAGCGACACCGCGGCGCGCACCCCAGGGTCCGAATCACGGTGATCAGAACTCTCCGACCGTGAACGGCCGCGTGGACAGACGGCACACTCAGCCGAAGAGGACTCCCGGATTCAACAGGCCGGCCGGGTCGAATGCGTCCTTGACGGCACGCATCGCCGCAAGGTCGACCTCTCCCCGACCGAGATGGGTCCACGCGGTCTTCGCACGTCCGATCCCGTGCTCGGCACTGATGCTGCCGCCGTTGGCCGCGACGATGCCGAACACATGTGAGGTCAGCTCCTCGACGCGATTCTCGGGAACGTCGAGCAGATTGACGTGGATGTTGCCGTCACCGATGTGGCCGAAGAGGATCGGACGGCACGGATGGTCGACCACCCCGGCCACCGCCTGGAGTTCGGCCAGCGCCTCGGGTAGCGCTCGGATCGGCACCGACACATCGAGTTTGACGACTGCCGTCGTGCTCGACCGCGCGATGGACTCGGTGTGCTGTTCCCGTGCTGCCCACAGAGCTCGCGCCGGACCCGGTTCGAGCACGGCGTCGGCGACTGGTGCATTCTTCAGGGCCTCGAGGACCGCGGCCTCGACGTCGCCGGTACCGGACGTCTCGACCAGTACGTAGAAGGGTGCCCGCGCCGCAACGGGACGTCGTGGTCCGAAATCCTCGACGAGCGTGATA
Organism: Gordonia sp. DT218; assembly: GCF_049847105.1. Lineage (NCBI taxonomy): Bacteria > Bacillati > Actinomycetota > Actinomycetes > Mycobacteriales > Gordoniaceae > Gordonia > Gordonia sp. DT218. The sequence continues at coordinate 369,477 of NZ_JBNCNS010000002.1, read as the reverse complement.
CCCGCCTCGGTCATGACCTCGGCGGCCTCGATGGTCAGCCCCCTACCGGCCAGGGAGCCGAGAAGATCGATCGCGTCGGCGACGTGGTGTACGGCCGCCACACTGACGATCGTGTCGCGCGGTGGTGCGACGAGACGGAACAGCACACGCGTGATGACCGCGAGGGTGCCCTCGCTGCCGGCGAGCAGTCCCGGGAGGTCGTATCCCACATTGTCTTTCACGAGAGATGTCCACCGGCGCAGGATTCGGCCGTCTGCCAGGACGGCCTCGACGCCGAGAACCTGGCTGCGGGTGTTGCCGTGCCGGATCATCCGGATTCCGCCCGCGTTGGTGGCGACCAGACCTCCGGCGGTGGCCGATTCCCGGGATGCGAGGTCGACGGGAAACCTCAGCCCCGACTCGGTGGCCTGGCGATCGATCGCGTCGATCGTCGCACCGGCCTGCGCCCCGACGCACCGGCCGATGGTGTCGACGCCGTCGATGTCGGTCATCCGCGTGGTCGTCACCAGGACCAGTGGACGGTCCGCGGGGTCGCCACCGACAGGCGGTACCGACCCACCGACCAATCCGGTGTTACCGCCCTGCACGCAGATCGCGATCCCGGCGTCGGCGCACCGGGCGACGACGGCGGCCACCTCCTGGGTGGTACGTGGCCGGATCACCGCGTCGGCGCGGCCGGTCCACCGGCCGGTCCAATCGGTCAGGTAGCCGGCAGCCGCATCCGCGTCGTCCAGCACGTGCGCTTCACCGACGACGGCGCGTAGGTCGGCCAGCGGTATCGGGTTCATCCGTCGATCCCGGTCATCGACCAGAAACGCGGGCTTTTCAGGCGAGCGCGTCGGCGATCGGGGTGTCTCCGTCGTCGAACTCGATGGTGCGATGGATCGTCGCCGGGTCGGCGAGCACCGCGGCGGCCACCAGCGCAACGTTGTCGCGGCTGACCTCGCTGCTCGCCGAACGGTCCTCGCCCGTGGTGATCCGACCGCTGCCAGGCTCATCGGTGAGCCGGCTCGGTCCAAGAATGGTCCAGTCCAACCCTGTGCCCTTCAGGTGCGTGTCGGCCGCCGCTTTCGCCTCGGCGTAGGGATAGAACGAATTGTCCTCGGGGACACCGTGGTCGGGTCCGGCACCGAAATAGGACACCATGACGTAGCGCTTCGCCCCGGCCGACGCGGCGGCATCCATCGAACGGATCGCCGCGTCGCGATCCACGGCGTAGGTCCGGTCCGGGCTGCCGCCCCCGGCCCCCGCTGACCACACCACCGCGTCGTGACCCGCCAGCACGGATGCGAGCCCGGCCGCGTCCAGGTCCTCGACGTCGGCGACGACGGGTGCGGCGCCGGTGGCGGCCACGTCGTCGACGTGCGCCTCGTTGCGGATGATCGACGTCACGTCGTCACCGCGTTCGGACAACGTCTTCGCCAAGCGCAACGCGATCTTGCCGTGTCCTCCGATGATTGCCACGCGGGCCATTCTGGACTCCTCTCGATCGGGATCGTCTCGGTCCACGCTACCGACGTCAGACCACCGGCGTCAGACCTTGGTGCGCCCCCGCACGAGGCCGACCAGCCAGATCAGCAGACACGCCCCGGCCAAGCACGTCACGAAGCTGAAGATGAGGCCACCGCCCTCGACGTCGACGCCGAACAGTCTGAGGATGAACCCGCCGATCAGTCCGCCGACGATGCCGACCACGACGTTCAGCAGAATGCCCTGCTGGGCGTTGGTCTTCATGATCATGCTGGCCACCCAACCCGCCAGTCCGCCGATGATGATCCATCCGATGATTCCCAGTCCGAGCATGGCTCCTCCAGATCTTCGGCGTCGGCACACCTTCGCCGCTGCGATTGGTGCCCTGAGTGGTGCGGACGCTACGCCCGCACCACTCAGGGCGGACCCACGACGCCGGATTCGTCGCGAAGACGAGACCACGGACACAGCCTTCGTCCCTCTGAGACCTTTACCATTCGCTTACTTAGCACTAAGCAACTAATGTGCTGGAAAAGCGACAACCACATGGCCGCGGCGTCTCACGCGACCTCTCTGGCGAAGGAACAGGCCATGACACGAGCCGTCCCCGGCGCGGACATCGTCGGCACCACCGATGTCGCAACGCTCTATCACCAGCTCACACGCATCAACCGGACGCTGCGCACCCGTGGCGGGAACCGCAACCTCAGTGCCGGGGTCGCCGCAGCACTGTGGACGGTCATCAATCACGCCCCCATCCGCCTGTCGGAACTCGCCGAGCGCGAGTCCGTGACCGCGCCGACCATGTCCCGGATCGTCGCGGCACTCGAGGAACAGGGCTTCGTGGAACGGACCCCGGACCCCGACGACGGCCGGGCACGGTTGCTGAATCCGACGCCGGCCGGGGTGGAACTCATCGCGAACGCCAGGACCGAGCGGGCCCGGGTGCTCGCGGAGGCCCTCGACGCCCTCGACGACGACGACCGATCGACCGTCGGCCGCGGGCTGATGATCCTCGCCGCGGCGCTCGGTACGACCTGACCCCGTCCACCCTCGCGAACCCGACCCGTCGGCTCCCTGCCTCCCCCAAGGACTTCCATGACCTCCGCCGCACTCGCCGCACCCGCCGCGGCCGACCCGGGTCCCGGTCCCGGATACAAATGGATCGCGCTCTCCAACACCACCCTGGGCATGTTGATCGCGACCATCAACAGCTCAATCGTCCTGATCGCGCTGCCCGACATCTTCCGTGGGATTCACGTCAATCCGTTGCTCCCCGAGAACACCAGCTACCTGCTGTGGATGATGATGGGCTTCCTCGTGGTCACCGCCGTGCTGGTGGTGAGCTTCGGACGCCTCGGCGACATGTTCGGTCGCGCCCGCATGTACAACCTCGGTTTCGCGATCTTCACCGTCTCGTCGATCTTTCTCGCCATCACCTGGTTCGACGGCAGCGCAGCCGCCATCTGGCTCATCGCGTGGCGCATCGTCCAGGGCGTCGGCGGTGCATTTCTGATGGCGAACTCGTCGGCGATCCTCACCGACGCCTTCCCCGCCGACCAGCGTGGACTCGCGCTCGGCATCAACGGCGTCGCAGCGATCGCCGGCTCGTTCCTCGGCCTGTTGGTGGGCGGCATCCTCGCACCCATCCACTGGAACCTCATCTTCCTCGTGTCGGTGCCGTTCGGTGTCATCGGGACCATCTGGGCATACCTCAAACTCCGAGACACCGGTGTGCGCCGCCGCGCACAGATGGACTGGTGGGGCAACATCACCTTTGCGGTCGGGCTCGTGGCCGTCCTCGTCGGCATCACCTACGGCATCCAGCCGTACGGCGGACATAGCATGGGCTGGTCCAGTCCGATGGTGCTGTCCTGCCTCATCGGCGGCACCCTCATGCTGGTCGCCTTCGTCTTCATCGAGACATGGGTGCCGAGCCCGCTGTTCAACCTGCACCTGTTCGCCAACCGCTCGTTCACCTTCGGCAACATCGCCAATCTCATGTCGTCGATCGGCCGCGGTGGACTGCAGTTCATCCTGATCATCTGGCTCCAGGGGATCTGGCTCCCCCAGCACGGGTACAACTTCGAGCAGACGCCGCTCTGGTCGGCCATCTACATGATCCCCATCACCATCGGATTCCTGCTGACCGCACCGCTGTCGGGCGCTTTGTCGGACCGGTTGGGCACCAAGTGGTTCACCACCACCGGCATGCTCATCACCGCCGGCACCTTCGCCGCGCTCATCGCGATGCCGGTCGACTTCTCCTACCCCACGTTCGCAATCGTGCTGTTCCTCAACGGCGTCGGCATGGGGATGTTCTCGTCGCCGAACCGCGCCGAGGTGATGAACAGCCTGCCCGCGGACGCCCGCGGCTCCGGGTCGGGCATGATGACGACCTTCCAGAACGCCGCCATGGTGCTGTCGATCGGTCTGTTCTTCAGTCTGATGATCAGTGGACTCTCGGCTCATCTCCCGGCGACGATGGGCGCCGGGCTCACCGCGAACGGGGTACCCGCGGTGCAGGCCGATCAGATCGCGCACCTGCCGGCGGTCGCCGTCCTCTTCGCCGCCTTCCTCGGCTACAACCCGGTGGAGCAGCTACTCGGTCCACAGCTTTCGAGCCTGCCGCAGGGCAATCAGGACACGCTGACCGGACTGGACTTCTTCCCCCACCTCATCAGCAGTCCGTTCGCCGACGGCCTCACCGCCGCGTTCACCTTCGCCATCGTGTGTTGTGTGATCGGTGCGCTCGCATCACTGTTCACCGGCGGCCGCAGGCCGAAGGCCGTCGAACTCGAGGAGATCGACGAGGAGACCTCCGGCGGGGCGAGCGCAGACGTCGTCGAGCCGGTCACGTCCGAACTCTCGCCGCCGCTTCGGTCGTGACCTCCTGAGCGAGCCCGCCATCCGTCAGGCGGCCGCCCCGAGATGTTTGCTTCATCGCGATCCGATGAACCACAAGTGAATGGTGAACGATTTCTCGCGCAGGGCCCTTCGACGCGAGAGAGGAAGAGGGCGGCCGGTGCTGTCGACGGAATTTCGGGCAGTCCCGGTCGACGACGGGCTACCGGTCGTGTGAGGAGAGTGCATGTTGTCTGGGCACGAGCAACCGGGACGGACGGTCCAGGAGTACATCGACGACAAACCCCTCTGGCGGGACGGTACCGACACCGCGATTCCGCCGATGACCGGGATGCAATGGCGGATCTGGTGGCTCGCCGCCGCGGGTAAGTTCTTCGAGGGCATCATGATCTTCATGACCGGGGTCGCCCTGCCCCTGATCACGATCGACTTCTCCCTGAACACCACCCAACAGGGCTTCATCTCGTCGGCGTCGTTGGCCGGCATCCTGGTCGGCGCGACCGCGCTCGGCAGCCTCGCCGACCGATTCGGACGGAAGAGGATGTTCATCGCCGAGATGGCGATCTTCGCCCTCTTCGTCACGGCGACCACGTTCGCGCCGAACTTCATGGCGCTGGTGGTCTTCCTCTTCGGCGCGGGGATCGCCCTGGGGTGCGACTACCCCAGGGCCCACATGGTCATCTCCGAGAGCACGCCCACGCCCCGACGGGGCCGGCTCGTGCTGTCCGCGTTCGGGTTCCAGTCCGTCGGCGCGTTCGCGGGCACATTCCTGGGCTTCTTCATCCTGTACCACAACCCGGACGTCGAGGCCTGGCGCTGGATGTACGGGGCGGTGATCATCCCGGCCATCCTGGTCCTGATCGGCCGTTTCTACCTTCCCGACAGCGCGCATTGGCTGCTGTCCCGCGGCCGGCTGCATGATGCCGAGGTCGAGACGCAACGACTGCTCGCCCGGAAGCCCGCCTACCCCAGCCAGGTGATTTTGCGGCCCGATGGGGAGAATCCGGCACATTCGGCACGGTCTGGCCGATATCGCGACCTCTTCGGCGCGAAATACCGCAGGGTGACGATCTTTGCGTCGGTGCCCTGGGTTCTCCAGGACCTGTGCACCTACGGGGTAGGCATCTTCACCCCGGTCCTCCTCGCCGCGGTGGTCGGCCGCCAATCCGACCTCGACTCGCTACAGGATGTCATCCACAACGACATGCTGGGCGCCAAGGGATCCGCCCTGATGGACATCGTGTTCATCATCGGGATCGTCGTGGCGATCTTCCTCGTCGAGCGTGTAGGACGCCTGCGTCTGCAGATCACCGGCTTCGTGGGTTGCGGACTCGGTCTGTTCCTGGTCGCGATGGCCACCCTGGATCCAGACGACTACAACATCCCATTGCTGTTCGGCGGCTTCGTGCTCTTCTACTTCATGAACAACCTCGGGCCGAACTCTATGACCTATCTCATCTCCGGCGAGGTCTTTCCCACCGAGATCCGAGGCAAGGGAGCAGGATTCGCGGCATCGTTCGCCAAGGTGGGCGCGGTTGGCGCGGCGTTCTTCTTCCCCATGCTCGCGGATGCGATCGGGACCAGCGCGCTGCTCTTCCTGCTCGTCGGCACGACGATCCTCGGAGTCATCGTGACCATACGTTTCGGGTTCGAGACCAGCGGCATGAGCATCGACGCCCCGGGTCTGGGAGCACCCGACCCTCGCGCGTCCGCCATGTCATCGAGCACCAGCGCCTAGCAGGACTCACGCCGTCAGGCGTGGAACTCGTTCTTCGGCAACCGAGGTCGCGCTCCGGCAGGCCAACGCCGACCCGGCACACGCAGCGTCCATCCGGCCGGTACCACGGTGAAGTCCATCCACCGACCGTCGCCGAGCCAGAGCGACCACAGGTCCTCATCGGGAAAATCGCCGATCCGCACGAACAGGTCCTGCCGGCCGACGTGTGCAGTCATCCAGCCCTGGTCGTCCGGATCATCGACGAAGACCGCCGTCGCGGCCAGCGCGGCCTCCAGGTCGTCCACGCGGTCGGAACGTTTGACCATCTGATCGTCTCCCCCTCAGTCCTCGAAGCGGACCGAGCTGACCGCAGATGCGATCGACCGCCGGAACGTGTCGCCCTCGCGAGCCGGCGCGGTCCCGGTCGCGTGCAGGAGATACGCGACGTTGCCGCGGCGGTAGGCGGCGTACCGGATCGCGCAATACCAGGTCTGATCGTCACCGACGTAGGTACCCGTCTGCAGCGAGGAGCCCTCGGTCCGGAAGCCCGGTTGTGTTCGGGTGGCCTCGTTCTCGGTCCACTCGGGCAGCGCACGCGGCTCGACGAAGGCGTGATCGATCAGACGGGAGACATCGGCGGCGTGGTCGATGACGAAACGGGTCACCACGATCGCCACGGTCCCGTCGTTGCCATGGTCGGCGATGAACAGCTGAAGGTATCCCGGCACAGTGGCAGGCCGCCAGACGTCGCGGTCGATGTCGATCAGCACCTCACCCGGGATGGATCGCTCATCGGACACGCGACTGGCGGTGACCGCCATCCGCTCGAGGCGTTCGAGAATCGGCGTCTCGTCGCCGTCCTGGGAACGGTCGATGCGACGAGCACGCGCCGCAACGTCATAGGCGACTGAATACGGTCGCAGCATCGTTGGCTCCACCAACCGGGTCTCGTCCCGGGATGGGCGGTCGAGTTGATCGGTCTCGGCGGTCACCGCGGGTCACGCACCCTGCCACCTGCTGCTTCGGCGCGCGAATCCGCACCCGTCGCGTCCACCCAGTATTCGGCCACCAGCCGAGAATAGTCAGGCGGACCGACCAATGGGTGATCAACTCAGCGCACGGCGTGTGAGATTCGCGATCTCGTCCGAAAAGGCAACGAACATAATGGATTCGACAGTCGAATTTGCTTCTTTGACAGCCCGAACCTGCTGGTCGACGGCGTCGTGGAGGGGCCACCCGTAGGCGCCACCGGAGATCAGCGGGAACGCCAGGGATTGCGCGCCGAGCGAGTCCGCCAGACGCAGGCTGCGGGTGTAGCACGACCGCAACACCTGCGACTGGTCCTCACGGTCGGAGTACACCGGACCGACCGTGTGGATCACCCAGCGCGCCGGCAGGTCACCGGCCGTGGTGGCGACGGCGGCACCGGTCTCGAGACCGGACGGCAGCGTGGTCTCGCGGAGCAGACGGCATTCCCGAAGGATGGCGGGGCCGCCGGCGCGATGGATCGCACCGTCGACTCCACCGCCGCCGAGCAACGAGGAGTTCGCGGCATTGACGATGACGTCGGTACGCACCGATGTGATGTCACCGGTGACGACGTCGATACCGCTCATGTTCCCCGATTGTAGGCGCGCCTACAGCGAAGAGGAACCGTTCTGACGTTTACCCGACTTGGACCGGTAGAGCATGAAGCCGCCGTAGATCGCGAGGCCGAACAGCGCAATCCAGAAGAGTCCCTTCAGAAGTGGGCCGACGATCGCGAGGGCGAGGAGCACCACTGCAATGATGCCGAGCACTTTCCAGAAGCCGAGGCCGTTGCCCGTCGTGTTTGTGGGGGTTGTTGGTGTGGTCATGACTCCACTGTGGACTTCCCGCGGCCGGAAATCATCAGGTCCCGGTCGAATTCGGGGAAAGATCAGGGGCATCCCTGACCCCCGTCTTCCCCGTCACCGCGGCGCCGACCGCGGGAGCCGCACCGGCTCGGTGTACGAGCAGCCGAGATCGCCCGGAGACGCGAAGCCGCATCGGTCCCGGAACCACGCGACGCCGATCTCGGCGACGCGGCGCCGGGAGCGACTCATCAGGTATCCGTGGGTGCACTCGTCGAAGACGTCGTCGTAGAACCAGGTGTCGAGCGCGGTGCGCGGCACGCTGAACGACGCGAGCAGCGGCACCGACATGACGACGGTGGAGAGCCGGAGCAGGAACGTCTCCGAGCTCAGCGACTGGATCTGTGCGCATTCGACGTCGTCGGTGTCGTCGACGCGGACTCCGGCCGGACCGATGTCCAGGATGGCGGCCCGGGGCATCTCCCCCATCGATTCCACGAGCCACCGTTCCATCGCGCCCCAGCTCATCGTCGGCGACGCACCGGTCCCGTCCGACTCCATGCCGTGCATGTTCGGATGGGGATCTGGTTGCTGCGGGTTCACGGGCACCTCCTGTGGTCGGGATGGCGTCAGTGAATCACCGGCCACCGACAGACCCCGTGGCCCGCCGGCCGTCTTGGCAGGATGGATTCCGTGCCCATCCCAGATTTCATCCGTGACCTACGCCGCCACGTCGGACATGAGCCACTCTGGCTGTCCGGGGTGAGTGCGGTGGTGCTCGACGCCACCGGACGCATCCTGCTCACCCATCGAGCGGACACCCGCGAATGGGCGGTGGTGTCCGGCGTCCTCGAACCCGGCGAGGAACCTGCTCGAGCGGTGCTGCGCGAGATCGCCGAGGAGACCGGCGTCCGAGCCGAACTGGTACGCCTGACCAGCGTTGACGTGACGCCCATGATCGTCTATCCCAATGGCGACCACTCGCAGTACCTCGACGTCTGCTTCCTGGCCCGCCATATCGACGGCGAACCGCACGCGGCCGACGACGAGAACACCGACGTCACCTGGTTTCCCGCTGACGACCTACCCGAGGACCTCGCCGAGACCTCCCGGCTCCGCATCCAGAACGCTCTCCGCGACGATCCGGCGGCGTGGTTCCGCCCGTAGGCCGGGCGGGTTCGTCGACCCGTGCGCGTCAGGATTGCCGTGATCCGGCGTCACCGGTCACTGACTGCTGTCACCGATCACCGACTGCTGAATCGCCAGGTAGTAATCACGCTGCGCCGGGTAGTAGTCGTCGAAATCGATGACGTCCGGATCGCACCCGCCGATCACCGCCGACAGTCGGTCCAGGTAGTACTCCCAGCCCGGGCCGGTGTTCTCGATCATCGAGGGATCGTCGATGATCTGGCTGAGCACCAGCGTCGTGATCCCGTCGGACTCGGACAACTCGACGATCAGATCCCAGGTGCCGAAGTCGTCGGTGGTGTGCACCCGCAGCAGCCGGGGCGGCTCACAGCGACGGATGTCGTACCGGGTCGGCGACATGTTCTCCTCGCCCTCGGCGTTCATCGTGAAGTCGACGTGGCCGCCGGCGGGGTCGCCGCTGTAGAAGCCGATCCACCGGGCCAGTCGATCGGACTCGGTGACCGCCGCCCACACGTCATCGATGCCGGCGCGAAACGTGCGGGTGAACTCCATGGCGTCGCCTTCTGCGCGGACGAGGTGGCGGCCGGACGGATCTGTGGTCATGCGGAGTCCTCCTGTGGGTCGACGGCCACCCTGCGGCCGTCGCGTCTGGTGCGATACACCTCGGTGTCGAGGGCATCGAGCATCCCCTCGTCGATCCTCGATCGGTGCGTGCCCGCCCGCCCGGCGCCGGGCAATTCGTCGGGTCGCGGACCCAGGTCTGCCAGGAATGTCCGGACATCCTCCAGCGGTTTCGGGTCGAGGCGGTAGTGCCTTTCCCGGCCCCGGTCGGTGACGTCGACCAGCCCCGCGGCGGCGAGTACCCGCAGGTGACGGCTGATGGCGGGCCGGGAGATCGGGCGGTCGCCGGCGAGCACATCGGTGATGTCGACGACCCGACAGGGACCGTCGACCAATATCCGCAGGATTCGGCGACGTACCGGATCGGCGATCGCGTCGAAGACACCCATCACAGAATGGTAACTGAACGGTTACCAATTGCGCCACCGGTCGACGTCGGCCCCCGGTCGGCAGCGCAGGCCGACTCGCATCGGAATACTCGCCCCGGGCCGTACCCTTGAACCACACATGGCCAAGAGATTCGTCGCGACCGCCTATGGCGACCCTGCAGATGTGCTCGAGTATGTCGATCACGAGATCCCGGCTCCCCTGCCGGGACAGGTGGTCGTGCAGACACGGGCCATCGGGATGAACCCGGTCGACGTCAAGTCCGTCCGTGGCCAGACCGGCACCGACGAGTCGAAACTCCCGCTGGCGATCGGTTACGAGCTGGCGGGGACGGTGACCGCGGTCGGCGACCTCGCAGATCCCTTCGCGGTCGGCGACGAGGTCATCGTGTACCGGGCTCACGGCGCGTACGCCGACAGCGTGCTCGCGAACGTCCGCGCAGTTCATCCGCGGCCTGCCGAACTCGACGTCGAGCGCGCGGCCGGGCTCCTCCTCGTCGGGGTCACTGCGGCCGACGCCGTGCGCACCGCAGACGTGACCGAATCCGATGTGGTTCTCGTCCACGGCGGTTCCGGCGCGGTCGGCTCGATCGCGGTGCAGCTCGCAGTGACCGCGGGTGCAACCGTCATCGCCACCGCGGGTCCCGCCAACCAGGAACACGTGCGCGCACTCGGCGCGACCCCGGTGCCCTATGGCGACGGACTCCTCGAGCGCATCGCGGCGCTCACGCCGGCCCCGGTCACCGCCGTCATCGACACGGTGGGCAACGACGACGCCATCGACACCTCACTTGCCCTGGTCGACAATCCCGGAAAGGTCGTCAGTGTCGCCGCCTTCGGACGTGCCGCCGACGGAATCGTCCTGGTGAACGGCAGCACCCCGGAGAGCAGACGACATCGGGCCGCGGCCGTCGAAGGCCTCATCGCCGACGCCGCGGCGGGAACACTCCTCACCGAGGTCGCCGCGACCTTCCCGCTGACCGACGCCGCGACCGCACTCACCGAACTCGAGCACGCACATCCACGGGGCAAGTTCATCCTGCTGCCGTGAGCCACCTGAAAGCTGATCCAACCGAAAGGAAGTAGCCGAATGTCGGTTCCCACAATCACTCTCAACAATGGTGTACAGATCCCCCAGCTCGGTTTCGGCGTTTTCCAGATCCCGCCGGAGGAGACCGAGGCGGCCACGCTGGCCGCGCTGGACGTCGGTTACCGCCACATCGACACCGCCGAGATGTACGGGAACGAGAAGGGCGTTGGCGCCGCCCTGGCCAAATCGGGGCTCGATCGTCGCGACGTGTTCATCACCAGCAAACTGAACAACGGCTTCCACGCCTACGACGACGCCCTCAAGGCCGCCGATCAGACACTCGCGGACCTCGGTCTCGAGCAGATCGATCTCTTCCTGATCCACTGGCCGCTGCCCGGGGTCGGCGACTATGCCGAGACCTGGCGGGCCCTCGAGAAGTTCCACGGCGACGGCAAGGCACGAGCGATCGGTGTCTCCAACTTCCAGCGCGCTCACCTTGAGCGACTGTTCGCCGAAACCGATGTGGTGCCCGCGGTCAACCAGATCGAGGTCCATCCGTACCTGACGCAAAATGCCTTGCGCGCATTCAACTCCGAGCACGACATCGCGACCGAGGCGTGGTCGCCGATCGCACAGGGCGACGTCCTCGACGACCCCGTACTCGTCAAAATCGCCCAGGAGAAGAACCGCAGCACAGCTCAGGTCACCCTGCGCTGGCACATCCAGCGCGGCGACATCGTGTTTCCGAAGTCGGTGACCCGCTCACGGGTCGAGGAGAACTTCTCCCTCTTCGATTTCGAGCTGTCCGTCGAAGACATCGCCGCCATCGACGGGCTGAACAAGGACCGGCGTCGCGGACCGAACCCTGACGAGTTCAACTACATCCCGGAGAGCTGACCCGCCGCGAACCGGAAACGATCCGGCCCGCTTCGCACGGCCTCGGCCGCTGGGCCCACAATGACCCCATGAGGATCTCCCAGCGCGCCGAGGCCGTCGCGCCGTTCTACGCGATGGAGTTCGGAAAGCGGGCCGCCGAACTCGAGGCCGCCGGTCACGACGTCATCAAATTGAGTATCGGCGAGCCCGACTTCGGTGCACCGCCGGCCTTTCTCGCCGCGATCCGTGAGCTGACCGACGGCCAGCCGCTGACCTACACCGGGGCACTCGGGTTGCCCGAACTGCGCACGGCGATCGCCGGGTTCTGCCGCACCGAATTCGGTGTGGATGTCGCCCCCCGGCGAGTGGTCGTCACGTCCGGGGCCTCGGCCGCACTGCTGTTGAGCTGCGCTGCCCTCGTCGATCCGGGCGACGAGGTCCTCGTCGCCGATCCGTCGTATCCGTGCAACCGGCAGTTCGCGGAGAGCTTCGGGGCGCATGTGCGTCTGATACCGACCACCCCGGCAACGCGCTTCCAACTGACGTCGGCACTCGTCACCGACGCCTGGGGCGAACACACTCGGGGAGTGATGGTCGCGTCGCCGTCCAATCCGACCGGGACGTCGGTGCCGTACGACGAACTGGTCCGGATCTGCGCCGACGTGGCCGACCGCGACGGATGGCGGATCGTCGACGAGATCTATCTCGGCCTGGCCGATCCCGGGCCCGACGGCGCCCGCCCGACGAGCATCCTGGCCGCGGACCCAGGTGCGATCGTCATCAACAGCTTCTCCAAGTACTTCGGGATGACCGGCTGGCGTCTGGGCTGGTGCATCGTGCCCGACGATCTCGTCCCGGTGATGGAACGACTGGCGCAGAATTACTACATCTGCCCTCCGACACCGGCGCAGTACGCCGCACTCGAGTGCTTCACCGACGAATCGCTCACGTTGGCCGAGGCCCGCCGCGAGGAGTTCCGCATCCGGCGCGAACTCGTCGTCGACGGTCTGGCGCGGATCGGACTCGATGTGCCGGTGGTGCCCGACGGCGCGTTCTACGTCTACCTCGATGTCTCGCCGACCGGACTCACGTCGTCGGAGTTCTGTGACCGAGCATTGCGTGAGGTACACGTGTCCCTCACTCCGGGAAAGGATTTCGGCCACCATACCGCCGACGACCACGTTCGGCTGTCGTACGCAGCATCGATCGACGAACTGACCGAGGGACTACGGCGGCTCGGCGAGTTCGTCGACACACTCCGGCGACCTGCCTGAGATCGACCGTCAGCGCATCGAGGAGGATGAGCGCCATGGGTCCACAGATCATCGATTCACGGAAGATCGAGCGTGCGGTCGGCGAGGTACTCGACGCCGCGGTCACCGGCTCGGCACGAGTGCCCGGCGTGGTCGCGGGCGTCACCACCGACACGGAGCTCCTGACGCTGTCCGCTGCGGGCCTGCGCGCTGTCGACGGCACCGATCAGATGACCATCGACAGCGTATTCGCCATGTTCTCCACCACCAAAGCGATCACCGCAACCGTCGCTCTGCAACTCGTCGAGCGCGGCCTGCTCGATCTCGATGTGCCGGCCAGGGAATACGTCCCGCAGTTGCGCGACGTCCAGGTGCTCGACGGCTTCGCGGACGACGGCAGCCCCCGACTCCGCCCACCGTCCTCCGACGTGACGGCACGCCAATTACTCACCCACACAGCCGGTTTCGGATACGACTTCTTCAACGAGAACTATCGTCGGCTGACCGGTGACCACGGCGTTCCGGGTGTCATCAGTGCGACGATGGAATCATTGTCCACTCCGTTGCTCTTCGATCCCGGCACACGGTGGGAGTACGGCAGCAGCATGGACTGGGCCGGACTCGTCGTCGAGGGCGTCACCGGTCACCGACTGGGCGACGTGATGTCCGAGCACGTTTTCAGCCCCCTCGGTATGTCCGACACGTCGTTCACCCTCCCCGACGATCTGGCCCGCCGACGTGCCGTCCTGCACCACCGAGCGCCGGACGGTTCCTTGTCCCCCAACCACAAGTGGAAGATGCCCGACGACCCCGAGGTGCACATGGGCGGCCAGGGCCTCTACTCGACCGTGCGCGACTACCTGGCGTTCATCCGGATGTGGCTCAACGACGGCCTCTCCGACTCGGGCGAGCAGATTTTGCGGCCCGACACGATCGCGGACGCCTCGCGCAACCACCTCGGCGACCTCACGGTGACCACGCTGCCCGGCGTGATCCCCGCGCTGGCCCACGATATGGACTTTTTTCCGGGAATCCCCAAGTCCTGGGGACTCAGCTTCCTGATCAACGACGAGGACGCTCCCACGGGCCGACCCGCGGGATCGCTCGCCTGGGCCGGGCTGGCCAACCTGTACTACTGGATTGATCGACGCACCAAGATCGGCGGCTTCTGGGCGACCCAGATCTTCCCATTCCTCGATCCGACCGCGTACGGCAAGTACCTGGACTTCGAGCGGGCCGTCTACCGCTCACTCGGCTGAGGACCCACCCGCCTGACCCACGAGCTCGCCCATCGGGCACAGAACCTGGCCGATCGGGCACAGAACCTCGCCGATCGTGCACAGAACCTCGCCGATCGTGCGCGTGGGGGGGGTCATCCGGCCGGGCATCGCGCCTTGCTGGGCCGACGACGCGGTCGCCCGATCCGTAACTCCAGTGCGCGAGCAATGATTCTACGCCCGATCAGTGACATTCTGTGGCAACGGTTTACGCCATTCCTTGACATTGACACCGATCCGGTCGTGCCGGGAACCCGACCACGCGACATCGAGTCCGTGCCGCCGAAGGGTCCCGACGATCTGCTCGGCGAGCAGGGTCTCGGTGCGCTCGTATGCGACGTGCTCGGCATCGGCGTCACCGGCCGACATCGCGTCCAGCAGCGATTCCGGCAGGGTCGGATGCGGACGAAAGGCACTGTAGCCGAGATAGAGGACTGCGTCGTCGTCTGCGAGCCGTTCGGCGTCCTGTTCGTGGAAGAAGACGTAGGCCCACTCGCGGAATTTGTACCAGTCGTCGCGATCCGGGTCCGGGGTGCGTTCACCATCGATCTCCTGTGTGGCGCATCGGCTACAGCACGAGAAATTCATCCGGGCCAGCACGCCTTCTGAGTCGAGATCATCGAAGGCAGCCCGCAGCCGCGCATAGTCACCGTTGTCGGTCCACTGCCGTTGCGCTTGCGCCCGATCGTCCCAGAGCCGGCGAACCTCCCCGACAGCGGCATCGGCCGACTCACCGACGTCCTCGGCCCAGTCGCGCGCGTCCGCCTCGATCTCGACGAGCCCGGTGAAACCGGGGACCAATCGAGACCTCACGAGATCACGCAGATCGGTAAGGTGCGCTCCCTGCATAGATGCTCCCATCCAACGGGTCTGATTGGCTATTGGACGTCGCCACCGATCGCATGGTTCCGGCGATGGCGACGGTTCGTCTGTTCGGACGACACCGCGTAACCTCTCGGGCGTGCGCTTCTCCGAGGAACGCGCGGCGCTCGGCGCCGCTGCTCATCGACTTGCCCGCGCGGGGATGACCCACGGCACCGGCGGGAATCTCTCGGTCCGCGTGGACGATCACGTTCTCCTGACCCCGTCGGGCTGCCGGCTCGCCGACGTCACGCCCGACCAGATGGTGGCGGTCGACCTCGACGGAACGATCGTGGAGGACACGCCCTTTCAGCCGACATCGGAATTGCGCATCCACCTCGACGTGTATCACCACACGTCGGCGGCCGCGGTGGTCCACGCACACCCGATCGCGTCGACAGCCGCTGCCAACGTCGTCGATGAGCTGCCCGTGGTGCATTACACGGCCGCCCTCATCGGGGGTGCGATCCGGGTTGCGCCGTATGCAGTGTTCGGCAGCCGCGCACTCGGCGATGCGGTGGCCGCGGCCCTGACCGATCGCACGGCCGCCCTCATGCGCAACCACGGTTCCGTCGCATACGGCGACGACCTCGACTCGGCCTGCGACCGAATCGAACTCGTGGACTGGCTGGCCGAGCTGTACCTGCGTTCCGCGGCGGTCGCCCCGCCCGCGACCCTCACCGACGACGACATCGTCGACGTCGTGATCACCGCGACGCGACGACAGTATTCACCGTTCCCCGGGAGGAATCCATGAGAGTGGCCACGTTCGGAGCACACGTCCTCGACGTGCTCGCACAACCTGTGGACGAGATCCCCGGAGGTCAGGGTGCTGCCCTCGTGCAGAACATCCGGATGTCACCGGCGGGACCGGCCGGCGGCACCGCTCTCGCCCTCGCCAAGCTGGGCGTCGAGGTCTACACGGTGGGCGCGATAGGCCACGATGACCCCGGCGACCTGCTGACCACCATGCTCGATCGCAACGGAGTGAACACCGACCATCTCGTCACGGTCGACCAACCGACGTCGATGAGCATGTTGCCGATCCGCAGTAACGGGGACCGACCTGCGCTGCACCTACCCGGCGCCAACCTCGCCTATCCGCTCGACAGCGCCCCGTTGGAGCTCCTCACCGGGATGGACCACGTGCACATCGGTGCACCGGAGCTCCTCAACCCGCCGGAACTGGCCCCGCTGCTCGCCGACATCCGCGCCACCGGGACCACCATCTCCGCCGACATCCTCGCCGACGGCGATCCCGGCCTACTGGCATGGATCGAACCTGTTCTGCCACAACTCGATTACCTCCTTCCCAACGACGACCAGGTCCGCGGATTCACCGGCGAGTCAGACGTGATCGCCGCGTGCCGACGCCTCGTCGACCGCGGCGTCAGCTGCGTGGCGGCCACCGCGGGCGCCGACGGTGCCTACGTGGTGACCGCCGACGACGCCGAGCATGCTCGTGCCCACGATGTGACCGTCGTCGACACCAGCGGTTGCGGCGATTCGTTCTCGGCGGGCTTCCTCGCCGCTCGCGGGCACGATCTGGGACTCCTCGCCGCCGCGGAGATCGGCTGTGCGGTGGCCGGGATCGTCGCGACCGGACTGGGCAGCGACCACGGCGACTTCACCTGGGCGTCGATCACGGGCTGACGCGTCATCGATCGATCGGATGACCCCCAGAAATCTGGGCGCAGAACTCCACTGACGCTCGGGATGGGAATCGTCGAGTGCACGAGCGAG
Source organism: Gordonia sp. DT218 (assembly GCF_049847105.1). NCBI lineage: Bacteria > Bacillati > Actinomycetota > Actinomycetes > Mycobacteriales > Gordoniaceae > Gordonia > Gordonia sp. DT218. The sequence goes on along the minus strand of NZ_JBNCNS010000002.1, from coordinate 352,397 downwards.
TCTCGTATGCATGAGCACTCCGGCCCGCACCACCATCCGCATCAACCCGACGAGCTGGAACGCCGGGTTCCGCTTCGACCACGCCCAGCTACGGCCTGCGCCGCGTGAAGTCCTGACCATCGCCGGCCAGGCGTCCGTCGCCGACGACGGCAGCCTGCTGCACGAAGGTGATGTCGCCGCGCAACTCTCGCTCGCCGTCCACCATGTCGAGGAGATCTTGGCGCGCGTCGACCTCACGCTGGCGGATGCCTTCTCGATCACCATCTTCACGACCGACGTCCCGGCGACCCTGGCCGCCTACGAGGCACTCACCGAACGCCTCGACGCGCACGGTGCGACGCCACCGGCCGCCCTCGTCGGTGTCGCCGCCCTCGCCCTCCCCGGACTCGCCGTCGAGATCACCGCCCAGGCCGGTCGCTGAACGTCCATGGCGAGTGTGGTCTCGATACGCCCCTCGCCTGGCGGCTCGGGGCTACTCGACCAGCGGAAAGCCACACAGCGACCACTGTCCGCTGATCGAGTAGGCAGCGAGCGCAGCGAGCCGCCGTATCGAGATCAACCTCACCACAACCTCTTCAGACCCCTTCACAACCAGGAGAACCCCATGTCCCTCACCACACCCGACGCCGCCACGGTGGCCGGCCCCGTCCTCACCCCAACCGATCCCGGATACGCCGCGGAACTCGCCGGCTTCAACGTAGCCACCGTCCAGACCCCCGACATCGTCGTCGGTGCCACGTCGGCCGACGACGTCGCGGCCGCGGTCCGATATGCCCGCGACCACGGTCTCCGGGTGGGCGTTCGCGCCACCGGCCACGGCCCGGTCGTCGAAGGCAACGGGTTCCTCACCATCGTCACCTCCCGCATGACCGAGGTCAGCGTCGACCCGGTCACCAGGACCGCGCGCGTCGGGGCAGGCGCCCGGTGGCGTGACGTGATCGCCGCGACCGCGGCACACGGACTGTCCGGCCTCGTCGGGTCGTCCTCGTCGGTGGGCGTCGTCGGATACACGCTCGGCGGCGGATTGAGCCCTCTCGGAAGGCAGTTCGGCTACGCCGCCGACCACGTCCGCAGCATCGAGGTGGCGACCGCTGACGGCACCATTCGCACGGTCGACGCCGGCGCCGGGCCCGACCTGTTCTGGGCGCTCCTCGGCGGCCGGGACGGCTGCGGGATCGTGACAGCCGTCGAGTTCGACCTGATCGAGCTCTCCAGCATCTACGGCGGGGGCATCTTCTTTGCCGGATCGGCGGCCGAACAGGTTCTGCATGCCTGGCGCCGATGGGCACCGACCCTGCCGGAAGAGGCGGGCACCTCGGTTGCCATCCTGCGCCTCCCGCCGGACCCTGCGCTCCCTGCCCCGCTGCAGGGTCAGATGGCGGTCCACGTCCGATTCACCTACACCGGAGATCCGGCGATCGGTGCACAGTTACTCGCCCCGATGACGACCGCCGGACCGGTCCTGCTGCAGAACGTCGCTGTGATGCCGGTCGCCGCGCTCGACGCCGTGCACATGGATCCGCCGGGACCGATGCCCAGCATCGAACGTGGCAGCGCACTACGGGAGCTCCCGGCCGAGGCCGTCGACGCCGTCCTCGCCGTGGCCGGACCGGCGGTCGCAAGTCCGCTGGCCATCGTCGAGCTTCGCCTCTTGGGCGGGAAACTGGCTGCACCCCAGGGTGTTCCGAATTCGGTCACCGCCCGATCAGCGGCCTACAACATCCTCGCCATCGCGGTCCCGGCAGGTGCTGCCGCCGAGCTGGCCGGCCCGCACGTCGGAGCGGTGAACGCCGCGGTCGCACCATGGGCCGACGGAGCCGCCCTGAACTTCGCCGGCCAGACACCGGCCGTGGAGTTGCCCGAACTGTGGTCGCCGGACGATTGTGACCGGTTGTCCGCCATCCGCGAGCGCCACGATCCGGACGGGGTGTTCCGCCGGACGGCCTGATCGCGACCAGCACAGTCCCCCGAATGTCTGCCCCACAAATCTGGGATGGACATCTGACCTGCGACGACGGACACTGATGACCATGGCCACAGCAGCCTTGACCGCCGAGCGCGTACGCCGCGACATCGACGTGCTGGCCCACGCGGGCCTCGGGGTGAGTGACTTCATCGACGAGACCATCGAGTCGCTGACCCGTGCGGTCCCGCACGCCGCGGCGTGCGCCGCCACCGTCGACCCGAATTCGTTGATCCTGACGAGCGTTCGCAAGTACGGATCGTTGGTCGGACGCAACACCCATGACGACGAGTTCGGGCTGATGGAGTACGGCCGCGCGGAGGACTCGTCGTTCCGCGAACTCGCACTCGCCCGTGTCGACGCGGTCGGCGTGCATGAACTGACCGGCGGCGATAGCCGGCGTTCGCCCCGGATGGCCGAATTCATGACGCCGCACTTCGACTTCCGGGACGAGGCGCGGCTGATCCTGCGCGACGGGGCGCAGGTGTGGGGTGCCATCGCGTTCTTCCGGGAGGCCGGGGAGGCGCCGTTCGATACCGGCGAGATCGACTATCTCGACACCTTGTCGCAGTCCATGGCACGCGGAGTCCGGACCGGGCTGCTCACCACGGTCGTCGCCGAACCCCAGGCCACCTCCGCCGGGCCGTGCGTCCTCATCGTCGACAGCACCAACCAGATGATCCAGATGAGTTCGGGCGCCGAAGAGCGCCTCGACGACCTACTGACCGGAAGAAACAGCGGCGCAGCGAGTTCGGTGATCACCTCGTTGGTGGGTGCGGCCCGCCGCTACGGACGGGGAGAGACCGATGTCCCGCCTCGACTGCGCGTCCGGGGGGCTTCCGGGATGTGGTTGGTGGTGCACGCGTCACCGCTCTCGAACGCCGAGGGACGAGTCGGCGAGGTGGTGGTGACGATCGAGGAGGCGCGCCCCCCGGAGATCGTGCCGATGGTGGTCGCGGCCTTCGGCCTCACCGCCCGGGAACGCGACGTCACCCAGATGGTGCTGCAGGGCGTGGCGACCAAGGACATCGCGACCGCACTGCACGTGTCCGCCTACACGGTCCAGGATCACCTCAAGTCGATCTTCGACAAGGCAGGCGTCCGGAGTCGGCGCGAACTCATTGCGCGGGTCTACTTCGATCAATATGCCCCGCGGATGAACGATCCGTTGCTGCCATCGGGGTCATTCGACGTCGCCGGCGGGTAGCGGGCTACCTGACCATCCGCACAGCAAGGTCGCCGTACGCGCGACCCAGTGCCTCGGGGTCACGGTGCGTCCGCGAGGGAAACCAGCGACAGACGTCGACGCACAACGAGGACAGCGCCAGCACGACATCGCCGGCCGCGGCGACGGTGAACTCCCCCGACGCCACGCCTTTGCTCACGATGGAGCTGATCACATCGGACGTATCCCGTCGGATCGCAGTGATCTCGCGGTAGTGCTCGCGCGTCAGTCCGTGGAGTTCGTATTGCACGACTTTCGCGAGCTGATGGTGTTCCGCCTGCCACTGCGCGAATTCCCTCACGACGGCCCGTAACCGCTGGTCGTCGGGCAAGGACTCGTCGTCGACGGCGCGCAACGCCGCCAGCACACCGCGGTGTCCCTGGAGCGCGATCGCGTAGAGCAGTTCCTCTTTCGATCGGTAGTGCGGGTACATCGCCGCGGCGCTCATGTTCAACCGCTTGGCGATCTGCCGGGTGGATGTCCCCCCGTAGCCGACCTCGGCGAAGGACGCAATCGCCGCCTGACGAATCCGTTCCGCTGCCACGGAGTCACCGGCACGCGACACGGCCATCTCCCACCTCTCTCCCGACCACAGCCTTGTTGACCAGATCGCACTGTACGGTGCATCATAAGCGAGCGCTTAGAAATGAGCGAGCGCTTAGTTGCTGAAGGAGTCCCATGGCCGCCCCGATGTCCCGTCGCGATCTCGAGTTCCTGCTCTACGAGTGGCTCGAGGTCGAGAAGCTCACCAGTCGCGATCATTTCCGTGAGCACTCGCGGGAGACCTTCGACGCGGTACTCGAACTCAGCGAGAACCTGGCGACCAAACGCTTCGCCCCGGTCAACAAGCTCGGCGACCAGAACGAACCGTACGTCGGTGACGACGGCAAGGTCGTGCTGCCCGACGAGATCACGTCCGGCATCGCCGAGTTCGTGAAGGCCGGCCTGATGGCGGGTTCGTATGACGAATCGTTGGGCGGTATGCAACTCCCCACCGTGATCAGCCGGGCCTCGAGTGCGTGGTTCCAGGCCGCCAACGCGGCGATGTCGTCGTACACGTTCCTGACCGTCGGCAACGCGAATCTGATCGCCGAGTACGGCACCCCCGAGCAACTCGACACCTGGGTACGCCCCATGGTCGAGGGCCGGTACTTCGGCACGATGTGCCTCTCGGAACCGCAGGCCGGATCGTCGCTCGCCGACATCACCACCAAGGCCGAGCCGATGCCCGACGGCACGTACCGGATCACCGGCACCAAGATGTGGATCTCCGCAGGCGACCACGAACTCGCCGAGAACATCGTGCATCTCGTGCTCGCGAAGGCACCCGGAGGCGGGCCCGGCGTCAAGGGCATCTCCTTGTTCATCGTGCCCAAGTACCTGGCGGACGGCACCCGCAACGACGTTGCCCTCGTCGGCCTCAACCACAAGATGGGCAACCGCGCGACCACCAACACGCTGCTGAACTTCGGCGACGGCACGCACTCGCCGACGTCGGAGACAGGCGCCGTCGGCTACCTCGTCGGCGAGGAACACCGCGGCCTCAGCTACATGTTCCACATGATGAACGAGGCACGGATCGGGGTCGGATTCCTGGCCACGTCACTGGGATACGCGGGGTACCTCGCATCGCTCGAGTACGCGAAGGTCCGCACGCAGGGCCGACCGGTGGACCAGAAGGACCCGGCGAGCAAACCCGTGCCGATCATCGAGCACGCCGACGTCAAGCGCATGTTGCTCGCCCAGAAGTCCTACGTGGAGGGCGCTCTCGCGCTCGGCCTGTACTGCAGCAAGTTGGTCGACGAACAGTCCACCAGCAGCGGCGACGACCAGGCCCGGGCGGGTCTCCTCCTCGATGTGCTCACCCCGATCGCGAAGAGCTGGCCGTCACAGTGGTGTCTGGAGGCCAACAGCCTGGCCATCCAGGTTCACGGCGGCTACGGCTACACCAAGGAATTCGACGTCGAGCAGTACTACCGCGACAACCGGCTGAACCCGATTCACGAGGGTACCCACGGCATCCATGGACTCGACCTGCTCGGCCGCAAGGTGGTCATGAACGGCGGCGCAGGCCTCGCCCTGCTCGCCGAGACGATCGGCGCGACCATCGACCGCGCGGCCTCGGGCGAGAGCACCGCGGAGTACGCCACCGACCTCCGGAAGGCTGTCGACCAGCTGGTCACCACCACCGCACAGGTGTGGTCGGCCGGCGATCCGGCGCTGTCGCTCGCCAACGCCACCGCGTATCTGGAGGCGGCCGGACACATCGTCGTGGCCTGGATGTGGCTCGAGCAGCTGCTGGCGGCCGCGGACCGGACGGGCGATTTCTACGACGGCAAACGTGCTGCCGCCCAGTACTTCTTCCGCTACGAACTGCCGAAGACGGCTGCGCAGCTGTCGCTGGTCGCCGCGCTCGATCGCACCACCCTGGACACCGACCCGGCCTGGTTCTGACCGGCCACCGCACCGACCCAAGGAGTCATCACATGCCCCTGCTGGACATGTTCAACCTGACCGACAAGGTCGTTGTCGTCACCGGCGCGTCGTCGGGTCTCGGGGTGTCGTTCGCCACCGGGTTCGCCGAGGCCGGAGCCGACATCGTGCTCGCCGCCCGGCGCGCCGAGCGCCTCGCCGACACCGCAGCCAAGGTGGAGGCCCTGGGCCGCAAAGCGCTGTGCGTGCCCGCGGACGTCGCCGATCCCGACCAGTGCCAGGCCGTCATCGATGCGGCGATGGAAGCCTTCGGCCGGGTGGACGTCCTGATCAACAACGCCGGTGTGGGTACCGCGGTCCCGGCGACCCGCGAGACCCCCGATCAGTTCCGCTCTGTTGTCGATGTCAACCTCAACGGGTCGTACTGGATGGCGCAGGCGTGCGCTCGGGTCATGCAGCCCGGCAGCGCGGTCGTCAACATCTCCAGCGTCCTGGGCATCACCACCGCCGGACTCCCCCAGGCCGCGTACGCGGCCAGCAAGGCCGGCGTCATCGGACTCACCCGCGATCTGGCTCAGCAATGGGCGTCGCGCAAGGGAATCCGGGTCAATGCGATCGCGCCGGGATTCTTCGAGAGCGAGATGACCGACACCTACCACGACGGCTACCTGGAGTCCCAGCTGCCGCGCGTTCTCCTCGGCCGGATGGGCCAGGGCGAGGAACTGGCGGCGACGGCTGTGTGGCTGGCCTCGCCGGCATCGGGTTACGTGACCGGGCAGACCATCCCGGTCGACGGCGGCGTGACCATCACCTAGAGACCGGAAGACACGGGGGCACAATGCGATACGTTGCTATCGGCGACAGTTTCACCGAAGGCGTCGGCGATGAGCCGGACGGCGTCCATCCTCGCGGGTGGGCCGACCTGGTCGCGGAAGGTCTCGCGGCCGAGCACGGTGGCGTCGAGTACGCCAATCTCGCGATCCGTGGGCGCCTCCTGGAACCGATCGCCACCGAACAGGTCGATACGGCACTCGCATTGAATCCACTGCCCACCCTGCTCACCTTCAACGGGGGCGGCAACGACATGTTGCGTCCGGGCGGGGATCTCGCGCGGTTGATCGAGCTCACCCGCCAAGCGGTCCGACGATGCCGCGACGCGGGGATCGAGGTCGTCCTGCTCGCCGGCGCGGACCCCTCGTCTGGGTTGCCGTTCCGCGACACCATCCGGTCCCGCGGCGAGTTCCTCACCACCGAGATCGCCACCCTGGCCGCCGACGAGGATCTGACGTTCGTCGACATGTTCCACGACAGCGAGATCCGGCGACCGGCCTACTGGTCCGACGATCGACTCCACCTCAATCCGATCGGCCATCAGCGGGTTGCGGCACATGTCCTACGCGCCATCGGCGTCCACACGCTTGCGATGCCCGACCGGCCGGTGGAACCGATCATCGGATACCGCTGGACCGAGGATCTGCGTTTCACGCGTAGTCACCTGGCCCCGTGGGTCATCCGGCGACTCCGAGGCCGATCGTCGGGAGATGATCGGGATGCGAAGCACCCGACCTGGATCGCCGTCGAACCACGAGCCACAACGCGGTAGTCGTCGCGCTCGGCGACCCTGGCACGATGGCCAGGTGTCCCACATCCGCCGCATCGCTGCCCTGGGAAGCTCCTATGCGGCCGGCCCCGGAATTTCGCCGATGGACGATTCGGCGGCAATGCGCTCCACACGGAACTATGCCCATCTCCTCGCCGAGCATCTCGACGCCCGCCTGGTTGACCTCTCGGTGTCGGGTGCGACGACAGACAACATCGTCCGCACCGAGCAGATCTCGCCGACCGGAACACGATTCGGGCCGCAGATCGACAAGCTGCCTGCGGAGGCCGACGTCGTCACCGTCACAGCGGGTGGAAACGATCTGCAGTACATCGGCTTCATGCTCGCCGCGGCGTGGCGACAACATGCTCCGGCATCACCGATCGCGAAGCTGGTGGCCGGAATGGTCAGCGACCCCGTTCCGGATCCGACGAGTGCCGACATCGAGCGCACCGCCGATGGTCTCGTCGTGGTGGTCGGTGAAGTACGCGAACGCGCTCCACGAGCACGGATCGTTCTGGTCGACTATCTGACCGCCGTCGGTGACCGCACCGTCGCCGGACATGACGTCCCTTTTCCCGCAGCAGATCTGGCAAAGGCGCGCCGCATTCAGGCCGCCGTGCGCGAGGCGCACCTGGTGGCCGCAGATCGGTCCGGTGCCGAACTGTTTTCCGCGTCTTCGTTGAGCGAAGCCCATGCGCTCGGTGACGCGGCACCCTGGGTCTTCGGGTTCTTCACCGATCTGAACCGGATCGGCGCTTCCTTCCATCCCAACGCCGAGGGAATGGCGGCGGTGGCGGAGGGCCTGCGCGAGTTGCTCGGCTGATCCCTCGAGCCCGGCCGATCTTGTCGTTGCGTCGCGATATCCTGGAGAGTTGCGTGAGGCCAGAATTGGCGAGTTTCTTTGTGGCACTGAAGAAATGCTTGACTCGAACACGCGTTCGAGTATGCTGGATGACATGGGGGAGATCAGCTCGATCATTGCTTGTGCGCGTGAGGTCACCGTCGCCGATGCAGCGTCAGGGCGGCAGGTGTTCGACGCCACCAAGGCGTTGCTGGAACTGCGTAACGTTGTCGATCACCGGCTGGCGATCCACGCCGCGGCGCTCGACCGGTTGGGCGTCGCACAACAGTCCGGCGGCACAACCCGCAACCTGCTGATCGACATGGGCGCCGCACCCGGCGTCGCGTCACGCTGGCTGCGGATCGGCACAGCACTGGCGTCCCTGCAACGACTGCCGGGCTACGCAGGAGATGGGGTGTTCTCCGGTGAGCATGTCGATGCGATGGTGGCCGGCATGGTGCACATCATGCGTCGCGCCGCCGACGGACTCTGTGATGAGGAACGCCTCGAACACGAGCAGGCGCTGATCGCCCACGCGCTGTCCGGAGCCGCGCCGAAAGAGATCGAGAAGGTCGCACGTGGGCTCGGTAACCAGGTCGCCGCCAGCACCGGCGGCCTGCCCGCCGGTGAGGACCGCCGACTCAACGAATTCAACGTCGTCCCGACCACGGATGGGCGAGTGAAAGTCTCTGGTGACCTCGACATCGTGATCGGCGAGAAAATCACCGCCGCCATCGACTCACTCACCCAGGCACGACCCGAACCCGACGGCTCCCCCGACGCCCGCACCCCCGGTCAGCAACGCGCCGACGCACTCGAACAGATCCTCGACGCCGCCACGTCGGCGAACACCCCGTTCATGACCGCACCGAAGACACACATCAACCTGACCATCCCGGTCGACACCCCCGACCTCGCGTCGCTGCCATGGCTCGGCCCGGTATCGCAGGCGACGGCAAAGATGTTGGCGTGCGATGCCGGCATCACCGAGATCATCATCGACGGCAACCGCGCACCACTGGACATGGGCTTTGAACAACGCCTGTTCACCCCACACCAACGCAAAGCCATCATCGCTCGCGACCAATGCTGCATCAAATGCGGGGCACCCGCCTCCTGGGCACACGTGCACCACATGGTGTTCTGGAGCGACGGCGGACCCACCGACCTCGACAACGGCTGCCTCTTATGTCCGTCCTGCCACGCCCAGGTCCACGCCCACAGGTGGGACATCGCCCTCGGCATCGACCGCCGCCCCTGGCTCATCCCACCGAGCACCGTTGACCCATACCGAAAACCATTGCCCGCCCATAACCGACGCACCCTGCACCTCGACAACATCGCCGCCTGAGGACGCGAAACGCCTCCTCACCACGTCCGTCGGCCACTCGACCAGCGGACCGGGAAAGATCCGCACTCCAGCGCAGCACATTTCAGGTAAGCACCTTCACCGCGCACCCGACCCCCCGACGGGACCGCGCACGACCATTGACAACTCCATAGCGTGGGGGGCCTCGCCCCGGCGGCCGCAGCCAGGGTCGTATCGAGATCGTCGCACCGACTGTCGAATAGACTCGGCCGAGATGGAACCGACACCGCCGTTGCTGCTTCGCGAACCCGTACACCAGGTGGATCCACGCGCTGTCACCATGTGGCGGATGACGCCACTGCTGACGGGTATCCCGGTCCTTGCCGCGGCCGTCGTCGTCGCAGCACTCGCCGATCCGGCGCGCTGGGCAGCACTTGCCGTCGCGGTGGTCGCCGTGGTGGTCACGGCGTTCTTCGTGATCGTGGTGCCGGGATGGCGGTATCGCTTTCACCGGTGGGAGATCAGCGACGACGCCGTCTACACCCAGTCCGGCTGGTTCGTGCGGAGCCGCGTGATCATCCCGATCGCCCGCATCCAGGTGGTCGACACCGCGGCCGGGCCGATCGAGCAATTGCTGAACCTGGCGACTCTCACGGTCACCACCGCGTCGTCGGCGGGAACCATCCGGATCGTCGGGTTCGATGCCTCCGTCGCGCGGAACGCCGCCGCAGATCTCACCGCTCGCACCCAGGCCCACACCGATGACGCGACCTGACAATCCACCCGCCGAGATCTTCCGCGACGACGGCCCGGAGGTCTGGCATCGACTGTCCCCGTGGATGATCGCGGTCAGGCCGATCGAGCAGCTGCCGCAGCTCATCCCGCTGGTCATCGCGATCGTCTTCGCCGGCCGCGGCGCGCCGGACATCAGCATCATCCTCACCCTGATCGCGGTCCCGCTGATCACGATCGTGCCCTGGCTGATGACCCGCTACCAGGTGACCGACGAGCATGTGCGGGTTCGGAGCGGCCTGATCACGCGCAAGGTCGCGACTGCGCGACGAGATCGCATACGCAGCGTCGACCTCACCGCGTCGGTACCGCATCGGGTGCTGGGCCTCAAGAAGGTCCGGATCGGCACGGGGGGCGACAAGGAGTCGTCGGTGGTGGAACTCAACGCCATCCCTGCCGCGGAGGCCGACACGTTGTACCGCCACCTGATGGCGACCGTGGCGCGGACCGCACGCCCGTCGGGTCTCACCGAATACGGACCGTCACAACGGTCCGTGCCGCCGGAACAACTGTCCCGACTCCAGCTCTCGTGGTTGCGTTTCGCGCCGTTCTCGTTGACCGGTTTCGCTGCGGCGGCCGCCGCGGGTGGTCTGGCGGCACAGTTCGCCAACGAAGCGGGCCTGTTCGAGCAAGGTGCCACCGCCGCCGAAGACGCCATCAACCGCATCCGTGACATCCCCGTCTCTCTCGTGGTGACCGTGTCGGTGATCGTCGTGATCGCCGTGGGGGCGGTGCTGTCCTTCGGCGGCTATGTACTCGCGTACTGGAACTTCTCGCTGGTCCGAAACCACCGGGACGGAACACTCCTCATCCGCCGTGGCCTCCTCACCACAAATGCAAGCAGCCTCGACGAGAACCGTGTCCGCGGCGTGCATCTGCACGAGCCGGTACTCATGCGCGCGGTCCGCGGTGCCCGGCTCAACGCCATCGCCACCGGGTCATCCAAGAACCCATTGCTTCTGCCACCTGCGCCGTTCGACGAGGCCGTCCGGGTGGGTCAGCTCGTCGCACACGACGGCGACGAGCTCACCTCGCCCTTGAACCGGCATGGTCGCGGCGCGCTGGGGCGGCGCCTGACCCGCGGATTCTGGGGTGGCCTGCTGTTCGCCGTCATCGTGGTGGTCGCGGTGATCGGACCGCTGACCTGGCCATGGCTGATCCTCGCCGCGGTCGTTGCCGTCGCGTCGTCGGCACTCGGTGCCCTTCGGTACCGAAATCTCGGCGTCCGCGTCACCGGGACAGCTGTCGTGATCGCCCCGCCGCGTATCGCACGGCACCGCTACGTCGTCAGCCGCGACGGAGTTGTCGGGTGGGCGTCCTCGGCATCGTTCTTCCAGCGACGTCGAGGCGTGGAAACCACGGTCGTCGCCACCGCTGCCGGGGCCGAAGCCTATGCCGCGGTGGATCTCGACCCTGCCGCCGCAGCAGAGCTGATGACGACGGTCTCACCAGAGCTGTTGGCACCCTTCGTCGTGTCCCGATGACGAACCACATCGAGTGATCCCCCGGGTCGACGACGTCGCATAGTGAGACGATTGACCAACTTTTCTGAGACTTTTCGTCGAATCAGTCCCAACCCTGGGCAAATGAGTGGTAAACCTCACAATCAGTCAGTGCTGACTGATTTGAAGGGGACGGGGACATGGACGACGACCACAACGACTTCTCCCGACGTTCGGTACTGAGGGGCGCGGCCGCCGCGGCGGTGCTGGCCGGCACCGCCGTCGCGCTTCCGACTGTGAAAGTACCTTCGGCGCAGGCAGTTCCACGAACCACAAACCGCCGGAAACGCGAGGTCGCCATCTTCGGTGGCGGCATGTCCGGGCTGGCCGCCGCCCACGAGCTCGTCGAACGGGGATTTCGGGTCACCGTGTACGAGCCTGCATTTCTCGGCGGGAAGGCGCGCAGCCACGACGTCCCGGGCACCGCTCGCGGCGGCCGGCTCCCACTCCCGGGAGAGCATGGCTTCCGATTCTTCCCGGGGTGCTACCAACACGTCACGGAGTCGATGGAACGCATCCCTCTCGCGGGCGGCGGCAACGTCAAGGATCGGCACCTCATCAACGTCGAGACCGCGGTCATCGCGTTCGACGAGGCCGGGTACGCACCCACCACCGCGCCGGCCTCGATCATGGGGTTCGTCGACCATGCGTCCTCGATCGTCGAATTGGACAACCTCCGCAATGCACTGACCACCGGCCTGAAGTTCGTCGTCGACGTGCCGCCGCAGGAACTCGCCTATTTCGTCACACGCGAGCTCATCATCGCGACGAGTTGCCAGGAACGGCGACTCGGCCAGTGGGAGAATCAATCCTGGATTCAGTTCGTCAAGGCGAAGGGGAAATCGCCAGCTTACCAACGCTATCTGGCCGGCGCCCTCACTCGCGCTCTGGTGGCAGCCAAATCGCAGACCGCATCGGCGCGGACGATCGGGCAGATCGGCCTGGCGCTGGCCACCTCCGCGACCGGTCTGCTCAGCCAATACGACGCAGGCCTCGTCCACGGCGGGGTTGATCGAATCCTCAACGCCCCCACCAACCATGCGTGGATCGACCCGTGGGTCGGACACCTCCGACGACTCGGGGTGAATTTTGTGATGGGCGAGGGAGTTGCCGAGTTCCAGATCTCCCGGGGGCGCATCACCGGTGCACGGCTGCGGTCCGGCGCCTCGGTCTCCGCCGACTGGTACGTCGCCGCGGTGCCGCTCGACCGTCTCCGGCCGCTGCTCACACCGGCGCTGGTGAATGGGGCTCCCTCCCTCGCGGGAGTGCGTCATCTCGAGGCCGACTGGATGGTCGGTATCCAGTACTTCCTCTCCCGGCGCTCGGACCTGCCGCCCAGCCACATCGCCGCACTCGGCACCCCGTGGGCCCTGACCGGACTGTTCCAGGCACGCCCCTGGGGGGTCGACTTCGCCAAGACCTATGGGGACGGTCGGGTCCGCGACTGTCTCTCGATCGACATCTCCGACTGGGACAAGCCCGGCATCATGTACGGCAAGTCCGCCAAGCAGTGCACGAAACGCGAGATCGCCCGCGAGGTGTGGGCGCAGATGAGCCGGGCGATGAACTCCGGGGGCAAACGAATCCTCCGTAGCGAGGAGATCGTCACCTGGTCGCTCGACCCAGGGGTCACGTGGTCTCCGCAGATCGCCAATGCGACACCCCTGATGGTCAATACCGCCGGGTCGTATCAACACCGGCCCACCGCGTACACGACGATCCCGAACCTCTTCATCGGTGGCGATCATGTTCGCACCAACATCGATCTCGCCACGATGGAAGGCGCCAACGAGTCGGGGCGCCGGGCCGCCAACGCGATCCTGGCAGCGGCGGACAGTCCGGCCCGGCCCGCGCCGGTCCTCCCGCTGTGGGAGCTGCCGATGCTCGACCCGATCAAGGCGGAGGACCGCAAACGGTATCGGGCAGGCCTACCCCACTTCCTCGACTTCTGATCACCGACCTGCACGGCGGATAGGATCAGCGAGTGGGCCGATCGGAGTTCGACGCGACACCGCCAGGTGCGGAAGCGGCGGCACCGGGAACGGGCACACAACAGCGCGGCGACCGGACCCGCACCCGGATTCTCGATGCCGCAATCCGAGTTCTCGTCGACCGCGGATACTCCGGCGCGAGCACGCTCGCGATCCAGGCGGAGGCCGGCGTGAGCCGCGGCCGCCTCCTCCATCACTATCCGTCGCGCGACAAGCTGCTGATGGCTGCCGTGGACCATCTGGCCCGAACGCGTATCGAGTCGATGCCTGCGCAGGTCGATTGGCCACACGATCCGGCCCAGCGGATCGGTCCGGCGGTCGATCTCGGGTGGACCACATTTCATCAGCCGTACTTCGTCGCCTCGATGGAACTGTGGACCGCGGCCCGCACCAACGAGGCGCTGCGTGATGCGCTGCTGCCCACCGAACGGCGCCTCGGTCCTACGGTCCGGCAGGCCGTCGCAGGGTTCCTCGGACCCGAATTGGCCTCGCGTCCAAGATATCCCGAGTTGTACCCACTCCTGCTCTCCAGCATGCGCGGGGTCGCCGCGACCTACCTGATCGATCGGCGCGATCCGACCACCGATCCACACCTGGATCTGTGGAAGGCGATGACAGCCACCTACCTGCTGTGAGTTTCTGTTGTGGGTTCAGGCGTTCCGCGCCTCGAGGTGATCCCGCAAACGGTCGATGAACTCGGCTTGTGCCGGATTGAGTTTCACCCGGGCGGTGTCGGGGGTGACCCACTCGGCGCGGTCGATCTCCGGAAAACTCTGCGTGCGCCCCGACCGCGGCGGCCACTGCATCTCGAACGTGTTGCTCACGACCGACGTCGTGTCGAGGTCACCCTCGACGGCGAATCCGGTCACCACCTTCCCGCTCGCCAGCGTGACGTCGCCGAGTTCGAGGACCGGACCGTCGGGGGCCCACGCGCCGATCTCCTCGGCGAACTCGCGCCGCGCCGCATCGAGCGGGGGCTCGTCCGGCTCATAGAGTCCCTTCGGCAATGACCAGGCGCCGTCGTCCTTCTTCGACCACAGCGGCCCACCTGGATGGGCGATCAGCACCTCGAGCGTCGGCCCGGCTCCCCGGTACAGCAGCATTCCCGCGCTCCGTCGCCTCGACGCACTCGCCATGTCCCCATTCTGTCGTCTGTTCTCGCTTTTCCGAAACGGGTATGCGAACCATGGACCCGAAGGTCCTCCGGGTGGTCGAGACCAGAGACGCGCACACCGCCGGCCGATTCTCCACGCGGGCCGTGGTTACTTGCGGCGGCCACCGGACACCACACGGGTACCGTTCTCGCGCAGCACACCGTGAAGTGCGCCTTGTCGGCTTATCGTGGGTCTATGTCCAACAGCCCACGTCACGACCACGACCCGGCCGACGCCCTGACCGACGACGACCCCGACATGCCGCACGAATACGCGCACGACTCGGCCTTCGCATTCGGCGACGCGACGCCGATCGGTGAGACCGATCGAATCGCACGGGAGAAAGCCATCTACGAGGCCGCGCGGCACGGCAACGACCTCAATCGCGGACATGCCCTGGGTGGCTCCGACGGGACCACCGAGGGCCAGTAGACGTGGAGGTTCTCGGCAGCCGGGTCCTGCTGCGCACGCCGGACCCGCAACGATTGCAGCACTTCTACCGCCACCGCCTGAAGCTCGCCGTCGCGCGCGAGTACCCGGGTGGTGTGGTGTTCCATGCCGGCAACGGACTCATCGAGGTTCCCGGGCACATGAGTGATGGCGTCGGCGAAGGCGGTGGGGCCGATGCCGCACTGTGGCTGCAGGTCCGCGACGTCGAGGCGGCCGAGCGTGAATTGCGCGCCGCGGACGTCTCCATCGTCCGGGACGCACGCACCGAGCCGTGGGGCCTGATCGAGATGCACATCGCCGATCCTGACGGGCGGACCATCATCGTCGTCGAGATCCCGGAGGACCATCCGCTGCGGCGTGATACCAGGTGATCTGCCGACGGCACGCGGCCCGGGGGCCTGCGGCGTCCGGCCGGGGCGGTCATCGGTCATGACAAACTGGAGCGCATGAGTATCTGGAGCGCACCCGTCGTGACCTCGCCGGTGGTCGCAACCGTCGAGTTGCCCGGCTCCAAGTCGATCACGAATCGGGCGTTCGTCCTCGCGACATTGGCCGAGGCCCCGTCGACCATGCGCGGCGCTCTGCGTAGTCGGGACACCAACCTGATGCTGAACGGCCTCAGCGGGCTCGGGGTCGGGGTGCAGGTCGACCCCGACGACGAGACGACCGTCACCATCGATCCCCGGCCCATGCACGGCGCCGACGTCTATTGCGGTCTGGCCGGGACCGTGATGCGGTTCCTGCCCCCGGTGGCGGTGTTCGCCGACGGCGCGGTCGCCTTCGACGGAGACGAGCAGGCACGCACCCGTCCGCTCGCGACGATCCTCGACGGCCTGCGCGGTCTCGGCGTCGAGATCGTCGGCGATCGACTGCCGTTCACGATCACCGCCCGCGGTTCGGCACGCGGGGGCGAGATCACCATCGACGCATCCGCGTCGTCGCAGTTCGTGTCCGGCCTCCTGTTGTCGGCGGCGCGATTCGACGACGGCGTGACGATCCGGCATGTCGGTCCGCCGGTGCCGTCGATGCCGCACATCGACATGACCCTCGAGATGCTGGGCATTGCCGGCGTCGGCGTCGAGCGCCCCGGCCCAGATGAGTGGCGGGTGGCACCGGGCCCCATCCGCGCCGTCGACTGGGAGATCGAGCCGGATCTGTCCAACGCGGCGGCGTTCCTGGCCGCGGCCGCCGTCACCCACGGCGCCGTCACCGTGCCGCGGTGGCCCGCGACCACCACACAGCCGGGTGCGCAGATCGTCGACATCCTGGCCGAGATGGGTTGTGCCATCGAATGTGCCGACGGCACACTGACCGTCCGCGGCCCGGAGAAGCTCACCGGGATCAGCATCGACCTGCGCGACGTCGGCGAACTGACCCCCACGGTCGCGGCGCTGTGCGCCCTCGCCGACGGCGAGTCGGTGCTGTCGGGCATCGGCCATCTGCGCGGCCACGAAACCGACCGCCTCGCGGCGCTGTCGACCGAGATCAATCGGCTCGGCGGCGACTGCACCGAGACCGACGACGGTCTGCGGATCAGGCCGACGACGATGCACGGAGCGGTCTGGCAGTCCTATGCCGATCACCGCATGGCCACCGCCGGCGCGCTCATCGGGCTCCGGGTACAGGGGGTCACCGTCGACGACGTGGAGACCACCGCCAAGACCTTGCCCGACTTTCCGGGTATGTGGCAGAAGATGATCGGGCACGTGTGACGTGACGCGCCGCGCCTCGAGCTACGACGAATCCGACGTCCGGATTCGTCCTGGCAAGGGCACCCGGCCGCGCACCAAGACGCGGCCGAGCCACGACGATGCCCAAGACGCGATGGTGGTGTCGGTCGACCGGGGCCGGTGGGGTTGTGTGATCGCCGGCGATCCGGATCGTCACGTGGTGGCGATGCGGGCGCGCGAACTCGGACGCACACCCGTCGTCGTCGGCGATCGCGTGTCGATCGTCGGTGACCTGACCGGACGAGCGGATACGTTGGCGCGCATCGTGAAGGTCGCCGAGCGGAGCACCGTGCTGCGTCGGACCGCCGACGACACCGATCCCTATGAGCGCATCGTCGTGGCGAACTCGGATCAACTGCTGATCGTGACTGCATTGGCCGATCCGCCACCGCGCACCGGGTTCGTCGAGCGCGCGCTCGCCGCAGCATTCGTCGGCGGGCTGATGCCGATTCTGTGCCTGACAAAATCCGATCTCGCCGACCCCGCCGAATTCACCCGTGCGTTCGCCGGTCTCGACCTACCGATCGTGCTCGCCGGTCAAGCCGATCCACTCGACGCGGTGTCGGGCATCCTCGCCGGACACATCACCGCGCTCATCGGACATTCCGGGGTCGGAAAATCGACCTTGGTCAATCGGCTTGTGCCCGATGCGGATCGGGCAACCGGGGTGGTTTCCGGTGTCGGCAAGGGCCGGCACACGTCCACCCAGTCGGTGGCACTGCCGCTGCCCGGCCGGGCCGGGCCGCAGGGTTGGGTGATCGACACCCCGGGCATCCGGTCGTTCGGACTGGCCCACGTGACCCCCGACGACATCGTCGATGCCTTCGATGACCTGCGCGACGCCATCGAGGACTGTCCGCGGGGCTGTACACACCTCGGCCCGCCCGCCGACCCCGAGTGTGCGCTCGATCAGTTGGAGGGAAATTCCCATCGGCGAGCCATGGCGGTACGGGCCCTTCTCGTGGCGGTCACCGGATCGCCCGAGACCGATTCCGAACGCATGCACGACCACTCCTGACCTCCCGACCGGGCGCAGAATTCCGTCGATCGTGCGCAGAATTTCATCGATCGTGCACGTCCGCGCACGATCGGCGAGAGGAAGCGCACAATCGGCGAAGGGAAGCGCACGATCGACGTAGAACAGGGCACGATCGGCGCGAAACTGTGCCCGATCGGCGGGTGGGTCAGCGGTCGACGACGGTGGTCTCGAAGAAGTAGCGATCAGCGCGGTAAGCATGCCGCCCGACCTCGACGACCCGTCCGGCATCGTCGAATGCCGTGCGCTGCATGGTCAGCAACGGCGCACCGACCTCGTCGCCGAGGAGAGCGGCCTCGTCGGCATCGGCTGCCTTCGCCCCGATTCGCTGACGGGCGAGGCGGATGTGCACACCACGTCCACGCAGCCCCTTGTAGAGGCCACCGTTCTCGAGCTCACCGGCGGGCGGGCAGATGTCGGCCGGCAGGTGATTGATCATCAGCGCCAACGGGTCTCCCCCGGCACTACGCAGTCTCTTGACCGTGACCGCCTCCGCACCCACCGCCATCCCGAGTTCGGTGCGCAGCTCGTCGTCGGGCACCCCGATCCGATATTCCAGCAGCTGCGTCGTGGGATGCATTCCCGCCGTGGTGAGGTCGTCGTACAGACTGGTCAGCTCCACCGACCGATGGACCGGGTTCTGCACCACCTGGGTTCCGACACCACGCTTGCGGACGACCACGCCCTTGTCGACCAATTCCTGGATCGCCTGCCGGATCGTGGGGCGGGACAATTTGAGCCGACTCGCCATGTCGAGTTCGTTCTCCAGCCGATCACCGGGCGTGAGGTCACCACCGACGATCGCCGCCTCGATGGCCTGCGCGAGCTGGTGGTAGAGCGGAACCGGGGTCGACCGATCGAGTTCCACCGGGATGGGCGTGATCACCTCGACACATTAACACCAGTGACATGGACATTAATATGTCTTGACAAGAATCGGTTCGTGAAGGTCAGCCGGGCAGATTGTGCGGGGTGATCACCTGGATACCGGACACCCGCGGCAATTGATCGCCGGGTAGTGCGCCGTGGAACCGCATCACCGACTGCGCCACCTGGCGCATGTCGGCGCGCAGGTCGTGGTGCAGCACCGCGGTCAGGTGGCCGCTGCGCAGCAATGCCCGGTTGGCGTCACCCAGGTCGTGTCCGATGAACGCCTCGCAGGTCCGGTCGGCGGCACCGAACGCCGCGACTATGCCCCCGTTGCCACCGCCGATCGAGTAGACCGCGCCGATGTCCGGGAAGTCGCGCAGGGCGCGGGCGGTGAGCGTCCCACAGGTTGCGTCGAGACCGTCGGAATCCGACACCTCGACGACCCGACGGCCGGGATCGTAGGCGCGCATCGCCGACCGGAAGCCCATCTCGCGTTCTTCCTCGCCGCGGAACATCGCACTACTGGTGATCACCAACACGTCCGCGTGCGCGTGCCGAAGCCATTGGCACATCAGGTATCCCGCGGTGGCACCGGCGGCACGGTTGTCCATCCCGACATAGGCGATCCGCGTACTCATCGGCACATCGGTCACCAGCGTGATCACCGGCACGCGGGCGGCGGTGAGCCGACCGATCGCGGCCGCGACCTCGGGTGTGTCCGGCGCCTTCAGGACCACCGCATGACTGCCCTGTCGGCCGATCGCATCGAGTTGGGCGATGAGGTCGTCGGTCGCCCAGGTCTCCCGGAGGTGATAGCGCGCCCGCATCACCGCCGGCCGCAGACCTGGGAACTCCTGTTCCATCGCCTCCCGGACCAACCCGGAGAACTGGCGCGGGGCCTCCATCACCAGGTCGATCAGGAATCTGCGTCCGGACAGTCGCAGCTGGGTGCGCTGACGATCGAGATCGGTGATGGCCTGCTCGACCTGCAGCACCGTCCCCTCACGCACGCCGGACCGCCCGTGCAGTACACGGTCCACGGTCGCCTCACTGACCCCGGCCTGCCTGGCGATCTCCCGGATCGGATAACGATGTGGCACGGAACACTCCTGAGGGATTCTTGATGGAAATCTGCCCTTGTCCGGACAATAAGATCTTGCCATTCTGGTCAAGTGATCACGGCGGAATCGCCGAGGGCCCGATCTCGCACCACCGACCTTCATCCCGAGAGGAACGCACGCACATGACACTGCGCAGCGCCGGCCCCGCCACCGAGGTCCGCGACGTCACCCGGAGACGGGCCGACCGGATCACCGAGTCCGAGTGCGACCTCGAGGAGTTCGTCGCGCTCACCCAACGCGCCACCGATCTCGCCGACTATCCGCATGCCGACTCCACGGAGCACGGCGTCCTGTTCTACGACTCGGCCTCCGTCGTCTCGGCGAGCGGCGAGGGTCGGGAGGCGCTCGCCGACGAGTTGGCCGATGCATTGCTCAACGGACCCGGCATCGTCGTCTTCCCCGGAGCGTTCGATGATCGCCACGGACTCACCGAGATGACCACGCTGTTCGGGGAGATCATCGCCGACCAGAAGGCATCCGGGACCGTCGGCGGCGATCACTTCGCCAAGCCCGGGGCCAACGATCGGATCTGGAACGGAGTGCAGAAGGTCGCGCTGCGATCGCCCCAACTCTTCGCTCGCTATTACGCCAACGACATACTCGCGCTCATCAGCGAGGCCTGGCTCGGCCCGATGTACCAGGTGACCTCGCAGCCCAATGTGGTCAACCCGGGCGGCACGGCACAGAATCCACATCGCGACTACCACCTCGGCTTCATGAGCACCGGCACCGCAGCCCGGTTCCGGGCGCACACCCATCGTGTGTCGCCGGCCCTGACGCTGCAGGGGGCCGTCGCCCACGTGGCCATGCCGATCGAGTCCGGGCCGACGATGTATCTGCCCTTTTCACAGCTCTACGAGGCCGGCTACCTTGCCTTCAACCTGCCGGAGTTCCGCGAGCACTTCGAGAAGAATTACGTCCAGCTGCCACTCCACGCCGGTGACGCGGTGTTCTTCAATCCCGCGCTGTTCCATGCCGCCGGCCAGAACACGTCGTCCGACATCAAACGCATGGCCAACCTGCTTCAGGTGTCGTCGGCATTCGGTCGTGCCATGGACGCGGTCGACCGCAGCGCCGTGGTGCGCGCGCTCTATCCGACACTGCTTGGCCTCGCCGAGGCAGGCGACACCCGTGCGGTGCGGAACGTGATCGCGTCGTCGGCCGAGGGCTACGCCTTCCCGACGAACCTCGACATCGACCAGCCGATCACCGGACTGACCGGCGAGACACAGGCCGAACTCGTGGCACGAGCGGTCGCCGGCCGATTCGATGTCGAACGGTTCGAGCGCGAACTCGCCGAGCTCGCTGCGCGCCACACGGCCTGAACCGAAAGGGTTTCGACGATGACAATCCCATCGAGTCTCGCCGACAGAGTGCTGCTGGTCAGCGGCGGCACTCAGGGCATCGGCGCGGCGATCGTGCGTGCCGCCGCCGAAGCGGGCGCACAGGTCGCGTTCAGCGGGCGCACCGTCGAGAAGGGTGAACAGCTGGCCGCCGAATGCGATGGACGCCCGGTCGTCTTCGTCCAGGCCGACCTGTCCGATCCGGCGGCGGCGACCGAGAGCGTGGCCGCGACGATCGCCGAGTTCGGCCGCATCGACTGCCTGGTGAACGCGGCGGGTACCACCACCCGGGGCAGTCTGCTCGACACCACCCCGGAACTGTTCGACAACCACATCGCCGTCAACATGCGTGCGCCGTTCTTCACCATGCAGGCCGCGGTGAGAGACATGATCGGCCGCGGTGCACCGGGCAGCATCGTCAACATCATCACCATGTCGTCGTACGGTGGGCAGGCGTACCTCGCCCCGTATTCGGCGTCCAAGGCGGGTCTCGTCGGGTTGACCAAGAACGCCGCCCACGCCCACCGCTGGGATCGTATCCGGATCAACGGGATCAACATCGGGTGGAGCGAGACCGAGGGTGAGACCGACATCCAGAAGCGATTCCACGGCGCCGACGACACCTGGATCGACCAGGCCAACGCCTCGGTGCCGATGGGGAGACTCGGCCAGCCCGACGAGATCGCCGACTTCGTCGTGTTCCTGCTGTCCGACCGCAGCGGGGTGGTGACCGGCTCGGTCATCGACTGGGACCAGATAGTGATGGGTGGGTTCGACTGATGGGACTGACAATCGGGGTCATCGGGCTCGGGCGCATCGGCGGATTTCATGCCGACACACTCGCCGCCCTACCCACCGTCGACCGCCTCGTGGTCACCGACGCCCACCCGGCCGCCATCGACGCGACCACTGCCCGGCTGAGCACGGCCCGAGCGGTTTCCGACGCCGACGCACTGTTGAGCGCCGGGATCGACGCGGTGGTGATCGCCAGCGCCACGCCGACGCACGCCGCATTGATCGAGCAGGCCGTCGCCGCCGGGGTTCCGACTCTGTGCGAGAAGCCGATCGCCTTGTCGGTCACGGATTCTGCCGAGGTGGTCCATCGGGTCGCCGACTCCGGTGTGCCGGTGCACATCGGGTACAACAGACGATTCGATCCGGCGATGGCCGCGGCACGTGCGGCGGTCGCCGCGGGCGATCTCGGGTTCATCACCACCGTGCGATCGACCACCCTCGACCCGGCGCCGCCGCCGCGCGACTACATCGCGGCCTCGGGCGGCATCTTCCGGGACTGCGCGGTGCACGATTTCGATACGCTACGTTGGCTACTCGACGATGAGGTGGTCGAGGTGTACGCCGCGGGCGGCAACCAGGGCGACGCGCATTTCGCGGAGGTCGGCGACGTCGACTCCGCGTCGGTCCTGCTGACCTTCGCATCCGGCACCATCGGCGTGGTTTCGGTGACCCGCTACAACGGGCGCGGTTACGACTGCCGGCTCGAGGTGCACGGCAGCACCGATTCCGTCGTCGCCGGCTGGGATGACGGGACTCCCACCCGGAACCTCCAGCCGGGCTACGACTTTCCCGGCGGTACCCCGCACACATTCTTCATGGACCGATTCGCCGCCGCCTACCGCGCCGAGCTGACCGCATTCTGTGACACCGTCACCGGCGACGGATCGCCCGCGCTGTGCACTGCCCGCGACGCGCTCGAAGTCGCGGTGATCGCCGAGGCGGCCAGGCGATCAGCCGCCACCCACCGACCGGTCCGCACCGACGAGGTACGGGCGCATTACGTTACCGCACAACGACAGTGAGGACCCCCGACATGACCAGCGCCGACACGACCACCGGCAGACTGCGTATCGCCGCCGCGCCCATCTCCTGGGGAGTCTGCGAGGTCCCCGGATGGGGATACCAGCTCAGCCCGGAGCGGGTTCTCGGCGAGATGCGCGAACTCGGTGTGACCGCCGCCGAGACCGGCCCCGAGGGGTTCCTACCCACATCGCCCGCGCAGTTGCGCGACACCCTGGCCTCCTACGACCTCCGCTGCGTCGGATCGTTCGTGCCGGTCGTCCTGCACAAGTCCGACCACGATCCGGCCCCGGCGGTGAACGAGGTCCTCGACCGGCTCGAGACCTCTGGCGGCGATGTCCTCGTCCTCGCCGCGGCGACCGGCGTCGACGGCTACGACGACCGGCCGGATCTGACCGATGAGGAGTGGACGACGTTGCTCGCCAACCTCGATCGCCTCGGCGACCTGGCGACGGAGCGCGGTGTCACCGCCGCCCTGCATCCGCACGTGGGCACGATGATCGAGAAGCGCGACGAGGTCTACCGCGTGCTCGAGAACTCGACGATCGGCCTGTGCCTCGACACCGGCCATCTGTTGATCGGGGGTACCGACCCTCTCGAGGTCACCCAGGCGTTCACTGACCGCATCACGCACGCACACCTCAAGGATGTCAAGGTCGAGCTCGCCGAACAGGTGCAGCGCGGTGAGATCACCTACACCGACGCGGTGGCCCAGGGCATGTACGTGCCACTCGGCGCCGGTGAAGCCCATATCGCACGTGTTGTCGGAACCCTCGTCGACGCCGGCTTCGACGGCTGGTACGTGCTCGAGCAGGACACGATTCTCGCCGACGAGTCCGACGGCGACGCCGCCGCAGGCAACGTCGCGGTGTCGATGTCGTTTCTGCGCAAGGCCGCTCAGCGGCCGGTGCGGGTGTGAGCGCCGCATCGGCCCGCCCGCTGCGGATCGGGGTGCTCGGCGCGTCCCGTATCGCCGAGTCGGCGATCGTCGGCCCGGCGCAGGCGTTGGGCCACCGCCTGGTGGCGGTCGCCGCGCGCGACCGCGGCCGGGCGGAGGCCTTCGCGGGCAAGTACGGGGTGGAGCGCGTCCTCGACACGTACCAGGATGTGATCGACGACCCCGAGGTCGACGTCGTCTACAACCCGCTCGCGAACGCCTTGCACGGACCGTGGAACCTCTCGGCGGTGCGGGCCGGCAAACCCGTTCTCAGCGAGAAGCCGTTCGCACGCAACGAGTCCGAGGCACGGCAGGTGGCGGCGGCCGCACAGGCCGCAGGCGTTCCGATCCTCGAGGGATTCCACTATCTCTTCCATCCGCTCATGGCACGCACCTTCGAACTGCTCGACAGCGGGTCGATCGGCGCCGTCCGTCACGTCGAGGTGGTGATGGCGATGCCCTCCCCCGGCGACGAGGATCCGCGGTGGTCCTACGAACTGGCCGGTGGCGCGCTGATGGACCTCGGCTGCTACTCACTGCACGTCTCGCGCGTCTTGGGGCCCTGGTGTGGTGGTGCACCGGAGATCACGGGCGGGCGAGCCGTGCTCCGCGGACCACAGATCGACGAGTCGGCGGTTCTCGACATCCGATATCCCAACGGCGCGACCGGAACCCATGCGATTTCGATGGTCGCCGGCGAATACGTGTTCAGCCTCCGGATCGTCGGCGACGACGGCAGTCTGTACCTCCATGACTACCTCGCCCCCAGCCGCGACGACCGCCTGACCGTCGTGTCGTCGTCGGGCGGGACGGTCGCCGTCGAACATCGCGGCACCCGGTCGACCTACACCTACCAGCTCGAGGCGCTCGCCATCGCCATCGAGCACGGCACCGCGCTGCCCATCGGTCTCGACGACGCCGTCGAGAACATGCGGTACCTCGACGAGGCTTATCGCGCAGTCGGTCTCGATCCGCGCTAGTCCGATCTCGTAGTACAAACACGCGGAATCCGCGTGTTTGTACTACGAGATCTGTGAGACCCGCACGAGCTTTCCGGCCTCCCGCGCCTTGATCGTCCAGACCTCCTGAGCATCGACGGGTAACGCGATGTAGATCGCATCGATCTCCGGGTCGTCGATGAGGTCTTCGTAGAGCCCGTAGCTGACCAGGATGCCCAGCCGGTCGGCGATCTCCCACGCGACCGCGGTGGACGCGCTCGCGACCACCTCGAGGGGACCCGAGACCACTCCGGGCGTGCCCAGTTCACGCACCAGTGCGTCGTCGCAGGTGTCCGCCAACAGGCCCCAGCGAACGCGTTCCCGACCGGCGTACACGAGATCGGGATCCGTTCCGGCGGGTTGCGCCGTGGTCCCGCGCACCATCAACTCCGGTTCCAGCGCGATCGCTCCGTAGAAGCCGAGTCCACCCGTGTTCGCAGGTCGCTCGGAGTCACCGACGAGCGACGCCACCGCGTCCATGGCGGCGTGGCCCAGACCCGCCACGTCCTGGCGGATCGTCGTGAGGTTCACATGTCCGAGCACCATGTGCGGACCGTCGTCGTAGCCGACCACGGACAGGTCGTCGGGGACACGAATCCCGTTGTGTCGCATGACATCGATGAAACCGACCGCCATCCGGTCGTTGGCCAGGAAAACCGCCGTCGGCAGGCGCAACTCGGCCAGCAGTCGCTCCGCCGCCAGCGCTCCGGCCTCCTCGGTGTAGTCGCCGACCAGCGTCCGGCATTCGTCGCGGTACCCCGCCGCGGCCATCGCGCCGAGGTATCCGCGTAACCGCTCGGCAGCGCAGGGATGGTCGCCGCCCTCGATGTGGACGATCGAGGTGTGCCCGAGATCGATCAGATGCTGAACCGCCATCTGCGCGCCACGCCATTCGTCGGTTCCGACGGTCACCGCGACGAGATCCGGGATTCGCTCACCGACCACGACGATCGGCACCTCGCATACGAATCGATCGCCGTGCTCCGCGCCGATCACGATGACCGCCGCGCAGCCCTGATCGGCGAGATCCGCCACTGCGCGGGCCCGTGTGCGCTCCGCGCCGTGCAGCCCCAGTGACAATCGATAGCCGACCGTGTCTGCTCCCGCGTACAGTTCGGCGACCAGATCCGCCTCGAACGGACTCGACGCACCGAACACCACCCCGACCAGGCGATGTTGTCCGCCCGACTTCTCCCCCTGCACCATGACCGGTCCTTTCCGCTGCCTCACAACGTATCCCGCGCGTTCACCGGAATGTGACGGAAACGCGAACCCGCCCGACCCACGAATGGGCCGGGCGGGATCACCGCGGTCTCGGGTTCAGCGACGCAGTTCGTGACTCAAGGTATCGAGTTCGTCACCGCCGGCCATCTGCTGGGTGAGCTCGTCGAGAGTGATCTCGTCGTAGGTGCAGTCCAGCTTCTGCCGCCCGCGGTTGAGCAGGACGAAATGGTCGCCGACCATGTGCGCGTGGTGCGGGTTGTGTGTGATGAAGACGACGCCGAAACCCTGATCGCGCGCTGCCGAGATGTACCGCAGCACTGTGCCCGACTGCTTGACCCCGAGGGCGGCGGTCGGCTCGTCGAGGATGAGCACGCGGGCGCCGAAGTAGATCGCCCGCGAGATCGCCACACACTGCCGCTGGCCGCCCGAGAGTGAACCGATCGGTGCGTCCACGTCAGGCAGGTCGATGCCCATCTTGAACAGCTCTTCCTTGGTGGTCGCCCGCATCGACTGGATGTCGAGCATCCGGAACGGGCCCTTGCGCAGCTCCTGGCCGAGGAAGAAATTGCGCCACACCGGCATCAACCCGACGACCGCGAGGTCCTGATACACGGTGGCGATGCCGGTCTCGAGGGCGTGCTTGGGAGATTCGAGCCCGGTCTCCTCGCCGTCGATGAGCAGTTCACCCTCGGTCTGCTGATGCAGGCCGGCCATGATCTTGATCAGGGTGGACTTGCCTGCGCCGTTGTCGCCGAGCACGCAGGTCACCTCGCCGGCGTTGACCCGCAGACTGATGTCCTTGAGCGCGATGATCGCGCCGTAGGACTTGCCGACGTTGCGGAGCTCGATCAGTGGCACCTTGCCGCCGCTGGATTCCGATTCGGGTCGCGTCTCGATTGCTGAACTCATTGTCATGTCACCTCTTGGCCGCGTAGTTGCGGAAACTGTTGTTGGCGATCACCGCGAAGAGCAGCATCGCGCCCATGAAGAACTTGAACCAGTCGGGATTCCAGCCGGCGTAGACGATGCCCTGGTTCACCATGCCGAAGATGAAGGCACCGATGGCCGCGCCGACCGCAGTTCCGTACCCGCCGGTGAGCAGGCAGCCGCCCACCACCGCGGCGATGATGTAGAAGAACTCGTTGCCCACACCTTGACCGGACTGCACCGTGTCGAAGGCGAACAGCAGGTGCATACCGACGAACCAGGCGCAGAACCCGACGAACATGAACATGCCGATCTTCACCTTGGTGACCGGCACACCGACCGCACGAGCCGATTCCTGCCCGCCGCCGACCGCGAAGATCCAGTTGCCGATGCGGGTTCGCATCAGCACCCAGGTGGCCACCAGCGTGAACAGAATCCACCAGACGACCGTGATGCGCACGGACACCCCGAAGAGGTTGAACGAGGAGGCGAACACCTTCTGCGCGGAGTCGAAGCCCTGCATGTCCGAGATGGACGGCGTCGCGACCTGCCCGGTGACCAACTTGGTCACCGCCAGGTTGATACCCGTCAACATCAGGAACGTCGACAGGGTGATCAGGAACGACGGGATCTTCGTCTTCATCACCAGATAGCCGTTGAAGAATCCCACCGCGAGCGCCAGCACGAGGGCGAGGACTGCTCCGAGCCAGACGTTGAGGTGCAGGTTGTAGGCGAGCATCGAGGCCGCGAGGGACGAGAACGTCACGGCGACGCCGGTCGAGAGGTCGAACTCGCCGCCGATCATCAGAACCGCGACACCGCAGGCCATGATGCCGATCGTCGAGCTCGCGTACAGGATGGTGGCCAACGCCTCCGGGGTCCGGAACGGCGCGGCGACGATGCAGAAGAAGATGAAGATCGCGATCGCGCCGAACAGGGCGCCGATCTCCGGCCGGACCAGCAGACGCTGCCACGGCTTCTGCCGTTTCACCCGTTCGTCGGTGACGACCTTGTGCGTGGACAGGTCGAGATCAGTGTGTGTGCTCATCGGATTTCCTCGTGGTTCCTGTGGCGGGACCCGCGTCAGCGGGTGCCACCCTTGGCGTACTCGGCGACCTTGTCGATGTTCGATTGATCGATGAACGCGGGGCCCGTGAGTACGGCCTCACCACCGCCGATGGTGTTCCCGTTGGTCAGGTAGAGCCACAGGGAATCGACTGCTTCGTAGCCCTGCAGATAGGGCTGCTGGTCGACGGCCCACGTCACGTCGCCGTTCTGGATCAGCGGAACCAGGGCGGCGTTGGTGTCGAAGGTGACGATCTGGGCTTTGGAGCCGGCGTTGCCCTTGGACTGGACGGCGGTCTGCGCGATCGGCGCACCGAGGGTCACAACCGTGTCGATGGACGGATCCTGCTGCAACTTGGCGGTCATCGTCGCCTCGACGGACGGCATGTCCTTGCTGTTGACGTTGAGGATCTCGAAGCCGCCGGTGAAGCCCTGCTTCACGCCTGCGCATCGGGACTCGAGAGCGACCTGCCCCTGTTCCTGGATGACACACAGGACCTTCTTGCGCCCCTCCTTTGCGAGGCGCTCGCCTGCGGACTTGCCGGCCAGCGTCTCGTCCTGGCCGAAGTACTGCTGGACGCCCATCGCCTTCCAGTCGTCGTAGCCGGCGTTGAACGCGACCACCGGGATCCCGGCGCCGAGTGCCTTCTTCACGGCCGGGGCCATCGCGTCGGGCTTGGCCAGTGTCAGTGCGATGCCGTCGACCTTGCTGTCGATCGCCGTCTGCACCAGGTTCGCCTGGTTCGGCGCCTCGGGATCGGCGGAGTACTGGAGTTTGATGTTGTCCTTCTTGGCGGCCATCTCGGCCCCCTTGCGGATCAGATCCCAGAACGAGTCACCCGGGACCTCATGGGTGATCATCGCGATGGTCTTGGTCGGCGTGCCTGCGTTGCCCGCGCCGCCGCCACCGTTGTCGTTGTCGTCGGGCTTTCCGCCGGTGCTCGAGCAGCCCGCGATGACGACCACTGCCGATGTTGCGACGGCGGCGAGTGCTGCGAGTCGCCGCGCACGTCCCGGTCGACGCCCTGAGGAATGCATCGTTGTATCTTCCCTTCGATGTGAACTGCAGAGCGGCAAGCCACTCTCCTGGTCATGATGTAATACCCGTCACACCGCCGCTGTCAAGACTTTGTTAAGACATACTGATCTACGCGTATCAGCATGGACGGTCGACAGGCACCCACGCAGCGCGCGATGTACACCCAGTACGAGGAGAAGTCGGCGCCCACCAGGTCGGGGCCGAAGGTGCGGGCCGGGTTCATCGAGGTGCCGGAGATCGGACTGCCCCAGAGTCCGGCGAGCGCGATGTAGCCGAGCACGAACGTGCCGAACATTCCGAGACGAAGCATTCCGAGACGAGACATTCCGAGACGAGGCGCCGCCACCCCTGACGGGGATTGTGGACGTCATCCTTCGGTTCGAGGACCTCGTTCTCGAACAATGTGTCGTCTCCTTCGAGCAGCCGCCAGGAGGCCCTCGGGTCAGGTTCGTATGGAAGGGCTGGGTCTGGGCGGTGCCGTTGTTGCCGGCAGATAGACCGCAAAACCCGTGGGACGGCCGGTGAAGGTGCTCCGTCATTCCAACTCGCAACGCAGTTCGGCCATTCCGGCCCTCCCAGTCGGTGAGCCTGAATTTTGGGGCGTCCGCGTCCCAGGCGTGAGTTGAATCTCGGCACCGGAGCCGATCCACTATCGACGTGGCCCCAAGGCTCGTGCGCCCGCCGCGGTGGGCAGTCGGGTGGCTCCGAACACACAGATCACGGTCAGAGCGGCGAGCAGCATGAATGCTGCCGAGTATGCGCCGGCGGGCAAACCGCGGACGTCGGCGAAGACGGATATGGCGACGGCCACGAGAGCCACCCCGAAGGCCGACCCCAGCTCTTCGACGGCGGCGTGCACCGCATTTGCGTCACTGAGTTCGGCCGCGTCGACGTCGGCGAACGCGAGGGTGTTGTAGGCAGAGAACCCGATGGATCGCAACGCCCCAGACACCACCAGCACCACCACTATCACCGCCGTCGCCGTGCCGGGCCCGAGGACCGCGAGCGCGACGAAAGCGACCACCGACACCACCAGATCCACCACCAGCACGCGTCGGATACCCCAGTGCTGCATCATCGGCGTGGTGAGCGGCTTGACGCCGACGTTGCCGACGAACAGGGCGGTCACCATGGCCCCGGCAGCGACCGGCGACCAGCCGAACTCCAGCTGGAACATCAGCGGCAGCAAGAACGGCACCGCGCTGATCACCAGGCGGTACACCGTCCCGAAACCCACCACCGAGGCGAACGAATGAGTTTGCAGCACATCAAGATTCAGCAATGGATGCGGCGATGTTCGCATCCTCCGCACCGCCCCGACGCCGAGTACCGCCGCAGCGACGACACACCCCGCGATCACGGCCCACTGCGGTGAGTCTGCGGCAACCTGTTGGGCGGCGTATATCGCGGCACCGATCGCCAGGGTCGTGAGTGCGACGCCGGTGACATCGAGTCGTCGACGACCCAAATGACGCTCGGCCGGACGACACCACATCGCCGCGGCACCCAAGCCGACGACACCGATCGGGATGTTGATGGCGAAGATCAGCCGCCAGTCGGAGTGCGTCACGATCAGCCCACCGAACAGCGGCGCCACCACCGGCGCGATCAGCGCCGGCCACGTCAGGTAGGCGATGGCCCGGACCAGCTGTGATCGCTCGACGCTGCGTAACACCGCGAGCCGGCCGACGGGGACCATCATCGCGCCACCCGCGGCCTGCAGCACGCGCATCCCGACCAACGTCGTCAAGTCCGGCGCGAGCGCGCAGCCGGCCGATGCCAGGGTGAACACCGCCACTGCGACGAGGAACACGCGCCGCACCCCGAACCGGTCGGCGACCCACCCGGACAGGGGAATGAGCACGGCGAGCGTGATCAGATACGCCGTCACCACGGCGGTGGCGTCCAGCAGGCGCACACCGAGCTCGGCCGCCATGGCGGGTAGCGCGGTCGCGACGATGGTGGCGTCGAGGATCTCCATGAACAGCGCGCCCGCGCCCAGCAGGGCCAGAGCGTACGGGAAGTCGGCGGGGGCCGACGTCGCCTCGTGCCCCTGTCTCGCGGAGCGGCCGATCACCTCATCGACGCCGGTGAGATCCAGGCCGCCTCCCGCACCGAGGTCTTCATCGCGTCCAGCACCTCGGCGCTGCGCACCGCATCGTCGATCGTGGCACCGCCGGTCCCACCGGTGATCGACGCACAAAAACGTGCCGCCTCGATCACCTTGAGATCGTCGTAGCTCATCGGATTGGCGGCGCCGGGCTGGAACGCGGCGTAGTCACCCGCGCCCGGACCCACGAATCTGGTCGCCACCGCCAGGTCCTGATACTCGTGACCGTCACCGACCTCGAGTTCACCCATCCGCCGATAGTCCCACCGCACGACGCCCTCGGTGCCATGGACTTCGAAGCCGTAGGAGTTCTGCGCTCCCACCGACACCCGACTCGCCTCCAGTACGCATCGCGCACCCGAGGACATCCGCATCTGCGCGGAGACGTAGTCCTCGTTCTCCACCGGGCCGCGTTCACCCCCGGACGCGAGTTGGTGACCCGACGTCGAACCGGTCGGCCGTGGTCGATCAGGGACGAAGATCGCGGTGTCGGCAACCACCGATTCGATGTCGCCCAGCAGGAACCACACCAGGTCCGCGCCGTGCGACGCCAGGTCGCCGAGCACTCCGTTGCCACCGCGTGCACGCTGGAAACGCCAGCTCAGGGCACCGTCGGGATGGGCAGCGTAATCGCTGAACAACCGGAATCGCGCATGGGTGACCTCGCCGATCCCGCCGGCGGCGATCAGCTCGCGCGCCGCTGCGACCGCGGGTACGTTGCGGTAGTTGAAACCGACCGCGGTCTGCACTCCGGCGGCCCGTGCGGCGGTGGCCACGGCTCGTGCGTCGTCGGCCGACAGACCCACCGGCTTCTCGATCCAGAGGTGCTTGCCCGCCGCGACCACGGCACAGCCGATCTCCCGGTGCAGGAAGTTGGGGGCGGTGACGCTGACCGCACCGATCGCCGGGTCGTCGACCACGTCGTGCCAGTCGGTGACCGTGGACGGCACGTCGAATTGAGCGGCGGCCTCGGCGGCGCGCTCGGCGACCTCATCGGCGATCACCATCAGCTTCGGTACGGGCGTCAGCTGCGGATAATGGTGACGAACCCGTGCGTACGCCTGCGCGTGGGCGCGACCCATCCAGCCGAAGCCCACGATGCCGACAGGCACGACAACGCCTGCGTTGCCGGTTTCGGTGGCGGTGACTTCGGTAGCGGTATCCACTGTCATCTCCAGTCCCTTCGACAGGGCCCCGAATCGGGCCGTGTGATCTCCGACACCACTATGCCAGGTAATAATGTCCGGACAAAGTATTGACTTTGGGCTGTGAACTGACGCACAGTGGATGGCAATGGAAGCCTCGGCCCGTATGTCCAATCGAGGGCCCTCACCCGTCCAACCACGAGCAGGGAGCAGTACGTGACCGCACAGCAAGAATCCCGCCTGGGCGAGACACCACACTTCGATGTGCTGGCCATCGGCCGCAGCGGTGTCGACATCTACCCCCAGCAGATCGGGGTCGGCCTCGAGGAGGTCACCAGCTTCGGCAAGTTCCTCGGCGGCAGCGCGGCGAACGTCACCGTCGCCGCGGCGCGACTCGGAGAGCGCAGCGCACTCATCTCGGGTGTCGGTGACGACCCGTTCGGTCGGTTCGTGCGCTCCGAGCTGGTTCGTTTGGGGGTCGACAACCGATTCGTCGGGATCGACGACGAGTACGCCACTCCCGTCACCTTCTGCGAGATCTTTCCGCCGGACGATTTCCCGCTGTACTTCTACCGCAAGCCGACCGCCCCGGATCTGCAGGTTGCGGTCGCCGACCTCGACATCGCCGCGGTCCACGACGCGCGCCTCTATTGGTCGACCGTCACGGGTCTGTCCGAAGAGCCCTCGCGCAGTGCCCACTTCGCCGCATGGGAAGCACGCGGGCGTCAGTCGCTCACGGTTCTCGATCTCGACTACCGACCGATGTTCTGGTCCACGCCGCAGGCAGCCACCGAACAGGTTCGCCGCGCGTTGTCACATGTCACCGTCGCCGTCGGCAATCGCGAAGAGTGCGAGATCGCGGTCGGCGAGACCGACCCGCACGCCGCGGCCGATGCGCTGCTCGACCTCGGTGTCGAACTGGCGATCGTCAAGCAGGGCCCCAAGGGAGTGCTCGGCAAGACCCGCACCGAGTCCGTCGAGGTCGCGCCCATGCCGGTCGACGTCGTGAACGGGCTCGGCGCGGGCGACAGCTTCGGCGGCAGCCTGTGTCACGGATTGCTCGAGGGCTGGCCGCTGGAGAAGATCTTGCGCCACGCCAACGCAGCCGGCGCGATCGTCGCAGGCCGACTCGAGTGCTCTACCGCCATGCCCACCGCCGACGAGGTCGCCGAGCTCGCCACCACCGCTGAGGAGAAGATCCATGTCTGAGGTCGCGACGCCCCCCGGCCCACCCGGAGCCGTGATCGACCGCAACGGCGTGGCGGCAGCAGCGTGCTCGACGTACGCCGAGGTGACCGCCATCCGGGCCACCCACCCACAGGCCATCGCCGAGGCATGGGCACGACGGCGGCGGCGCGCGACGGTCACCGGTTCCGACCGCCTCATGATCGTCGCCGCCGATCACCCCGCTCGTGGCGCACTCGCCGTCGGATCGAATCCGACCGCGATGAACAGCCGTTCCGATCTGCTCGACCGCCTGCGCACCGCCCTGGCCAACCCCGGCGTCGACGGCGTGCTGGCCACCTCCGACGTCTTGGAGGACCTGCTGCTGCTCGGCGCACTCGAGGACAAGGTCGTGTTCTCCTCGATGAACCGCGGTGGCCTCGCCGGTGCGTCGTTCGAGCTCGACGATCGGATGACCGCGGCGACCGCGTCATGGACCATCGACGCGGGTCTCAACGGCGCGAAGATGCTGTGCCGGGTGGACCTGGCCGACGAGGGGACGCTGAACATGATGACGGCTTGCGCCGCTGCCGTCGACCAGCTCGCCGCCGGCGGATCGATCGCCATGCTCGAGCCGTTCCTGTCGTCACGTATCGACGGCAAGGTGCGCAACGACCTGACCGCCGACGCGGTGATCAAGTCGATGCACATCGTGCAGGGCCTCGGCTCGACGTCGGCCTACACGTGGCTGAAGCTTCCGGTGGTCGACGAGATGGAACGCGTCATGGACGCCACGACACTGCCCACCCTGTTGCTCGGTGGCGACCCGCAGACCGCCCCGGACGCGACATTTGCGAGTTGGGAACGCGCCCTGCGTATCCCATCGGTCCGCGGTCTGATCGTGGGCCGCACGCTGCTCTACCCTGGCGATGACGATGTGGCCACCGCGGTCGACACCGCGGTCAACCTGGTGAGGTGATCCGATGAACGGCAAGTACTACATTCCGACGCTGTCTGCCACCGCACCGCTGACGGTCGACGTCACGCCGGAATCGGCGGGCTGGACAGAATCATCTCTGTTCGTCGTCGAACTCGTTGCCGGCGAGGCGATCACCCGGCGGTCCGGTGAGGACGAGATCATCGTGGTGCCGCTGTCCGGCTCTGCGGCGGTGGCTTCCGGTCACCGGTCCTTCGAGTTGGCCGGGCGCGCAAGCGTGTTCGACGGTCCGAGCGACTTCGCCTACGTCGGTCGGGATTCCGAGTTCACCGTGACGAGCGCGCCGGGCGGGCGCTTCGCTCTCTGTGGCGCCCGAGCCGCGACGACACTGCCGTTCCGGTACGTGCCGGCCGCCGACGTCGCGGTGGAACTGCGCGGTGCCGGCAATTGCAGCCGACAGGTGCACAACTTCGGTACCGCAGACGCATTCGAGGCCGACTCGATCATCGCCTGCGAGGTCATCACCCCCGGCGGCAACTGGTCGAGTTACCCGGCCCACAAGCATGACGAGAACAGCGAGAACGAGTCCCAACTCGAGGAGATCTACTACTTCGAGATCGCCGACGGCCCCGACGGGTCACCGGGCTTCGGCTACCACCGCGTATACGGCACCCCCGAACGTCCGATCGAGGTGCTCGAAGAGGTACGCAGCGGCGACGTGGTCCTGGTCCCACACGGCTACCACGGGCCATCCATCGCAGCGCCCGGCTATCACATGTACTACCTGAACGTGATGGCCGGATCGGGCGAACGCACCTGGAAGATCTGCGACGACCCCGCCCACACCTGGTTGCGCGGGAGTTGGGAACACCAGGACATCGATCCACGACTCCCCCTGCACGAGAGACCAGCCCGCTGATGGATCTCGATTTCGACAAGCTCAACCCGGCGGATACGCCACTCACTTCGTTCCTGGCTACTCGATCAGCGGAAGGCACGAGAGACCGAACGCGCGATCTCGACCGCCGATCGAGTAGCCCGAGGCGCCGGCCGAGGGCCATCCATCCGCCGATCGAGTAGCCCGAGGCGCCAGTCGAGGGCCATCCATCCGCCGATCGAGTAGCCCGAGGCGCCAGCCGAGGGCGTATCGAGATCCTCACCCGACCAACACAGAAAGAAGCCATCGTGGCACCGATCAATCAGGGACGAGACGGCGGCGTGACCGGCGTGCGGACGCCCCACGGTGAGCCGACCGTCCGACTGACCGTTTCGCAGGCGACCGTGCGATTCCTCGCCAACCAGTTTGTGGAGCGTGACGGCGAGCGTATGAAGTTCTTCGCCGGTTGTTTCGGCATCTTCGGTCACGGCAACGTCGCCGGCCTCGGTCAGGCGTTGCTGCAGAACGAGATCGACGATGTGGACAACGGTCGTGACCTGTCGCTCACGTATGTCCTCGGCCGCAACGAGCAGGCGATGGTCCACTCCGCGGTCGGCTACGCCCGGATGAAGGACCGCCTGCAGGCCTGGGCCGTCACCGCCTCGGTGGGCCCCGGCGCTACCAACATGCTCACCGGTGCCGCATTGGCCACCATCAACCGCATACCCGTCCTTCTCCTGCCGGCAGACACCTTCGCCACCCGGGCCACCTCTCCGGTGCTGCAGGAACTCGAACTCCCGTCGTCGGGCGACATCAGCGTCAACGACGCATTCAAACCCGTCTCGCGCTACTTCGACCGCGTGTGGCGACCCGAGCAGCTGCCCGGCGCACTCCTGGGCGCCATGCGGGTGTTGACCGACCCGGTGGAGACCGGCGCGGCCACCGTCGCCATCCCACAGGACGTCCAGGCCGAGGCGTTCGACTGGCCGGAATCGCTGTTCGCCGAACGCACCTGGCATGTCGCCCGGCCATTGCCGGAACGCCACGTGATCGCCGAGGCAGCCGAGATCATCCGGTCGGCCAGGCGGCCGCTCATCGTCGCCGGCGGCGGCGTCATCTACAGCGACGCCACCGAGTCGCTCGCGAGGTTCTGCGCCCGCACCGGAATCCCGGTCGGCCAGAGCCAGGCCGGCAAAGGTTCGCTCCCCTACGATCACCCGCAGTCGGTCGGCGCCATCGGCTCGACCGGCACCACCGCGGCCAACGCTCTGGCGGCCGAGGCGGACGTGGTGATCGGGATCGGCACCCGCTACAGCGACTTCACCACCGCCTCCCGCACCGCCTTCACCGGCGATGGGGTGCGATT
Source organism: Gordonia sp. DT218 (assembly GCF_049847105.1). Taxonomy (NCBI): domain Bacteria; kingdom Bacillati; phylum Actinomycetota; class Actinomycetes; order Mycobacteriales; family Gordoniaceae; genus Gordonia; species Gordonia sp. DT218. Next base: position 315,430 of record NZ_JBNCNS010000002.1, on the reverse strand, counting down.
CGTGAACATCAATGTGGCATCGCTGGATTCGGTCAAGCACAGCGGGTACAGCGTGGTGTCCGACGCTCGCGAATCGCTGGACGCGCTCGCCGAACTGCTCGTCGACCACACCGTCGACGACGACTACCGCGAGCGCGTCGCGACGCTGGCGGCCGAGTGGGATGCCATCGTCGAACAGGCCTACTCCCCGACCGCGGTCGGCACCAACGTCGCCACCGGCGAGGAGGCGCTCACCCAGGGCGCCGTGATCGGCCTCGTCAACGAAACCTCCGATCCACGCGATGTGGTGGTCTGCGCCGCCGGCTCGATGCCGGGTGATCTCCACAAACTCTGGCGCACGCGAGATTCCAAGGGCTATCACGTCGAGTACGGGTACTCGTGCATGGGTTACGAAGTCGCCGGCGGCCTCGGCGTGAAGATGGCCTGCCCGGACCGCGACGTCTTCGTCATGGTCGGCGACGGCTCCTACCTGATGATGGCCACCGAACTGGTCACCGCCGTGCAGGAGAATCTCAAGGTGATCGTGGTCCTCGTGCAGAACCACGGCTTCGCATCGATCGGCTCGTTGTCGGAATCGCTGGGCTCGCAACGCTTCGGCACCAACTATCGTTACCGCGGCGACAACGGCCGTCTCGAGGGCTCGACGCTGCCCATCGATCTCGCCGCCAACGCCGCGTCGCTCGGGGCCGACGTCATCCGCGCCACCACCACCGCCGAGTTCGCCGATGCCATCAAGGCGGCCAAGGCCGGGGAGCGCACCACCGTCATCCACGTCGAGACCGATCCGTTGATCGGCGCGCCGGACAGCGAATCCTGGTGGGACGTACCAGTGGCGGAGACCTCCACCCTCGAATCCACGCAACAGGCGCACGACGTCTATACGAAGTGGAAGGCCGTTCAGCGGCCGTATCTGAGCCCCACCTCCACCAGCGACCCGACCTCGTCCACGAACGGAGAGAACCAGTGAAAGACTTGCGCATCGCCGTCCTCGGCGTCGGCATGATGGGTGCCGACCACGTCGCCCGCATCACCGAGCGCACCAAGGGCGCCACCGTCACCGTGCTCAACGACTACTTCCCGGAAAAGGCCGACGAACTGGCCGCGAGCATCCCGGGTTGTCGGGTCATCAACGACCCGCTCGACGCGATCGCCGATCCTGAGGTCGATGCAATCATCCTGGCCACGCCCGGACCGACGCACGAGAAGCAACTGGTGGCCTGTCTGGAGAACGGCAAGCCGGTCATGTGCGAGAAGCCGCTGACCACCGACGTCACCACCTCGCTCGAGATCGTCAAGCGGGAGGCGGAATTGGGCCGCAAGCTGATCCAGGTCGGCTTCATGCGGCGGTTCGACCACGAATATGAACAGCTCAAGGGCCTGATCGACGACGGTACGTTCGGTCAGGTGTTGCTCGCCCACTGCGTGCACCGCAACCCGGCCGTCCCGCCGAGCTTTGACAGCTCGATGATCGTCAAGGACTCACTCGTCCACGAGGTCGACGTCACGCGATTCCTGTTCGACGAGGAGATCACCTCGGTCCAGATCATCGCCCCGGGCGCGAATCCCAATGCGCCCGAGGGACTGAAGGATCCGCAGATCGCGATCTTCACCACCGAGTCGGGTCGCCACGTGGATGTGGAGTGTTTCGTCACCACTGGTGTGGCCTACGAGGTGCGCACCGAGCTCGTCGGCGAGCTCGGTTCGGCCTTCATCGGCCTCGATCAGGGCCTGATCCGCAAGCAGCGCAACCCGGTCCAGTCCGACACCGGTGACGGCCGCAAGATCGCCGGCATCGTCGGCGGCAACATCACACCGTCCTTCGTCGAGCGATTCGGTCAGGCCTACGACAACGAGATCCAGCGCTGGGTCAATGCGGTGCGTGCCGGGATCAACGTCGATGGCCCGGGCGCCTGGGACGGGTACGCCGCCGCGGCCGTGTGCGCCGCAGGTGTCAAGGCGCTCGACACCGGAGAGCGTCAGACGGTCGACATGGTTTCCCGGGCGTCGATTCCGGGAGCCTGATCGCGCTCGACTCAAATCCCCCAACCGCCCGGTCGAGTAGCTCCGAGCCTCAACCGCCGGTCGAGTAGTTCCGAGCCGCTAGGCGAGGAACGTATCGAGACCCCCCCAACAGGTCTCGATACGCCACTCACGCCGTTCGCGGCCACTCGACCATCGTGAACAACCCCACAGGAGAACACCATGTCCGTCAACACCATCGGCCATTGGCTCAACAACAAGGCCTACCCCGGCACCAGCAGCAATTCCGCACCGGTCACCAATCCGGCCACCGGCGAGGTCACCGGCGCGGTCGCGCTGGCCAATATCGAAGACGCGCGTGCGGTGATCGACGCCGCCGCCGCCGCATTCCCCGCCTGGCGCGACACGTCATTGGCCAAGCGCACCGCGATCCTGTTCAAGTTCCGCGAACTGCTCGAAGCCCGCAAGCCCGAACTGGCCGAGATCATCACCGCCGAACACGGCAAGGTCCTCTCCGACGCCCTCGGCGAGATCAGCCGCGGCCAGGAGGTCGCCGAGTTCGCCTGCGGTATCCCACATCTGCTCAAGGGCGGCTTCACCGAGAATGCCTCCACCAAGGTCGACGTCTTCTCCGTGCGCCAGCCGCTGGGCCCGGTCGGCATCATCAGCCCGTTCAACTTCCCCGCCATGGTGCCGATGTGGTTCTTCCCCATCGCCATCGCCGCCGGCAACACCATCGTCCTCAAACCCTCGGAGAAGGACCCGTCGGCGTCGCTGTGGCTCGCCGAACTCTGGAAAGAAGCCGGCCTGCCCGAAGGCGTCTTCAACGTCCTGCAGGGCGACAAGCTCGCTGTCGACGAACTGCTGACCAACACGGCGATCAAGTCGATCAGCTTCGTCGGCTCCACCCCGATCGCCCAATACGTCTACGCCACCGGCACCTCCGCCGGCAAACGCGTCCAGGCCTTGGGCGGCGCCAAGAACCACGCCATCGTGCTACCCGACGCCGACCTGGACCTCGCCGCCGACGCCATGGTCAACGCCGGCTTCGGCTCCGCAGGCGAACGCTGCATGGCCATCTCGGCCTGCGTCGCCGTCGGTGACATCGCCGACGAACTCGTCGCCAAGATCGCCGAACGCGCCAAGACCATCAAGACCGGTGACGGCACCAAGAACTCCGACATGGGACCGCTGGTCACCAAGGCCCACCGCGACAAGGTCGCCTCCTACGTCGACGCAGGCGAGGCCGACGGCGCCACCCTGATCCTCGACGGACGGGAGGTCACCGCTGACGGCGGAGCCAACGGCTTCTGGCTCGGCCCGACGTTGATCGACAACGTCACCACCGACATGAGCATCTACACCGACGAGATCTTCGGCCCGGTCCTCTCGGTCGTCCGGGTCGACACCTACGACGAAGCGCTCGAACTGATCAACTCCAACCAATACGGCAACGGCACCGCCATCTTCACCAACGACGGCGGCGCAGCACGCCGATTCCAGAACGAGGTCGAAGTCGGCATGGTCGGCATCAACGTGCCCATCCCGGTCCCGATGGCCTACTACAGCTTCGGCGGCTGGAAGAACTCGCTGTTCGGTGATACCCATGCCCACGGCATGGAAGGCGTCAACTTCTTCACCCGCGGCAAAGCCATCACCAGCCGCTGGCTCGACCCTTCACACGGCGGCCTCAACCTCGGCTTCCCCCAGAACGCCTGAGACAGAACGCATGAGACAGCGCGCTTGAGTCACAGCACCAACCGGAGCAGTTACCATTTGGCTCGCCCGCCGGGCCAAACGGCAACCTCTGGATTCACTCGACAAAGTGGACCGGTGCGGTGGTGCCTCGAACCACGAGCTGCGGGCGGCGCACAATCGCCGGAGGATCACTCCCACCGATCATCGCGAGCGCCCCGGACACCGCGTCGCAGGCCATCTGGCGCGCATCCTGGGACACCGTCGTCAGCGGTACCCGCAGCCCCGCCGCCAACCGTGCATCGTCGTAGCCGACCACCGAGATATCCTCGGGCACAGACATTCCCGCACGGATTATCGTGTCGATGACGCCAGTTGCACAGTCGTCATTGAAGGCGATCACGGCGGTAGGCAGGTCACCTGCGTCGAGTATCGTCCCCATCGCTCGAGCACCGTCGATCTGCCCGAGTCCGCCGCTGACGATTCGCAGCCCGCGGTCCTGCCGATGGCGACGCATCGCAGCGCGGAAGCCGGCTCGCCGCTCATCCGCACCGGGCGCATCTCCGCCGTCGATGTGCACGACGGCGGAATGTCCGAGTTCCACGAGGTGATCGACGGCCAAGCCGATACCCGCGGTGTCATCGCTGCGCACGTATCCCGTCCGCGGATCGTCGACCCCCTGTGCGACCACGACGACCGGTAGACGCTCCACGAGCGTCGACAACTCGATGCCGTCGAGACGAGGCCCCAGCAAGATCGCCGCCTCGCAGCGCTCACGCACAACTGTCTCGACCGCACTCGATTCGGACCGGCTCGGCGCGACCGCACTGATCACCACGTCATATCCGGCCTCGGCGGCCTCGCGATAGATCTCCTCGACCAGGTCACCATGGAAGGGTTCACGTAGTTCGAAGGTGACGCCGAGCAGTCGCGACGACGACTGCCGCAGCTTCCTGGCCCGTTGATCCGGTACGTAGCCCATCTCATCGGCGATCCTCAGCACCCGCTCACGGGTTTCGTCGCTGGCACCCGGCACGCCGCGCATCACAATCGAGACAAGGGCCTTCGACACGCCCGCCGCTTGTGCGACGTCGATGAGCGTCGTTCTGCTGCCGCGCCTCTCCACCATGTATCCCTCTCTTGACCAGATGTGAATGCCGGCACTACTCTAGCCTAGAACGTTCTACTAGAACGATCTAGTCCGATTCCTTCCCGCTCGCGTCCGGAGACTCACATGACCGCCACCACCCCCGCCTCGATCCCGGTGCCGTCGCGCGGCGCGACGGCACCGATCCGCATTGCCACCATCGGAGCCGGCCGCATCGGCAGCAGTCATACCGAACTGATCACCCGGCACGTGCCGGGTGCCGTCGTCGCGGCCGTCGCCGATCCGGTCGACGGTGCGGCCGAGCGGCTCGCGGCGGTGGCCGGGGCCGGGTTCGCCACCACCGACATCGACGACGTGTTCGCGTCGCCCGATGTCGACGCCGTCCTGATCACCGCACCCGCACGTAGCCACAGCGAATTGGTCTGTCGCGCAGCGGCGGCCGGAAAACACGTCTTCTGCGAGAAGCCGATGGCGGTGACCCTCGACGAGGCCGATCAGGCGATCGCCGCGGCATCGGACCACGATGTCGTGCTGCAGGTCGGGTTCAACCGCCGGTTCGCCCCCGGTTTCGCCGCCGCCCGCCGGGCGGTCGACGACGGCCGGGTCGGCACCCCGCAGCTGCTGCGCTCGCTGACCCGCGATCCCGGCCCGTGGCAGGTGGATCCGGCCCGCGTCCCGCAGTGGACGATCTTCCTGGAGACGCTGATCCACGATTTCGACACACTGTGCTTCCTCAATCCGGGCGCCCGCCCGGTGTCGGTCCACGCCTTCGCCGATGCGCTGATCCGGCCGGATGCCCGAGAGAGTGGCCATCTCGACACCGCTGTCGTGACGATCACTTTCGACAACGGCGCGATCGCCACCGCCGAGGCCAGCTTCTCGGCGCTGTACGGATACGACGTCCGCGCCGAGGTGTTCGGCTCGGCGGGTATGGCGACCGCTGGTGACGGACGCACCACCGACATGACGTTCTACGGTGCGGCGGGAGTCGAGATCGACACCGCCCGGCGCGACACCGTGCTCCTGCACAGTGCCTACGTAGGCGAGCTCACGGCATTCGTCGAGTCGGTGCGCGGCGGATCGCCTGCCCCGGTCGGCGGGGCGGACGCCCGGACCGCGTTGCAGATCGCATTGGCGGCGATCCACAGCGTCGAGACTGGCGGCACCATCACGATCGGCGAGGTCCGCTGATGAGCTACCGGCTGGCGGCCAGTGCCGAGATGCTCTATCTCAACCGGCCTTTCGTCGATCGGGTGCGGACCATCCACGAACGAGGGCTCCTGGTGGAGGTCTGGGACTGGTCTACCAAGGACATCGATGCCCTTGTCGCCACCGGCGCCGAGTTCGCCTCGATGACCGGGTACCTGACCGGCAATCTCACCGATTCCGACGGCATCTCCGCGTTTCTCGACTCGGCGGAGGAGTCGATCACGGTAGCCGCCCGCCTCGACTGCCCAAGCCTCAACGTGCACGGCACCGGTCTGGGCCCGGAGGGCCTGCCGATCGCTCCGGTCGAAGTGGTGACGCCCGAGATGTGGCTCACCGCGGCGGACACCTTGGGCCGGCTCGCGGAGATCGGCGAACGTCACGGCAGGGTCTTCACCCTGGAGAACCTCAATCTCGCCATCGACCATCCAGGTACCCCCTTCGCGACCGCCGCGGACACCATGACCCTGGTGAGGGCCGTCGGCTCCCCGCACCTGCGGATGAACCTCGACCTGTACCACGCTCAGATCGGTGAGGGTAACCTCATCGAATTGATCCGGGCAGCAATGCCTTTCGTCGGCGAGATCCAGGTTGCCGATGTGCCAGGCCGTTGCGAGCCGGGAACCGGGGAGATCAACTACCCGGCAATCGCCACCGTGCTGAAAGAGATCGGCTACACCGGCGTCGTCGGCCTCGAGGGCTGGGCAAGGACCGACCCGGACAGCGCCCTCGACGCCTTCATGACAGCGTTCGCCTGACCCGTACGGGCCGCGCCAACTCGAGCACGATGTCAAGCACGGCCCGGGCCGCGCGTGATGGCGTGCGGGTGGACGAATGGGCAATCGCGATGTCCCACATCAACGGGGTGTCCGAACACGGCACGATGACCGCACCGGCCTGCATGTGCGCCACGCCGAGCGGAACGAGTGTCACCCCGAACCCCTTGACCGCCAAGCTCATCCCGAAGAACTGATCGGCCACCTCGATCACCGTCCGCCGGTTCGGGATGTCGCGGTCGACGACCGCGCGGGTGCCCCAACCGGGTGGATAGTCGATGACGCGTTCCTCGGCAAGGTCAGCGGTCGCGAAGGTGCCGGCCTGCGCCAGACGGTGATCGGGCGAGCACACCAGTACCAGCGGTTCCTGCGCGAGCCGGTGAACCGCGATGCCGGGGATCAGCTCCGGGTACGCCCCCAGGAAGGCAAGGTCGAGGGTGCCGGCGCGCACCCCGACGATGTTGCCGGAGCTGCCGTGGGGATTCTGACGCATGGCGATCGTGATCCCGGGATGCCGCCGGTGGATCTCGGCGAATGCCTCGGCCAGATCTATGGAGACGACATTGATGAGCGCGCCGACAGCGACCTCTCCGCGGATATCGCCGCGGACTTCGTCGACCGCGTCGAAGATGTCCGCGCGTGCGCGCAGGGCGGCGCGCGCCGGGCTGACGATCGCGCGACCGGTGTCGGTCAGGACGAGCACTGTGGGTGTGCGATCAAAGACGCGCTCCCCCAGTTCACGCTCCATCTTGGCGACACCCGTGGACACCGCCGACTGCACGACGTTGAGTGATCGCGCGGCGGCGGTGAACGTGCCGTGGTCGCAGCAGGCGAGGAAGTATTCCAGGTGACGCAGCTCCATGCCGGCCTCCATCGCAATCAAAGATGTCTATATCGAAATCTATCGCTTTTCTTGAGAGCTTGGCAGCCGGACAATGTTCAGATGGCCACCACCATCTCTGTCCCCGTCCGAGCACAGACCCACCTCAGTCGCGTCGTGGTCTTCCTGTTCGCGGTGACTGCGGGTTCATCGGCCGGCTGTCTCTACTACCTGCAACCGCTCCTGCACGAGATCAGCGTCGACTTCTCGATCTCGACCGCGACGGCGGGTTTGCTGATCGCGGTCACCCAGATCGGTTACCTGCTCGGCCTCGCCTTCGTCGTCCCGCTCGGCGACTTCGTCAACCGCCGCCGACTGGTGACCGGTCTCCTCGCCGTGTCGTGCCTCGCCCTGGTGGCCGCAGGCCTGATGCCCGCGTACGGAGGCCTGGTGACGATGGTGTTCGCGGTCGGGGTGTCGGCATCGGCCGCACAGGTCGTGGTGCCGTGGGCGGCCGCGATCGCGGCACCGAACGAGCGCGGCGCGGTCGTCGGGAACGTGATGAGCGGACTGCTCATCGGCATCCTGTCCTCCCGGGTCCTCAGCGGACTGGTCGCCGAGGTCGGCGGCTGGCGGGCGATCCTGTTCGTCGCCGCGGGACTACAGGTGGCGATGGCGGTGGCGGTCTGGTTCCGCGCTCCCGAAGCGCGGCCCGAGGCCGCCGGATCGGGTCAGAGCTATCCCCAGGTCCTCCGGTCGATCCTGACCCTCGTGCGCACCCACGACGTGTTGCGGCACCGCATGTTCCTGGGTGGGCTCAGCATGGCGGCCTTCAGTTGCATGTGGACCGCGATCGCCTTCCTGCTGGCCGGCGCGGGTGACTCGAGCTATTCGTACTCGGAGGCGGAGATCGGCCTGTTCGGACTCGCCGGGGTGGCGGGTGCGCTGATTGCGCCCGTCGTCGGCAAGCTGGCCGACCGAGGCTATCTGCGTCACACCCAGTACGGCGTGTGGGGCGCGCAGATCGCCGGATGGGTCCTGCTGTGGGCCGGTGCACATCACGTCGTGGTGCTGGTGATCGCCCTGCTCATCTTCGATTTCGGCGTCCAGGGCGTCCAGCTGGCCAATCAGACCGGCGTGTATTCGCTTGACGGCCAAGCTCGTTCGCGACTGACCACGGCCTACATGGTGGCGTACTTCGCGGGTGGCGTGATCGGCTCGACGGTCGGTGGCTTGGCGTACCAGGCGGGCGGCTGGCCCCTCGTCTGCACGATCGGGACGGGATCGGCGATTGTCGGGCTCGCGACCTGGGCGATCTTCTCGTGGACCGAACGTGGCCATCCGCTCCAAGGCCGGGCCGCTCATGCCGAATTGCGTGGGGCGGTTCGGGGCTGACGGTTCGCGGTTTCGATACGCCGACTCGCTGCCGCTCGCAGGCTACTCAACCAGCAGGGGGAGGGCTCGCCGGCTATTCAACCAGCCGGGGCGGGCTCGGCGACTACTCAACCAGCGGAAGTCGCGCCTCGCCGGTCGGTATCGAGATCACCTACGCGACAGCTTCTTTCGCCGCAGATCGGCAATGGCGGTCTTCAGCCCGCGGGTCCGTGGCATACCGGCGAAGCGTCGCTCCGACGCCGTCTCCGGCGCGTCGTCGGCGGTGTCACGAAGGAACCGATCGGGCAACGCGAGTTTGTTGATGGTGCGCAGTGTCTGCAGGTACTGCACGAACAGTGAACCGGTCGTATAGGGCAGATCGTACTTGTCACACAGTTCGCGCACCCGCACACCGATGTCGGCGTAGCGGTTACTGGGCAGGTCCGGATAGAGGTGATGCTCGATCTGATAACAGAGATTGCCGCTCAGGAAGGCCGTCGCCGGGCCCGCGTCGAAATTGGCGGTACCGAGCATCTGCCGGAGATACCACTGTCCGGGTGTCTCGTCGGTGAGTGAATCGACGGTGAACTTCTCTGCGCCATCCGGGAAATGACCGCAGAAGATGACCACGTACGCCCAGAGGTTGCGGATCAGATTCGCACTGAGGTTCGCGGTCAAGGTGTGCACATAGTTCGGACCGGTCAGTGCCGGGAACAGTACGTAGTCCTTGCCGACCTGCTTGCCGATCTTGCGCAGGAACACCTTGATCTGAGGTACTGCAACGTCTTTCGGCTTCGTGCCGTTGATGACCTCTTTGAGTTCGAGGTCGTGCAGTCCGATTCCCCACTCGAAGGTTGCGGCGAGGACGAGGTTGAACACCGGCTGCAGGATGCGCCGCGGCTCCCACGGCTCGTCGCGAGTCACGCGGAGGATCTTGTAACCGACGTCGTGATCCATCCCGACCACGTTGGTGTACTTGTGGTGGATGTAGTTGTGCGAGTGCTTCCAATGCGGGGACGCGCACACCATGTCCCACTCCCACGTCGTGGAGTGGACCTCGGGATCATTCATCCAATCCCATTGCCCGTGCATCACATTGTGCCCGAGCTCCATGTTCTCGATGATCTTGGAAAGGGCCAGCGCACCGGTCCCCAGCAACCACAGCGAACGCTTGTGACTGCCGAACAACGCAAGCCGACCGGCCACCTCGAGCGCACGGTGGGCGAAGATCGTCCGACGCAGGTAGCGGACATCACGAACGCCTCGATCGGCTTCGATCTCACGTCGAAGTGCATCGAGTTCAGCGCCCAATGCCTCGACGTCCGCATCACTCAGATGGGCGTAGGCATTGATGTCGGTTATGGCCATCGGCACCCATTATGCCCGTGCAGCGAATGGACGGTCCACGGACCTCGGCCCCCACACATCACCGAGGGTCAGGCCGCCGGACGCTGCTGGAGGTGCACCTCGGTTCGCGCGGCAGACACGTCGGCGCGCCGTCCTCGACGACGCAGCGTCCGGATGGCCGAACGCAGGCCGCGTCGGCGACCGGTCTCGGAATCGACCGACGCCATCAGCCGCGCGCCTTCCGGGAGTCCCTGCTTGAACCGACGCTCGGAGGCCGTCTCCGGCGCATCGTCGACGGTCGCCTTGAGGTACTTGTTCGGCAGCGACAGCTTCGCGATGGTGCGCCACGATTTCGCGTACTGCACCGGGAACGAACCCGTGGTGTACGGGAGGTCGTACTTCTCGCACAACGCCCGCACGCGCACCGAGATCTCGGCGAGCCGGTTGCTGGGGAGGTCGGGGAAGATGTGGTGCTCGATCTGGTAGGACAGATTCCCGCTCATGAATGCCAGCACCGGGCCGCTGCGGAAGTTCGCACTGCCCAGCATCTGTCGCAGATACCACTCGCCCTGCGTCTCACTGTCGACGTCCTGCTTGGTGAACTTCTCGGCACCGTCGGGAAAATGGCCGCAGAAGATGACCGCGTTGGTCCACACGTTGCGGATGAAATTGCCCATCAGGTTCGCCGTCAGCGCCTTGCGGAAGGCTTGTCCCACGCCGACGCTCCGGCCGGTCGCCCCGGCCACCAGCGCCGGATACACCGCGTAGTCCTTGACGACCTGCTTGCCGACCTTCTTGCCGACGTCGGCGAGGTCGCGGTGGAACTGCTCTTTGGCCTCGGGCGTCTTGCGCTTCTTGGCCAGCTCGAGATGCTGTGCGGCGACACCGTATTCGAAGCCCGCGGCCAGCACCGTGTTGTAGAAGAGGTTGCCGAGGTAGAACGGCCGCCAGCGCTGGTCGCGCGTGACGCGCAGCAGGCCGTAGCCCACGTCGTCGTCCATCCCGAGGACGTTCGTGTACTTGTGATGGATGTAGTTGTGGGTGTGCTTCCAGTGCGCCGACGGGCCGGTGTTGTCCCACTCCCAGGTCGTCGAGTGCACCTCGGGATCGTTCATCCAATCCCACTGCCCGTGCATCACGTTGTGTCCGAGTTCCATGTTCTCGACGATCTTGGCGACGCCGAGTGCTCCCGCACCCGCCCACCACATCGAGCGCTTCGACGAACCGAAGATCAGCGCCCGGCCGGCGAGCTCCAGACCGCGCTGGAAGCGGATGGTGTTGCGGAGATAGCGCGCGTCGCGCTCACCGCGATCGGCCTCGATGTCGGCGCGGATCGCGTCGAGCTCCGCGCCGAGTGCCTCGATCTCCACCTCGGTGAGGTGCGCGTACTCGGGGATGTCGGTAATCGCCATGTGTGCTCCCGTTCGCATCGACCTACCAAACCGTAACTTACGCAAGCGTAGGTTGAGCGGCGCGGTCCTGTCCACCCTCTGCCGGGGTTCACCGGGGGAATGTGACCCAACCCACTCGGGGGTCAGTCGCAGAGCAGCTCGAACCCGATGAGGTCCTCGAAGACGCCGGCAGAACTCGCCGCGAGTTCCTGGGTGCCGAACTCTCGGAATCCGGCCGATTGCGCCAGTGACTTCGAGCCCCTGTTGCTCGCCGCTGCGAACATCGTCAAACGGCGCATGCCCATGACGCCGAACGCGTGATCCACGACGGCGGGAAAGGCCTCGGCCAGGACACCGCTGCCTCGCGCATCGGGATGCGTGTAGAAGCCGGCCTCGGCGCCGGTCACCTCGTCGATGCCGAGGAGGGTGATGTCGCCGAGGTAGGTGTCGGTCGCCAGATCGGCCACCACCCACGTGCACGTCTCGCCACGCGCAGCCGTCCACCACTTGCGCTGTCGCTCGGCGGCGGCATGCTCGAGAGTCAGGGGAACCGGCCGCCCGAAGAGGTACTTCCGAGAGACCGGGTCGTCGAGCGTCTCTCGAATCCGTTCATCATCGGACTCCAGCAGTGGCCGCAACCGAAATCGCTCGGTCTCGAAAGTGCTTGCGCACCAAGTGGTCTTCGGAGTGAGGGGATCGTCGGCACGTAAGCTGCCCACCCATGTGTCGCAGATCGTGCCACGGATCTCGACCCCGTCCCGGACGACGGCGTCGAGAGTGAATCCGCAAGCGTGGGCGACCCGGAGACTGGCGAGATTGCCCGCTGCCGCCTGCCACCGCACCACTCGCTTGCCGACACCGAATGCGTGATCGACCGCCAGCCGAACCGAATGCTGCATCACACCGAGACCACGGGCATCGGGATGGAGCGCGAAACCGATGTCGGCGATCGCACCGGCGCCGCGGATGTCGACGTTGCCGACGTACCGATCGCCGTGGTCGATGGCCCAGCCCATCGCGGTTCCCTCATCCCATCCACGTGGGATGTCTGCGAGCGCGAACTGCTCGGCGTCGCCACGTGCGTACGGGGTGGGTACCCGGGTCCAGCGGATCATCTGGGGGTCGGTCGCCATCTCGACGATCCGGCCGACATCCGTCGATCGATGCGCACGCAGCGTCACGACTCCGTCGGTCAGGACCGGGACATCGGGCGACCACGAGGGTTCAGCGGGCACCCGACTCACTCCGCACAGCAGTGTTCACGCGGTCAGCCTAACCGGTCAGACCGGTCATACGCCGAGTGTGCAGTCCCCGGCCGCTGCACTGATACACGTCTGGATCCGTTCACCCTCGACGTGCTCGGTCCCCGACCGCAGATCGCGCACACACCCTTTGTCCAGCATCACGACGCAGCTCTGGCAGATCCCCATCCGGCAACCGAACGGCATCATCACACCTGCGGATTCGCCCGCCTCGAGCAACGTCGTCGCGCCGTCGATCTCGGCGGTCCGTCCCGACCGGCCGAAGGTCACGGTCCCGCCCTCGGCACCTACCGCGCCGCGTTCGAGGGCGAACCGCTCGATGTGCAGGTGGTCGTCCGTCCCGGCATCGGCATACATCCGGTGCACGGCGTCCAGGAACGAAACCGGCCCGCACGCCCACGTCTCCCGCTCGAGCCAATCCGGCGCCAGGTCCGCGAGTCGTGCCGGCGTCACCTTGCCGTCGGTGCGCGTGTACTGGATGTGCAGGTCGACCACACCGTCGGCGGCCATGGTCGCCAGTTCGTCCCCGAACAGCAGGTCGGCGGGTGTGGGGGTCGAGTGGATCACGCGGATGTCCGCGCGCTGCCCGCGGTGGCGCACCATCCGCAGCATCGACATGATGGGCGTGATGCCGCTCCCGGCGGTCACGAAGAGGATCTTCGCCGGCAACGGCTCCGGCAGGACGAACTCGCCGGCCGGCGCCGCCAAGCGGACCACGGTGCCCGGCTGCAGACCGTTCACCAGGTGCGACGAGAGAAAACCCTCGGGCATCGCCTTCACCGTGATCGTGATGGTCTTGCCGTCGACGCCGTCGCCCGACCCGATCGGCGCTGAGGTCAGCGAGTACGACCGCCAGGTCCATCGCCCCTCCATCAGGACGCCGATCCCGACGTATTGGCCGGGGCGGTAATCAAGGGAGAAGCCCCAGCCGGGGCGGATGCGGATGGTCGCCGAGTCCTCGGTCTCCGATGTCACCGAGACGACCTTTCCGCGCAGTTCGCGGGCCGACCAGAGCGGGTTGGCCAGATGCAGGTAGTCGTCGGGCAACAGCGGAGTGGTGATCCGCGCGAACGCCGCCCGGGCCCATTGCGCACCGCGACTGCGCGCGGCGACATCGGCCACCGGTTCCTCGAATCGTTCGAGCCAACCCACCTGAGCACCACCTCACTCGCGTGCCCGGGGGCCGCGCGTCGACAACCTACGCTTCCGTAGGTTACGCGACGGCGGTTGCGCTCGCGCAGATGGTCAGAGCGACTCGGGCAGGATCAGAGCAACTCGAGCAGAAACGGAAGTTCCTGCGTGGCGTACCAGGCGAGGTCGAAGTCCTCCACGTCACCGACTGCGAGCTCGGCGTCCTGATCACCGAGGTCGGCGGCGTCGATCACCACAACGGCGGCCCGGACCTTGTCCTCGGCCTCGGCGACGTCGACGTGGACGGACGCGATGTCGCGCAGCGCGACCGGTCCACTGATCTTGACCACCGCGTCGTCGAGGTCCGGACGCAGACCGACATCGTCGACGTCCGCGGCGACCACCGCGCGGCGGGGCGGGAGTCTGGGCGTGTCTCCGGCTTTCGGGGTGCGCTCGTCCTCGCCGAGGTCCGCGTCGCCGTCGAGGTCACCGGGTTCGGGCGTCTCACCGGCGAGCAGTCGCAGCGACGCACGCGCCGCCTCACGCATCGCCACCTCGGCCAACTCCTCGTCGTCGCCGGAGAGAAACGATTCACGCAACGCCGGGGTGAGGGCGAATCCCGTCCCACCGATGGCCCGGAACTCCCCGCTCTCACTGAGCTCGATCAGCATGGTCAGTGTCGCCGGCAGATAGACCCGCATCGCAACCGTCCCCTCACCCGTTCACCACAACTCGTTCACACAACTCGGCCAACCCTATCCGCCGAAGCGGCTGTTCGGCGGACGCGCCGGTCACCGACCTGCGCGGACGCCGGCGTCGATCACTTGGTCGCCTCGAGTTCCTCATAGGCCTCCGTCACGTAGTCGGTCATCGCCGGCAGATCGCTCAGCACCCCCCGATCCGCGATGAAGGCGAACCGGAGGCTGTTGCGGTAGTCGACGACGCTGATCGCGAGGGCCCGTTGGGCCATGAGTGCCGGGATCGCGTACACCTCCACCACCGGGCAGCCGGCGACGTAACGCCCGGCCACCGGCAGGGTCCCCATCCCGACCGGCACGTTGTAATTGCGTCTGTTCAGACTGCGGAACGCCCGCGAACTGAACTCGGGGAAGGGCACCACACCGAGCTCGGGAAGCAGCGGCCGCGGGCCCATCGAGAGCCGCCGTGACGACTGCGAATACCGATTGGCCAGGCCGGCGACCTGGGCGAGCCGAACGGCCGGATTATCCTCGCCCACAGGCAGATCCGTGACAAAACTGGCCTTGCCGACGGTGATCCAGCGTCCATCGGCGTCGACCCGTCGCTCCACAGCCGGGTCGCGCGCCGACAAGGGCAGGACGACGCGAACGGTGTCGCCGGCTTCCACCGACTCATCGTAGGAGAGCATCCACCTGCGCATCGCGCCAGAGATGATGGCGAGCTCGACGTCGTTGACGGTGCAGTCGTAGCGATCGGCGATCTTGGCACACCCGCGCCGCGGTACCGAGGCGACCGCGAAGGTCCGGGTGGACGTGGTCGAACTGTTCAACCGACTCTGGGGCGCGGAGTCGGTCATCTGCTGGAGCACACTCCCGACCCGGCGGAGAGTGCCTTCGGCCGTCGATCGGAGGTCCCCGACGATGGAGTTGTTGTGCACCAGCGAATCGACCAGGTCACCCGGCCGCGACAGTGCCTCGGCGATGGCACCGAGCGCGAGATTGGCGCTGCCCGGGGGCGAGCCGGGCATCCAGAGATCTTCGGGCAACGGCTCGACCGTACGGGTGTCGTCGCAGATCACCTCGCTGATCTCCAGAGCGTCGTGGGCGTCGACCATGCATCGGTGGGTTTTCGTGAGGATCGCGAGCTTGCCGTCGGGCAGGCCCTCGATGAGGTACATCTCCCAGAGCGGCCGCGTGCGATCGAGAGGACGCGACATGACCCTGGCGATGAGGTCCTGCAACTGGACGGTGTCGCCCGGTCGAGGGAGACCGGAGCGGCGGATGTGGAAGTTGATGTCGAAGTCGCGGTCGTCGACCCACACCGGCCTGGCCAAGCCGAGCGTCACCTCACGGATGATCTGGCGGTAGCGCGGGACCAGCTGAAGGCGATTCTCCACCAGCGCGACCAGGCGCGAATAGTCCAGGACCGGGGCCGGCGGCCTGTCGTCCGAACCCGCTCCGCCCGCTGTGGCCGTCGGCGCCTTCCTCGTACGGGAAGCGCCTGTGCCGCCACGTTTCTCCGTGTGGCTCGGGTCGATCACCAGGAGAGCTCCCAGATGCGTCGTGGAACCCGACTCGTCGAGGAAGTAGAACATCGCGTCATGCGCGGAGAGCCGGTTCACCACGAGGACGATCCTAGTTGCCTCAGCTCGTCTCGCCCGTCGGATGCGGCGTCCGCCTGCAACCGGTGACCGACCGCGGCCCCGGGAAATGGGCTCGAACAGCACACCGACCAGCGGTGCGAACGCACCGTAGGTCGACCTGGCACCGTTCATCACCGGCCGCACCGGCCTCGAGAATCCCGTCGGCGAGCGATTCGACACGTTGATCCATCGCAACGAGACCGCGCTGAAGATCCTCGTCACGTCGTCCGGCGCCGGTGTGTCAGCGGACTGACCATCGCCAGGCAGCGCCGATCAGACGATGGTGAAATCAACCAGTTGCCAACGATATTCGACGTTTCGTGGCAGCGCCGGCCGGTAGCGGCCCGGCGCAACCCGGACCCGGCACGGCAATTGCTCGATGCGTGCGGCGAATGCGCGAACCCGTTCGCCACGACGACAACTGCCGAACACCTCGGCAGCGCCCGGCCCACGCATCTGTACATGGACCCGGCGCAGGGTCGCCGCGTTGTCCATGACGTGAGGCGGTGCGCCAGAGGACGGCCGTACCGGACCGTGGACACGGGCGAGCGCCGTCAGCTCCGCGAGCAACTGCTGCGTGACGACGCCGTCGAGCTGATTCACTCCGCGCCGACGATCGAGCACCTCGAGGACCAGGGTCACGGTGCCGACCGCGAAACGTCTCGCCTCGACGGCCCTCGCCGACCCGTTGATTGCTTCCCGCCGCCGCACACCGGCCGGCGCCGGCGGCGCGGACGGCCGGTCAGCCTCCGCGGACCGAACCGGCGGTTCGTACGGCGGAGCGGGGCGGATCAGGACTCGAGGCGTCTCCATGAGTATCGGACGCACCGGACCTGCGACCGGTTCCCTTCACGCCGGACGAATCCGCCGAGGTCGTGTCAGCGACGCTTCTTCTTGGACTTCGGCGGCTTGGCGCGGCTGTTGCCCTTCGAGTTGTCGCGTGCGGCGGCCCTACGTTCGCGACGGCTCGCCGACACCAGCGCCGGGTCCTCGTGTTCCTCTTCCTCGGAATGGGTCTCGGTCCCGCCACCCTCCGACGGACCCGAGTACGTCATCGGGACCTCGGGCTGCTCGACGCCCACCGCACGCAGTGCAGCGGGAACCTCCTGCTCCTCACCCACCGGTGAGGGTGCGGGCGCCCCGCCGTTGCCGGCACCCACGTATGCGGGGGCCGCGGGTGCAGCAACCGGCGCGGGTGTCGGCGCAGCGGCCGGCTCCGCCTGCTCGGTCTGCACCTGGACGTTGTAGAGGAACTGCAGCGTCTCCTCCTTGAGCCCCTCGAGCATCCCGCTGAACATGTCGAAGCCCTCGCGCTGGTACTCCACGACCGGATCGCGCTGGGCCATCGACCGGAGGTGGATGCCCTCACGGAGGTAGTCCATCTCGTAGAGGTGGTCCTGCCATTTGCGGTCGAGGACCGTCAGCAGGATGGTGCGCTCGAGCTGGCGCATGGCACCGTCGCCGGCGATCTCCTCGATCTCGGTCTCGCGCGCCTCGTAGGCCTGGTGCGCATCGCCCACCAGAATCTCTTTGAGCTCGTCGGCGTCGACGTCGTCACGTTCGCCGAACTCGTTCTCACCGACGACCTTCTTGGGATCGAGGTCGATCGGATAAAGCGTGCTCAAGGCGTTCCAGAGCTCGTCGAGGTCCCAGTCCTCGGCATAGCCCTCGGCGGTGGCACCCTCCACGTAGGCGCCGACCACATCGTCGATCATGGTCTGCACCTCGGCTCGGTGATCCTCACCCTCGAGGATGGTGCGGCGCTCCCCGTAGATGACCTTGCGCTGCTCGTTCATCACCTCGTCGTACTTGAGGACGTTCTTGCGGACCTCGAAGTTCTGCTGCTCGACCTGCGTCTGCGCGCTCCGGATGGCCTTGGTGACCATCTTCGCCTCGATCGGCACGTCGTCGGGCAGGTTCACGCGGTTCATGATCGACTCGAGTGCGGCACCGTTGAACCGCCGCATGAGTTCGTCACCGAGTGAGAGATAGAACCGGGACTCGCCGGGGTCGCCCTGGCGACCCGAACGTCCGCGCAACTGGTTGTCGATACGGCGCGATTCGTGGCGTTCGGTGCCCAGGACGTAGAGACCGCCGGCCTCCTTGACCGCCTCCGCCTCTTCTGCTGCGGCCCGACGGGCGACCTCGATGGCCTCCGGCCACGCCTCCTCGTACTGGTCCGGGGTGTTGACCGGGTCCAGTCCCGCCTTGCGCAGGCGGGCGTCGGCGATGATGTCCGGGTTGCCGCCGAGCACGACGTCGGTACCACGACCGGCCATGTTGGTGGCCACGGTCACCGCACCGGTACGGCCGGCCTCGGCAATGATCTGTGCCTCCTGCTCATGGAACTTGGCGTTCAGCACGTTGTGCGGGATGCCGCGCTTGGTGAGCTGCCGGGACAGATACTCCGACCGCTCGACGCTGGTGGTGCCGATGAGGACCGGCTGGCCCTTCTCGTGGCTCTCGGTGATGTCGTCGACGACGGCGTCGAACTTCGCCTCTTCGGTCTTGTAGATGAGGTCGACCTGGTCCTTGCGAACCATCGGCTTGTTCGTCGGGATGGGCAGCACACCCAGCTTGTAGATCTGATCGAACTCCGCGGCCTCGGTCTCGGCCGTACCCGTCATCCCGGCGAGCTTGTCGTACATGCGGAAGTAGTTCTGGAGCGTGATCGTGGCCAGGGTCTGGTTCTCGGCCTTGATCTCGACGTGTTCTTTCGCCTCGATCGCCTGGTGCAGACCCTCGTTGAACCGGCGTCCGTCCAGCACACGACCGGTGAACTCGTCGACGATGAGGACTTCGCCGTTGCGGACGATGTAGTCCTTGTCCTTGTAGAAGAGTTCCTTGACCTTGATCGAGTTGTTGAGGTAGCTCACCAGGGGCGAATTGGCGGCCTCGTACAGATTGTCGATGCCGAGCTGGTCCTCGACGAACTCGACGCCGGCCTCGTGCACACCGATCGTCTTCTTCTTGATGTCGACCTCGTAGTGCAGGTCCTTCTCGAGCAGGGGCGCGATCCGGGCGAACTCGGAGTACCACTTGCTCGAGCCCTCGGCCGGGCCCGAGATGATCAGCGGCGTGCGTGCCTCGTCGATGAGGATCGAGTCGACCTCGTCCACGATCGCGTAGTTGTGACCGCGCTGGACGAGATCGGGCAACGAGTGCGCCATGTTGTCGCGCAGGTAGTCGAAGCCGAACTCGTTGTTGGTGCCATAGGTGATGTCGGCGGCGTAGGCCTCGCGACGCTGGTCGGAGTTCATCCCGGTGAGGATCACCGCGGTGTCGAGCCCGAGGAAGCGATGCACGCGCCCCATCCACTCGGAGTCACGTTTGGCCAGGTAGTCGTTGACGGTGACGACGTGGACGCCGTCGCCCGAGAGCGCGTTGAGATAGGCCGGCAGCACACAGGTCAGGGTCTTGCCCTCACCGGTCTTCATCTCGGCGATGTTCCCGTAATGCAGCGCCGCGCCACCCATGATCTGGACATGGAAGTGCTTCTGCTCGAGCACCCGCCAGGCCGCCTCGCGGGCGACCGCGAAGGCCTCGGGGAGCAGTTCGTCCAGCGCCGCGCCGTCGGCGTGCCGCTCCTTGAACTCGTCGGTCTTGGCGCGCAGCTCGGCGTCCGTCAGTGCCTCGACCTCGTCGGACAGGCTCTCGACATGCGATGCGATCGCACCGAGTCGCTTGACCATCCGGCCTTCGCCGACGCGTAGCAGCTTGTTCAGCACCGTGGATCGAGTCCCTAACTCTTGTCGACTACACACGAAATCCGGCCCGCAACCTGCACAGGCCGGATTCCATGGTACTCAGCTTGTCTTAGTGCAACCTGATCGGTGCCCCGATCACCTGCACGTGGTCATCATCCCGAGGAGTCGCGTCCTCAGGGTGTCGGCCTCACGCCAGACGTATCAATCCGTAGTCGAAGGCGTGACGCCGATAGACCACCGACGGCTTGTCACTCTCCTTGTCGTGGAACAAGAAGAAATCGTGGCCGACGAGCTCCATCTCGTAGAGGGCGTCATCGACCGACATCGGGATCGCCTCGTGTTCCTTGACACGCACCACCTGGCCCGGGTCGTGGTACTCCACCCCGTCGTCCCAGGACGCCGCCGTGTCGCCGGATTCGGCGTCGGGTTGGGCGCTGAGCTGGTTGTCCCGTAGAGGTGGCGCACCGACCTCGGTGGCCTCGGCGACCGAGAGCGGTCGGCGGTTGCCGTAGGAGACGCGACGACGGTCCTTCACCCGCCGCAGGCGCGACTCGAGTTTGTCGAGTGCGCCCTCGAGCGCGGCATAGAAGTTCTCGCCGCACGCCTGCGCGCGTGCCTTGGGACCCTTGCCGATCGCGGTGATCTCGACCTGTTGGCACACCTTGGACTGCCTGCGGTTGCGTTCGTGATTCAGCTCGACGTCGAAGCGGAAGATGGCGGGGTCGAACCGCTCGAGCCGAGCGAGCTTGTCGCCGACATAGACGCGGTAATGCTGAGGGATATCGACGTTGCGGCCGCTGATGGCGACCTTGGCATTGGGTTCGGCAGGTTCGTCGGCATCGACGGTGCCAGGTGGTCGGACGAAGGCGAAACTGGGATCGAACGCTTGGTCGTCCAGCGATGAGGAATCGGGCGAGGTGTCGTGTTCGGAGTCGTTCTCGGGTGGCCGTGCGTCACCGATCTTCGATTCGCGATGGCCTTTGCGGTGGATGACTGTTGACATATACAACTTCCTCCTCTTGATGGTTCCCGGCCGACCACGCGGAATCTCATCGACGCGAACCCGATCCGACCACCGTGGTAGGGGCGGCAAGGTGCCGCTGGTGGGACCGTCACGCACATCGACCGCCAGTTCTCGAGCGTGCCTGCGGGAGTGCCGCGGCGTCCCGGGGCGCAAGACCTGTCTGGGCCGATAGCGCGCACGTCAAACCTGTTGTCGCGCTGAGACTCTGTTGTCGGATAGGAATCGTGGCCATGCCAGCCGACGGCTGACACTCAGGAGCAGGGGCCTCACCTCCTCGCGAAAAGCGGCGGCTACCTGTTGTGCCTTCGACGGTAGCCCGAAGTTCGCCTACTGGCCACGTTTCTACGCAACATGAGCGATGTCCGTCGAGGTCGGGCCGGAAGTCCCCGTCGTCGTGTACGGCATGTCGGCGGCCCCGGAACTGTTGTGCACAGGCGGTTGTACACAGGCGGTTGTACACAAGCGAGGGATTGTCCACAGAAGGACGGCCCCGCCGTCGGTGGCGTGTACGGCGGCCATGTCAGTGGCACCCTCGAGCCGTGTCCGTCCACCGCCGCAGCCGAACCGTGGCGACCATCGCCGAGATCGTCCGGTCGGGCTCCGATCTCGTCGTCCCACTGGAATGCGGTGGCTGCTCGGCGCCCGACGTCCGCTGGTGTGCCGACTGTGCGGCCACGCTCTCCGACGACCCGGTGGCGCTGAGCCCGCGTGTGGAGGTGGGCGTGGACACCTGGGCGCTGGGTCGCTACCGGGGCCCCTACCGCGCAGCACTGATCGCGATGAAGGAACAGGGCCGGCGTGACCTCACGGTGCCGGTGGGCGCAGCGGTGGCACGCGGTATCGCCACCCTCGCGCGCTGGGGCGAGTTCCCGGATACCCGAGACCTCACCCTGGTCCCGGCGCCCACGCGGCGTTCCTCGGCACGACGCCGCGGCGGCGACCCCGTCACCGCGTTCGCACGTGTGGCGGCGACCCGACTCGGGGCGCGCGTAGGTGTCTCGGAACTTCTCGTCACCACGGCACGAGCCCGCGATTCGGCCGGCCTCGACGCCCGCCACCGGGTCCGCAACCTTTCCGGTTCGATCACGCTGCGGAGGACACGGGCGGCACCGCGCGGCACGATCCTGCTGGTCGACGACGTCCTCACCACGGGGGCGACCGCGTCGGAATCGGTGCGCGTGCTCGCACGGCATGGTTGGGCGTTGCACGCTGTGATCGTCGTGGCGGGCGCCTGACGAACCCGGCGCCCGCGACCACCGCGCCCGGCCGGGCCAGCGCGATCAGGGCAGGACCGGGATGACGTCGGGCGCCATCGCCGGCTCGACCTCCGTCCAGTACTGGTCGGGCTGGCCGTTCGCACTGCCGAACCGCAGCACCCCGCGTGTGTCACCGGCGTAGACGGTGGATTGATCGGCCACGACCGCCCGCACCGGAGGCGAGAGATTGCCGCTGAGCAGGCCGACCGCGGGCGTGCCGTTGATCGAGAGCTGCACGACCGGCGACTCCACCGCATCGCGGGCGACCATCAGGGTCGTCGGCGATGCCCAGTCCAGCGAGACCGCGCGATTTCCGATGTTGTAGGCCGCGATCCGCGGGCTGGTCAGCGAAACCGCACCCTCGGCGTTGGTCGAGACCACCGCGAACACGACCTGCCCTCCGACGAGCAACGCCGCGCGCACACCGTCGGGCGACACCTGCAGCTCGCTGATCGGCCCGCGCGCGACCGTCGCGATCGAGGACGCGTCGACGGTCGTCAGCCGGTCGCTGTCGCCGGACTCCTCACGCACCCACTCGACGGGACGACCGTCGATCACCGTCCAGATCGTGTTCTCGTCGGGGCCGAAGGACGGGCGGGTGATCGAGTTCCCGGACACCACCGTGCCCATCTCCCCGCCGTACGGACCGATGGCCAGATCGAGCCGTGGACCTGCGCCGCTGTGGGCGAGCGCGGCGGCGACCCGTTGCCCGTCCGCCGAGATGGTCGCCGACCGGACTGCCTGTCCGGTCCCCAGCGGGCCTCCCACCGGGACGGTGCCGTTGTCGGTGACCTTGAGCAGGGCGCCGGAGCGGATGATGTTGAGCCCGACGTCGGTGGACGGCACCGCGGTCGGATCGAAGGCCTGCACATCGGTGGTCTGCCATCCCGAGGCTCGCTCCGGGATCAGTGGGCCGCCGTCGGCGTTGATCACGTACGGGCCGCCGATGTCGGCGCCGTCGAGCGTCCAGATGATCTGGGCGGCAAGGACTGTGCGATCACGAACGGACGCCGAGCCGATACCGGTGAGCTCGACGCGAACCCCGCCGCCGGACAACGGTGACACGGGCCCCCGCAGCGCGGAACCGTTCGGGAACCCACTGTCGACGGAGCCGTCGAGGTCGGCGGCCTGACCCGCGATGAGGTGGTTGATCAGCTCGGTCGGCTCCGACGCCTTGCCGCCGTAGAGCCAGCGCGGGTCGGCCACCAGCCGGGTGAGGCTCCGGTCGGTGAAGTACAGGCTCACCGATCGGTAGGTGGCATCGAACTGACTGCGATCGATCATCGTGCCGTTGGGCAGCGGGCCGTCGATCCGCCACTGGTCGCCGGAACGTACGAGCGTCAATGCCGTCTCCACCCGACCGGTCGCGGGCGTCAACTGGCCGTTGGACTTGAGCGTCCCGACGTTGTCACCGATCAGACGAAGTCGCACCGCGTCCTCGTTGCGCTGGTCGACGAACACATTGACCTCGTCGACGACCAGCATGTCGCCCCGGTCGTCCCACTGTTCGGAGGCGGCCGGGGTCAAGAACTTCCGAGCCGCATGATGACCTTCTTCGGGATCGGCGGTCGCCTTGAGGAACGCCCGTACCAATGACTCCGGGTCCATGTCCGACTGCGGAACCGGGACCGCATTGGTCGGCCCCTCGCGCTGGAATGCGGTGATCGGTTGCGGCGACGAACTGTTCGGGATCGAGCCGCAGGCGCTCAGGATGGACGTCGTCAGCAGTGCGACCACCAACGGCCAGCGCCGTCGTCGCCGCCGCGATCCTCGCAGGACGGAGTGCGGATCAGGAGTTCGCACCGTCACCTCCCCCGGGACCGGGCTCGGCGGGCGACGACGACGACGGATCGTCGTGCTCCATTTCCGCTTCGGTCCTGACCGCAGCGCTCTTCGCTGCGCTTCGCGTGGCGGTCGCCGACCTGCCCGCACCCCCGACCGGTTTGAGCGGCAACGGGCTGCCGAGGAGTTTGTGCCCCCGCACCAGCGGCAACGTCAGGCGGAAGCTGGCACCCTTGCCGGGCTCACCCCATGCCTCCAGGCGCCCCTGGTGCAACCGGGCGTCCTCGATGCTGATCGCCAGTCCCAGACCGGTGCCGCCCGAGCGCCGGAAGCGCGACGGATCGGATCGCCAGAAGCGGTTGAACACGAGTTTCTCTTCACCTGGACGGAGGCCTATGCCGTGGTCGCGGACGGTGAGCGCGACCGCGTCGCCGTCCGAGCGCATGGTCAGCGTGACCGGGTTGCGCTCGCCGTGGTCGATCGCATTGGCCAGCAGATTGCGCAATATCCTCTCCACGCGCCGCGGGTCGATCTCGGCGATCACCGGCTCGGCCGGCAGATCGAGGACGAGCTCGGTGCCGGTCTCCTCGGCGAGATGGCTGACCGTGGCGAGGGCACCGTCGATCGGAATCGCCATGTCCATCCGCTCGGCGGCCAGTTCGGCCATGCCCGCGTCGTGCCGGGAGATCTCGAGGAGCTCGTTCAGCAGTGTCTCGAAGCGGTCGAGTTCTTTGTCGAGAAGTTCGACCGAGCGTTTCCGCACCGGGTCCAGGTCGTCGCGACCCTCGTACAGCACGTCCGAGGCCATCCGGACCGTCGTCAGCGGCGTCCGCAGCTCGTGACTCACGTCGGAGGTGAACTGCCGCTGCAGCCCGCCGAACTCCTCGAGATGCGTGATCTGCTTGGACAGACTCTCGGCCATGTCGTTGAACGACATGGCAAGTCGCGCCATGTCGTCCTCACCCCGCACCGGCATTCGCTCTTTGAGCCGGCCGTCGGCGAAGCGCACCGCGATCCGCGACGCGGACCGCACGGGCTGCACGACCTGGCGCGAGACCAGCCAGGCGATGGCGGCCAGCAGCCCGAGCAGGACCACGCCACCGGTCAGCAGCGTGCCCCGGACGAGATCGACGGTGTTCTGCTCGCTGGTGAGCGGGAACACCAGGTACAGCTCCAGGCCGGGTACGGACGCATTGGTCGGCGTGCCGACGACGAGTGCGGGTTCGGTGCCGCCGGACGACGTCGGGATCGAGGTGTACTGATAGGCGACCTGGCCGCCCTGGACCATGTCGCGCAGGTTGTCGGGGATCTCCGTGGCCGGTCCGACCCCGCTGTCGCCGCCGTCGTCGTCGGTGCCGGGTACCAGCAGGACGGTGTCGAAGGTACCGACGCTGCCCGAGCTGTCGGTGGCGTCCACGTCGCGATCCGTGAGCAGGGACCTGGTCTGGCGGAGCCGGTTCTGGACCGAGGTGTTGCCGTTGCTGCCGCCGAGGTCGCGTTCGACCGAGACGCGCGCCCGTTCCACCTCCTCGGTGGCCGCAGTGAGTTTGACGTCCAGCAGGCGATCGGTGATCTGGCTGATCAGCACGAAGACGAGGATCAGGATCACGACAAAAGACAACACCAACGTCGACACCACGACGCGGAGCTGCAGTGATCGTCGCCAGATTCTGCCGAAGGCTCGACCGGCACTGCTTGCGATGCGGGTGATGCGCCCGAAGGTGCTGTTGACGCGGCGGCGGGGCCTCCCGATCACGGTGGGCCGGCCTTGTAGCCGACCCCCCTCACCGTCAGGACCACTTCGGGATTCTCCGGGTCGGTCTCGACCTTTGCTCGCAGACGCTGGACATGCACGTTGACGAGTCTAGTGTCCGCCGGGTGGCGATAACCCCACACCTGTTCCAGCAGGACGTCGCGGGTGAAAACCTGCCGCGGCTTGCGGGCCAGGGCGACCAGCAGATCGAACTCCAGCGGGGTCAACGAGATGGGCACACCGTCGCGGGTGACCTTGTGTGCCGGCACGTCGATCTCCACCGGACCGATCGAGAGCAACTCCGCGGGCTCCTCGTCGGTGCGACGCAGGCGGGCACGGACCCGGGCGACGAGTTCCTTCGGCTTGAAAGGCTTGACCATGTAGTCGTCGGCGCCCGACTCGAGACCGAGGACCACGTCCACCGTGTCGGACTTCGCGGTGAGCATCACGATCGGCACCCCGGAATCGGCGCGCAGTACCCGGCACACGTCGATGCCGTTCATGCCCGGGAGCATGAGGTCGAGGAGGACGAGGTCCGGCCGGATCTCGCGTACCGCGGTCAGCGCCTGCGTCCCGTCGCCGACCACGAACGGTTCGAAACCTTCACCCCGAAGCACGATGGTCAGCATCTCGGCGAGAGCGGCGTCGTCGTCGACGACGAGGATGCGAGGCTTCATGTTCACAATGGTGACACTTTCGTGACCCAACCGCGGCGATGACGCGCCGAACCCGCCGCGACGGCCTGGCGAGCGACCGCCGCGTCGATCGATATCATCGCCCTCGTGGGCCAACTGATTGCGGTCGAGGGACTCGACGGCGCGGGCAAGAACACACTGGTGACCGGTCTGGTCGACCGGTGGCGCGACAAGGGATTGCGCGTATGGACACTGACGTTCCCCCGATACGGCGCGTCCGTCACCGCCGATCTGGCGGCCGAGGCCTTGCACGGACAGCACGGTGATCTACGCGACAGCGTCTATGCCATGGCCCTGATGTTCGCGCTCGACCGCGCGGGCGCCGCCGACGAGATCCGGAAGGCCCTCGGCGAGCACGACATCGTGGTGCTCGACCGGTACGTCGCATCGAACGCCGCCTACAACGCGGCCCGACTCGATCAAGCCGCCGACGGCGAGATGGTCGGCTGGGTTGCCGATCTCGAGTTCGGTCGTTTCGAGCTCCCGGTACCCGATCGCCATGTGCTCCTCGGGGTGCCACCCGAGGTCGCGATGGATCGCGCGGCCCATCGGGCGGCCACCGATTCGACTCGGCCGCAAGACCTCTACGAACGCGACCGCGACCTGCAGGTGCGTGTCGATTCGGTGTACCGCCAACTGGCGCGGTCCCGATGGATGTCACCCTGGGTGGCGACGACCGACGGTGACGTCGAGGAGCTCGCCCGCCGTCTGTCGGCCGAATGAGGATCCGTGCCGATCATCAGGGTTTTCGCTAGCCTGAGATGATCCCGCCCGTATGGAGGACGCCGTATTAAGGACGCCGCATGACCCACCAGCCAGCGCCCGGCGGAGGGGCTCACCACGGCCCCGACCCGGGGACGAACGGTCCGCCGTGGCCCGAGGTCGGAGCGGCTGATCAGAACGGTCCGGCCTCCGGCGAATCACCTGCACCCCGACACGGGCAGCCACCCCAACCCGGTGTGTCACAACCAGGAACGTGGCAGTCGGGTTCGTGGCAACCGGGAACAGGGCAACCGGGAACGTCCGTGCCACCCCCGCCGCCGGGGATGTCCGCCGGCGGCCACCCGATGCATGCGGCCGTTCCTGGTCCACCGGCCGGAGTTCCCCAACCACCGCCATACGGCCCGGCCGGGTATCCGCAGTTTGCCCAGGGCGGCTTTCCGCCCGGCGGATATCCACCGGGCCCCTATGCGCCCGGTGGGCCGATACCGGGGATGCCGTTCCCGCCCCAGCGACGGCGACAACACACCGGCGCGGTGATCGCGGCGGCCGTCGTCGGCATGCTCGTGGTGGTGGCGGTGGCCGTGGTGTTCGTCAGCGCCGCAGTCCGTTCCGTCGACCCGGACGGCGGGGACGTCGCCGTCAACACACCGCCGAACGCCACCGACGGCCAGCCGAGAACGGGATCGCCCGGCTCCGGCGGGACGGCCGCGAACCAGGCCGAGGTGACCGCCATCCGGTCAGCGATGCAGAACTTTGTCGACGCGGTCAACGCGCGCGACGTCGGACGGATTCAGGCGTCGGTGTGCAGCGTGGTGCGCCCGCAGGTCACGCGCCCCCTCGACCTCACCGGCAATGTCGTCCTCGACGCGTTGTCCGCGGTGACCGTGACCGGCGACTCCGCCGAGTCGACGGTGAGTACACATCTCGAGCTCGGAAATCAGCGGTCGACGCCGAAGCAGAACGCCGAGAGCTTCGCCCGCGAGGACGGCACCTGGTTCGTGTGCCCGGGCGCCGAACCCGATATCGGGACGTAGCCTCCTCCGCTGAGCCTCCCCCCGTCGACAGCAACCGGATTCGCGCCGACGGCAACATGTTTCGCGCCGAGAGCAACCGCAAATACGCCGACAGCACCCCGGTTCCGATGAGAACCTGGGTGCTGTCGGGTGCGTGTGCCGTCAGTAGCGGTAGTGCTCAGGCTTGTACGGCCCCTCGACGTCCACGTTGATGTACTCGGCCTGCTCCTTGGTGAGCTTGGTGAGCGTACCGCCGAGCGCCTCGACGTGAATCTTCGCCACCTTCTCGTCCAGATGCTTGGGCAGCCGGTAGACCTCGTTGTCGTACTCGTCCTTCTTGGTCCAGAGTTCGATCTGGGCGATCACCTGGTTCGAGAAGCTGTTGCTCATCACGAACGACGGGTGCCCGGTTGCGTTGCCCAGGTTGAGCAGTCGTCCCTCGGACAGCACGATGATCGACTTGCCGTTCTCGAAGATCCACTGATCGACCTGCGGCTTGACGATGATCCGCTTGGCTCCGGAGCCTTCCAGCCCGGCCATGTCGATCTCGTTGTCGAAGTGGCCGATGTTGCCGAGGATCGCCTGGTTCTTCATCTCCCGCATGTGCGCGAGCGTGATGATTCCGAGATTGCCCGTGGATGTGATGACGATGTCCGCGTTGCCGATCGCCTCCTCGACGGTGACCACGTCGAATCCGTCCATCAGCGCCTGCAGCGCGTTGATCGGGTCGATCTCGGTGACCTGGACCCGGGCACCCTGACCGGCCAGCGACTCCGCACAGCCCTTACCGACGTCGCCGTATCCACAGATGAGGACCTTCTTGCCACCGATGAGAACGTCGGTGCCGCGGTTGATCCCGTCGATCAGCGAGTGCCGGGTGCCGTACTTGTTGTCGAACTTCGACTTGGTGACCGAATCGTTGACGTTGATGGCCGGGAAGGTGAGCTCTCCGGCGGCCGCGAACTGGTACAGCCGCAGCACGCCGGTGGTGGTCTCCTCGGTGACGCCCTGGACCGAATCGGCGATGGTCGACCACTTGGTCTTGTCCGCCTCGAAGCTCGCGCGCAGCAGTTCCAGGAAGACCTTGTACTCGGCCGAATGATCGTCGTCGGCGGGCGGCACGAGACCGGCCTTCTCGAACTCCGCGCCGCGCAGCACGAGCATGGTGGCGTCGCCGCCGTCGTCGAGGATCATGTTCGCCGGCTGATCGGGCCAGGTGAGCATCTGCTCGGCCGCCCACCAGTACTCCTCGAGGGTCTCGCCCTTCCACGCGAAGACCGGCACACCCTTCGGCTCGTCCGGTGTGCCGTGGGGTCCGACGACGATCGCGGCCGCCGCGTGATCCTGCGTCGAGAAGATGTTGCAGGACGCCCAGCGCACCTCTGCGCCGAGGGCGACCAGGGTCTCGATGAGCACGGCGGTCTGCACCGTCATGTGCAGCGAGCCCGAGATGCGGGCGCCCTTGAGCGGCAGCACGTCTGCATTCTCACGTCGCAGCGACATCAGGCCCGGCATCTCGTGTTCGGCGAGCTCGATCTCCTTGCGGCCGAAGTCCGCGAGGGACAGGTCGGCCACCTTGAAGTCGATCCCGTTGCGGCTGTCGGCGTGCAATGCCTGCGCAGTCGTCATGTGATCCCCTTGTCGTTCGCTGTCGGGCACTGCTGGTGCAGTGCGGAAGGCGTTCGACTCAGGCTATCGGACCCGGTCCGGCGGGTTGCCACCCTACCGCCGTGACCGGTCGGGCGAGGCGTGTCCGCTCCCCTATCGCCCTTCTTTCGATCCCACCGGATCGGCGATCTCACCGCGCTCACGTTTGCCGACCATCGAATGGCGCTGGCCGTAGAGGAAGTAGACCGCTATACCGATCACCATCCAGACGACGAACCGGATCCAGGTGAGCGCCGAAAGGTTCAGCATCAGCCACAGACACGCGAGGATCGCCAGCACCGGGATCACCGGCCCGCCCGGCACGGTGAAGCCCCGGTCGAGATCGGGCCGGGTCCGGCGCAGCACCATCACGCCGCCGGCCACCACGATGAAGGCGAACAAGGTGCCGACGTTCACCATCTCCTCGAGCTTGTCGATCGGGAAGAACCCGGCGACGACGGCCACCACGACGCCGATGAGGATCGTCAGGCGGGCGGGCGTCCCGAAGCGCGGATGGGTCTTGGACATCGCGCGCGGCAACAGTCCGTCGCGGCACATCGCGAACAGGATTCGCGACTGACCGAGCATCAGGACCATCACCACAGTTGTGAGGCCCGCGAGCGCTCCGATGGCGATGACCTTCTCCGCCCAGGTCACCCCGTTCAGCGCAAAGGCGTCCGCAAGATTCGCCGCGTCACCGTCCTCGGTGGTGGCGAGTTGCTTGTAGCTGACCATGCCGGTCACCACGATCGTGACGAGAACGTAGAGCACCGTGACGATGGCCAGCGAGCCAAGGATGCCGCGCGGGACATCCTTTCTCGGATTCTTGGTCTCCTCCGCAGTGGTGGCGACGACATCGAACCCGATGAACGCGAAGAACACGATGGACGCGGCGGCCAGCACGCCGTACCAGCCGTAGGAACTGTCGCCGCCGCCGGTGATGAGCGAGAACAGTGTGGAGTCCACGGACTTCTCGGTGCCGGCGCCGTGCTCTGCCGGAGGCACGAACGGCGTGTAGTTGTCGGCTTTGACGTAGAAGAAGCCCACGATGATCACCATCAGTACGACCGCGACCTTGATCGCGGTGATGATCGCCGACACCAGCGACGAGAGCCGGGTCCCGAGGACCAGCAGCGACGTCACGGCGGCGATGATGACAATCGCGCCCCAATCGACGTCGAATCCCCCGATGTCGACGGTGCCGCCGGCGAATCCGAACACGCTGCCGAGGTAACTGGACCAACCCTTGGCCACCACCGCGGCGCCGACCGCGAACTCCAGGATGAGATCCCACCCGAGGATCCACGCCAGGAACTCGCCGAAGGTGGCGTAGCCGAAGGTGTAGGCAGACCCGGCGACCGGGACCGTCGAGGCGAACTCCGCGTAGCAGAGCGCGGCGAGCGCGCAGGCGATCGCCGCCATCACGAACGACACCGAGATGGCCGGGCCTGCCTTGTCGCCGGCGATCGATGCGGTGATGGTGAAGATGCCGGCGCCGATCACCACCGACACCCCGAAGACGATCAGATTCCAGGCGGAGAGGTCCTTGCGGAGTCTGTGCTCCGGTTCATCCGTATCGGCCATCGACTGCTCGATGGACTTCCTGCGGGTGAGCGGATTGGCCATCCGATGGACCTCCCGTTACCCGAGCCAGGGTCAGGATCGCTGCCCGACTCGATCGTCGCGAACGTCTGGTGAAGCGATTGCCTACGCTAGCCCACACCGACGGGACGCGCGGCACGAATGCCGGTTCGCGTGTCACGTCCGGCAGTGGCAGTAGGACTCAGCTACCGACGTCGCGGTCGATGTCGGGTTCGAGATAGATGACCCGTGCCTGCGGCACCGCCGAACGCACCCGGACCTCCGCCGCGTCGATCGTGCGCGCGACGGTGATGGCGTCGACGCCCGCCGGTATGGCGATCTTCGCGGCGACGAGAAGCTCCTCGGGCCCGAGGTATTGAGTCTTCATGTGGATGACACGGTCGACGCCGCCGGCGGCCAGCGCCGTCAGCAACGCCTGTTCCTCGTCCTCGGTCGCCCCTTCGCCGATCAGCAGACTCTTCATCTCCACGATCAGGATGATCGCGATGACACCGAGCAGGACGCCGATCGCCAAGGTGCCGACACCGTCCCACACCGCGTCTCCGGTCAGCATCGTGAGTCCGACACCGGCCAACGCGAGCACCAGGCCGATCAGTGCGCCGGAGTCTTCGAGCAGCACGACCGGCAGCTCGGGGGAACGCGAATTGCGGATGAAGCGCCACCAACTCGCCTTGCCCTTCAACGGCTTCGATTCACGGTAGGCGGTGGTGAAGCTGTATCCCTCGAGGCAGATGGCCAGGACCAGGATGATGACCGCCACGAGCGGCGATTCGAGATCGTGGTCGTGGGCGTGCTGGATCTTGTGGATGCCTTCGTAGATCGCGAACAGCGATCCCAGGCTGAACAACACCAGGGCGACGACGAAGGAGTAGAAGTACCGGCTGCGCCCATACCCGAAGGGGTGCAGCCGGTCCGCCTTCTTGGCGGCGCGCTGCTGGCCCAGCAGCAGGAGCCCCTGGTTCGACGTGTCCGCGACCGAGTGCACCGCCTCCGCGAGCATCGACGACGACCCGGTGATCACGAATCCCACGAACTTCGCCAAGGCGATACCGGCATTGGCCAGCAGCGCCGCGATGATCGCGCGTTTGGAGCCCTCGACTGACACGTTCTTCTCCTTGGTCCACGCGGCCGACCGCGCAAATCTCAACTGCCAGACAGACCGGTCGGACTCTACCGATTTGTCCGGCTCGGCGAGAAACGAACCCCGGCGAGAAATGTTACGAGGGGCCACCGAGCATCGGTGGCCCCTCGTACATCATCCAACGGTCAGAAAGTGCCCTTGAAGGTATTGCCGATCGACCGGTCGGTCTCGCCCATGCGCTCCGAGGCGTTCTGCACGCCCCGGCCCAGCCCGTTGAGCTGCTCACGCGCCTGGCCGAACAGGGTGTCCCACCGGGCCTGAGCATCCTGGTAGTGAGCAGCGGCGTCGGGCGATGCCCAGTTGCCCTGCAGCTGGTGGACCTGCCGCTTGAGCTGGCCGGCAAGCTGCTCGAGGGCATTGAACTGCTGGTGGATGTTGCCCGACAGATCACCGAGATTGCCGTGGTCGTAACTGATCGCGCCTGTCATGATGTCTCCTTGAGGATGGTTCGGATGGGTGAGTCGAGGTGTGCGCCGGCCGGATCAGATCCGGAGGCCACCGTCGATGCTCGCGGTGATCGCCTGTCCCACACTGTGGTCGAGATCCTCATAGCCGCTGAAGCCGCTGGTCAGGTTGTTCTCGATCTCCTGGAGGATGGCCTGCAGTTTGGTCGCCGATCCCTGCCAGTCGCTGCTGGTGTTGCCGAACGCGACCTGCGCGGTACCTTTCCATCCGGCCTGACCGTTCTCGGTGTGGCCCTGGATCGATCGCAGAATGCCCTGCATCTCGTTCACGATCTGGCTGATCGCCTTCGCGGATGCGTGCGCGTCGCCCAGATCGACTTTGACCACACCGTGGCCGCCTGCTTCGGTCATGTTGTGTCTCCTTCTGTGTTACGGCACCGCACGGCGATGCCCCGTTGGTATCCGAATAGAGCGGCCCGCTCGCGGTGCTCCCGGCGCCGGTGACACAGATACCCTGACAATTCCCCCGCCCGGTTCATGGCATCCACCGTCCCTCGGGCAAGGTCTCGATCAGCAGGCCGACGGCCTGACCGATGCGATGTCCACTGCCCGGGGAGAGGGTGGTCCACACCCGCCCGTCCGGAGACTTGCTGGGACTGGCGACGATCCGACCTCGATCGGTGTCGAAAATTGCCAGTGCACCAGAAGATTGAGCGCCGGCACCCCCGGTCCAGGAGACCGCGACGATCTCCGATCGGGTGTGACAGCTCATGAGCGTCGAGGCCATCGCGATGGCATCGGAGCTCGGAGCGCCGAGCGCGTGCAGCGCGTCGGCGGTGTCGTTCGAGTTCTGACAGTCGGCGAGACGCGCCGCCAGTTCGTCTGCCGGAGCGCTGAATCCGGCGATACCGGCACCGACCGCCTCGTCGAACTCCCGCGCCACGATGCCCCCCAGATCCGATTCATCGGGCACCGCCAGCTGCCTGAGCTCGATCCGTGACCCCTCACGACGAGCGAGCACATGATCGTGCCCGTTGCGCGCCAAGCAGATCCGGCGAATCCCGTCGGTGTGGCCCGGCCTGTCCGTCATGGTCCGGATCTCGAGCCGACGCTCGGGCGCCGACAGCACTCGTAGTGCTGTGGCGAGCCAGCCCGTCGGTTCGCCGCCGTCGAGGAGTCCGAGTTCGCCGATCGCCCTGTCTGCCACCGCGTTGGCGGCCGCGTGATCGTCGGAATCCGCGTGGGTGGCCCACAGGTCCAGGACGACGGGCCACGTCTGTACGCCAGCACGTTCCCCGAGTCGCCTCAGGACATCCACCTCGAGCGCGACTCGTACCGGGGTTGTCACACCGTGCATGTCAGCCTCCCCGATGCTGGTCGAGGGACAGGGTCTCGGTCAGATATCGGGGGTCGAGTGATCTCGGTCCGGACGCCGAGACATGGTGCGCAGCAGGTTGCTCGGCGACCGCGAGCTCTGCCCACGTGGACGAACGCTCGTCGGCCGCCGACGCCGACGGACCATCCGCCTCGTCGACGTCGGCCTGCTCCGGAGCCGCCGGGCCGCGCGTGGCGCCACGTTCCGTCGCGGCCAATCCCGTGTGCGGGGCCATCGGCCCCATCGGGGCATTCGACGCCGGCGACCCGGCCGATGTGTTCGTCGCTGGAACGGGTGTGCCACCACCGGCACCACCGGCGAGGATCGTCGGCGCATAGCGGGTCTTCTCCGACGGCGGCGCCGCGACGCCACCCGTCGGGATGCCGCCCATCGGGACAGGTGGCGCCGACGTCGCCGGCGCCGGGTGAGTGGCCGCTCGTGCCGCCGCCTGTCGCGCGGCCCGCTCAGCTCCCAGCGGGTCCGCGGACACGAGATCGGGAGCGGGCCGGGAATCGATCCACGGGCGCGCTGCAGGTTCGGTGGCGGCCTCGTAGGTCTCCATCACGCGCGCAGCCCGCAATTTCTGGTCGTGCAGCGCACGCTCGGCGTGTGCAGCAGCACCCACGAGGGCGGGTGCGAGCGCGCTGACGACCGAGGCCGCGTGCATCGCCGTCTCGGCGACATCCACCTCGACGAGGTTCGGCATGGTCAGGCGGGCCACCGTCACTGCCGCCGCCTGACCTTCGGCGCGCCCGGCATTCCGCCCGGCCGCGGCCGCCGCCTCGGCGAACCAGGGCGCGAGTCGCGTCAGCTTCTCGAACGCCGCACTGGTGTGCGGGGATCGCCAGTTCAGTCCGAGCGTGGCCAGGATCGAGCCGTACTCCGTCGCTGCGGACGCCAGCTCGGCGGACACCTTTGCCCAGGCGAGGCCGGCATCGGTCAGTGGTCCAGGTCCGGGACCGTCACCGAGGTCGAAGGCGAGCTTCTCGGTGGGGCGTGCGTCCCAGATGACGCCGGTGAAGCCGGTCAACTCACTCTCCTCTCTCGTCGATGGTCGAATCGGGATGGCCAGATCAGCATCGGCCGTGGCGTCAGGCGTTCGAGCTCCGGAACGCGGATGCCGCGTCGTCGTCGCCGGCCCGGTACCCCGTCGCCTGCGCACGCAGCACCGCAGCGATCTTGCGGAGTTCCTCGACCCCGCGGGCGGAGTCCGTGGCGAAGGTCTCCGCCACCGCGTTGAAGCTCCTGGCCGAGGTCTCGGACACCTCGTCCTGGCCGGCGGCGTGCACGGTCAGTGCCGGTTCCGCTGCTCCCAGTGACTGTTCGAGCCGATCGGCGAGCCCGTCGAGACGCCCGGCCGCCGAGATGAGTTCTGCCGGGTCCACATCGAGCTGCGCCTGGTTCGTTTCGCCGGTCATGTCTCCTCGTTCCGGTCGGTGTTCTGGTCGATGGTCTGGTTGTGGTACCCGGGGACTCACGTCCCGGTGGTCGGCCCGCCGGGCGGCGGTCCGAGCCGGAGCTCGATGTCGGGCGACGGCGCGCGCTCCGGCTCCTCCTCATCCCCGAGTACGGCGGGAACCACGTCGGGTACCTCGCCGACCACCTGCTGTCCGTTGTCTTCGGTCACCAGGTAGTCGGGCACCTGGTGTTGTTCGTTGGACGCACCGGCGCCACGGGCGGTTCCCGCGGCTCCCATCGGCGCCATCGACGCAGGCATCGAGCTGGTGGACGTCACGGTCCCGCGGGTGGCCTGCTGCGGGCTGTAGCCGGCCGGCTCGGTCATCCCGAGGGCGGGGCTCGTGAACGGGCGCGGCGCCAGCGGTGCCGCTGCGGCACCGACGGCGCCGATGCCGCCACCGCCACCGGCATGTCCCTTGCCACCGCCGCCACCGGCACCCCCACCGCCTGGACCGCCGCCCTTGCCCGCGACCGGATCTCCCTTCGCGGACATGAGCGGGTCCGCCTTGGCGCTCGACAACATGCTGCTCACCGGTGATGCGATCATCGACGGGAGCTCGGACGCCGACGACACCGCCGGGGATACGCCGTCGAGGACCGCGCCGGCCACCGCGAACGGCGACTGCGTCGCGGCCGCGGGCGCCGGTGCGTTGGTGATCGGGACCGGTGCGCCGTTCGTCGTCATCTTGGCGGTGGGTCCGAGCAGCTGTGCACGGGTGAGGGCGACCTGCGCGGTCGCCTCGGCGAGACCTTCGGTGGCGAACCCGACCGCTGCTCCCTGTCCGAACGGCGTCATGATCAGCGGGATGGTCGCGGAGATCTTGCCGATCGTCGCCGCGATGATCGCCTGCACCGCAGCGAGTCCCGTTCCGACGATCCCGGCCGCGGCCTGGATGTCGAACGACATCCCGGTGCCCTGCGTGGTGACGTTTGCCGTGTCGCCGGTAGCGATCGCCGACTTGCCGACGGCTGCGGTCGACGCGGTCCCGGTCCAGAGCTTGTCGAGGGCCTTGACCGCCCCGGAACTCATGGACATCGTCGTCTCGAGCACCTTCGACAGGCTCTGGAAGATCGCCGAGGGATCGAAGTCCCCGGCCGCCAGGTCGCCGGTGCCGAATCCGCCGAGCAGATCCGTCAGCGGTTTGATCAGGATGTCGAGATTGATCGGCGGCAGCGGCGGCAGCCCCGGGAGCGGAGCCGATGGTGGCGGCATCGCAGGCAACGCAGGCAACCCGTGTCCGGCCAAGACGTCGGCGACGGTCTTGTCCAGGATCGGACCCAACGGTGACGCGTTGATCATCTCCTGGACCGTCATGTGCGACATGGCAGGTACGTCGGGAATCCCGGCCGGCAGCGGGCCCGGAAAGGGTGTGCCAGTCACAGGACCGATCGGATCGCGGAACCGGCTGCCGCATCCTCGGATTGGAACTCGGCCAGGCCCGCGAAGGTCGCTGCCGCGGTACCGGCATGGACCGCCGCGAGGTTGCCGACCGACATCAGGTGATTGGCCTGCGCCACGATGAAGGACGCCAGGAATTCCTGGCCGATGAGCCCGAACACCGGGACCATCACGGCGGTGTTCGCCGCGGCATTGATCGACCCGGCGGCGCCGACCGCGGTGGCCATGGCAGCACTCGTGGCCCCGAACGTCTCGACCACCTCCGGTACAACCGTCACATCGCTCATCGCTGTTCCCTCCCATTCACGACCATGGACGTTCTATTCATCTCGTTGCTTTCCTCGATCCGACGCATCGGCGACCGATCTGGTTCCCCACCAGGTGTCATCGGCACGCGATCATCCGCTCCGCAGTCGGGAGTCGAGCAGTTCACCGAAGGATTCGTTGAACTCTTCGGTGATCAGGGCACGTTTCGCGAAGGCGCGCTGCGCCGCCAGTGCTGCGGTCCCGACTATCAGTTCACCCAGGCGCGGCCCGCCGAGTTCGTTGGCTCCCGCCGCCAGCCACAGACCGGTCAGCCCACCGACACCGTCCACCTCGACGGTCACCAGATCGTCGGCCGACGTCTCCCGCACACTGATCGCCGCGAACTTCTCGTTCAGTTCGTACATGCTGTTCAACTGCGCGTTGGCCCGGGCCTCGAGCTCATCCATCGCCCAACTCATGTCGCGCCCCTCAGACCGATCGCAGCCAGGAGGCCGGCGCGTCATAGTCGCGGTCGTCGAGCTGTTCGGCTCGCGCGAGATCGTCGGGCCTGGGCAGTTTCATCGCGTCGACGACGTCTCGGGCGACCCCGGAGGCGACGAGTTGCTCGCGCAGCCGGATGCCGGCGGCCATCGCCGACTGCTGACAGAGCCGGAGAATCTCGCCGGCGAGAACGGCCGGCTCTTTCGACAGGGCCGAGTTGTCGATCCGCACCGACATCGGGAGCCCCTGCGGCGTGGTGACCACCGAGACGGCACCGGAGCGCGAGCGCGCCGACGACAGCGCGAGCGCCGCGTCGAGATCGTTCCCGTCGGCCGACCGGTCCGTCACGGCGTCCCCGGCGTGACCCGACCCGGCCCCGCGATCATGAGATGTCATGGCGATGTCCCCCCTTCATGACACTTGGACGCGACCCGGCCTCCATCGGTTCCCCGATCCGACGAACTCTTCCGGATCCCCCGATCGACCGCGCACACGCCATGTGGGTGTCTGCACCACGACGACCCGGGCGCACAGCTGTGTGCAGGTCGTCGTCGGAGATCCTCTCATAGCAGTCGCCGGCCATCCACACAACATCCGGGTTTCCCTTGTTCGAACGACCGTGGGGCACCGGCTCTCGGCGGGTGCGCGATCCGGTGAGGATCAACCGTCCCCCGCACGCCCTGCACGTATCGCGATCGGCGATGCTGTCAGGGTGACGAACACCGACGTTCCTCCCCTGGGTGCACTCGATGGTCTCCGGGTGCTCGAACTGGGCACCCTGATCGCGGGCCCGTTCGCCGGACGCCTCCTCGGCGACATGGGCGCCGAGGTGATCAAGATCGAGGCCCCGGGCTCCCCCGATCCGATCCGGACCTGGGGACAGGCCGAACAGGACGGCGAGCGCGTCTATTGGACCGTCCACGCGCGCAACAAGAAGGCCATCACGCTCGATCTGCGGGCGGATGCGGGCCGCGACGTCTTCCTCGACCTCATCGATCGCGCCGACATCGTGGTGGAGAATTTCCGGCCCGGCACCCTCGAGCGATGGGATCTGGGTTACGACGTGCTGTCGGGCCGCAATCCCGGGATCATCCTGGTCCGCGTGTCCGGGTACGGACAGACCGGACCGGCGGCGAGCCGAGCCGGGTACGCCTCGGTCGCGGAGGCCGAGAGCGGTCTGCGCTACCTGAACGGATACCCGGGCGAGGCCCCGCCACGGTTGGCGTTGTCGATCGGCGACACGCTGGCCGGCATGTTCGCCGCGCAGGGAGCGCTGGCCGCCGTCTACCGGCGGACGGTGACCGGAAGAGGGCAGGTCGTGGACACCGCTCTCACCGAGGCCTGTCTGGCCGTGCAGGAGTCGACGATCGCCGACTACGACCTCGCCGGCGTCGTCCGCGGCCCGTCGGGGACGCGGCTCGACGGCATCGCGCCGTCCAACCTCTACCAGGCCGCCGACGGGTTGCGCGTGGTGATCGCGGCGAATCAGGACACCGTCTTTCGCAGGCTCTGCGACGCCATGGGCCGACCCGGCCTCGCGACCGACCCGCGGTTCGCCGACCACCGGGCGCGCGGGATCAACCAGGACGAACTCGACTCGATCATCGCCGACTGGGCCGGCGCGCACACCAGCACCGAGCTGATCGAGATCCTCGGGACGGCAGGCGTCGTCGTCGGCCCCGTGAACACGATCGCCGAGGTGGTGCGTGACCCGCAGATGCTGGCCCGCGACATGCTCGTGCCGCATCACGACGAGCGCCTGGGACGCGACGTGCTGGGGCCCGGCATCGTGCCGAGACTGTCCGAGAGCCCCGGTCGGGTGCGCACGGCCGGTCCGCCGCGCCCGGGCACGCACAACGACGAGATCTATCGCGGACTTCTCGGCCTCGACGACGACACGGTGTCCGCGCTCAGCGAGCAAGGGGTCATCTGAACAGTTGCGCCTGAGCGGTTGTGATCGGCACCCGGTCAGCGAACATTGCTGGTCAGCGACCCGTCACGAATGCCCCGGGAGTTCGGTGGCAGAATCGATCTTCGGTAGACTCCTGCAACGATGGCGTGCACTCCATCAAACGATCTACAGGGGGACCATTCCGCATGACGTACGACGACTCCGGAAGTGTGGACGATTCCGGCGTGCCGGCGCCCCCGCCGTGGCTCCAGTTCGCCGAACCCGAGCCACCCGCGGCGCCCGTACCCGCACCTCGCGAGCAGTCCGCGTATCCGTCTCCACCGGAGCCGATGCGTCGCGACGTACCCGCGGATCCGACACAAGCGGATCATCGGGATTCGACGTCCGGTCATCACGCGGCCGCCGATCCCGGCGTCGGGCAGCGGGACCAGTCCACCGGGAAGTCCGCCGCCGAGAGCGGGCCACCGCCCGTCGACCGCGCCGGACCGCAGCGACCGGCCGGCGGGCTGCCGACACCCGGGCTGCCACCGCAGGGTGCGCCGCCGGGGCAGGCGGCGGCGTATCCGCCGCAGGTACCCCCGCACCAGAACCATCCATCACAGATGCCCCCGGGCGGGCCCGGCCACGTGCCCGCACCCCCGTTCGGACCGGGCGCACCGTACGGCGGTCCGTTCGGCGGTCCCCCGATGGGCCCGCCCGGATACGACGACCCGCAGGCGGGCCCCGGCCTCGACGAGGTCGCCCTGATCCGCAAGGCCCGCCGGGCACCCAGCCGCGGGTGGCGCCGCGCCGTGCACACGATGTCGGCCGGCGCCATCAACCCCGGCGAATCACCTGCGGACATCGAATACAAACACCTGCTCGACCGGGTCAATCGGCCGGTTCGCGGCGACTATCGGATCGCCGTGCTGTCTCTCAAGGGTGGCGTCGGCAAGACCACCACCACAGTGGGATTGGGTTCGACGTTCGCATCGTTGCGCGGCGACCGTGTCATCGCCGTCGACGCCAACCCCGACCTCGGGACGCTGGCCCAGCGGATCCCGCAGCAGACCCGCTCCACGGTCCGCGATCTGCTCGCAGACCCCAACGTCTATCGTTACTCCGATGTCCGCGCACACACCTCCCAGTCGCCGAGTCGCCTGGAAGTCCTTGCCTCCGAACGTGATCCGGCGATGGCAGAAGCATTCAGCGACGAGGAGTACCGCGGCGTCATGCGGATCCTCCAGCGCTTTTACAACATCATCATCACCGACTGCGGCACCGGCTTGAGCCACTCGGCGATGAACGGTGTGCTGGACATGGCCAACTCGATCATCCTGGTCAGTTCACCGGCGATGGACGGGGCGCGCAGCGCGGGCGCCACCCTCGACTGGCTCGAGGCACACGGCTACGGCCATCTGGCCTCACGCGCCGTCGTGGTGTTGAGCTCGTCCCGCCCGGGCGCGTCGACGATCGACACCGACCAACTGGGGCAGCACTTCCTGACCCGGTGCCGCGCCGTGCACCAGGTCCCGTTCGACGACCACCTGTCCGAGGGCGCCGACGTGGACCTCGATCTGGTGAGCAAGCAGACGCGGCGTGCCTTCGCAGAACTGGCGGCCACCATCGCCGACGACTTCGCGTCGGTGTCCTCGGAGCGCGACGAGCCCTTCTACCCGTAGAGATCCCGATCCTCAGGCCGGCCGGTCCTCAGGCCGGCGGGTCCTCAGCGACCGAACCCCG
Source organism: Gordonia sp. DT218 (assembly GCF_049847105.1). NCBI lineage: Bacteria > Bacillati > Actinomycetota > Actinomycetes > Mycobacteriales > Gordoniaceae > Gordonia > Gordonia sp. DT218. The sequence goes on along the minus strand of NZ_JBNCNS010000002.1, from coordinate 273,639 downwards.
GGACCGACGCCATCGGCGACCGAGATGGATCGCGGTGGGGATCACCACGGTCAGCACCGAGGCGATGATGAACAGCTCGATGTTGTCCCGGATGATCGCCACCTGTCCGAGGAAGTAGCCGAGGAGGATGATCCCGACCGCCCACACGACGCTGCCGAGGACGCTGAAGACGGTGAAGATCCGATAGGACATCCCGGTGAAGCCGGCGACCACCGGCGTCAGGGTGCGGATGATCCCGACGAAGCGTGCGAAGAACACTGTCAGAGCTCCGAAACGGTCGAAATACCGATGGGTTCGCTCCAGCGGCTCCGGACCGATCCAGCGCATCAGGCGGCCCTCGACGACCCCCGAGCCGAGACGCCGGCCGATCAGGTAGCCGAGTTGGTCGCCGAGGATCGCCGCGAGCGGGACAGCGACGCAGAGCCACCACAGCGGCGCGAACGGATCCGGTTGCGCCGCAAACACCCCCGCGGTGAACAGCACCGAGTCGCCGGGAAACACGAATCCGATCAGCAGCCCGGTCTCGACGAAGATCAGGATGCACAGACCGATCAGTCCGCCGGTCGCGAGGAAGGTGTCGATGTCGAACGGGTTCATCGCCTTCAGCGTACGGAGGACGGCCGCCTCGCCGCGCGATCCCGACCGTCGGATCCGGCCTTCGACGGTCCGAGGTTAACTCGATGCAACATCCCGCGCAGATTGTGCCAACGTGCGGTTTACTGATGGGTAACGACGCCGGACGGTCGTTGTGGATTCACTCACACCGCCGGACCGAACAAGCCATCACACCGATGTGGAGACGAGGAGGCCCCGTGTCCGGTTCCCCGCACCCGCCCGACACGGGCGTGCGGACGCACCCCCACACCCGTACCAACAGCGGAAAGGGGCGGGCGCTCCGACCGGTGAGCGACACCCAGATCCGCGTCGAGTACCACACGATTCACGGATATCGCCGCGCATACCGCATCGCCGGCAGCGGACCGGCACTGCTGCTGATCCACGGCATCGGCGACAACTCGTCGACGTGGGACGACGTGATACCGACGCTGGCCCAGCATTACACGGTGATCGCACCCGACCTCCTCGGACACGGCAAGTCGGAGAAGCCGCGCGCGGACTACTCGGTGCCGGCCTTCGCCAACGGGATGCGCGACCTGCTCGTGGTACTCGGACACACCAAGGTCACCGTCGTGGGCCACTCCCTCGGCGGCGGCGTGGCCATGCAGTTCTGCTACCAGTTCCCGCGTTTCGTCGAACGACTGGTACTGGTGGCCGCCGGCGGCGTGACGCGTGATGTCAATCCCGCGCTGCGCCTCGTGTCGATGCCCGTGGCACACGAGATCCTCACCATGCTCCGGGTGCCCGGCCTGCTCCCGACACTGCGCACGGCGGCACGGACTCTCGCCGCCGCGCCCGCGGTGCCGGGCCTCCCGTCGATGTCGCTGCGACGACTCCTCAACGACCACGAGGATCTGGTGCGGGTGCTGGGAGACCTCGCCGATCCGACGGCATCGGCGGCCTTCCTCCGCACTCTGCGCGCGGTGGTGGACTGGCGTGGTCAGGTCGTCACGATGATGGACCGGAGCTATCTCACCGAACGTCTTCCGGTGCTGCTCATCTGGGGCGATGAGGACACGGTCATCCCCTACCACCACGCGCAGCTCGCGCACTCGGCGATTCCGCACTCCGAGCTCGAGACCTTCTCCGATTGCGGGCATTTCCCGTTCCACACCGACCCGGAACGGTTCACCAAGGTCATCATCGATTTCATCGAGCAGAACGAGGCGGTGGTGTTCGATCCCGCGAACTGGCGTCAGCTGCTCTCCGAGGGGCAACAACGCGGTGGATTCGCCGGCGACGAGGAGACCGTCGAGGCCGTGCTCGAGGCGATCGAGGACGAGCGCAGCGCCACGTGACGACCGGTCACGCGAATGATTCACGGGTCGCGGTCATCATGCGATGATGTGCCGATGACCTACCCGGGACAACCCCCGAACGATCCCCCTCGCGACCCGGACGGCTGGTCGCCGACCGCCTACGGCCGTCCGTATGACCCCTACTCCCAGGGGAGCTCGTACCCGGCCAATCCGTACCCGCAGGGAAATCCGTACGGCTCCGCACCTGGCGCGCAGCCGTACGGTAACTACGGCGCCGGGTACCCGGGCATGGATCCGTGGGCGCCCTACGGGCGCGATCCCGTCACCGGACTGCCGTTCTCGGACAAGTCCAAGGTGGTCGCGGGACTGCTGCAGATATTTCTCGGCAGCTTCGGCGTCGGGCGATTCTATCTCGGCGACAATCAGACCGGCGGAATCCAGCTCGGACTCACCATCATCGGCTGGATCACCGCGATCTTCCTCGTCGGGTTCCTCATTCTCCTGGGCGTAGGCATCTGGGCCCTGATCGACGGGATCATGATGCTCACCGGCAGCGTGCGGGACAAGAACGGTCTGCCGCTACGATCCTGATCCGGACACCGCCACCGAACCTGAAACCGGCCGACGGCAACCTGTTTCGCGTCGAGAGCACCTCGGGTCGCGTCGAGAGCACCCCCTGCCTTGCATCTGCGCCGCTGCGCAATGTGGTTCTCTCGGCGAAGTCCAGGTTGCTGTCGACGGGATTCCGGTTGCTGTCGGCGAAATTCGGGTTGCTGTCGGCGGGATTTCGGTTGCTGTCGGCGGCGGGGTCAGCCGCAGCACCCTCCCGACGACGAGCTCCGGACGTCCCGGGTGATCACGTTGCGGGCGGCGAGTTCGTCGTCGCCCGGATAGTCGACGCCGATCAGGCACAGGCCACGCGCATCGGCCACCGGTATCCGACTGTTGCGCGACGTCTCTGCCAGCAGTCCACGGCACCACTCGAGGTCGCGCCGACCGTCACCGACGCTCGCGACCGCCCCGACCAGTGAGCGCACCATGGACCAGCAGAAGGCATCGGCGCTCACCCGACCGATGAGCACACCGTCGGTGTCGGCCGTCCACTCGAAGCGCTGGAGATCGCGGATCGTCGTCGCGCCCTCCCGGCGGCGGCAGAACGCCGCGAAGTCGTTGAGGCCCAACAACGAGCGAGACGCGATGTTCATCGCATCGATGTCGAGCGACCGGGACCAGGCCGCGGTGGTCCGAGCCACGACCGGTTCCGCGCCCCACCGCGCATCGGTGAGCCGGTAGACGTAATGCCGACGCAAGGCGGAGAACCGGGCATCGAAGTCACCGCTGACCGGTCCGATCGCGCGCACCCGGACATCGTCGGGCAGCATCTTCGCCAGCCGGCCGACCAGGCGCGACGGGTCGCCACCGATGGATCTGGTCTCCAGCGCGGACTGCGGGATCTCGGTGTGCGCGACCTGCCCGGTGGCGTGTACCCCCGCGTCGGTGCGCCCTGCGACGGTCAGCCGCACCGGCACCCGCAGGACGGTGGCCAGGGTGTCCTCGAGCAGTCCGCAGACGGTGCGCTGGCCGATCTGCCGTGCCCACCCGGCGAAGTCGGTGCCGTCGTAGGAGACGTCGAGGCGCAGTCGCACGGACGGGCTCACCGCAGGACGACAGAACCCGCCGGCACCGGATGCGGTGACGGCGGGTTCTGACAACTGCTCTGGACTCAGTCGTCCGACTTCTTCTCGTCGGCTGCGGCGTCATCCGCCGTGGCCGCACTCGACTGGTCGTCGACGGCGTCGGCGACAGCATCGGCGTTCTCGACCTCGGCGTCGGTGGCGTCGGCCTCCACGGCCTCCACCACGTTGTCGGCGTCGGCTGCGGGCTCATCGCCCTCGGCGACGACCTCTTCGGTCGCCTCCAGCTTGTCCTCGGCCGCCTTCTTGGAGGCCGCGACGCGGGTCGCACGGCTGGCCTCGCTGCTCGCGGTCGACTCGCGCACCAGCTCGATCACGGCCATCGGGGCATTGTCGCCCTTGCGCGGCAGCGTCTTGATGATGCGGGTGTAGCCACCGGGACGATCGGCGAAGAACGGGCCGATCTCGGCGAACAGGGTGTGCACGACATCCTTGTCCCGGATGTCCTTCATGACCTCGCGACGGTGGGCCAGCGACCCGTCCTTCGCGTGGGTGATCAGCTTCTCGGCGTAGGGGCGCAGCCGCTTCGCCTTCGCTTCGGTGGTGGTGATGCGGCCGTGCTCGAAGAGCGAGGTGGCGAGGTTCGCCAGCATCGCTTTCTGGTGGCTGGCCGACCCGCCGAGGCGGGCACCCTTGGTGGGCTTGGGCATTGTCTTCTCCTAGAAGAAACTCACGATCTCACGACCGGAAGTCAGGGTTTGGCAACAGCCTTACAGCTGCTCGGTTTCAGCGAAATCCTCACCGGAGTCGGCGTCGAACGACGCGTCATCCGACCACGTTCCGGTAGCCGGGTCGTAACCCGCGACCTGCGACGGGTCGAAGCTGGCCGGGCTGTCCTTGAGGGACAGTCCGAGCGCGTGCAGCTTGACCTTGACCTCGTCGATCGACTTCTGGCCGAAGTTGCGGATGTCGAGCAGATCCGACTCGGTCCGGGCCACCAGCTCGCCGACGGTGTGCACACCCTCGCGCTTGAGGCAGTTGTAGGACCGGACGGTCAGCTCGAGATCCTCGATCGGGAGGCTGAACGACGCGATGTGGTCGGCCTCGGCCGGCGACGGTCCGATCTCGATGCCCTCGGCCTCGACGTTGAGCTCCCGGGCAAGCCCGAACAGCTCCACCAGGGTCTTACCCGCCGAAGCGAGCGCGTCCCGAGCGGTGATCGAATTCTTGGTCTCCACATCGAGCACGAGCCGATCGAAGTCGGTGCGCTGCTCGACACGGGTGGCCTCGACCTTGTAGGTCACCTTGAGCACCGGCGAGTAGATGGAGTCGACCGGGATCCGGCCGATCTCCGCACCCGATGCCTTGTTCTGCACGGCCGGGACGTAGCCGCGGCCCCGCTCGACGACGAGCTCGATCTCGAGCTTGCCCTTGTCGTTCAGGGTGGCGATGTGCAGATCAGGGTTGTGCACGGTGACGCCGGCCGGCGGCACGATGTCGGCGCCGGTGACGGTGCCCGGGCCCTGCTTGCGGACGTACATGGTGACCGGCTCGTCTTCTTCGGAGCTGACCACGAGGCCCTTGAGGTTCAGGATGACGTCGGTGACGTCTTCCTTCACCCCGGGGACGGTGGTGAACTCGTGCAGGACACCGTCGATACGGATGCTGGTGATGGCAGCACCCGGGATCGACGAGAGCAGGGTACGACGCAGCGAGTTGCCGAGGGTGTAGCCGAATCCCGGCTCGAGGGGCTCGATGACGAACTTCGAGCGGTCCTCGGCGATGATCTCCTCGGTCAGAGTGGGTCGCTGTGAGATGAGCATTTCGTTGATTCTCCTTGTGGCCGACCGCTATTTGACGGCCTAGAAGGTGGACCGAACAGCTGTTGCTGTCTGGCGTTTCTGCTGTTGTGTAGTCGCGGTGACGATTACTTCGAGTAGAACTCGACGATGAGCTGTTCCGTGAGCGGCACGTCGATCTGAGCGCGCTCGGGCACCTGGTGCACGAGGATGCGCAGGGTCGACGGGACCACCTGCAGCCAACCCGGGACCGTACGGTCGCCCTGGATCTCCTTGGCGATCTGGAACGGCACGGTCTGCAGCGACTTCGGACGGACATCGACGATGTCGTACTGGCTGACCCGGTAGCTGGGCACGTCGACATTCACACCGTTGACGGTGAGATGTCCGTGGGTGACCATCTGGCGGGCCTGACGACGGGTCCGGGCCAGACCGGCCCGGTAGACGACGTTGTCGAGACGGGTCTCGAGGATCTTCAGCAGTTCGTCACCGGTCTTGCCGTTGCGACGGTTGGCCTCTTCGTAGTAGCGACGGAACTGCTTCTCCATCACTCCGTAGGTGAAGCGGGCCTTCTGCTTCTCCTGCAGCTGCTGCAGGTATTCGCTCTCCTTGATCCGCGAGCGGCCGTGCTGGCCGGGCGGGTAGGGGCGACGCTCGAACGCCTGGTCGCCGCCGATCAGATCGACGCGAAGACGACGGGACTTCTTTGTTGCGGGGCCGGTATAACGAGCCATGGTTTTCTAGTCCTCCCTTTCCCGCTAGACCCGGCGCCGCTTGGGCGGACGGCAGCCGTTGTGCGGCTGCGGGGTGACATCGGAGATGGTGCCGACCTCGAGGCCGGCGGCCTGCAGCGACCGGATCGCGGTCTCACGACCCGAGCCCGGTCCCTTGACGAACACGTCGACCTTCTTGACGCCGTGTTCCTGAGCCTTGCGCGCAGCGTTCTCCGCAGCGAGCTGTGCCGCGAACGGGGTGCTCTTGCGCGAGCCCTTGAAACCGACGTGACCCGAGGACGCCCAGCTGATGACGTTTCCGCTGGGGTCGCTGATCGACACGATGGTGTTGTTGAACGTCGACTTGATGTGTGCGCTGCCGTGCGGGACGTTCTTCTTATCGCGACGGCGGGTGCCCTTCTTGGGGCCTGCGCTACGTGACTTAGGAGGCATTACTTCTTCTTCCCGGCGATGGTCTTCTTCGGGCCCTTGCGAGTGCGGGCATTCGTCTTGGTGCGCTGGCCACGGACGGGCAGGCCACGACGGTGGCGCAGACCCTGGTAGCAGCCGATCTCGATCTTGCGACGGATATCGGCCTGCACCTCGCGACGCAGGTCACCCTCGACCTTCACCGAGGCCTCGATGTACTCACGCAGCTTCGCGACGTCTGCGTCTGTGAGATCCTTCGCACGAAGGTCGGGACTGAGCCCGGTGCCCTCGAGGATCTCCTGGGAGGTGGTACGCCCAACTCCGTAGATGTAGGTCAGTGCGATCTCCAGCCGCTTCTCGCGGGGGAGATCCACACCAGCAACACGTGCCATGTGGCGGATTTCCTTTTCTTGTCAGAGGTCTGCTCCCAGTCCGTCCCGAATCTGTTGCCGGACCGTTGTGTCCGGCCATTCGGGCTCCGGCCTCTGAACCGGAGGTGGGCGTCGACCCGTTTGTCGACACTGGTGTTGGGAGTGCTTCGTCGATATTCAGTTGTCCTTCAAGCGACCCGGAGGGTTGCCGTGATCAGCCCTGACGCTGCTTGTGACGCAGGTTCTCGCAGATCACCATGACCCGACCGTTACGGCGGATCACCTTGCACTTCTCGCAGATCGGCTTGACGCTCGGCTGAACCTTCACGTCCGCTTCTCCTTGAATGGTCGGGCACGGCTGTGCCGCGCCCGTCGGTGTTTTCCTTCAGCGGCGACTGCGCCGCCGCTGTGGTTCTTACCCGTGTTCCGGGGAAGTCTTACTTGTACCGATAAACGATGCGCCCACGACCGAGGTCGTACGGCGAGAGTTCCACGACGACCCGGTCCTCGGGCAGGATGCGGATGTAGTGCTGCCGCATCTTGCCGCTGATGTGGGCGAGAACCTTGTGACCGTTCTCCAGCTCAATACGAAACATCGCATTGGGCAGGGGTTCGATGACTCGTCCCTCGACCTCGATGGCCCCGTCTTTTTTCGCCATGTCCTCCGCGATCCTGGCTGCTCACCCGAGGCTTCCTCGATCTGACCCGTAGGTTGGAAGCCCGGTTGAAACCGTGTTTATCCGTTAGTGTGATGACACCGAATCGGGTGACCGGTCTCATCGGCGGTGAAGCGCGTCGGACCCTCGACGTCACTCGGCGAACTGCCGGATGACACGCAAGGACCGGCGTGCGATGCACACCGACGTTCTATGTTACGCGAACTGGCAGAACAGTCCAAACCGCCAGGAGCGGCGGGGCCCGGATCGGTGTCGGCCCGACCGAGCGGACGTGTCTCGATCGGCTCACGGAGAAGGGATTCGTCCGCCGCCGCGCGCCGACAGGCGACCGGAGGCGAGTCCTCGTCGAAGCTCACACCGAACGCCACCGGACCCACCTCGAAGCGGGAGAATGGGCGGCGTGGGCACCGTCGACGATCACCTTGCCGGACTCGACCCCGACGATCGCGCGGCCGTCGACCGCGTTTATTCGATCGCCCGTGAGCTGGTCCCCGACACCGAGCAGGGCACCGGCTACGGCATGCCCGCACTCACCTACCGCGGCAAGCCGCTCCTCTCTGTCATGCGGACGAAGAAGCACATCGGTGTCTACCCGTTCAGCCGGGACGCGGTGGCGGTGGCCGCCCCGAGACTCGTCGGCTTCGATCTCGACAAGGGCACGATCCGGTTCCAGCCCGACACACCCCTGCCCGACGACGCCGTCCGGGCGATGGTGAGCGCCAGGCGAGATCAGATCGCCGACGGCTGAAGATCATCGGCTACCGGCGAGTTGTCGGACCGGGCGGCCATCACGGATTTTGCACCGTCGCCTGGCACACCGTCGCCTGGCACACTGTTGGCCATGTCCGCGTTCTTGATTCGTTCCGCATTCACCGGATTCGCCCTGTGGATCGCGACCCTGATCGTCCCGGGTCTCGACTTCGTCGGCGGCTCGACGAACTGGGAGAAGTTCGGGATCGTCGTCGTGGTCGCGCTGATCTTCGGCGTCGTCAACGCGATCATCAAGCCGATCGTCCAGATCCTCTCGATCCCCCTCTACATCCTCACGCTCGGCCTCATCCACGTGGTGATCAATGCGTTCATGCTGGAGATCACGGCATGGATCACCCGTAACACCACCCACTGGGGCCTGGCTGTGGACGACTTCTTCTGGTCGGCGATCTTCGGCGCGATCGTGATCTCGCTCGTCGGCTGGGCCGTCGGCCTCGTCCTCAAGGAGCCGGCGTGAGTGCGCCCGGCGGCAGGTTCGTCCGACTACTGGCGCTCGGGGCCGTACTGCTCGCCGTAGTCGGCGTATCCGCCTGTGGCAGTGACAACAGCGGTGACAAGCCGCGCACCGTGACGGTCGTGGGTAGCGGAAAGGTCACCGGCACGCCGGACACCCTCCGCGCCGACATCGGTGTCGAGGCGACAGCCGCCGACGTCTCCAGCGCGCTGAACGAGGCGAGCGCGAAGGTCAAACAGGTGACCGACGCTGTGGTGGCGGCCGGCGTGGAACGCAAAGACATCCAGACCCAGCAGGTGAACCTGAGCCCCCAGTACTCCAGCCCGATGCCCGGCGGCACCAGCGCGATCTCCGGCTATCAGGCGACCAACACGGTCCGCGTCACGATCCACGACATCGGCAAGGCATCCGACGTCTTGGCCGCCGCAGCCACCGCGGGCGGCGACAGCACCCGGATCAGCAATGTCAGCTTCGCCATCGACGACGACTCGGACCTGATGAAGAAGGCGCGTGAGGCGGCATTCGACGACGCGCGCAGCCGGGCCGATCAATACGCGAAACTGGCCGGCGACTCTCTCGGCAAGGTGCAGACCATCTCCGAAACGACGAGTGGCCAGGATCAGCCGACGCCGCTCCAGCGGGACTCGTCGGTGGGTGCCACACGGGTCCCGGTCGAGCCCGGCGAGCAGACGCTGACATTCAACGTCAACGTCACCTACGCGCTGACCTAGGTTTCCACCCCTGGTCGAGTGGCCTAGGGCGTGAGCGGAGGGTCAATCGATATCGCCGTATCCCCTCGTCGCGCAGTTGGTCTCGATACACCGACTCGCAAGCTCGCCGGCTACGCGACGCGCGGATGGGAGTCGCCAGGCGTATCAGTCGGCCTGCAGGATCGCGGCCAGTGGTGGCACCGGGTCGCCGTCGCCGAGCACCTGGACCGCCACATGATCGGCGCCCGATGACAGGTGCGCGTCGACCTGAGCCCGCACCGACGCCGCATCACCGTGCGCCACAAGGGTGTCGATGAGCGCGTCACTTCCACCGCCGGCGATGTCGTCGTCGGTCCAGCCGAGCCTCTTCAGGTTCGCGACGTAGTTGCGCAGGTGTAAATACGGCTTGTCGACCGGCGGGCGGCCCACCGCACGGGCGGCCGACGGATCGGTGTCGACCACGACCTTGTGCTCCGGCGCCAACAACACGCCGGGACCGAGGATCTCGCGTGCTTCGGCGGTGTGGGCAGGCGGCGTCAGATACGGATGCGCACCGAGCGACCGATCCGCGGAGAGCTTCAACATCTTCGGGCCCAGCGCCGCCAGCAGGCGACGCTCCACGGGCACTCCCTTGCCGTCGAGGACGTCGAGATAGTCGACGACTGCTTCGTACGGCTTCCGGTACGCGGCATTGGCCTCGCGGTGGCCCGCCCCGATGCCGAGGTAGAAACGTCCCGGGAAGTCGGACTCGATCTCGAGGAACTCGTCGGCGATGGTCGCGGCCTCGGTGTTCCAGATGTTCACGATGCCGGTGGCCACCGTGATGTCCTCGGTGGCCTCGAGCACCGTGCGGATCGGCCCGAGATTCTCCGGCGATCCACCGAGCCAGATGGTGCCGTACCCGAGTTCCTCGATGGCCCGAGCCTGGTCCGGTGAGGACTTCCCCCACCCACCCCAGGCCCCGTGGGTGCCGAATCGTGCGACATGGGCTGCTCTGTCCGAACTCATGCCGCTGGCAACCTCCTGCGGCGGTTCACTATTCCGTCCGCAGGCAGGTGCGACGGACAGAATCACCCGTAGATACGAAACATACTGTCCACCAGACCAATTCACGTACCGAACCCGGGCCGGGCGGCGCACGGCATCCACGGCCCGGAGCCGCCGTCGTGGTGACCGGGGTGGGCCGTGGCACCCTGGTGCGCATGCGTGCTGTGGTCCAGCGAGTCACCGAGGCATCAGTGGCCGTCGACGGCCAGACGATCGGCGAACTCGACCTCGAAAGCGGCCGACAGGGGCTCGTCGCCCTCGTCGGCGTCACCCACGACGACACCGCCGAACACGCCGCGAAACTCGCGGACAAGATCTGGCGGCTGCGCATTCTCGACCCCGACGATCAAGGCCGGGAGCGATCGGCGTCGGACTTGGACGCGCCGATCCTGGTGATCAGCCAGTTCACCCTCTATGCGAACACTGCCAAGGGGCGCCGTCCGTCCTGGAACGCCGCGGCGCCCGGTCCGGTCGCCGCACCTCTGGTGGACGCCGTCGCGGCTGCTCTGCGAGACGCTGGTGCGACCGTTGCCACCGGTGAGTTCGGCGCGAACATGGACGTCCGGCTGGTCAACGACGGCCCGGTGACCCTGGTCCTGGAGGTCTGAGGCGCATCGCCCTCACCGGTTTCGTCGGTCGCCCCGGGAGTAGCCTGAACGTCGATGGGACGCATCACCGCTCGACGGCGGGTGACCAGAGTCCGCGTCGGCGCGGAGCCCACAACACGCGCCGACGTGCTGGCCGTCGAAGAACCGTTGGAGATCCGGGTGGGAGGTACGGCGCTGGCCGTGACCATGCGTACGCCCGGCGACGATGTGGAGCTCGCGGCGGGCTTCCTGGTGTCCGAGGGAATCCTCACAGCCGCCGATGATCTCCGGACTGCGCGCTACTGCGCCGGTGCGACCGAGGACGGAACCAACACCTACAACGTCCTCGACCTCGCGATCGCCGACCACGTCACTCCGCTGGACGGCTCCCTCACCCGGAACTTCCTGACCACCAGCGCCTGCGGGCTGTGCGGGAAGTCGAGTATCGAGACAGTGGTGACGCGTTCGATCTTCGACCCCGCCGGTGACGACCTGACCGTCGACAGCGCCACGGTGCTCGCCCTTCCGGACCGCCTTCGCGACGGCCAGGCGGTCTTCGACAAGACGGGTGGACTCCACGCAGCCGCACTGATCGACGGCCGGACCGGCGAGCTACTCGTCCTGCGCGAAGACGTCGGGCGCCACAACGCGGTCGACAAGGTCATCGGATGGGCGTTGCTGCACGATCTGCTCCCCCTGGCCGGCCACATCCTGCAGGTCTCCGGCCGCGCCAGCTTCGAGCTGGTGCAGAAGGCCTCGATGGCCGGAATCCCGCTGCTCTCGGCGGTATCGGCACCGTCGTCGCTGGCCGCCGATCTGGCCGAGGAGCGGGGCATCACCCTCGTCGGCTTCGTCCGTGACGAATCATTGGTGATCTACACCCGCCCGGATCGCATCACCGTCGCCGAACCCGCCGACGACGGTGCCGAGCGGTTCACGCCGGACGCGTCGTGAGAATCCTCGGACCGCCGGCCGTAATCGCGACGGTCTGCATCCCAGGTGCCGTCTTTCCACCTGTGGATTCGTGTTGCGGCTCCTCGAGACCCGACACAACCGGCGTCAGACGCCGCGCGCCCGGCGATCGTCGGACGAGGACGACAGGTAGGGCAACAGAACCTCTCGCTCGTCGCGATGCATCGCGGCCAGGCGGCCGACGATGTCACGGCCGTGGTCGGTGATGTGGATCTGCACGCGACGACCGTCGGTCGGGTGCGGCTCTCGACGGACCAACCCCTTCTCTTGAGCGCGATCGATGAGCTCGACGGCGCTGTGATGGCGTACCAGTAGTTGCTCGGCAACCTCTTGGACCGTGGCCACGCCGTTTCCCGGCAGTCCCATCAGCGCGAGCATGAGTTGATACTGACCACTCGTCACGCCACTCGACCGGATCGCCTCCTCGCTGAACCGCAAGTAGCGGCGGATGCCATAGCGAAATCGCGCCAACGCGACGAAGTCAGCCGCGGACGCTGAGGATCGATCATCGGGCCCGTTCATCTTCCCCCTGTGTCCGCCGGACTTCAAAAGTATATCGTCACACGATATATTTACGTTCGCCGCTTGTTCTCCGATCCGTGAGGAACCACAGATGGACTCTCCGTCTCACGCATGGCGTGACCTGCGCGATGGCAACCGACGTTTCGTCGAAGACACCCCGCGCCACCCGAATCAGGACGCCGACACCCGGCATCGCCTGACCCGGTCACAACATCCCAAGGCCGTCATATTCGGCTGCTCCGATTCACGAGTCGCCGCCGAGATCGTCTTCGACCAGGGTCTCGGCGATCTTTTCGTGGTGCGCAACGCCGGTCACCTCGTCGATTCGTCTGTACTCGGCTCCATCGAGTTCGCACTGGACATCCTCGAAGTGCCACTGGTGGTAGTACTCGGCCACGACTCTTGTGGAGCTGTCGGAGCGACGGTGAATGCGCTCGACACCCTTGCACTTCCGTCCGGACACATCCGCGACCTGGTCGAACGTGTGACCCCGAGCATTCTCGCCGGACGAGAGGCAGGGCTCGAGACGGTCAACGAATTCGTGTCCGCGCACGTTCAACAGACCTCCGCGATGCTGATCGAACGGAGCAAGTCCATCGCGTCGAAGACCCGGTCCGGCGAGGCTGCCATCGTGGGCCTCACCTACCACCTCACCGACGGCGCGGTCGACGTCGTGAGTGCGCACGGTGAGATCGACCAACTTCCGTGTCACGGCTGATCTCGGTCGGCCACGGGACCCTCACAGGTGACGGGTTGATCCGGCTATTGCGCTCTGCAGACGTCCACTCCGTCGTCGACGTACGCAGATATCCCGGCAGCAGGAACAACCCTGATGCCCGGGCCGGAGCACTGGCCCGCCGGTTACCCGACGCCGACATCGCATACCGGACATGCCAGGCGCTCGGCGGTCGCCGACGTCTGGATCCGGACACCCCGCTGGTCGACACCTGGTGGCGCGTACAGCAGTTCGCCGCCTACGCGGCCCACACCCGAACCGACGAGTTCGACGCGGGATGCACCGAGCTCCTCGCCGAGGCCGCACGTCATCGCACAGCGATGATGTGCAGTGAGAGCGTCTGGTGGCGATGTCATCGACGGTTGATCGCCGACGTCGCAACACTCGTGCACAACACCACGGTCAGTCACCTGATGCACGACGGACGACTGGTCGATCATGTGCCCGCAGACGGTGCACGTGTGCGCGACGATGGTCATGTCGTCTGGGATTCTGTCACCCGATAGGATTCCGGGGATGGCGTCGACCGATTGAATGCACTGACGACGCCCAACCGCCCCTGAGATAGGAGGCCACATCGTCGTGACTTCACTCGACGGAAAGATCAAAGACCTGTACGACGAGGTCGTTGCCCGCAATCCGGGAGAGGCCGAGTTCCACCAGGCCGTGCACGAGGTGTTCGACAGTCTCAGTCTGGTACTGGCGAAACATCCGCACTACGCGGACTCCGGCATCATCAAGCGACTCTGCGAGCCGGAACGACAGATCATCTTCCGCGTGCCCTGGGTGGATGACGATGGGCGGGTGCAGATCAACCGTGGATTCCGGGTCGAATTCAATTCAGCGCTCGGCCCGTTCAAGGGCGGACTGCGCTTTCACCCCACCGTGTACCTGGGTGTGGTCAAGTTCCTCGGTTTCGAACAGATCTTCAAGAATGCCCTCACCGGGCTGCCCATCGGCGGCGGCAAGGGCGGGGCCGACTTCGATCCGAAAGGACGATCCGACGGCGAGGTGATGCGCTTCTGCCAGTCCTTCATGACCGAGCTGTACCGGCACATCGGCGAATACACCGACGTGCCGGCCGGTGACACCGGAGTGGGCGGCCGAGAGATCGGATACCTGTTCGGTCAGTACAAGCGGATCACCAACCGCTACGAATCCGGCGTGCTCACCGGCAAGGGCCTGGCCTGGGGCGGCTCCCAGGTACGCACCGAGGCAACCGGATACGGGGTCGTCTACTTCGTTCAGGAGATGCTCGCGGCCTCCGGCGCACAGTTCGACGGGCGCCGGGTCACCATCTCCGGCTCCGGGAATGTCGCGTTGTACGCGATCGAGAAGGTACAACAACTCGGCGGTCATGTGGTCGCCTGTTCGGACTCGAGCGGTTACGTCGTCGATGACAAGGGCATCGACCTCGAGCTGTTGAAGCAGGTGAAAGAGGTTGATCGCGGTCGCATCTCGGACTACGTCGAGCATCGCGGGGAAAGCGCGCGTCTGGTCACTTCGGGCTCCATCTGGAACGTGCCGACCGACATCGCCATCCCTTGTGCCACCCAGAACGAACTCGGCGCCGACGATGCACGCGCGCTGATCGACAACGGATTCCAGATCGTGGCCGAAGGCGCGAACATGCCGACCACCCCTGACGCGATCCGCGCATTCGCGCAGGCCGGGGTGCGGTTTGCCCCCGGCAAAGCCGCGAACGCAGGCGGCGTCGCGACGAGCGCACTGGAGATGCAGCAGAACGCTTCTCGGGATTCGTGGAGCTTCGATCACACCGAGGGGCGGCTCGCCGACATCATGCACACCATCCACCACAACTGCCTGGCAACCGCGGACGAGTACGGTGTGCCCGGCGACTACGTGCTGGGTGCCAACATCGCCGGGTTCACGCACGTGGCCGACGCGATGCTGTCACTGGGCGTCATCTGAATCGATGCCCGACGACGTTCTCGCCGCGATCGTCCGTTGGTACGAGTGCGGTGGCGTCGTCGACGTACTCTCGCGGCGGCGAGACCACGCGGTGGTCTCCCTTCGGACCTGCGACGCAGGAGAAGAGATGGCGCGCCTGCACACCGACGACCACGCTGTTCTCCGCTGGATCGATGAGCATCTCGGCCGGTGCTGCCCACCGAGGGCTTAGCTCCACCCACCCGACGTCTTCAACCGCATCCGCCGGCCAGGGGGCGGGTCCGGCAGGTCGGCCCGACCGATCGCCAGGCCTAGACGCGGCAGGTCAGCGTAGCAACGGAGCACGCACCTCACCTGCGATCAGCGCAGGTGAGGAGTCAGTTCGGGCGTGTGGTGAGAATTCGTGGACCATCTCCGGTCACCACGACCGTGTGTTCCCAGTGCGCGGCCCGGGATCCATCGTCGGTGACAACGGTCCAGTCGTCGTCCAGAACACTGGTCTCAGTGGTACCCAGCGTCAGCATCGGCTCGATCGCGAGTGTGGAGCCCACGACCAACACCGGTCCGCGATTCGGTTTGCCCTCGTTGGCGAGGAAGGGCTCCATATGCATCTCCCGACCGATGCCGTGCCCGCCGTAGCCCGCGACGATTCCGAACGACCGGCCGAACTTCTGTTCGGCCGCAATCGTTCCCAACTCGATCGCGTGGGAGATGTCGGTCAGCCGAGCTCCCTCGACCATGGCCGCGATGCCCGCTTCCATGGCCAGTCTGGTGGCCTCGGAGAGATCCGAGTCGGCCTCGGAGAGTTCGCCCACGCCGAAGGTCCAGGCAGAGTCGCCGTGCCAGCCGTCGAGAATCGCACCACAGTCGATGGACACCACGTCACCATCGGCGAGGATGACGTCGGAAGACGGTATCCCATGCACCACCACGTCGTTGACGGAGCTGCAGATCGATCCGGGAAAGCCGTGATAGCCCTTGAACGACGGCACCGCACCGGCCTCCCGGATCACCGTCTCGGCGACCTCGTCGAGATCCTGGGTGCTCACACCGGATTCGGCAGCCGCGCGCACCGCGACCAGCGCAGCGCCCACGACGGCGCCGGCCGCCGCCATCGCGTCGACCTCACCGGCGGTCCGGAACGGAACCGGCTTGGGTTTGCGAAATGCCATGAGCGCGACCGATCTCTCTGTCGTCAGGTCGGCGAGATCAGGAAACGCCCGCGCCCAGCGCGCTCAGCACGCGCTGATGCACATCCTGCACGTCGCCGACCGCGTCGATGGTCTTGACCTGCTCGCCGTAGTACTCGAGCAACGGCGCGGTCTCCTTGGTGTAGACCGCCATCCGGTTACGGATCACGTCTTCGGTGTCGTCCGCGCGGCCGCGGGAGAGCATCCGGTCGACGACGACATCCGCATCGACCCGGAACGAGAGCACCGCGTCAAGCGAGGTGTCGAGCTTGGCGAGGATGTCCTTGAGCGCATCGGCCTGTTCGGTCGACCGCGGGAACCCGTCGAGGATGAACCCCTTCGCCGCATCGGGCTCGCCGACGCGGGCACGCACCATGTCGACCGTGATCTCGGACGGGACCAGGTCGCCGGCGTCGAGATACCGCTTCGCCTCGATACCGACCGCGGTTCCCTGGGAGATGTTGGCACGGAAAAGGTCTCCGGTGGAGATGTGCGGGATGCCCAGAGCCTCGGACAGCAGTTCCGCCTGAGTGCCCTTGCCAGCGCCGGGGGGGCCGAGAATCACGAGTCTCACTTGAGGAACCCTTCGTACTTGCGTTGCATCAGTTGACTGTTGACTTGCTTCATCGTGTCCAGACCCACACCGACCATGATCAACACGGCCGTGCCCCCGAATGGCAGGTTCTGCGCACCGCCACTGTTTCCGATCTCCAGGAACAGGTTCGGCAGTACCGCGATGATACCGAGGTAGATCGAACCCGGCAGCGTGATGCGGCTCAGCACGTAGCCGAGATAGTCCGCGGTCGGCGTTCCCGGACGGATGCCCGGGATGAACCCGCCGTACTTCTTCATGTCGTCGGCGCGTTCCTCCGGATTGAAGGTGACCGCCACGTAGAAGTACGTGAAGAAGATGATCATCAGGAAGTAGACGAGGATGTAGACCCCGCTGCTGGGATCGGTCAGGTACTGACTGATGTAGCGCTGCCACGTCGACTGCTCGCCTTCCGATTTCTGCGTCAACTGCAGGATCAGCTGCGGCAGATACAGCAGAGAGGACGCGAAGATCACCGGGATGACGCCGGCCTGGTTGACCTTCAGCGGTAGATAGGTCGACGAGCCGCCGTACATCTTGCGGCCGACCATCCGCTTCGCGTACTGGACCGGGATACGCCGCTGGCCCTGCTCGATGAACACGACACCGGCAACGATGACCAGCGCCGCGACACAGACGAGGCCGAAGACCAGGCCGCCGCGGGTATCCAGGATCATCTTGCCCTCGGACGGGATGCGCGCGGCGATGCCGGCGAAGATCAGCAGCGACATACCGTTGCCGATGCCGCGCTCGGTGATCAGCTCGCCGAACCACATCACCACACAGGCACCGGCGGTCATCACGAGCACGATGATCGCGAGGCCGAAGATGGACTGGTCATTGAGGATCTGGTCGGCCTGCGAACAGTCCTGGAGGAGCTGACCACGATCGGCGAGCGCGACGATGCCGGTCGACTGCAGCAATGCGAGCGCGACCGTCAGATAGCGCGTGTACTGCGTCATCTTGGCCTGGCCGGACTGGCCCTCCTTGCGCAACTGCTCGAAGCGCGGGATGACCACGGTCAGCAGCTGCACGATGATGCTGGCGGTGATGTACGGCATGATGCCGATCGCGAACACCGACAGCTGCAGCAACGCGCCGCCGGAGAACATGCTGATCAACGAATAGATGTCGGCGGAGCTGCCGTGCGACACCTCGTCGATGCACGCATGGACGGCTTTGTAGTCGACGCCGGGAGAAGGAATGGTCGCACCCAGTCGATACAGCACGAGAATGCCGATGACGAAGAGGATCTTCTTCCTCAGATCGGGCGTCCGGAAGGCCGCGACGAGGGGGGAAAACACTAACTCCTCCTAGGAACGACCACGCGGATGGACTAGGACGTCCCCCCGCGTGCTCGGCAATCGACGTTGATCGAAGCGTCAAGACAACGCTTGAACTCTAACAGTCACGCCATCGGCCCTCGTCAGCGCGACGGGGTGATGTCCGCCTTGTCCGATGGCCTCATGACGCCGAAACCGTCGGCCTGCGGGCAGCGCCGTTTCCGTGCTGCCCGCCGCCGACGGTATGTGGCTCAGAGTTCGGTGACGCTGCCTCCGGCAGCGGCGATCTTCTCTTTGGCCGAGGCCGTGAACTTGTTGGCGGAGACGTTGACCGCGACACCGAGGTCGCCGTCGCCGAGCACCTTGACCAACTGGTTCTTCCGAACCGCACCGGCCGCGACGAGTTCGTCGACCCCGATGGTGCCGCCCTGCGGGAACAGCTTGGCGATGTCGCCCACGTTGACGACCTGGTACTCGACCCGGTTGCGGTTGGTGAAGCCCTTCAGCTTCGGCAACCGCATGTGGATCGGCATCTGGCCACCCTCGAACGCGGCGGGCACGTTCTTACGTGCCTTGGTGCCCTTGGTGCCGCGACCCGCGGTCTTACCCTTGGACCCCTCACCGCGACCCACGCGGGTCTTGTCGGTCTTCGCGCCCGGAGCGGGGCGAAGATGATGGAGCTTGATTGTCATTACTTGACCTCTTCGACTGTCACGAGGTGCCGAACCACGTTGATGAGGCCGCGGTTGATCGGAGTGTCCTCGCGGGTGACCGACTTGCGGATGCCCTTCAGGCCGAGGGTCCGCAGGCTGTCACGCTGGTTGCTCTTGGTACCGATGGTGCCCTTGATCTGGGTGATCTTCAGCTCTGCCATCACTTAGCTCCCTGACTCAGCGCACGTGCACGCAGCATGCCTGCAGGCGCAACATCTTCGATCGACAGCCCGCGACGTGCCGCGACCTCTTCGGGGCGCTGCAGCATCTTCAGAGCGGCAACGGTGGCATGCACCACGTTGATCGCATTGTCACTGCCGAGGCTCTTGGCGAGGACGTCGTGCACACCCGCACACTCGAGCACGGCACGCACCGCGCCACCGGCGATCACACCGGTACCCGGGCTGGCCGGGCGGAGCATGACGACGCCGGCCGCGGCCTCACCCTGCACGGGGTGGGTCACGGTGCCCCCGATCAGGGGCACGCGGAAGAAGTTCTTGCGAGCCTCTTCGACGCCCTTCTGGATGGCCGCAGGAACTTCCTTGGCCTTGCCGTAGCCGACGCCGACCATGCCCTGGCCGTCGCCGACCACCACGAGGGCGGTGAAGGAGAACCGACGTCCACCCTTGACCACCTTGGAGACACGGTTGATGGCGACGACGCGTTCGAGCTGGTTGCGGTCCTCGCGATCGCGACCTCCGCGGTCGTCGCGACGGCCACGGCCGCCGCCACCGCCGCGACGGTCGTTGCCGCCGCCTGCTGCGTTCGAGTTGTTGTCGTTTCCGGCGGGTCCGTTTCCGCCGTCACGCTGACGTCCGGGCATCAGAGGTTCCCTCCGGTCATGTTGGTGTAGCTGGTGTAGATGGTGATCATCAGAAGCTCAGGCCTCCCTCGCGGGCGGCGTCGGCGAGCGCGGCGATACGGCCGTGGTAGTCCTTGCCACCACGGTCGAACACGACGGCCTCGACACCGGCTGCCTTGGCACGGGCGGCGATGAGTTCGCCGACCTTGGTGGCCTGAGCCGTCTTGTCGCCGCCGGCGGCACGCACATCGGCCTCGATCGTCGACGCGGCGGCCAGCGTCTTGCCGGCCAGGTCGTCGATCAGCTGCACGTGGATGTGCCGCGAGCTGCGCTTGACGGCCAGACGCGGACGCTCGGCGGTGCCGCTGACCTTCTTACGGAGACGGAAGTGACGATTCGTGGTCGCGGTGCGACGACGGGTCGAGACGTCCTTGCCGAGTGGCTTGCGGGCGGTCTTGGTTGCTGTGTCAGTCATGGCTTACTTACCCGTCTTTCCGACCTTGCGACGGATCTGCTCACCCTCGTAGCGAATGCCCTTGCCCTTGTAGGGGTCCGGACGACGCAGGCGGCGGATGTTCGCCGAGATCTGGCCGACTTGCTGCTTGTCGATACCCGTGACCGAGAACTTCGTGGGCGACTCGACGGCGAAGCTGATGCCGTCGGGGGCCTCGATCGGCACGGGGTGGCTGTAGCCGAGGGCGAACTCGAGGTCACTGCCCTTGGCCTGCACGCGGTAGCCGACACCGAAGATCTCCATCTTCGTGGTGTAGCCCTGCGTGACGCCGATGACGAGGTTGTTCACCAGCGACCGGCTCAGACCGTGCAGTGCACGACTGCGACGCTCGTCATTCGGCCGGCTGACAACGACCGCGTTGTCTTCCTTGGCGATGGTGATCGGCTCCGACACGGTCAGGCTCAATTCCCCCTTGGGGCCCTTGACCTTCACGTTCTGGCCGTCGATCGTGACGTCGACACCAGCGGGGATCTCGATGGGGCTCTTACCGATACGCGACATGTTGAGACCTCCCCCTTACCAGACGTAAGCGAGGACTTCGCCGCCCACGCGCTGATTGGCTGCCTGACGGTCGGTGAGCAGACCCGATGACGTGGAGATGATGGCCACGCCGAGGCCGCCCAACACCTTGGGCATGTTGGTGGACTTTGCATACACCCGAAGACCCGGCTTCGAGACGCGGCGCAGACCGGCAATGCTGCGCTCACGGCTGGGGCCGTACTTCAGGGAGATGACGAGGTTCTTGCCGACCTCCGCATCTTCGGTGCGGTAGTCGGTGATGTAGCCCTCGCGCTTCAGGATCTCGGCGATGTTCACCTTGATCTTCGACGACGGGAGGGTCACCTCGTCGTGGAACGCCGAGTTGGCGTTACGCAGACGTGTCAAGAAGTCTGCGATCGGGTCAGTCATGGTCATGGTTGACCGTCAACCTTTCTCGTAGCGGTTCCCATACATCGTCGATCGTCGGATTCATATCCTCTGACCTGCGGTGGGCCTTCCACGAAGTGGATAGTTGTGTAAAGGTTCTTGCCGCCGATGCCCTTGGCTTTTCACCGGCACCGGAGACTATTCGGTTGTGGCGTGCGCGCCCCGGGGAAGACCGCAGAGCGCAGGCAACCGCTCTAGTGTAGAGAATTCGCTGGCCAGACCCAAATCAATGCGTTCGAGGCCCCACTCGCGTGGTCTCGATACGCCATCCCGCAAGCTCGATCGCTACTCGATCGGCGGCGGAAACCGGAGCCACCGTCACCACCCGCCGGTTGAGTGGGCACGAGCGAGCGAAGCGAGCCCGAGCCGTATCGAAACCCGAACCGACCACCCTCACTCCAGCACGAAGTCGAACCGTGACGTCGGCACCACGTCGAGGTTCCGGTCGGCACCGAAGCGGTTGACACTTTCGAGCATCCTCGTCATCCGCCGCTCGAGTTCCTGCTGGTCACCGCCGCTCCCGTAAAAGGCGTGGACGTCGGAGACGGCGGCCATCGGGAACAGCTCCTCGACGATGGCGTCGACGGCCGGGGCGTCGGGGGTCAGCGGTCGGCCGACGATGTTCTGGTAGTACCCGAAGGTCGCCTGGGTCTCGATGGCCACCTGTGTGTGCTCGTCCAGCCAGCGGTGCAGCCAGTCGGCGCGTGCGAGGCCGTCGGGTCGCCGGAGGAACGCGATGTTGCTCAACGCCGCGATCCGGCTGCCGTCGGCCGGGAGTTCCGGATCCAGCGGTGCGCGCTCGTCGACCTCCCACGCGGCCAGTCGCGCGACCCGCCCGGCGAGCACATCGAGCACCGGGGGCAGATCCGCGGCCCAGACACTCACGACGCCACCGATCGGCGGATCGAGTTCGTCGATGCGCATCGCACCGGCGACCGCATCGTCGGAGACGTTCACCTGCAGCCGTCGCGCACCCGCGGCCGTACACGCCTCGACCAGATCTGCCGCACGCAGCACCGCGCTCACGTCCTCGCCCCACACCACCGCAATCGCCTTCGTGTCCATGACGCTGCACGGTAGCCGCCCGCCGCGGCGCCGCTCCGCGGAACCCAGAGAGCGCGCCGTGTGCACAGACCGGGCATTTCCGGCACCATCGGGGAATGGACCGGCGACGTTCCGGACCGCAGGGCCGTCGCGGGCCGGTCGGTCGCAGCGGGTGACGAGTCGGCCGTTTTCGTCTGTACACGTCCGAAGGCGACAACCGATTGGTGCGGATGGATTTCGATGGGCGCCCGCCGCCAGACAACCCGTTCGGGAACGAGATCTGGTCGTACGGGCACCGCAACGTCGAAGGGCTCGCGTTCGACGGCGGCGGCCGTCTGTGGGCGACCGAGTTCGGTCAGGACGAGCTCAACCGCATCCGGCGGGGCGGCAACCACGGGTGGCCGGAGATGGAAGGGCGCACGGCGCGTGCGGGCGGCCCCGGCGACGCGCGGTTCATCGCCCCCGATGGTTCGCTGGGGATCAGCACCAGCAACACCGACGGCCGTGGGCGACCCGCCGGGAGACCAGACGGGCGACGACCGGATTCGGCAACTGACCGTGTGACCGGTCGCCCAGCTGCCACAGTTGATGTCATGGACGCCACCCGCCTTCCCGAACTTGTCGACCGACTCCTGACCACCGCCCACTCCGCCCGCAGCGGTCGCGCGGCACACACTCTCTACGGCAGCGCCGACCATCACCTGCGACAGACGGTCATCGCGTTGGTGGCCGGCCAGGGCCTCACCGATCACGAGAGCCCGGGCGAGGCCAGCCTGCAGGTGCTGCGGGGTCATGTGACCCTCTCGACGTCGGACGCGCAATGGCAGGGCGTCGACGGGGATCTGCTCGCCATTCCGCCCGAACGGCACGGACTTACGGCCCAGCAGGACTCCGCCGTCCTGCTGACCGTGATCACGGGGTGATCGCGTCCGCCACCGTTTCGTCATCAACCTCACAGATCGGCAATGCTGCTTGTGAAGTGACCAGTTGTGAAGTGGTGCATGGACAGAACTGACATGGGGCGTTTGTCATCCGATTTCCGGCATTTCGCTTCCCCGGGGCCAAAGAACCGTATGGTTTTCGAGTGTGAGCCGATCATCTGGGGTTGACGGCAAAGCGGCGAAGGCTCTGCTGGACGTCGGCAGGTTCTTCACCCGGTGGGATGAAAGCGACGACGGCCGTGCGGTGTTCCGCCACGGCGGACGCTCTGGTGACGTCTTCTATCGTGATCGGTGGAGCCACGACAAGATCGTGCGGTCGACCCACGGGGTGAACTGCACCGGATCGTGCTCCTGGAAGGTCTACGTCAAGGACGGGATCATCACCTGGGAGACCCAGGAGACCGACTATCCCTCGGTCGGCCCCGATCGACCCGAGTACGAGCCCCGCGGATGCCCGCGCGGTGCGGCATTTTCCTGGTACACCTACTCCCCCACGAGGGTGCGCTACCCGTACGCGCGTGGTGTGCTCGTGGAGATGTTCCGGGAGGCGAGGTCCCGGCTCGGGGACCCGGTCCTCGCGTGGGCCGACGTCGTCGGAGACCCGATGCGACGCCGGTCCTATCAGCAGGCACGCGGCAAGGGTGGACTGGTGCGCGTCTCCTGGGACGAGGCGATCGAGATCGCGGCGGCCGCCCATGTACACACCATCAAGACCTACGGACCCGACCGATGTGCGGGCTTCTCCCCGATCCCGGCGATGTCGATGGTCTCTCATTGCGTCGGAACGCGATTCATCCAGTTGATCGGCGGCGTGATGACGTCGTTCTACGACTGGTACGCCGATCTGCCGGTCGCCAGCCCGCAGGTGTTCGGAGACCAGACCGACGTGCCGGAATCGGGCGACTGGTGGGATGCCACGTATCTGATGATGTGGGGCTCCAACGTGCCGGTCACCAGGACACCGGACGCCCACTGGATGGCGGAGGTCCGCTACCGGGGCACCAAGATCGTCACGGTCAGCCCGGATTACGCCGACAACACCAAGTTCGCCGACGAGTGGCTGCCCGCGCAGGCAGGCACCGACGCCGCGCTCGCCATGGCGATGGGACACGTGGTCCTGACGGAATTCTTTGTGCGCAAACGCACCTCGTTCTTCGACGAATACGTCCGCACCTACACCGATCTGCCCTTCCTGATTCACCTCGAGGAACGGGACGGTGACCGGGCACTGGGCTACGTACCGGGCAAGTTTCTGACGGCCGACGAAATAGATGACGCGACAACGGCCGCAGACGAGGATGTCTGGAAGACGGTGGTGCTCGACGAGGCGACCGGCCGACCGGTGGTACCGAACGGTTCCATGGGCTTCCGGTATGCCGACTCCGGTGTCGGTCGATGGAATCTCGACCTCGAGGAGGTCGTCCCAGCTCTGACCCTGTACGGCGATTCTGCCGAGACCGTGCCGGTGAGCTTCCCGGCGTTCGACGCGCCGGACGGCAGTGGGTCGGTCCTTCATCGTGGCGTTCCGGCGGTCCGTGTCGGTGGACACCTCGTCACCACCGTGTTCGACCTGATGCTGGCGCAGTACGGCGTGGGCCGGGACGGTCTGCCCGGTGACTGGCCCAGCGGCTACGACGACGTCGACACCCCGTACACACCCGCGTGGCAGGCCGAGATCACCAGCGTCCCGGCAGAGGCGGCCATCCGGATCGCGCGCGAATTCGCGGCCAACGCCGAAGAATCCGAAGGCCGGTCGATGATCATCATGGGGGCCGGGATCTGTCAGTGGTTCCACGGCGACGCCACCTATCGTGCGATCCTGTCGCTGTTGATCCTCACCGGCTGCATGGGCCGCAACGGCGGAGGCTGGGCGCACTACGTCGGGCAGGAGAAGTGCCGCCCGATCACCGGCTGGATCTCACTCGCCAACGGGCTGGATTGGACCCGACCGCCCCGCACGATGACCGGCACGTCGTACTGGTACATGCACACCGACCAGTGGCGCAACGACGGCTATTCGGCTGCCTCCCTGGCCTCCCCGCTGTCGCGCGGGGTCCTCGACCACGAGCACACGGCCGACGCGATCGCACAATCGGCGCGGCTCGGCTGGATGCCCTTCTACCCGCAGTTCTCGAGCAACCCCCTCGACGTCGCCGAGTCGGCGCAGGCCGCAGTCGACAGCGGCGATGCCGAGAACATCGGCAGCTACGTGGCGCGTGAGCTCACGTCGGGCGCCCTGACCCCGGCGATCTCCGACATCGACGCAGCCGAGAACTGGCCACGCACCCTGGTGCTGTGGCGCTCGAACCTGATGGGATCGTCGGCGAAGGGCAACGAGTACTTCCTCCGGAATCTGCTCGGCACCCATCACAACGTGCTCGGCACCGAGAATCCCGATGCTCCGCGTCCGCGCGACGTGGCGTGGCGCGACGAGGCCCCGGAGGGCAAACTCGACCTGCTGATGTCGGCCGATTTCCGCATGACGTCGACCACTCTGCTGTCCGATGTCGTGTTCCCCGCGGCAACCTGGTATGAGAAGCACGATCTGTCGTCGACGGACATGCATCCGTTCGTGCATGCCTTCTCGCCCGCGATCGATCCGCCGTGGGAGGCGAAGACCGACTTCGACATGTTCCATCTGCTCGCCACGAAGTTCTCCGAACTGGCGCGTACCCATCTCGGCGTGCGACGCGATCTGGTGAGCGTGCCGCTCCAGCACGACACTCCCGGTGAGATCGCGCAGCCGCATGGCCGGGTGGCCGATTGGTGGGGCTCCGACGGGGCGGTGCCCGGTCACCCCGGCCGCAACATGCCGAACTTCAGTGTGGTGGAACGGGATTACACGGCAATCGCGGACAAACTCGGCACCGTCGGGCCACTCGCCGATTCACTGGGCTTCAGCGTGAAGAACGTGACCTACGAGCTCACCGCCCAGACCCGGAAACTGGCCGAGTCCAACGGTGTGATGCTCGGCGGCGCCGGCGACGGCCGGCCCGCGATCGATACCGATGCCAAACTCGCGGAAGCGATCCTCGCCCTGTCCGGAACCACGAACGGCGAACTCGCCGTGCAGGGTTTCCGTACCCTCCAACAGCGGGTCGGGTTCCAGCTCGACGATCTGGCCCGGGGGTCCGAGGAGAAACGCATCCGGTTCGCCGACACGCAGCAGGCCCCCGTGCCGGTGATCACCTCACCGGAATGGTCGGGGTCGGAGACCGGCGGGCGACGCTACGCGCCGTTCACGGTGAACATCGAGCGCCTCAAGCCTTTCCACACCCTCACCGGTCGGATGCATTTCTACCTCGATCACGACTGGATGATCGACATCGGTGAGTCGCTACCGATCTACCGGCCGCCGCTCGACATGCACCGGCTCTTCGGCGAGCCGAAACTCGGTCCCGACGGCGACCGGGAGATCACGGTTCGCTATCTGACGCCACACTCCAAGTGGTCGATCCACTCGGAGTACCAGGACAACCTGTTCATGCTCTCACTCTCGCGCGGCGGGCCGACCGCATGGCTCAGCCCGGCCGACGCGGCCTCCATCGATGTGCATGACAACGACTGGATCGAATGCGTCAACGCCAACGGCGTGGTGGTGTGCCGAGCGATCGTGAGTCACCGCATGCCGGACGGCGTCTGCTATGTCCACCACGCCCAGGAGCGCACCATCGATGTACCGAAGTCGGAGGCGACGGGGCGCCGCGGCGGTATTCACAATTCGGTGACACGGCTTCTCGTCAAGCCGACGCACATGATCGGCGGATACGCCCAACTGTCGTACGCCTTCAACTATCTGGGACCGGCAGGCAATCAGCGCGACATGGTCTCCACCATTCGCAAGCGCAGCCAGGAGGTGACGTACTGATGCGGGTGATGGCCCAGATGGGCATGGTGATGAACCTCGACAAGTGCATCGGGTGCCACACGTGTTCGGTCACCTGCAAGCAGGCGTGGACGAACCGTGCCGGCACCGAGTATGTCTGGTTCAACAACGTCGAAACCCGTCCCGGCCAGGGTTATCCGCGACGTCACGAAGATCAGGAGACGTGGCGCGGCGGTTGGCACCTCAACAAGCGCGGAAAATTGCGGTTACGCACCGGTGGGCGGTTGCAGAAACTGTTGACATTGTTCGCAAGTCCTGTCCAGCCGACCCTGGATGATTACTACGAGCCGTGGACCTACGACTATCAGACCCTGGTCGACGCTCCACTCGGCGACGACTTCCCGGTGGCCCGACCCAAGTCGCTCATCACCGGCGAGGACACCAAGGTCTCGTGGTCGGCCAATTGGGACGACAATCTCGGCGGTGCACCGGAGATGGGCGGACTCGACCCCATCGTCGAGAAGCTGCGCCGGGAATCCGAGGATGCGATCAAGTTCAGCTTCGAGCAGACCTTCATGTTCTATCTGCCGAGGATCTGCGAGCACTGCCTCAACCCGTCGTGTATGGCATCGTGCCCGTCCGGCGCGATCTACAAGCGGTCCGAGGACGGCATCGTCCTCGTCGATCAGGATCGCTGCCGTGGCTGGCGTCAGTGCATCACCGGATGTCCCTACAAGAAGATCTATTTCAATCACAAATCCGGCAAGGCCGAGAAATGCACGCTCTGCTATCCGCGGATCGAGGTTGGGCTGCCCACGGTGTGCTCGGAGACTTGCGTCGGACGGCTCCGCTATCTCGGGCTGTTCCTCTATGACGCCGATGCGGTCACCGCGGCGGCCTCGGTGCCGGACGAGAAGGATCTTTACGAGGCGCAACTGGATCTGATGCTCGATCCCGAGGATCCTGAGGTCATCGCTGCCGCACGAGCACAAGGAATCCCGGCCGACTGGCTCGATGCGGCCCGCCGCTCTCCCGTGTACGCCCTGGCCAAGAAGTACCGGGTGGCGCTACCACTGCATCCGGAATATCGCACGATGCCCATGGTCTGGTACGTCCCGCCGCTGTCACCGATCGTGGATCTGCTCACCGAGCAGGGCCATGACGGCGAGGATCATCGGAACCTCTTCGGCGCCATCGACTCCCTACGCATCCCCGTCGACTACCTCGCGGAAATGTTCACCGCCGGTGACGGCACGGTGATCGAAGGAGTACTACGCAAGCTCGCCGCGATGCGTGCGTACATGCGCGACGTGACTCTCGGCCGCGAACTCGACCCATCGATCCCCGAACGTGTCGGCATGACCGAGGAACAGATCTATCAGATGTACCGGCTGATGGCGATCGCCAAGTACGAAGAGCGCTATGTGATCCCGACGGCTCACCTCGAACAGGCCCATGAGCTCGAGGAGATCGGTTGCTCGCTCGATTACGACGAGGGCCCCGGCATGTTCGAATCGGGCGCGTTCGGCGAGGCGAGCGGCCGGCCGGCTCCGGTCTCGGTCGAGACCTTCCATGCCCTGCGGCAACGCCAGACCAGCGACACCGCAGCGGGTTCGGAGAGCATGGCGGGTCGGACCAACCTGCTCAACTGGGACGGCAACGGGGTTCCCGACGGCATGTTCCCGCACCGATCGGAGGGACGATGAGATTCCCACGTCACCGCACGTCCGATCATGCGGTTGTCCGCCAGGTGGCGTCGGTGTGTCTCGGGTACCCCGACGACGAGATGATCGCCATGGTTCCGCTCATCGATGCCGCACTGGGCGAGCAGCCGGCCGACGAGGCGATCACCGGGCTCCGGTCCTTCGTCGCGCACCTGCGGGATTCCGAGCCGAAAATGCTACGACAGGAATACACCGATCTGTTCGATCTATCCCGCAAGCACACGCTGTACCTGTCCTACTGGACCGCCGGCGACACCCGGCGACGTGGCACCGCGCTCGGTTTGTTCAAGCAACGCTACCGGGACAGTGGATTCCTGGTCGACCTGCGCGGCGAACTCCCCGACCACCTGCCGATCGTCCTGGAGTTCGCGGCTCGCGTCGATCCCCAAGCGGGCAGCGAACTGCTGCAGGAGCATCGGCCCGCCCTCGAACTCCTGCGGCTATCACTCGTGGATCGACAGACTCCCTACGTGGACGTCCTCACCGCCGTGTGCGCAACGCTGCCCGGCGAATCGCCGGCCGACCGTCGGGCCGTGATGGCCATGCAAGGGGCGCCACCGCCCACCGAGTCGGTCGGGCTCGAACCGTTCGATCCGAGGCTGCTCCCGATCGCCGGAACGAGGTGATGAAGTCATGGCCGTGGTGTTGTGGGGTGTGCTGCCGTACGTGACACTGCTGCTGCTCATCGGCGGCACCATCTGGCGGTACCGCTACGACAAATTCGGCTGGACGACACGCTCCTCGGAGCTCTACGAGTCGCGCCTGTTGCGCATCGGGTCTCCCCTGTTCCACTTCGGCATCCTGGTGGTGATCATCGGGCACGCAATGGGTTTGGTGATCCCAGAATCATGGACCGAGGCAGTCGGTGTGTCTGAACACATGTACCACGTGGTCGCGGCCGGGTTCGGACTGATCGCCGGCGTGGCCACTCTGGGTGGGCTGGCGATCTTGATCTACCGGCGCCGCACCTCGGGGCCCGTGTTCATGGCGACCACCAACAACGACAAGGTGATGTACATCGTCCTGACCGCAGCACTGGTCCTCGGCCTCTTCATCACGCTGATCGGCACCGTTCCGGGTGCCGAGGGAGTGAACTATCGCGAAACGGTCGCACCGTGGTTCCGGTCGATCTTCTTTCTCCAGCCCGACGTCCACGCGATGAGCGAGGCGCCGCTGCGCTTCCACATCCACGTCCTCGTCGGGATGCTCGTGTTCGCGATGGTGCCGTTCACGCGCCTCGTCCACGCCTTCACCGCGCCGGTGCACTACCTGTTCCGGCCCTACATCGTCTACCGGAGCCGAGATGCTGCAGCGGCTCCCGGTAGTCGCACGTCCCGGCCCGGTTGGGCGCCCGTCGGAACCAAGGATCGGCAACGATGACCACCGCAACATCGACACCGGCCGCACTTCGCGCGGGCCAGACGCTGAATCTCGCACTCGCGACCCTCGCCTTCTGCATCAGCTTCTGGGCGTGGAACCTGATCGCGCCACTCGGCGTCCGGTATGCCGAGGACCTCGACCTGTCGTCCACGCAGAAGTCGGTCCTGGTGGCGATACCGATCGTCGTCGGCTCACTCGGACGCATCCTGACCGGGGCCCTCACCGACCGATTCGGGGGGCGTCTGATGTTCCCCATCCTCCTCGTCGCGACGGCGCCCTTCGTCGTACTCGTCGCAGTGGCAGGCGAACTCGGTTCGTACCCGATGATGCTCATCGTCGGATTCTTCCTCGGCATCGCGGGTACCACGTTCGCCGTCGGCATCCCATTCGTGAACGCCTGGTACGAGCCGTCGAAACGCGGTTTCGCGACCGGCATCTTCGGGGCAGGCATGGGCGGAACCGCGCTGTCGGCGTTCTTCACACCCCGTTTCGTGAGCTGGTTCGGTTACGTCGCCACTCACGTGATCATCGCGATCGCTCTGGTGGTGGTGGCCGTCCTCGTCTGGATGTTCATGCACGACTCCCCCGGGTGGCAACCGAACCGCGCGGCGGTGACACCCAAACTCATTGCCGCCGCGAAACTGCCGATCACCTGGCAGATGTCGTTGCTGTACGCGGCGACTTTCGGTGGTTTCGTCGCGTTCTCGACCTACCTCCCGACATACCTCAAGGACATTTACGACTTCGACCTGCAGGCCGCGGGAACCCGCACCGCCGGATTCGCCGTCGCAGCCGTCATCGCCCGCCCGATCGGCGGTGTGCTCTCCGACCGTTTCGGCCCCCGCCTGATCACGCTCATCTCGTGTGCCGGTGCCGCGGTGCTGGCGATCTGGATGATCACCGAGCCGCCACTGGAGATCCCCGCCGGCATCAACTTCGTGTTGATGGCGGCCTGCATGGGTCTCGGGTCGGGCTCGGTGTTCGCCTGGGTGGCGCAGGCCTCGCCTCCCGAACGCGTCGGATCGGTGACCGGCATCGTCGGCGCAGCGGGCGGGATGGGCGGCTTCTTCCCGCCGATGGTGATGGGCGCGACCTACAACGCTGCCGAGCACAGTTACACCATCGGACTGACACTGCTCGTCGTGTTCGCGACCGGGGCCGCGTTGTTCACGATCTTCGGGATCAAGCGCAAGCCGGACGCACTGTCCTCCGGGTGACGCGCGCGTTCATTTTCCCGCGATCTCATCTCGTTCCCGCGACGTCGGTCGAGGTCGCGGGAATGGAATGAGGTCGCGCTGCGATCGCGGCGCGTCCCCCGAGCCCCTCGGCCCGAGCCGAGGTCGGCACGTACCGATATATTCCTCAACGATGTCCGCCGCACCCATGCCGCCGGCCGCCTCGAGGAGCCACTGACGTTGGAACACCATCCGCTGACGCCGTCGCAGAGCGCTGTGTTGTTCGTGCTGATGTCGCAGGCACGAGATGTCCCCAATCCGGAGCTCCGGGCGCTCGCGCCCGAACTGACCCGCCCGAGTCGGCAGAAGCTCAACGACCTCGGTCTCATCGAATCGGCGAAGGGACCACGCAACAGCTGGGTACACAGCCTGACCGATCGCGGGTGGGCCTGGTGTGCACGAGAACTCGACGAGACGCCACCCAAGGGCGCGCAGCCGCCGATTCGTGCGCTGTACGCGGTCATGGCCGGGATCGGGCGGTACCTGGCCGCCGACGACCTGCGCCTGCACGAGGTGTTCCGACCGCCGGCACCTGATCCGGGGCCGGCACCGGTGCCCGTCGCGGCGCAGACACAACCCACCGCGCCCGACGACGACATCGACCGACGGATCCGTGCCGCCTATGCGGACTCTGCGCGCGGGCGGCCCGGCGCCTGGGTGCCGATGACCACGCTGCGCGCCCGCCTCCCCGCAGTCGGCGCAGCCGCGCTCGACGACGCCCTCGTACGCCTGCAGCGGCGACCGGGCGTGAGTCTCATCCCGCAGGAGGACCAGATGCTGCTGACCGACGCCGACCGGTCGGCCGCGGTCCGGGTCGGCACCCAGCTGTGCCATCTCTTCGCGATCGAGGACCTCTGATGGAAGAACCCACCCGGCAGGCGCTCGAATCGATCCGACTCGACTGGGCCGCCACCCCCGACGACGTCTGGGGATCGCAGGCGCCACTGCACGTCCGAGGATTGCACGAGCCCACCGTCGACGAGATCGTCCGCGCCTTCGACGACGCCAGGCGCAGCAGTGGTGCGAGTCCGCTCGGGGTGGCCGTACGGGGACCGGCAGGCGCGGGCAAGACCCATCTGCTCGGCCAGGTGCGCGAACGAGTGCAGGCGGCCGGCGGATACTTCTTTCTCGTCAAACTCCTGGACGGTGAGGACTTCTGGCGTTCGGTGCTGGTCGCCATGCTCGAGGACCTGAGTCGCCCCACCCCGACCCACCGATCCCAACTCGCCCAGCTCCTCGACCGACTCGGCCGCGACACCGGGGTCACGGCCGACGATCTGGAAGCCGTGACGGGCACCACCGAGGTGACCCCGAAGATCCTCGACCGGTTCATCACATCGGTGTACACCAAGCACTCTCGACACCGCCGCAGGTCTCAGCACATCCTGCGCGCGCTGGTGCTGACCGAGGCAGACGATTTCGCCACCAAGGATCTCGGCGAGGCGTTTCTGCACCTCGACATCGACGACGGGCAGGAGTTGGCCGTCTGGGGCATCCGCAACGCCCGACTCGGCTACCACGAGATCGTCGAGAACATCTCTCGGATCATCGCCTTCGACAACGCGTCGGTGCTCGCCATCGACCAGATCGACACGCTCATCGAGGCCGCGAAGTCGGAGAACCGCCACGACGAGAACGCCGTCGAGAAGGTTGCCCACGGCCTCATGTCGATCCGCGAGACGATGAGCCGCACGGCGGCGGTGGTCTCGTGCATCACGGCCGCCTGGGACTATCTGGAGAACCGGGTCATGGCGTCGGCGACCGACCGGTTCCGCCAACCACCACACCTGCAACGGCCATCGACCGCTGACTTCGGACGCGCGTTGCTGGCCAAGCGTTTTGCACCATGCTTCGCCGAGGTCGGCTTCCGCCCTCCCTACCCGACATGGCCGGTCACCGACCGGGCGCTCGCGGCGTCGGTGGACTTCACGCCCCGCGAACTGATGCGCACCGCCGACCGTCATATCGGCGCCTGCCTGCGCGCCGACACCTTCGCCGAGATGACGTCGCTGACCGCAGATCAACCGCTCGAGACCATGTCGCAGTCGGACGAGAATCCCGCGCTCGTGCAACTCGATCGGCGTTTCGACGAGCTGCTCGACGCGGCCGACCCGGCACCGGCCGTGGCCCTGGAGAGCGAGGATCGCGTCGTCCCGCCGTTGCTCCAGGCGGGCCTGGCTTCGTGGATCGACGCACTCGGAGACGCCGGCACCGCCTTCAAACAGGATCCGAAGCCCAGCCCCAAAGCCGTTCTCCACGGGCGTATCCGGCGCATCCTCGACCCGGAGACCGATGCCGAACAGTCGTGGGCGTTTCGCGGGCTCTCGGCCTCACATCACCGCGCGGTGCAGGCCCGACTGGCGAACGCGACGACCGCGGCCGGACTCTCGCGTGGGAGTGCGGCCCGTGCACTCATCGTGCTCCGGCGCGGGCCCTGGCCGTCGGGCGCCAGGACCCAGGAGATGGTGGCCGAGTTCGAGCAACGCGGCGGCCGGGTGATCGCCTGGACCGATGAGGACATCCGGGTGCTGTCCGCGCTGGACCGGTTACGTTCGGAGCGTTCGGAATTCCTCACCGAATGGATCGCGCGACGCAACCCCGCGGCCCGGGTCGGCTTCATCAAGGAGATCCTCGAACCGACCGTCGACGCACCACCACCAGGCCTGGAACCTGTCCCGGGCCCCACCCCTGCCGAGCGGCCCCAGAGCCCTCGTGGCTGGACCGCGCCCGAATCGACCCGCCCCGTCGACCGCTATGCCGTCCCCGCACTCAGCGAGATCGCCCAGAATGTCGTCCTCGGCGCATTCTCTTCCGTAAAGGGCTCGCCTCCAAAGGTTTCGGGGGCACCGGGTGTGGCAGCACCGCAGCGCACCCGCGCGACGGCACCGGAAGGCACCGCCATCCCGCTCGGGTCCGTGGTCGGTGACGGACGTCCCGTGCACATCGGCCTCGAGGCCCTCCGCAAGCACACCGCGATCTTCGCCGGTTCGGGCTCGGGGAAGACCGTGCTGATCCGTCGGATCGTCGAAGAGGCTGCCCTGCAAGGTGTCTCCTCGATCGTCCTCGATGTGAACAACGATCTCGCACGTCTGGGGACGGCGTGGCCGCCGGGCACCCGCGACTGGCACAGGGACGACGAGCGCCCCGATGACAGGCGCCCCGATGACAGGCGCAAGGCGGCCGACTACCTCGCCGGCACCGAAGTCGTCGTCTTCACCCCTGGCCGCAGCAACGGCAGACCCCTGAGCTTTCGTCCACTGCCGGATTTCGCCGGCGTCCTCGACGACGCGGACGAATTCACCGCGGCGGTCGAATCCGCGGCGGCCGGTCTCATCCCCAGGGCGATGGTGGCCGGCAAGACCGCCAAGTCGGTGCAGTCGCGCGCGGTCCTGCACGATGCGCTCCGGTACTTCGGCAGGCACGGCGGCGGTGGCATTTCCGACTTCATCGACGTGCTCTCCGATCTGCCGGACGAGGTGAGCGGGCTGATGAACGCGCACAAATTCGCCGGTGAGATCGCCGAGAACCTGAAGGCGGCACGCGCGAACGATCCTCTGTTCGGCGGGCACGGCGACCCGGCGGACCCCGGCCTGCTGCTCACGCCGTCGCCGGGCTTCCGGGCGCGGGTGTCGGTGATCAACCTCGCGGCACTGAGCAGCGACGACAAGCGCAACAACTTCGTCAACGAGTTGCAGATGGCCCTGTTCGCATGGATCAAGAAGAACCCGGCGGCACAGCGACCGCTCGGCGGGCTCTTCGTGATGGACGAGGCGCAGAACTATGCGCCGTCGGACCGGATGACGGCGTGCACCCAGAGCACCCTCGCCCTGGTGTCCCAGGCCCGCAAGTACGGACTGGGCCTCGTCTTCGCCACCCAGGCGCCGAAAGGACTGGACAACAAGATCCCCGGCAATGCGTCGACCCAGTTCTTCGGCCTCCTCAACTCCCCCGCCCAGATCTCCGCGGCCCAGGGGATCGCCAAGACCAAGGGCAGCGTCATCCCGGATGTAGGACGGCTGTCGACGGGCGTGTTCTACACGGCTCTCGACGGCGGGGGGTTCGCGAAGACGCAGACTCCCCTGTGCCTCTCGTACCATCCGAAGAGTCCGCCGACGGAGGACGAGGTCGTCGCCATCGCCCGAGGAGACCGCTGACCTGCGGCTTTCGGTTCTGTCGGACCCGTTTGCTCTACTCGAGGACATCTTCGAACAAAGGAGCGAATCATGTCCGACCATGCCGCCGCCATCCGGGGACTGCGCCGCTGGCATCCGAACCCGTTGGTTCAGGACACGATCAACCGAATCCGAGCACACGGATGGGCGGTGACCGCGATCAGTGAGCAATGCTCGTGCCGGTCCGACGAGTGCCATCCGCCGGATTGCTCCTTCGCGTACACCTCGGGGATGGGCCTGCACAGCATCCCGGAACTCGCCGTCTACGGGCTCGACGCCTGGACGAGCCGGGAGTTGCTCAACGAGCTGGGCGACATCTTCCACACCTACGACTGGCGGGACGCGGTCGATCGAGGTGTCGACATCACGGTCAGCTCGCTCGAGGTCCCGGTTCGCGTCATCGAGATGATCGACAAGGACGATCTGATCGTGACAGGCGAGCTGTTCCCGGACGCGCCGGCACTGCAGGCGGTCTGGGCCGATGACTTCGGGAAATACCCGTGGGACGACGGCTATTCGCTCGCCGAGCTCGATCAGAAGCTGAAAGGCGTTGCCGGGACGGGCGCGGACCGCGTCCGCGCACAGCGGGTGATCAGCCGTGGGCCCGGACCCAACCGGGCGCAGCGCAGAGCCGCACTTCGCAGGCGCTGAACGCACGAACGGCCCCACCTCTCGCCTGAGAGGTGGGGCCGTTCGTCAAACCCGTTGAATCCGTAGCACTCACACGCGAAAGATGCGTGTCGGTACTACAAAATCGGGAGGGAAGTCAC
Organism: Gordonia sp. DT218; assembly: GCF_049847105.1. NCBI lineage: Bacteria > Bacillati > Actinomycetota > Actinomycetes > Mycobacteriales > Gordoniaceae > Gordonia > Gordonia sp. DT218. Next base: position 237,316 of record NZ_JBNCNS010000002.1, on the reverse strand, counting down.
CAGCTGGACTTCTGCACGCCCGGAAGCTCACCGGCGTGTGCCATCTCGCGCAGGCACACACGGCAGAGGCCGAACTTGCGGAACACCGAGTGCGGACGGCCGCAACGGTTGCACCGGGTGTAGCCCCGCACGGCGAACTTGGGCTTCTTGTTGGCCTTGTTGACCAGAGCCTTCTTTGCCATGTCAGTTGTCCTTCACGGAGTTGTCTTTGAACGGGAAGCCCAGCGCGCGAAGCAGTGCGCGGCCTTCGTCGTCGGTGGTGGCCGAGGTGACGACAGTGATGTCCATACCCCGCGGCCGATCGATCCTGTCGATGTTGATCTCGTGGAACATCGACTGCTCGTTCAGGCCGAACGTGTAGTTGCCGTTGCCGTCGAACTGACGATCCGACAGTCCGCGGAAGTCGCGGATACGCGGGAGTGCGATGGACACGAGTCGGTCCAGGAACTCCCACATCCGGTCACCGCGCAGCGTGGCGCGGGCACCGATCGGCATGCCCTCACGCAGCTTGAACTGCGCGATGGACTTGCGGGCGCGACGGATCTCCGGCCGCTGACCCGTGATCAGGGCGAGGTCCTCGACCGCACCGTTGATCAGCTTGGCGTCGCGGGCGGCGTCGCCCACACCCATGTTCACCACGACCTTGACCACGCCGGGGATCTGCATGACGTTGTCGTAGGTGAATTCCTTGTTGAGCGCGTCCTTGATTTCCTCGCGGTAGCGCGTCTTCAGCCGAGGCTGGACATTTTCGGTAGTGGTCATGTCAGATGTCCTTCCCGTTCTTGCGGGAAATCCGGACCTTCTTGCCGGTCTCCGCGTCCTCGCGGTAGCCCACGCGGGTCGGAGTTCCGTCGGAGTCGACGACCATCACGTTCGAGACGTGGATCGAGGCCTCCTGGGTCACGATGCCGCCGGAGGCCGCGCCACGCTCGTTGGCCGAGGCGGCGGTGTGCTTCTTGATTCGGTTCACGCCCTCGACCAGGACCCGCTGCTCCTTGGGGAAGGCCTGGATGACCTTGCCCTTGGCGCCCTTGTCCTTGCCCGAGATGACGATCACGGTGTCACCCTTGTGCACCTTCATGTCAGATCACCTCCGGTGCCAGCGACACGATCTTCATGAACTTCTTCTCGCGCAACTCACGGCCGACCGGGCCGAAGATGCGGGTACCACGGGGGTCGTTCTCACCCTTGAGGATGACGGCGGCGTTCTCGTCGAAGCGGATGTAGCTTCCGTCCGCACGACGGCGCTCCTTGGAGGTGCGCACGATGACCGCCTTGACGACCTCACCCTTTTTGACGTTGCCGCCCGGGATGGCGTCTTTGACAGTGGCGACGATCACGTCACCAATGCCGGCGTAGCGCCGCGAGGAACCGCCCAACACACGGATACAAAGGATTTCCTTCGCACCGGTGTTGTCGGCGACCCGCAGGCGAGATTCCTGCTGAATCACTCGTCAATCTCCTTGACCTGGATGTTTATGTCCGCCGGATTGCCGACCCGACGCACACGGTCTGTCGCCACCGAACACGCGCCTGCCTGGGGTTTTGCGTCCAACATGGCGTCAGAGCGGCCATCCCAGTGGGTTCACGAGCCGATTCGCGACACAGACGTGCCGCAGGCAACCCCACAAGTGTAGGGGAAACCGCAGGTCGGAACCAAATCCCGGCCGATGCGACCGCGCACTCCACGATATCGCGGTTGCTGTCGGCGAGATTTCGGTTGCTGTCGGCGAAATGTCCGCTTCGCGAATGGCCGATTCACGCTGCCACCGATCCGGACCAATCTGCGCCGCCCCCTCACGCGAAGCACCGATAGACGGCCGACGCACCGGCAACCCGCCGAGCCAACAGCCGACCAGAGGGAGGACCGCGTGACCACCGACAACGCAATCCGCACCGACATCGGGCACATCGCACGCCACGGCGCGATCCCGATGACCGCCGCACAGCGTGGCATCTTCTACGCCCAGCAACTCGATCCCGAGGTGCCCATGTCGGTCGCGGCGTTCGCGGAGTTCCGCGACAACGTCGACGCCGATGTCATGGAGAGTGCGGTCGCCGCCACGGCGCACGAGACAGAGTCGGGACGCCTGCGGCTGATCGCCACCGACGACGGTGAGCCCGTGACCTTCGTCGACGACGACCGGACGATCATCCTCGGTCGGCGGGACTTCTCCGACGCCGACGACCCGCGGTCCGCGGCGATGGCCTGGATCGACGATCACCGGTCGCACGCCACCGACCTCTACAACGACGAGCTGCTGCAGACCTACCTGTTGCGCCTCGGTGACAAGCACCACATCTGGTACTGCTGGGGCCACCACCTGGCCTTCGACGGCTATGCCGCGATGTACATGATGATGCGCGTCGCCCAGCACTACACCGCGATCGTCGGCGACGGCGAGGTGCCGCCCGCCCAGATCGCGTCGATGGCGCAGATCGCCGACTTCGACCGGGAGTACCGCTCTTCTGAGGCCTTCGCCGATGACCGGCGGTACTGGGCCGACCACCTTCTCGACGACGCAGGCGCCCTCCCCGAGGTCACCTCCCTCTCGACGACGACCGCGGCCGCCGCGCCCACCGCCACGGTGCGGGCGCACACCCTCCCCCAGCCGCTCGTCGAGCGCATCCGCGAGATCGCCCGCGACCACGCTGTCCGGCCCGCCTCGGTGATCACCGCGGCGGTGGCCGTCTACCTCGCACGCTTCGCCGATCGCGACGAGGCGATGCTGAGCCTGCCCGTTGCCGCCCGCGACCGCGACATCCTGCGGACGTCGGCAGGCCTGACGTCGAACGTCGTGCCGGTGCGCGCCCGCATCGAGGCGCCCGACGAGCAGGAGGTCACGCTCGGCGAGTTCCTCCGCACGGTGAATGCCGACGTCAAACAGGCTGTACGCCACCAGAAGTTCCGCCACGAGGACATCACCGGGGATGTACTCGGGTCGCCCGGCGGACGTCGTGGCTTCTTCGGGCCGATGGTCAACGTGATGCTGTTCTTCGAGCACATCGACTTCGGCACACTTCGCGGCGAGCTCAACGTGCTCTCCACCGGGCCCGTCGAGGACGCGTCGATCAACGTCTATGACGGTTTCACCGGCGGTATGCGTCTCGACCTCGAGGCCAATCCGAATGTCTACTCCCCCGAGGAGATCGAGCGCCACCACGACCGGATCGTCTCCTTCGTCGAGCGGTTCGTGCTCACCGATCCCGGCAGCCCGGTCACCTCGATCCCGTTGCTCGCCGACGACGAGGGACCCGTCGCCCGCCGATTCGCAACCGGCGACGTCCTCGATCTCGGCGACACCACCCTGGTGGATCTCCTCACCGACTCATTCGCGAGCCACGGCACGGAGACCGCGATCATCGATGTCGACGGCGAAACCCTCGACCACTCGGCGTTCGCCGCCCGCGCCCGGTCGGTCGCCGACGGCCTCCGGGCCCGCGGTATCGGACCCGAATCGGTGGTGGGCGTCGGGCTCCCGCGCAGCGCCGAACAGGTCATCGCGTTGCACGGGGTGACCCTGGCCGGCGGGGCATTCCTGCCGATCGACCCGGCCGAACCGGCGGCACGTCTGCAGCACATTCTCGACACCGCACGGCCCGCGGTCGTGATCACCCCCGACGGCGCCGCCCTCACCGACCACGAGGTCGACACCGTCGGTCTCGACGAACTCCGAACCGATGCGCATCCCGGGCGCGGGCGCCACGCGGTGCACACACCCCGCGCCGCTCGACTACACGCCGATCATCCCGCGTACGTGCTGTTCACCTCGGGTTCCACCGGAAAGCCCAAGGGCGTCATGATCAGTCACCGGTCGATCGTCAACCGGTTGTCATGGATGCAATCCCGGTACGGCCTCGACAGCACCGATCGGGTGTTGCAGAAGACACCGGCCACCTTCGACGTGTCCGTCTGGGAGTTCTACTGGCCCATGATCACCGGGGCGACGATGGTGATCCCGAGCCCGGACGGCCATCGCGACCCGTGGTATCTGCGAGACGTGATCGCGCGGCACGCCGTCACCACCACCCACTTCGTCCCGTCCATGCTCTCTGCCTTCGCCGCGGCCCACGGCGGCGACGACACAGTGGCCGACGACCTGCGTTCACTGCGCCGGATCGTCACGAGCGGTGAGGCGCTGACCCCCGAAACCGTCGCGGCGGTGGAACGTCTCACCGACGCTCCGGTCCACAACCTGTACGGACCCACCGAGGCGGCCGTCGACGTCACCTTCCACGACCACTGCACATCCGATGCCGGCGCGGTGCCCATCGGCGCGCCGGTCTGGAACACGACGGTCCAGGTCCTCGACCACCGACTGGCCCCCCAGCCGATCGGCGCGATCGGCGAGCTCTATCTCGGCGGTATCCAGCTCGCGCGCGGCTACCGCAACCGTCCCGACCTGACGGCCGGCCGGTTCGTGGCCGACCCGTACGGCACCGGTGCTCGTCTCTATCGCACCGGCGACCTGGTCCGTCGCCGCGCCGACGGCGAACTGGAATACCTGGGCCGCAGTGACTCTCAGGTCAAGATCCGTGGACAGCGAGTGGAGCTCGGCGAGATCGAGGCCGCGTTGAGCAGCCTCGACGGCGTCCGCGCCGCCGGCGTGGTAGTCCGCGACGACGTGGTTGCCGACTCGGCCGCCGTCGTCGGCTATGTCAGCGGCGACGATCTCTCCGACCGCGCCCTGCGGGCCGAACTCGCAGACCGTCTCCCCGAGCACATGGTCCCGGCGATGATCGTCGTGCTCGACGAGCTGCCCACGACCGCCAACGGCAAGCTCGACCGGCGCGCGCTGCCCACGCCGCCGCGGCCCGACTCCGCCGAACATGTGGCGCCGCAGGGGCCGATCGGCGAGCTCGTCGCCGACACCGTCGGCAAGGTGCTCGGCACCGACCACGTCTCGATGTCGGACAACTTCTTCACGCTCGGCGGCAACTCGCTGTCGGCGACCCGCGTGGCGGCCCGACTCTCCCGCGCAATCGGACGACGGATCGATCTGCGCACGGTGTTCGACAGCACGGACCTCACCGGCATCGCCGACGCGGTCGCCGCGCTCGGGGTCGACGAGCAGACCCTGCGGGCCGGATCCGCCACCCATGATCCGGCCCCGGAGCGGGTCGACGGTCCGATCCCCCTCTCACCCGCCCAGTACCGCCTGTGGCTGGCCGCCCGACTCGACCCGGAAGCCGCTGCCACCTACAACATCCCGTTCACCGTGCGGCTGGTCGGCGAGCTCGACGTCGACGCCCTGCAGGCGGCGTTGAACGACGTCGTCGGACGCCATGAGCCGTTGCGGACCACCGTGTCCGAACGGGACGGCATCGCCTGTGCCGAGGTCGCCGACGCATCGGAAGCCCATGTCGCCCTGGATGTCTTCGATGCCACCGCAGGCGACCGGGCCGAGATCACAGGTGCACGCGAGTTTGCCGCCGCGCCGTTCGAGCTCGTCCGGTCCCTGCCCATCCGAGCCCGCCTGGTACGGACCGGCGACGACGACCACCGGCTGACCGTCGTCATCCACCACATCGCCGCAGACGGCTGGTCGCTCGCGCCGCTCGCCGCCGACCTGGCCGCCGCCTATCGCGCACGACGCGACGGCTCCGAGCCCGACTGGCCCGCATTGCCGCTGACCTACTCGCAGGTGAGCGCGGCACGCCATGCGTGGCTGACCGATTCGGGCCCCGACTCCCCCGTCGACGACGATCTCCGGTACTGGACCAAGCGCCTGGCACACTCCCCGCGGGAGACCGAGCTCCCGTTCGATCGTCCTCGTCCGCGCACTCCAGATTCCGCCGGCGCCACCCTGCACGCCGGGATCTCGGCGCCCCGCCATCGCGGGTTGCGAACGCTGGCCGCCGAGAACGACGCCACCACCTTCATGGTGCTGCACGCCGCGGTCGCCGCGCTGCTGCGCACCCTTTCCACCTCCTCCGACATCGCCGTCGGTACCCCGGTCTCCGGCCGTGGCGACGCCGAGATCGACGGTCTCGTGGGCATGTTCGTCAACACGGTGGTACTGCGCACCGAAGTGAACAAGGGAGCCGGCTTCTCTGACCTTCTCGCCGACGTCCGCGGTCGCGACCTGGAGGCGTTCGCGCATGCGGACCTTCCGTTCGACCGCCTGGTCACCGACCTGAACCCGGACCGGTCGGGCAACATCCATCCGTTCTTCCAGGTCTCGGTCGCCGTGGAGGACAGTTCGGCGATCGAGCTGGAGTTCGCCGGACTGAGCGCAACCGCGTCGCGCGTGGAGATCGGGCAGACGAAGTTCGATCTGCAGTTCACCTTCACCGAGCACACCGACGCCGACGGCGATCCCGGTGGCCTGGGCATCGACATCGACTACGCGACGGCGCTGTTCGATCGCGAGACGATCGCCGGCCTGTCCGCACGACTCGTCCGGCTCATCGACGCCGTCACCGCCCGCCCCGAGATCTCCATCGGCGACATCTCCCTCCTCGACCCGCACGAGCAACTCGACCTCGTGCCCGCGGTCGGCGCGGGCCGGCGACCGGTGGAGCACCTGAGCCGTATCCTCGCCCGCGCGGTCGACGCCGAACCCGACCGGGTTGCCGTGAACGACGGCACCTCGGTCTTGACCTACCGCGAGCTCGACGCGGCCGCCAACCGTCTGGCACGGCTGCTCATCTCGCATGGCGCCGGTCCGGAACGCTATGTCGCCGTGTCGCTGCCACGCAGCGCCGACTGGATGATCACCCTGTGGGCCATCACCCGCACCGGCGCCGCATGGGTGCCGGTCGACCCGAACTACCCGCCGGAGCGCATCGCGTTCATGATCGGCGACTCCGGCACCCGGCTACTCGTCACCGACACGGCGTCGGCCCCCTCGAACGACGTCGTCGACGGTGACGATCTCCACACCGTGATCCTCGACGACCCGGCCACCGACGCCGCACGAAAGGCACTGCCCCACGGCCCGATCCGCGCCGGCGAGCTCGACGGACCCACGTCTGTCGACCATCCGGCCTACCTGATCTACACGTCGGGGACCACCGGCACCCCGAAGGGCGTGGTGGTGAGCCACCGCGGTCTCGCGGATTTCGCCGCGCAGCAGGTCGTCCACTTCGGACTCACTCCGCGCTGCCGCACCCTGCATCTCGCCTCACCGAGCTTCGACGCCTCGGTCCTCGAGGTGCTGATGGCGGTGTCCGCCGCGGCGACCATGCATGTCGCACCCCCGACCATCGTGGGCGGCGCAGAACTCGCCCACCTGATGCGCTCGGAGCGGATCACCCACGCATTCCTCACCCCCTCGTTGCTCACCACCATGTCTCCCGAGGAACTCCCAGATCTGGCCGCGCTGGTCATCGGCGGCGAACACCCCAATCCGGAGGTGGTGCGCCGTTGGTCGGCCGGACGCGCATTGTTCAACGCGTACGGCCCGACCGAGACCACGGTGGTGGCGACGATCTCCGAGGACATCACCCCGGACGCCCGAGCCCTCACCATCGGCCGCCCGATCCGTGGGATCGCCGCGATGGTGCTCGACGAACGGCTCCAGCCCGTCGCACCCGGTGCCGTCGGCGAGTTGTACATCGCGGGTCCCCATCTGGCCCGCGGGTACCACGGTGTGCGCCCGTTGACATCCAAGAGCTTCGTCGCCAATCCGTACGGAGACCCGGGTGACCGGATGTACCGGACCGGCGATCTGGTGCGATGGAACACCGACCGCGAGTTGGAGTTCCGCGGCCGGGCCGACCATCAGACCAAGATCCGCGGCCACCGCATCGAGCTCGGTGAGATCGATGCCGCCCTGGTCACCGACGACGCGGTGCGGGCCGCGGTCACCACCACAACCGGCGAGGGCGCACAGGCCCGCCTGGTGTCGTACGTGACCATCGAACCGGCTCAGACGGACGGTGCCGCCCGGCCGGCGGCCGGGGACACCGCCCGGGCGATCCGTGAACGGCTCGCCCGCCGCCTCCCCCGCCACATGATCCCCCACACCATCATCGAACTCGACGAGATCCCCACCACGCCGATCGGCAAGGTCGACATGCGGGCACTGCCGGATCCGGCAACCGCGGACGGCTCGACCGTCGGGGGCGTGGAGCATGTCGCGCCACGTACCGATACCGAACGCGCGGTCGCCGCCATCGTCGCCGACCAGCTCGGCCTCGATACCGCCGACGTCGGTCGCCACCACGACTTCTTCGATCTCGGCGGGAACTCGTTGTCCGCCACACAGATCGTCGGGCAGCTGGAGCAGATCAGTGGTCGCCGTATCGCGGTCCGCGACATCTTCGACCACTCGACCATCGAGGAGATGGCCCGACTGGCGGTGCCGGCCGACACCGACGCCGACTACACCGACCATCGCCCGCTCGCCACCCTGCATCATGATGCCGACCTCGTCATCGCTCCCGGACCGGCACAGCAACAACTCTGGTTCCTCAACCAGCTGACCCAGGACCCGACGGGCACCGACAGCGAGTCGAGTACGGTCGGCCAGTACAACATCGCGTTCGCGCTCGACCTGCGTGGCGAACTCGACGTCGCCGCGCTCGACGGCGCCCTGCGCCACGCGATCGACCGGCACGAACCGTTGCGCACCACCTTCCCTGCGCACGACGGCCATCCGGTCATCGACATCCTGCCCGCCGATGCCGTGACCCTGGATCTGACGCCGACGGAGATCGGCGAGGACGAGTGGGTCACCGCCTCGGAGCAGTTGGCCCGCACGGCCTTCGACCTCACGACCCAGGCACCGGTCCGGGTGGTGCTGCACCGCATCACCGATCGGGTGGCCGGGGAGCCGGACACCGAGGGTCACCACAAGCTGACCATCGTCGTGCATCACATCGCTGCCGACGGATGGTCGATGGCGCCGCTCGCGCGTGACATCGCCGGCGCCTACGCGGACCTGCGAGACGGTCGATCACCGTCGCAGGCCGCACTTCCGGTCGGCTACCGCGACTATCTCCGGTGGCAGGCCGAGAATCTGGAAGGCCGGCTCGACGAGCTGGCCGGGTGGTGGGGTCGAGAACTCGACGGTCTCGACTCCACCCCCATCCTGATCCCTGAGCCCGCATCGACCGCGGAGTCCGTGGACGCCGACGCCACCACGGCGGCGGCGGACGTCGTCGAGGTGGAACTCGACGGTGCGCTGCGGTCGGCGCTCGGCGCCATCTCGGACGGCCGGACAACGGAGTTCATGACGATCCACGCCGTCTTCGCGGCGCTCCTGCACCGGCTGCACGCCGACCCCGACACACACATCGGCGGAACCCCGTCGGATGTCGTCATCGGCACCCCGGTGGCCGGTCGCACCGACCCGCGCCTGTCCGACCTGGTCGGCATGTTCGTGAACTCCGTCGTGCTCCGCACCCCGGTGGACGGTTCGGCCGGGTTCACCCACCTGCTCGACGAGATCCGGCCCCGCGACCTCGAAGCACTGTCGCAGGCCGACATGCCGTTCGAGAACGTGGTGGCGACCGTCAATCCGCCCCGCACAGGCCGGCATCCGATCTTCTCGATCGCACTCGCGTTCGACGCGGTACCCGGAGTCTCCAACTCGGCGCTGGGCGTCGACGTCCACCTCGACGGACTCGAGGTGACCGCGGAAGAGGTCGAGACCGGTGCTGCCCGCTTCGATCTCGAGCTGCGCCTGCGTGGCGACACAGCCCGGTTCACCTACGCGACCGATGTCTTCAGTCGCCCCCGTGTCGAGGCCATCGCACGGGGCCTGGTGGAGATCACCCAGCAGATCGTCGCCGACCCGGAGCGGCCGATCGATGATCTCCCGCTGTCGATCGACACCCCGGAACCCGTTGCGGCACTCACGGAGCCACTCCATCTGGCCGACATCCTGCGAACCACCGTCGCCGAGCATCCGGATGCGATCGCACTTCGCGACGGCGAGACCTCGTTCACCTACGCGGAACTCGATCGACGCGCCGCACGCTGGGCCGATCGTCTGAGCCTCCTGGGTGTCGGCGCCGAGGACGTGATCGCCGTGGCCTTGGATCGGTCCGCGGAATCGGTGGTCGCCACCTGGGCGGTCACCCGCACCGGTGCGGCCGTGCTGCCGCTCGATCCTCGCTACCCGTCCGACCGCGTCCGGCACATGCTCGACGACGCGCAGGCCGTCGTCGGGATCACCGGCCCGGACCGGTTCGGTGAACTGCCACATCATCTCTGGTGGCTGACCACCGACGAGCTCGACCTGCTGCCGGTGCCGACGGATCGCGCAGATCTCGCTGCCGACGATGTCCGCCGGAACCCGGACACCGTGGCCTACATCGTCTACACCAGCGGCTCGACCGGGAAGCCCAAGGGCGTCACCGTGACCCACCGCGGTCTCGCGGCCTACGCCGCCGCCCAACAGCAGACCTACGAACTCGCCGAGGGCGACCGCACCCTGCACTTCGCCTCGCCGGGTTTCGACGCGTCGATGCTCGAGTTCCTGATGGCGTTCGCCACCGGCGCGACCATGGTCGTCGCCCCGCAGTCGATCTACGGCGGCGACGAACTCGTGGAGTTCATGGCGACCGAGCAGGTGACCCACGCGTTCATCACCCCGGCCGCGCTCTCCGCCGCCACCACGTCCGACCTCCCTGCGCTGCGATGCCTCGGCGTCGGCGGCGAGGCTTCGAGCCCGGCCCTGGTGGCGCAGTGGGGCGCCGACAGGCGCTATCTGAACCAGTACGGGCCCACCGAGACCACCATCGTCTCCACCATCTCCCGGCCGCTGCGTCCCGGTGACCCGATCACCATCGGCACCCCGATTCCCGGCTGTGGCGCCCTCGTCCTCGACCATCGGTTGCACCCGGTGCCGCCGATGGTGCCCGGAGAGCTCTACCTGTCCGGCCCCGGTGTCGCACGCGGCTACCTGGGACGCGCGGACGTCACCGCATCCCGATTCGTCGCGGCACCGGACGGTTCCGGCACGGTGATGTACCGGACCGGCGACATCGTGCACCGCGACCCGTCCGGATCGCTGGTCTACCACGGCCGCACCGACAATCAGGTGAAGGTGCGGGGCTTCCGCATCGAACTCGACGAGGTGTCGGGTGCACTCGCGGAGCATCCCGCCGTCGACTTCGCGACCACGCTCGTCCGCGGCACCGGCGCCGATGCCGTCCTGGCGTCATACGTGACGCTGCACGACCACACCGATCCGGCCTCGGCACCGACCGGTACCGATCTCCGGAACACGGTGCGCGGTCGGCTACCCCGTCAGATGGTGCCGTCGTCGGTCACCGTGCTCGACCGGATTCCGCTGACCACCAACGGGAAGCTGGACCGGGCGGCGCTGCCCGAGCCGGTGGCCGTCGCCGATCCGGGTGGCCGCGCACCGTCCACCGCCGCGGAGACCTCGATCATCGGGATCCTCGCCGATGTCCTGGGTGTCGACACCGGTGCCGTCTCCGCCGACGACGACTTCTTCGGTCTCGGGGGCACCTCGCTCCAGGCGACCACCGTGGTCGGTCGGCTGAACAACGCCTACCCGTCGGTGGACTGGCGGGTGCGGGACATCTTCGACACCCCCACCATCGCCGGGCTGGCCCGGATGGTCCCCGCCGACGCGGTGGCCGCTGCGGCGTCCGCACCTGCGGAGCCGGCCGCCGATCGGCCCCGACCGACGCGGGTGCCGCTGGCACCGGTCCAGCGTCGCCTGTGGTCGCTGGCGCGCACGGCACCGGACGCCACCGACTACCTGATGCCCTTCGCGGTCCGTCTGAGCGGCGCACTCGATCCGGAGATCCTCCGCGACACCCTGATCGACCTCGTGAATCGGCATGCGTCCCTGCGCACCATCTACCCGGTGGTCGAGGACACTCCCGTCGGTGTGGTGCTCGACGACACGGCGAGCATCGTCGGCGATCTCACCCCGATCGCGGGCGACGACACGATGCGCGATCGGCTGCTCGCGCCGATGGATGTCACCACCGATGCGCCGCTGCGCGCCGCGGTCATCGAACACGCCTGCGACGAGCACACTCTGGTGCTGGTGATCCATCACATCGCCGCCGACGGCGCCTCACTGCCGGTGCTGATGGGCGATCTCGTGACCGCCTACACCGAGCGCGCGGCCGGACGCACGGAGATCTGGACGCCGGCGGTGGTCGACTACCGGGATTACGCATCGGAGGTCGCCGGTGACGGAGGCGTCGCGGATTCCGCCGAGGCGGATCGACGCTACTGGGCCGACGTACTCGCCGGTTCACCTGCCGAGACGACGATCCCCACCTCGTCCCCGGCCGACCGACCCGACGGCGGCGAAGGGGCATCGGTGGTGACCGCGGTGGACGACGAACTCCGCACCGCACTGGCCGAGTTCGCCCGTGAACGCTCGACGACGCCGTTCGCCGTGCTGCACACCGCACTCGCGGTTCTGCTGCATCGCCTCGGGCTCGGTGACGACCTGGTCATCGGTACCCCGGTGGCCAATCGCGCACCGCGCGGCTCCTCGGCCGGCTACGAACGTGTCGTCGGGATGTTCGTGAACACCCTGGCGCTGCGCACCCGTCTCACACCCGAGGAAACGGTTGCGCACCTGCTCGACGCGACGCGAGCCGCCGATCTCGAGGCGCTCGACCACCTCGACGCGCCCTTCGACGACGTCGTCACCGACGTCAACCCCACGCGCGAGATCGGGAGGCATCCCCTGTTCCAGATCGCGTTGTCGGTGCACGACTTCGCCGAGTCCTCGCCGGCGGATGGCGGATCGATCCCGATGACCGACGAGCTCACGCTCGGACTATCCGAGATCGGCACGCGCACCGCCAAGTTCGACATGCAGTTCACCGTGACCGGGATGGCCCCGGCCGCAACCGAGGCGGCCGTCGAGCTGACCTATGCGACCGCACGGTACTCCCGAGGGGATGCCGAGCAGATCGTCACGCGACTGCTGCGCGTGGTCCGCGCGTTCATCTGCGACCCGGACCGTGCGGTCGGGGACATCCGGATCACCGACCCGCTCGAGGTCGCTGAGGTCAGTCCCGCCACCGGCCCGGACGCGGCGCCGCAGGCCACCTTCGGCGAACTGCTCGCCGACGCCGTCCGGCGCAATCCAGAGGGCTGGGCCGCGGTCACCGACGGTGACGCGATCACCTACGCCGATCTGGACGCACGATCGAACCGCCTGGCCCGGGTCCTGCTCGGACGCGGGGTCGGTGACCAGCCGGAAACCGTTGTCGCGATGGCCATCCCCCGATCGATTCAGGCCGTCGTGACGATCTGGGCGATCATCAAGTCCGGCGCCGCGTATGTGCCGGTCGACCCGACCTACCCACCCGAGCGAATCCGTCACATGCTCGACGACAGCGGCGCATCGATGGTGGTCACCACCTCGTCGAGCCGCGCAGGCTTCGGCGACGCCCTCCACCTCCCCGTCCTGGTGCTCGACGACCTGTCGACCCGGACCCGGTTGGGCCATTCCTCGCCCACCCCCATCCGGGAGAGCGAGCTGGCCGCGCCGGTCCGGCCGGATCAGTTGGCGTACATCATCTACACCTCGGGTTCCACCGGCCGCCCGAAGGGTGTCCTGGTCCCGCACAGCGGCCTCGCCGCCGTCCACGAGGAGCTCCGGACCCGGATGCACCCGGACCGCGAATCCCGTGTCCTGCACTTCGCCTCGCCCAGTTTCGATGCGTCGGTGCTGGAGTTCCTCATGGCCGCCGCCGGCGGCGCGGCCCTCGCGATCGTGCCGCCAGGGATCTACGGGGGCACCGAACTCGAACGCTTCATCGATCGTCATCAGGTCAGTCACGCGTTCATCACGCCGGCCGCGGTGGCCACCATGGACCCGGCTGCGGTGCCGCGACTGCGGGAGCTCGCCGTCGGCGGCGAGGACTTCGGCTCCGAGCTGGTCCGCCGCTGGGCACCCGGCCGCATGATGTTCAACGTCTACGGTCCCACCGAGACCACCGTGATCATCACCGGCAGTACCGCATTGGACCCGGGCGGCCTGCTGACCATCGGAACCCCGAACAACGGGGTGGGCACACTGGTGCTCGACCGGCGTCTACACCCCGTGCCGACCGGTGTGGTCGGTGAGCTCTACCTCATCGGCGACCAGGTCACCCGCGGCTATCACCGACGACCGGAGCTCACCGCGACCAGGTTCGTCCCGGCGCCGATGGTCACCGGCGACGCATATGCCGGTCAGCGGATGTACCGCACCGGCGACCTGGTGCGGTGGACTCCGGACGGCCGTATCGAGTACGTCGGCCGCGCCGACAATCAGGTGCAGGTCCGCGGCTTCCGGATCGAGCTCGGGGAGATCGACGATGCCCTCGCCGCCCATCCCGCAGTGGATTTCGCGGTCACCGTGGTGGACGAGTCCGCCGGTGCCCCGACGTTGCGCAGCTATCTGACGACCTACCAGGGCGTGACGATGGACAGCGACGACATCCGCGCCCATCTCGGATCGCGGCTACCGCGGCACATGCTGCCGTCGTCGATCACCCGGCTGGACGAGGTGCCGCTCACGCCGACCGGCAAACTCGATCGCGAGGCGTTGCCCGCCGCATCCGGGGCGACACCGTCACGCGCGCCGCGTCCGGGCATCGAACAGCAGATCGCCGCGGTCTTCTCCGACGTGCTGGCGCTCGACGAGAACTCGGTGGGCGCCGACGACGGCTTCTTCGATCTGGGCGGCAACTCGCTGATGGCCACCACCGTCGCCGCTCGGCTGGGCGACCTGCTCGGCTGCGAGGTCCCTGTCCAGACGCTGTTCGCGGCGCCGACCGTCGCCGAGTTGGCCGCGGTCACCGAGACTGCCGGGCGCCGGGCCGGCGCCGGACCCGATGGCGCGCCCTCGATCACCGGCGTCGGTTTCGACCCGCTGCTGGCGCTGCGACGGGCACCGTCGAACGCGGAGACGACGCAACCACCACTGTTCGTGATCCACCCGGCGATCGGGCTCTCGTGGAGCTTCGCGTCGCTGCTGCCCCACGTGGCACCGGACCGTGCGGTCTACGGACTGCAGAATCCGATGCTCACCGGCGAGCCCGCGGCACAGACGATCTCCGAGCTGGCCGCCGACTATGTGGCCCGAATCCGCACCGTCGCGCCGCACGGGCCCTATCACCTGGTGGGTTGGTCGCTCGGTGGACTGATCGCCCATGAGGTGGCGATCGCGCTGCAGGCGGCCGGCGAGGAGGTGGCACAGCTGGTGCTGCTGGACTCGTTCGTGCTCGCCGACCGCCCGGACCTCGCGACCGAACCGTCGGTGGCGGAACTGCTGTCCGAGTTCGGCATCACTGCCGCCGATGATGGGCGAGAGCCCTCGGTCACCGAGGCATGGCAGGCCGTGCGTGCCGCGGGCGGACCCCTCGCCGGGCTCTCCGAGGCCGACTTCGCGGCCGTCCACCGAACGTTCCGGCACGCGACACCGCTCGCCGCGCACTGGCGTCCCGGCACGTTCCACGGCGACATGACATTCGTGACGGCGGCGGGTGACCCACCGCCCGGGCGCCCCGCGGTGGACGACTGGCGCGATCACGTCAGCGGTGAGATCGCCGAGACCATCGTGGACTGCGCCCACGCGCGGATGCTGCTGCCGGAGAACGTGACCGGATTCGCGGCCGCGATCGACTGCACCACCGGCGATGCCAACCCGGCACCCGCCACCACCGATCTGGACACCGATAACGGAATCGCCAACGAGGAGGAAGCATGACTAATCCGTTCGACGACACCGAAGGGGTGTTCTTCGTGCTGGTCAACGACGAAGGGCAGCACTCACTCTGGCCCGAGTTCGCACCGGTACCGGAGGGCTGGCGCACCATGCACGGCCCCGCCGGACACGACGACTGCCTCGCCTACGTGGAAGAGAATTGGCGCGACATGCGGCCGACCAGCCTGATCCGGGCGATGGAGTCGGCTGCGGCAGCAAAGGAGAGCGAGGACCGCATTGGGACGGCACAGCATGATTGACGCCACCGATCACACCGACGACATCGAGGACACCGGCGATGCGCGTGCCCTCCGGCTGTCGGGCGTCCGGAAGACCTACCGCTCCGGCCTTTTCGGGCGTGGGCCGCGGGTCCATGCGCTCGACGGACTGGATCTGACCGTTCCCACCGGAACCGTGCACGCGCTCCTCGGACCCAACGGCGCAGGCAAGACCACCACGGTCCGGACCGTCGCGACCCTGCTCCGGCCGGACGAGGGAGAGGTGGAGGTCTGCGGGCTCGACGCGGTGGCCGAACCGGACGCCGTGCGTGCCCGGATCGGCGTCTCCGGCCAATATGCCGCCGTGGACGGCACTCTCACCGGTTTCGAGAATCTCCGTCTGGTCGGTCAGCTGTACAAGCAGTCCCGCGGCGAGGCCTCCGACCGTGCCCGCGAACTGATCGCGGACCTCGCGTTGGAGGACGCCGCCGACCGGCCGATGCGTACCTACTCGGGTGGCATGCGCCGACGGCTCGACCTCGCCGGAGCGCTCATCAACCGCCCCGAGCTGATCATCCTGGACGAACCGACCACCGGTCTCGATCCCCGTGGCCGGCGACAGATCTGGGAGGTGATCGAGACCCAGGTGGCGGCCGGTACGACCGTGTTGCTCACCACCCAGTACCTCGAAGAGGCCGATGCGCTCGCCGATGCCATCACCGTCATCGACCATGGGCGCGTGCGGGCACAGGGCACCGCCGACGAGCTGAAATCGACCACCGCACAGTCGCTGCTCACCATCGAAGTACGCGGGACCGACGATTCCGAGGATTCCGACGAGCGATCCGGCCTGGTGGCCACCACCCTCGCCGAGGTCGGCCTCGGGATGCCGAGCAGGCTCGGGCCCAACCGCTGGTCGGTGCCGGTCGCCGACGGCACCCGAAGCGGCGTGGACGCCGTGAAGATCTGCGACCGCGCCGGAATCGACGTGGTCGACGCCGAGGTGACCACCCCGACCCTCGACGACGTGTTCCTGCGCCTCACCGGCAGACCCGAGGACGACGATCCCGACGCAGGCGAGGCGCAGGCCCGCACCGAACGATTGGAGCGAGTGTGATGTTCGCCGACACCGCCGTCATCGTCGAACGCAATCTCCTGACCGTCCGACGTATCCCGACCCTGCTGGTGAGCGCGACGATCCAGCCGCTGATGTTCGTGTTCCTGTTCGCCTACGTGTTCGGCGCCACCTTCGGCGGCGGATCGTATCGAGAGTTCCTGATGGCCGGGATCTTCACCCAGACCGTCGTCTTCAATGCCGCCTTCACCACCGTCGGACTGGCAAACGACATGTCCGACGGCATCATCGACCGGCTCCGGTCCCTGCCGATGTCCCGGCTCGGCGTGATCGCGGGCCGGGTCACCTCGGACATGTTGCTCGGGATACTCGGACTCGGGGTGATGGTGGCCTGCGGGCTGGCCATCGGCTGGCGCGTCCGTGGCAGTGCTCTCGATGCGGCCATCGCCTTCGGGGTCCTGTTGCTGTTCGCTCTGGCGATGGCGTGGGTCGGTGCGGTGACCGGATTGGCGGCGCCCAATGTCGAAGTGGCCCAGAGCATCGGGTTCCTGTGGATGTTCCCGGTGACCTTCCTGTCCAGCGCCTTCATCTCGGCGCAGAGCCTGCCCGGTTTCCTCCGGCCGATCGCGGAGTGGAATCCGGTCACGGCCGTCGCCACCGCCTGTCGCCAGAAATTCGGCAATGTCTCACCGCCGGATTTCCCGGCGCCCACCGGCTGGGTCGCCGAGCATGCGGTGAGCTACTCGATCGGCTGCAGCGTCGCCATCCTGGCGATCTGTATCCCGTTGTCGCTCATCCTCTACCGCAAGTCCACCGCGTAGGGGCTCGCCCCGACGTCTCCGGCGGCGTCCCCGCATCGGCTCACGCCGGCGCGGGGACGCTTGCGTTTCTCACACCCGAGGGTCCCTAGATCGGGATCTGGGTGAGGATCGGCGTGGTGGGCTGAGCCGACCCGCCTCGGGGTTCGATGGTCACCGCCAGCACCTTCGAGTTGTCGAGAGCATCGACGAGCGTGGGTGCGTTCGCCCCGCCGGGCGGGATGAGTCCGGCCGAGACCGGATTGTCCGCCTTGCCGACGAGCCAGAGTTGGTATTCGCGGTCGTCGGCGATCGGATTGCGCAGGTCACGCAGGAGGGCGACCGCCTGATTGCGTTCGCGCGAGGTCACCACCGACATCGTGCCGCGATCGTCCTGCAGATCACCGACGGCCAGTTGGGCATCGGGCGCCTTGAGGACGTCGAGAACCTGCTGATCCGACTCGGCCACCGTGGAGGCGGGCGGCGCATCGGGAGCGGTCGTCCGGCCGACGATCACGCCGGCGCCGAGCGCGACGACGACCGCCGCGGCAGCGGCGGCCACCCCGACGGCCCATCGTCGGCGGCGGCGATGCTCATCCATCGACACGACGTTGCCGGCCGTCGGTGCATCCGGCTGATCGGGCTGATCGACCTGCGGCGGAACGGGTTCGTCGGGTCCGCCGACCGCGGCGCCGCCCGCGTCCGCCGCCTCGATGTCGACAGTGGCGGCGAAAACAGTCTCGAGAACACGACCCCGCAACGCGTTCGGCGGTTCGAGAGCATACGAGCTCGCGAGATCGGCCATCGCCGAGCGGGTGTCGGCGATGCGTCCGTCGTAGATCCGACGCTCCACCGGCGACAATCCGCCCAATTCGCGCTCCACCCGGGCGTCCTCGGCTGCGGTGAGGATGTCCACGGCGAAGAGTTCGACGTGGTCGTCGAGCCAGTCGGTGTCAGGCATCGTTCTGGCTCCTCAGGCAATGGCGCAGCTTACGCAATCCGTCCCGGATACGGGACTTGATGGTGGGCAACGGCGTCGAGGTCTGCTCAGCGACCTCGGGATAGCTCATTCCGCTGAAATAGGACATCTCGATGCTATCCCGTTGCAGATCGGTGAGCCGGTTCAGACACGTCCGGAGTTCGTCGTTCTCCTCACGATCGACCACGATCTCCAGCGGCGCAGGCGTTCCCGCGGGCGCCTGATTGGTGGCGCCGTACTCGGCGATCTTCCGGTGTTGCAGTTCTTCGGTCCGTACCCGGTCGACGGCCCGTCGGTGCGCGATCGTCATCATCCAGCTGATCACGGTGCCTCGCGCGGGGTGATAGTCGGCGGCCTTCTGCCAGAACACAAGATAGGCCTCCTGCACCACCTCCTCCGCATAATTGCGGTCGCGCACGACACGGAGGGCCAAACCATAGATCCGGGCGCTCGTGAGGTCATACAGACGCGCGAATGCCCCCCGGTCGCCGCCGGCCGAATCGGCCAGCAGCGTTCGGAGGAGATCGGTGTCGTTACCCGCACCTGTGGAAGTCACTCCCCCACGGTAGCCAAAGAGTCCCGCATCATGCGCGCGTTCACGATGTCCCGAGCGGCTCACGGAACGGTCAGGTTCATCACCTAGACTGAGCAGCCACGCTCTCGGACCAGAACGGATGTACATCGTGGGTAGATCTCAGCGCCTCCTCCTCGGGGCGATACTGACGGTGGTCGCAACCGTCGCGGCACTGGTCGCAGCCGTTCCCGGTATGTCCGCTGCGGCCACGACATCGCATGTCGTGAGCCGCTACGACGACGATCCCCAGCAGGTCACGCTGATGGTCTACTCGGCATCCATGGGACGCAACATCCCGGTCACCGTGTTGACGCCGCGTAATCGATCCACCCCGAGTCCCACCCTGTATCTCCTCAACGGTGCCGGCGGCGGCGAGGACTCCGCGACCTGGGATGCCCGGACCGATTACAAGCAGTACTTCGCCGACCAGAACGCCTATGTGGTGACGCCCATCGGCGGCGCGTTCTCGTACTACACGGACTGGCAGCGCGACGACCCCGCACTCGGGCGCAACAAGTGGCAGACCTTCCTCACCAAGGAACTCCCGCCCCTCATCGACGCCGAGTTCAACACGACCAAACGCAACGGCCTCGCCGGGATCTCCATGGCGGGTACCTCGGTGCTCAACCTGGCCATCGCCGCACCCGGTCTGTACAAGTCCGTGGCGGCCTTCAGCGGTTGCGCGCGGACCAGCGACCCGGTCGGGCAGGAGTACATCCGCCTCGTCGTGCAGGATCGCGGCGGCGCGAACATGACCAACATGTGGGGACCGCTCAACGGCCCGGGATGGCGTGCGAACGATCCGTACCTCAACGCCCAGAAGTTGCGCGGCACCAAGCTGTACATGACCGCCGGCACAGGGTTGTCCGGACCGCACGAGCAACTCAGCGACCCGGGCGTGAATGGCGATCCGTTGTTCCTCGCGAACCAGGCGGCGCTGGGCGGTGTGATCGAGGCCGCCATCGACCAGTGCACGCGACAGATGGCGACCCGGCTGGCCGACCTCCACATCCCGGCCAGCGTCAAGCTACGACCGACCGGCACCCATTCATGGGGCTACTGGCAGGACGACCTGCACCAGACCTGGCCGCGGATGGCCGCCGACCTGCGCTGAGGACCAGGGCCACGCCGGCAGGCCGGTCACCAACGATCGAGGCTGGTGTACCCGTCCTGCAGCGCACGGGCGAGCAGATGTGTCTTGGTCGGGGCGTCCCGCCCGACCGCCGAGTACTTTGCCCGGATGCGTGCGAGATGAGTGCTCACCGTCGACGCCGAGATGAACAACGACGCGGCCGCGTCTTCCTTCGACTCGGCCGCCAACCAGCCGAGCAACACCTCGACCTCACGTGACGAGAGCACCGGCCGTCGGTGCGGCGTCACCGCCCCGTCGAAGTTCCGATGGTCCGAGATTCGGGCCACACTGCGATCCGGCCTGTCCTCACCGGAGGTGTGGTGCTGCGGCGCCGGCACGCCGATCTCGCCGCGGCGGGCATCGGCGCCCCGCGCCAAGTGAATGGGCACTCGTGAACTGGCGGTCACTGGTCATCCTTCGCTCTGCACGACCGCATGCGTAATACGGTCTGTTGTCCCACGGAGCGCCCCAGTCCCCCCGACAAGACCGCACCACAGGTAATGAACATTAGGGACTTGTCGCCGTGATCGTTAGACCCAGAACTGGGGACATCGCGTGTTCACGCGATCGTGCAGAGCGTTTGCGACGGGTGCGACCTGGCTGATTCGGTCGCGCCGGGTCACCCCTCGGACCGTCCTGGCCCGTCGCGGCGCGATTGCCGGCCCGCCGCGGCCCCCCGTCCGGGAACCGGCAACCAGCCGTCCTCGACTGCTCGCTTGAACAGATCGAGTTTCGTCCGTGTGGGCCGGCCCGCGGCCGCATATTTTTGACGGATCCGTTTGAGGTACTCGTTGACCGTTTCCGCGGTCACCCCGAGCGCCGCCCCGACGCCGGCGGATGTCTCACCCGACGCATAGAGGGTGAGTACCCGCTGCAGCTGCGGACTCAGGTCCACGGCCTCGAGCTCCGGGTCGGCATCGATCGCGGCGGCCCACTCGGTGGTCAACACCTCACATCCCGACCCTGCCGACCTGATGGCTTTCACGATCTCGTCTTCGGATGCCGATTTGAGGACGACCCCGAGCGTGCCGGCGCGGGCCGCCGAGCGCAGCAAGGAAGGGTGCTCCCCAGAGGTGTAGACCACCGTGCCGATACCCGCGTCCGTGAGACGGGTCACGTTCTGGCCCGGCGTCGTCCCGTCGTCGAGGCGCAGGTCCAGGATCACGATGTCGGTCTGGATTCCTTGTTCGAGAAGGCCGCTGACCGTGGACGCCGAGCACACGAGATCCATGTCGGGTTGCCGATCCAGGATGCGTTCGATGCCCCAGACCGGGGAAGGGTGATCGTCGACCATTCCGACCCTCAGCACCGTCGGCGCATCCGGTGTCATCGCCATCCCTTCCGGTCATTCCCTCCTCCGTCGAGGGTATCGGCATCACCGTCCGCAGTCCTGCCCACCCGGCGACCTCGCGTCGGTTCACTCGACCCGCTGGCCCCGCGACGATCGACCTGGCACCATGAGAAAACGAGAACGTGTTCTAGTAGAACCCCCGATTTCCGGTCGAACCCGAGGAGACCCGCCGATGGCTTCCGCCGCATCCACTCACGACGTACTGGGCACCACAGTCACCATGCCGGTCGAGATCCGGCATGCCCGATGCTTCGTCGCCGGCTTCACCGCGGACAGCGACGCCGTCGAGCACGCGATCCGCACCGGTGGCGATGCGGGCGACGCGTACCCGCGTCCGCTGCGCATCCGGCCCGGACGCACCATGTGCATGCTGGTGTTCGTCGACTACGTCGACGGCGACCTCGGACCGTACAACGAGTTCGGTGTCTGCTTCCTCGTCGAGGATCCGACCCGGCCTCCCTCGTCACCGATCCGGGCTCTTCGCTCCCTGATCGGCGGCGATGCCCGTGCGCTGATCCATCACCTGCCGGTGGACGGCGACTTCACCCTGGCCGCGGGCCGCGGCATCTGGGGCTTCCCCAAGACCCTCGCCGATTTCGAGGTCGATCACGATTCGTCGACCAAGCACGGCCGCGTCGTCGCCGACGGACAGCTCGTCGCGGACCTGACGGTCCGCCCGGGGATACGGGTCCCGGACTCCGCGCAGGACACCGTCCTCAACGCCTACTCCCAGCTCGACGGCGTCCTGCGGATGACGCCGTGGCGACTCACCTCGACCTCGGGCACCCGCACCCGCATGGGCGGCGCCGACCTCGTCCTCGGGACCCACCCGATCGCCGACGAGCTACGCTCCCTGAAGCTGAGCCGGCACGCGCTGATGGCGTCCTCGGTCTCCCGGGTCACGATGGCTTTCGAGGACGCGACGGTCATCTCCGCCACACCGTGACCACCCTGTAACAATCCGCCGCCGCGGACCGACTACTTTGTGAGTTCATCCGCCCGCAACCCGTGGGCCGTCCTCGACCGTGCCGGATCCGGCGACGGTCGGAATCCCGACCAAAGGAGTGAATCGCACCGTGAGCCCGCTCAGGCGCTGGACAACGGTCCTGTTGATCGTCGTCGGGTCGGTGGCGTCACTCCTCGCCACCGCCGGCACCGCTCAGGCCGCGCCGGCGAAGCCGTCGCGGATCGTGAAGGTCGTCCACGACGGACCGCAACAGGACACCCTGACCGTCTACTCGGCCGCAATGGGCAAGACCTTCCCGGTCGAGGTGCTCACCCCGCGCGACCGCAGCACCCCGTCTCCGGTCTTCTATCTGCTCAACGGTGCGGGCGGCGGCGAGGACGGGGCGACGTGGGCGGCCCGCACCGATTACAAGAAGTACTTCGCGGACAAGAAGACCTACGTGGTGACTCCCATCGGCGGCGCCGCGTCGTACTACACCGACTGGATCCACGACGACCCCGAGCTCGGACGCGTCAAGTGGCAGACCTTCCTCACGAAGGAACTCCCCCCGCTGATCAACCGACAGTTCTCGACCACCGGACGCAATGCCATCGGCGGCATCTCGATGTCCGGGACGTCGGTGCTGAATCTGGCGATCGCCGCGCCGAAGCTCTACCGGGCCGTCGGTGCATTCAGCGGTTGTGCCCGCACCACCGATCCCCTCGGCGAGGCCTACGTCCGGATCGTCGTCGAGAGTTTCAGTGCACGCAAGGTCACCAGCATGTGGGGCCCACCCGGCGGTCCGGTGTGGCGTGCGAACGACCCGTACCTCAATGCCGAGAAACTGCGTGGCACCAAGATCTACATGACGAGCGGCAACGGTCTGCCGGGTCCGCACGAGACTCTGAACGATCCCTCCGTCAAGGGCGACGCCGCGTGGCTGGCCAACCAGACCCTGGTCGGCGGTGTCCTGGAGAGCGCCGTCGGGCAGTGCACCGGCCAGATGGCCCGGCGCCTCGCCGATCTGCACATCCCGGCCGACGTGTCGGTGCGTCCCAACGGCACCCATTCCTGGGGGTACTGGCAGGACGATCTGCGCCGGACATGGCCGAAGATCGCCCGCGACCTGGCATCCTGACCGCCTGGCATCCTGACCGCGCACGCCCGTCGTCGGGCATCACCCGGCAGGCATCACCCGGCAGGCATCGCCCACCAGGGCCGGTGACCCGACGACGCGGCGTCAGCCCCACTCGGCAGTCATCGGCGACGCCCGCTCGTCCTCTCGCGCGAAGAGCCGCCACGGTCGCCACGTCCGCGTCCGCGGATCGAACGGCTTCACCCGCAGCCACCAGACGAAGAGGGACGTGTACAGCAGCGGTGACTGCGCCACCATGAATCTCGCCTGGCGATGCCGACCGTGAACCTTCGTGGTCTTCACCGCCGCGGCCCGATATTTCCGATTGGCCCACGGGCTCATCCGGAATCGGCGGGGCGACACCCCCGCCAGCATCGCCGGCACCACCCACACGACCGCGTCCTTCTCGAGCAGCGTGAAGAACAGATCGATGTCCTCATGGGTACCCGGAAGATTCGGCACATCCGACCGGACCGAGTCCCATGCGGTGCGGCGTATCGCCATGTTGTTCCCCAGCAGCGTGAACGCCTTGCGGCCCTCCGAGGAGCGTTCGGCGTTACGGCGCTGACGCTTCTCGAACCGGTGCTCGAGTGGGACGTCGTACAGGTAGTCGAAGCCGGTGACCGCGGCGACTTCTGGTCGCCCGGTCATGAACTCGACGAGTGACGCGCACCAGTTCGGGTCCAGCCGCGTGTCTGCATCGATCCGGCCGATGACGTCGGTGGACGACGCGTCGAAACCGGCATCGCGCGCCCACCCGACGCCTTGGCGCGGCGCGGTCACGATGCGGATGGGAAGCCGATGGGAAAACGACTCGGCGACGGCGACCGTCCGGTCGCTGCAGTTGTTGTCGACGACGATGCACTCGTCCACGGCACGAGTCTGAGCGGCGATGCCCTCCAGGCACGCGGCGATGACCTCTTCTTCGTTGTAGACCGGAATCACCACACTGACCGTGAACATCTCGCGTCTCCCTCGCTGTCGGTGCTCGTCGCATGTTAACCAGCGCGACCGCGCAGCGCGGCGTCGGCACCGCGCATCCGGTGGCGGATTCACCCGTCCGGACCCGTCATCCGGATACCGACATCGACGAATCCGCACCAGCGCTTCTCTAGACTGAGACCGCCAGCCCATTCGTCGAAGGATGCCCATGAGCAATCTCGAGATCCAGCCTGCCGAGCTCGACTGCCGGTCGGGTGCGACAGATCCCGCGCAGGACTCGGGGAGGCCGGCCGTGGAGGTGCTGACCGCACGTGACGTCCCGCTCGGCGGGCCGCGGGCGATGACGGTGCGTCGCACGCTGCCGCAGCGCAGACGATCGCTGATCGGCGCATGGTGCTTCGCCGACCATTACGGCCCGGACGACGTCTCCGCGACCGGCGGCATGGACGTTCCGCCGCATCCCCACACCGGGCTGCAGACGGTGAGCTGGCTGTTCTCCGGCGCGATCGAGCACCGCGACACCATGGGCAACCACGCGGTGGTGCGGCCGGGAGAGCTGAATCTGATGACCGCGGGCCACGGGATCGCCCACACCGAGGTCTCTACCCCCGACACCACGTTGCTGCACGGCGTTCAGCTGTGGATCGCGTTGCCGGCGGCCGCGGCCGACACGACCAGGGACTTCGCGCACCACGTACCGGCCGTGATCGAGCGGGAGGGCGTCGCCGTGCGCGTGTTCCTCGGGGAACTGCTCGGCGAACGTTCGCCCGTCCAGACCTTCACGCCACTGATGGGCGCCGAGATCACCATGACGCCCGGCGCCGAGATCGATCTGCCGGTGTCGCCGTCCTTCGAACACGGGATTCTCGTGGACGCCGGGCGCATCCGACTCGTCGACGTCGCCGCCGAACCGCTCGAGCGCACCGAACTGGGATACGTGGGCGTCGGAGCGACACATCTGCGGGTGCGCAATGACGCCGAAGAGGATGCGCGCCTGGTGATCCTGGGCGGCACCCCCCTCGACGAGGAGATCATCATGTGGTGGAACTTCGTCGGCCGCAGTCACGACGACATCGTCCGGTACCGACAGGAATGGACCGATCACAGCGACCGATTCGGGCAGGTGGAGGGCTATCAGGGCGAGGTCCAGCACCTGCCCGCACCGGCCCTGCCCACCACACACCTGCGACCCAGGCGCAACCCGCCGGGCCGCGCCTGAGGCCCGTTCAGGCCTGCTCGCCCAACAACTTTGCGAAGTTGGCGATACCCGCCTTCTCGACCGCCGACTGGTGGGCCCCTCGACTGTCGTCCTTGTCCCGGTCCGCCCCGTTCGCCTGCGCCCGGCCTGCCGGGGCGCCCTGCTCGAGCCGGCCGGGTGGCAGTGCGGCGACGAGTTCGGTTGCCGCACGACGGATTCGGTCCGACAGCAACGCGGTGTCGCCCGACGTGCCGGCCCAATCTTCGGCCGCCGCGTAGACCGCGGTCGGCATGACCACCGCGCGGAGGTAGGCGAACAGCGGACGCATGGCGTGATCGAGAACCATCGAGTGCCGCGGACTGCCGCCGGTCGCCGCGATGACCACCGGGAGGCCCTGCATCCGATCCACCTCGACGAGGTCGAAGAACGACTTGAACAGACCGCTGTAGGACGCATTGAAAACCGGTGTCGCGACGATCAATCCGTCGGCGCCGTGGACCGCGTCCACCGCCGCGCGCACCCCGCCGACCGCAAATCCGGTCGTCATAGACCGCGCGACGTCGACGGCGAGATCCCGGAGGTCGATGACCTCGACGTCGATGTTCAGCCCGTCCCGCACCGCGTGCTCGGTGATGGCGTCCACGAGCCGGTCGACGAGCAGGCGGGTCGACGACGGGTCACCGAGCCCCGCGTTGACCGCGACCACCCGCATGCTCACGAGCGCACCGCCTCCGGCTGTGCCGGCTGACCGGCATCCGCAGTGGCCGACACGTCGCGGGCGGCCACCAGCGAGGCGTGCGTCGGCGCATCGGGAACATCGGCCGGACGGCCCTGTGCGAATCCGGCCCGCAGATCGGGCAGGACGTCGCCGAGCAGGTCGAGTTGCTCGAGCACCGTCTTGAGCGGCAGGCCGGCATGGTCCACCAGGAACAGCTGACGCTGATAGTCACCGAAGGTCTCGCGGAAAGTGAGCGTCTTGTCGACGAATTCCTGTGGGCTGCCGACGGTCAGCGGTGTCTCCGAGGTGAATTCCTCCAGGGACGGACCGTGTCCGTAGACAGGGGCGTTGTCGAAGTACGGACGGAACTCACGGACCGCGTCCTGTGAGTTCTTCCGGATGAAGAACTGTCCGCCGAGACCGACCACGGCCTGGTTCGCCGTGCCGTGCCCGTAGTGCTCGAACCGCTCGCGGTAGAAGCCGATCAACTGCTGGAAGTGCTCCTTCGGCCAGAAGATGTTGTTGGCGAAGAAGCCATCGCCGTAATAGGCGGCCTGCTCCGCGATCTCGGGGCTGCGGATCGATCCGTGCCAGACGAACGGGGCGACGCCGTCCATCGGCCGCGGCGTGGAGGTGAAGGAAGTGAGCGGGGTGCGGAACTTGCCCTCCCAGCTGACCACGTCCTCGGTCCAGAGCCGATGCAGCAGGTGGTAGTTCTCGATGGCGAGCGGGATGCCCTGGCGGATGTCCTGACCGAACCACGGATAGACCGGGCCCGTGTTCCCCCGGCCGAGCATGAGGTCGACGCGGCCGTCCGCGAGATGCTGGAGCATCGCGAAGTCCTCGGCGATCTTCACCGGGTCATTGGTGGTGATGAGGGTGGTGGCCGTCGACAGCTGGAGCGTGCTGGTCTGGGCGGCGATGTAGGCGAGGGTGGTGGTCGGCGACGACGAGAAGAACGGCGGGTTGTGGTGCTCGCCGATTGCGAACACATCGAGGCCGATCTCCTCGGCCTTCTTGGCGATCTCCACGGCTGCCGTGATCCGCTCGTGCTCGGTCGGCGCCACCCCTGTGGTGGGATCGACCGTGATGTCACTGACGCTGAAGAGTCCGAACTGCATGTCGCGCCTCCTGTGTCTGATGCAAATCTGTCTGATACGAACGTCACCCAATCTAACCGGACCGCGGTCCGATTAATTCCGCGATCGGGCCCCCAGCTGCGTAGGTTAGTGTTGGCTCATCCAAGAGGAGGAGGCGAAATGAAGGTTCGGAAGTCCGTGGCCGTAGCGCTGCTCGCCGGAGCGACGATGCTGGTCGCAGCCGGCTGTTCCGACGAGGCGAACGACACCGTCAGCAGCGCCGCAAGCGGTGCGTCGGCAGCGGTGGCGTCGGCAGCCAGCGACGCCAAACAGGCCGTCGTCGGACTGAGCACCGACGATGCCCAGGTGATCCTGCGCAAGTCGGTCGACCCGGCAACCTCGTCAACAGAACTCGACGCAGTGGTCGACACCACGAACCCCGTCACCAAGGCCGCCATTCAGGGCTACGCGAAGGCCTCGAACATGGCCGGCTACACCCCGGAGGTGTACACGGTGAAAGAAGTGAAGGCCGACGGTGACGACAAGGCGGTCGCGACGGTGTCGATCAAGAGCCCGCACGCACCCCAACCGGTCGACGTCACACTCGCCTACGTGAAAGCCGACGGTGACTGGAAGCTCGCCGGCAGCGCGGTGACCCAACTCTCGTCCATGGGTGGCCAGCACGGGGGCTGATCCCGAGACATTCGACGAATCTCGCCGCATCCCCGCAGGGGGTGCGGCGAGATTTCTGTCTGCCGGGCGGTGCGATGTCGTGACCTGCCCGCGTGCGCGGTCACCGGCGGACGCGAGGGGAATCAGGAACAATGGACCGGCGGCGCGGAATCTGCTCGCCGGCCGTCAGGAGGTTCGCCATGCGGGTGACCGAACACCCCACCCAGCCGATCGATGCGCCGGTCACCGATCGCCACCTACGGTGGCCACCGCCCGAGGATGCCGACCGACCGGCCGCCGAAGATCTGTCGATCGCCGACAACCCGGTCACCGGCGAGAACATCGGACACGTGCCTGCTCAGATCATCGCCGCACCGCCGGTGCATGCGCCGTTGCCCAGGGTCGGCGAGATCTGGGACCTGCCGGTACACACGGTCGACCCGGCCTGGTCGGATCCCGCATGGACCGCGGCAGCGTCCACGTATCCAGCATCCGTATATCCAGGGTCCATATATCCAGCGTCCACATATTCGGCGTCGCCATATTCACCCGGATACGGACAGCAGAAGCGGCCGGCGCCGGCCACCGCGACGGCCGCCGTGGTGGCCTCATCAGCGTCCCTGCCACTCGCGCTGCTCGGGGTCGGCGCGGTGCTCGGATTCCTCGGCGTCGTCCTGGGGATCGTGGCGGTCGTCCAGATCGGGTCGGGCCCACAGATCGGTTCGGGCCAACAGATCGGGTCGGGCCAACAGCGCCGTCAGGGGACGGGCCGGGCGGTGGCTGCCATCGTGATGGGTACGGCGAGCGTCGTCGTGGGCACGCCGATCCTACTGGTGATCCTGGCCGTTCTCGCCGTCATCTGAGACCGGCGAGGAACTCCGGAGCCATTCCTGGTCTCGACGGAGACGGGGTCTCAGCCGACGGCGCGCAACTCGTTGTCGGCACCGCCCTCGATGTCCCGTCCCAGCCAGGCGACGACCTCGCCGACCACTCGATTGCGCTCGGCGGTGCCGTCGATGCGGGTCAGGGACGGCATGCAGTGGAGCAGGCCGGCATGGAACGCGGCGTCGCGGGACAGGCCGTGGCGATCCATCACGGACTCGTACGACGAGATGCTCTCGTCGAGGGCACGATAGCTGACGACGTCGTCGCCGAAGCGCACAGCCGTCAGGCGCGGTGTCACCTGCGCCCGCTTCTGGATGTCTTCCAGCACGTCAGTCATCTTCACAGCCACTCCCCCGACTTCGTGATGTCGACCCTGGCCACTCTGCCTCCCAGTTCGAGCCGGCACCGGGTCCTTCTTATATAGCTTGCCTTGCTAACGGCACTTTGGAAACCGGTGACGCGGTATCTGTCGGCGAATCCACAGAAACTCTGCGTTAATTGCCGTGTTCAGATGTTACGTCCGTGAACAGAGTTATCGGAGTGACCAATGGGCTTGATGTGCAAGCGTTATCGCTGCGACATTTCGCCGCGATCTCACTCCGACGCTGAGCCGCCCTGCGCAGCCTTGTCCGCCTCCATGGCGTCGATCAGGCTCTTCGGCCGCAGATCGGTCCAGTTCTGCTCGACGTACTCCAGGCAGGCCGCACGGCTGTCCTCGCCGAAGACCTTGGTCCAACCGGCCGGGATGTCGGCGAACGTCGGCCACAGCGAGTGCTGGTTCTCGTCGTTCACCAGCACGAAGAATCGGCCGTTCTCGTCATCGAAGGGATTCGTCATAGTCGGTCCTTTCCACTCTCACCGGTCACGGACTCGTGACCACCATCGATAGTCAACCATTGGTTCAGCTCGGGCCCGATCACCTCCAGCGCCGAAGCGTTCGCCAGACCGAGGTGGTCGGCGTCGACATCGACGTTCGCGATCGAGCCGTTGACATAGGGTTCCCAGCCGCGGGCGACCGCGCTCGGGTCCGCTTTGTCCCTGGTGGCCGTGAACACCAGCAACGAACCATCGAACGGTGCTGGTCGGAACTGTTCCACGAGTTCCTCTCCGGTGGCAAAACTGTCCATGACCCACTGCACCTGATCGGCGCTCAACAGCCCCATCGACGATATCTGCTGCCGGATGATCTCCGCGACGTCCTCGGCGGACTCGGCACGGACGTCCTCGCCCAGGTCGAAGAGGTCTCGCCAGCCGCCCAGGAAGTCGCCGACGAAATCTCCACCGAGTCGGACGCCTGCGGATTCCTCGTCCGATGCCGGAACCGGTGAGGAGTCCATCACGCCGAGGAATGCCACCTCCTGCCCCTCGGCCTGCAGCGCGGTGGCCATCGCGTAGGCCACATAACCGCCCAGCGACCATCCGAGCAGGTGATAGGGCCCGTCCGGAGAGATCCGGCGGATCTCGGCGAGGTAGCGGTCGGCCATCTCCTCGATCGACTCGGCACTCGGTTCCCCGGCCACGGCGTGCGGGTCCTGGACGCCGTAGACGGGACGATCCCGGAGATAGGGCACGAAGCCGCCATAGAACCACGCGAGCCCGCCCGCCGGATGGATGCAGAACAAGGGTGCCCGGGAACCCTGGGCGTTGAGCGAGATGACCACATCTCCGCCGCTGCCCGACCCGCCGCCGATCCTGGCCCCGAGCCCGCGCGGGGTCGGATCGTTGAACAGCCAGGCGAGCTCGACGTCGGCGCCGCGCTCACGCAGTCGGCCGACCACTTGGGTCGCCGACAGCGAGTTGCCGCCCAGGTCGAAGAAACTGTGGAGGGCCCCTACCGCATCCACGCCGAGGACGTCGGCGAACACACCCGCCACCGTCCTCTCGTCGTCGGTCGCGGGTTCCACATACCGCTCGGCGTCGGTATCGATCACCGGTTCCGGCAGGGCGCGCTTGTCGAGCTTGCCGACCGGCGTCAGTGGCAGCGAGTCGAGTACCGCGATACTCGCGGGCACCATGTGTGAGGGCAGCCGCCCTCCGACGAACTCGCGCAGCACGCGGACGTCGACCGCTGAGTCCGCGACGACGTAGCCGGCCAGCGCGGTCGCCACCGATCCGCCCACGCCCAGTACCACTGCCGATTCCACCGAGGGATGCGAGGCGAGGACCGCCTCGATCTCACCCAGCTCGATGCGCAGCCCGCGCAGCTTCACCTGGTCGTCGGACCGACCCGCGTACTCGACCACGACGTCGCCGGTGTCGTCCCGGCGCCACCGCACCACGTCGCCGGTCCGATACATCCGGGCGCCTGCGTCCCCGAACGGGTTCGCGACAAACCGTTCGGCGGACAGCCCGGGTCTGTCGAGGTAGCCGCGCGACAAGGCGCGACCCACCGCGTACAACTCGCCCGGGACCCCGACGGGCACGGGATGAAGTCGACTGTCGAGGACCAGCAGTTCCACCCCCGCGAGCGGTCGGCCCAGACGAACCGGCCGGCCCGCCTCCATCGCGGTGCTGAGAGTGATGCCGATCGTCGTCTCGGTCGGTCCGTAGAGATTGTGGATCGGCACATGCGGCGACCACGCCTCGACCAGGGCCGGCGGCACCGCCTCACCGCCGGCCATCAGACCTTCGAGGTCCGGCAGCCCGGCCGGGTCCAGCGTCGACAGCACCGTCGGGGTGAGGAACGTGTGGGTCGTGCGGTGTTCGCGCATGAAGTCCTGCAGCACCGGACCACCGACCGCATCTGCCGGCCGGTAGGCGACCGCGCCGCCGTTGACGGTCGCGAGCAGGTACTCGAGCACCGATGCGTCGAAGCTCGGCGAGGCGAATCCCAGCACCACCGGAGCATCACCCACCGACAGCCGGGCCGACTCCTGCGCAGCGAAGTTCGCCAGCCCGGTGTGGGTCACCGAGACGCCCTTCGGGCGTCCGGTGGAACCCGACGTGTAGATGACGTACGCAACGTTCTCGGGCCGGACCGGCCCGAGCTTCTCGTCCGTTCGGAGCGGGTCGTCGCGGAGACTCCCGACCTCGGCTCCCACCGCGTCGTCGTCGAGACGCACCCAGGCGAATCCCTGGTCCGGCAGGACGCCGGTGGCGATGGTCAGACCCAGGATCGCGCCGGAGTCCTCGACCATGGTGGCCACCCGATCGGCCGGATAGTCCGGGTCTATCGGCACGTAGCCCCCGCCGGTCTTGGCGACCGCCCAGATCGCGGTCAGCAGTTCGACCGAACGCCCGACCGCCAGCGCCACCAGGGACTCCACCCCGATCCCACGTGAGATCAGCCACCGCGCAAGCTGATTGGACCGACGGTCGAGCTGATCGTAGGTCAGTGACGCGCCGGTGCCGTCGACCACCGCGACCCGGTCCGGATGTCGGGTGGCCACGTCGGCGAACATCTCGGCGAGCAGCCGCGGCTCAGTGCCGACGCCGCCGGAGACAGGTGCCAGAGCACGCCCGTCGACGGCCCCGACGAGCGGGATGTCGGCCGTGAGCAGGTCCGATCGGGTCGCGACGGTACGCAGGATCTGCACGAGCGCATCGATGAAGACCTGGATCTGGCTCTCGTCGAACGCCGCGGGCAGGTACTTGAGGGTGAGCGAGATCCGTTCCCCGGGAACCGGTGACGTGGACATGTTCAGCGGATAGTGCGTCGCGTCGGTGCCCTCGAAGTCCTGTATCTCGAGGCCACCGGTCAATGCCGCGTCGGTGGTCGAGAGCGAATCCGTGTCGACCGGATACGACTCATGCACCGTCAACGTGTCGAACAGTGGCCCACCGACCCCGGCCAATGCCGTCAACTCCGGCAACACCAGATGCTGATGGTCGAGCACCGACACCTTCGCCGCCTGCAACCGGCCCAGTACGTCCGAGATGGGCGCAGCCGGGTCCACATCCACCACGGCGGGCAGGGTGTTGATGAAGAGTCCGACCATCGACTCCACACCCTCCAGGTCTGCGGGGCGTCCCGACACCGTCTCGGCAAAGGTCACCACCTGATTGCCGGTCAGCCGCGACAGCAACACCGCCCACGCGAACTGCAGCACCGTGGCCACCGTGGCGCCCTCGGCCCGCCCCACCGCCTCGATCCCCGCGGTCAGTTCGGCATCCAGGATCGTCGAACGGTCCTGCGGCAACGATTCCGCGGTGGCCTCGACGCCCGGCGCGACCAGGGTCGGTCCCTCCAGCGGGGCCAGCACCTGACGCCAGGCCGCCGGCCCGGCAGTCCGGTCGACCTCGGCGAGACGTCTCAGATGGTCCGCGAAATCGCCGCTGCCCCTGCCGACCTGGCCGGTGTAGGTGACACCGCCGGCGTAGAGCGCCAGCAGGTCGGCCAGCACCAACGGACCCGACCACCCATCGATCAGGATGTGATGATTGGTGACCACCAGGTGTGCGGCGTCGCCATGACGAATCAGAGCGAACCGCATCAGCGGTGGCGCCTCGAGGTCGAACGGTGCCGAGCGCTGCGCGTCCGCGATCTGTCGGATCGCCTCGTCGACCTGGCCGCCGCCATCCCCTCCGTCGAGATCGACGACCTGCCAGGGCAACACGACAGACTCCGGGATCACCGCGACGACCGCACCGCTGCCGGTACGGACGAAACCGGACCGCAGGGCACGATGGTGTGCGAACAAGGCCTCGGCCGCGACCTGCAGACGGGCGACGTCGATGGTCCCACCCAGCTTCAGGATCGACTGCACCACATACACATCCACCGATGATTCGGTGCCGCCGTGCCCAGCGATCTCCGACTCGAAATGGAGTCCCCGCTGCAGCGGCGCCAGTGGCCAGATGTCCGCGCGCGGGTACCGCAGGTCGAGGGCGTCCAGATCGGCCTGCGAGACCCCCGTACCCGGCACATCCGACGGCGACAGTCCCGGATCATCCTCCTGCACCGACTCGACCACGGCCGTCAATTCGGCCGACCAGCGCTGCGCGAGGTCGGCAGCGTCCGCGGCCGACACGATCCCCTGGACGAACAGGAAGTCCGCCACGAGTTCACGGCCTTCATCCGTGGTCTCGGCACCGGGAGTCTGCGAGCGGGCCGCTTGTTGCGTGCCCACGTTCACCGTCAGCACATTCATCGCCGTCATCGCCCCGGAGACCGACGCCGGCAGCGACGGCGCCTCCACATCGACCATGAACGGGAGTTCGATCTCGTCTCGGGCGCCGCGGGTGCCTGCGCCGAAGAAGTTGAAGCCGATCGACGGCAGCGCACACCCGCCCAGTCGCGGATCACCACCGAAGCGCAACAACCCGAACCCGATCCCGCGGTCGGGCTGGCCGAGTCTCTCCTCCTTGGCCGCCTTCACCGCGTGCACGATGCTGCCGGCCGGGTCGACCGTCATCGGTGTGATCGCGGTGAACCAGCCCACCGTCCGCGACAGATCCGCGGACCGCGGGTCCGAACCCCGCTCGACAACCTCCTCGTAGCGGCCGTGTCCCTCCATCAGCACCGACACCGCCGCGTCGTCCGCGATGTCGCGCGACCGCTGCCAGGATCGGACCGCCCGTGCCAACGCCGCCACCAGCGCATCGTTCACGTGGCCGGCAAATGCCTCCGGCACCGCCGTGAGCAGCGCCTCCGTCACTCTCGAATCGATCCGAACGCGTTCCGCGGACACGGAACCGAAGCGATCCCGCGTGCGGTCCAGCGGCGAGCCGAAGCTGGTCGGTTCCCGATCCACCCGGGCCAGCCAGTGGTCGACCTCGGACTCGTGGTCGGCGATCTGTGTGTCGAGCGCGGCATGCCAGGCGCGGGCCGAGGTCACCTCGGCCCGAACCGAGAGCTCCTGACCTGCCTGCATCTGACTCCAGACAGTCACCACATCCTCGATCAGAATCGGCCACGACACCGCGTCCACGGCGAGATGGTGGATCGCCAACACCACGCGCGCACCGTCGGAACCCGTGACCAGGATCGAGGACACCAACTGTCCGACAGCAGGATTCAACTCACTGAGGGCCACAGCGTGCGCCGCGTGCAACGCCTGGTGGAACCCGGCCGAGGCCACCGCTGCGTCGGCACTCGCCTCGTCGACCACACACCTACGACCGTCACCGGCCGTCCCGACCCACACATCGTCGTCGAAGACGAGCCTCGCCGACATCGCCGGATGCGCCGCCACCACCGTCTGCAGCACCTGGCGCAGCGTGATGACATCGAGTCCATCCGGCGCCACCAGCACGACCGACTGCGAGAAGTCCGCGAAATCCTCCGCGGAGTCCGACAACTCGAGCATCCAGGACGCCACCGGCGGGATGACCATCTCGGGGGGGTCACCGGCAGGCTCCTCCAGGAGCGCCAGTTCCTCACCACCGGCCGCCACCGCACGCGCCATCGCCCGGACCGACTTGTGTTCGAACACATCTCGCGGCGACACCACCAACCCGGCCGCCCGGGCCCCCGACGACACCTGGATCGCCAGGATCGAATCCCCGCCGAGCGCGAAGAACGATTCGACGACGCTCACCCGGTCGACACCGAGGACGCCCGCCACGACCTGGGCGAGCGTCTCTTCCACCGATGACTCGGGTGCCACGTAATCCTCGCCGGCGCCGCCGATCTCCGGCATCGGCAGGGCGCGCCGGTCCAGCTTGCCGTTGGCCGTCAGCGGCAGATGACTGATCGGGACGATCAGCGCGGGCACCATGTACCCGGGAACCGCGCGGGCCACGGTGTCACGCACGGACTGCGAGTCCGGTGCCACATCGGGCTCGGCAACCACATAGCCGATCAGCTGTTCACCACGACCGGGTAGGTCGACGACGCCGGCGGCGGCCGCGGTCACACCGTCCACTCCGAGCAGCGCCGCCTCGATCTCGCCGAACTCGATCCGGAATCCGCGCAGCTGCACCTGAGCGTCGCCGCGTCCCAGGTACTCGATGTCGTCGCCCACGCGGCGGGCCAGGTCGCCGGTCCGGTACATCCGGCCGCCGTCGGGACCGAACGGGCTCGCGACGAACCGCGTCGACGACAGGCCGCGCCGGCCCAGATACCCCTGCGCCAGCTGACCGCCGGTGACGTACATCTCGCCGATCACGCCGGGCGGTACGGGGTGCAGACGTCCGTCGAGGATGTGGATGCCGAGCGAATGCAGCGGGCGACCGATCAGCGAGGCGTCACCCGCGGCGACCAGCGCGCGGTCCAGTGGGCGGAAGCTGACATGCACGGTGGTCTCGGTGATCCCGTACATGTTCACCAGCTGCGGGGAGTCCCCGGGGTGATCGTCGAACCATCGGCGCACCTGGTCGAAACTCAGTGCCTCGCCGCCGAACACGAGATAACGCAGCGGGAGATCCACGCTGTTCCGGCGGCGCGCGTCGATCAGTTGATAAAAGGCCGACGGCGTCTGACTCAGGATGGTGACGCCCTCGTCCGCCAGCAGTTCGACGAACGCGTCGGGATCACGGGCGAGGTCGCGGTCGACGATGACCAGCCGACCACCCGACAGGAACGGTCCCCACAGCTCCCAGACCGAGAAGTCGAACGCATACGAATGGAACATGGTCCACACGTCGGTGGCCCGGAACTCGAAATCGCCTGCCGCGGTGTCCATCAGGGTCACCACGTCCTGATGGGTGATCTCCACCCCCTTCGGCAGGCCCGTCGACCCGGAGGTGTAGATCACGTACGCCCGCGCCGACGGCGGGATCACGACGGGCGGGGCGGTCTGTGCGGCACCCTCGGCCACCAGATCCGCGACGTGCGCGGTCGTCACGCCGGGCGGCAGCACCGAGAACAATTCGTGGCCTGCGGTGGCCGCATCCGTGATCACGGTGCCCACCGCGGCATCCGAGACGATGAAGGCCAGGCGTTCGGCGGGATTCGTCGTGTCGAGCGGCAGGTACGCCGCCCCCACCTTGAGCACACCGAGCACGGCGGCGACGAGATCCACCGTGCGCGCGGTGGCCACCCCGACCAGATCGCCGAACCCGACACCGCGGGCCCCGAGTGCGGCGGCGACCGCGTCCGAACGCGTCTGCAGCGCCTCGTAGGAGAGGGTGACGCCGTTGGCCGTGACCGCCTGTCGCCCACCGTGTGCGTCCACCGTCGACCGGAACAGGTCGACGAGAGAGCGACGGGTGTTGACGGTGTCGACGACGGGTGCCGGCAGGGCCGACAACACGGCGGCCTCGGCGGCCGACACGAGGGTGACGTCACCGACCGGCCCGTCGACCGACTCGAGGCACCCGGCGAGCACACGCACGAAGCGGTCCGCCATCGTCTCGATCGTCGACCGATCGAAGAGGTCTGTCGCATAGACGATCTGGGCCGGCCAGGACGTATCCGGCGAGTCGGCGGCGATACCGAAGGTCAGGTCGACCTTGGCCGGGGTCTCGGGGGGCTCCACCGGCGAGATCGTCAGACCGGCGACCGTGGTCGCGCCCACTCCCGCCGCGAGCTCCGGCAGGGCTGCCTGGTGGAAGGTCAGCAGGATCTGGGTCAGTGGCGCGAACGCCTCCGACCGGACGGGGTCCAGGTGGTCCACCAGCGCCTCGAACGGGACGTCTGCGTGGGCGAAGGCGTCGAGATCGGTCACCCGGACCTGATCCAGGATCTCGCCGAAGGACATCGGCGCATCGACCCGGGTGCGCAGCACGAGGGTGTTGACGAACATGCCCACCAACGCGTCCAGCTCTCGACGGCCACGGCCCGCGATCGGGGTGCCGACCGCGATGTCGTCGGTCGCCGACAGCCTCGCCAGCAGCACCGACAACCCGGCGTGCACCACCATGAACGGAGTCACGCCGAACTCCGTGGCCACCGATCCGATCCGCTCGACCACGTCGGCGGGAATCCGGAACGGAACCTGATCACCCCGCTGGCTCGCGACCACCGGACGCGGTCGGTCCGACGGCAGTTCGAGCACGTCGGGCAGCCCGGACAGCCGCTTCGCCCAGTATGAGAGCTGTTGCGCCACCACCGAATCGGCATCACCCGCCGAGCCGAGCACCTCGTGCTGCCAGATCGCGAAGTCGGCGAACTGCACCTCGAGCGGCGCGAAATCCGGCGCCATGCCGGCCGCGCGCGCGGCGTATGCGGCCATCACGTCGCCGATCAGCGGAGCCATCGACTCGCCATCGGCCGCGATGTGGTGGGCCACCAGCGCGAACACCCACTCGGCGCCGCCGACGTGCCACAGTCGGGCACGCACGGGCCACTGCGCGGTCACGTCGAAACCCGCGGTCACGTCCGCATCGAGTGCCGCAGCGGAGTCGACGATCGCCCAGTCCAGCTGTCCGGCAATGCCGTCGACGGGCGCGATCTCCTGGATCGGCGACCCGGCCACCGACGGGAACGTGGTACGCAGGACCTCGTGTCGCGCCACCACGTCGGCCAGCGCCGAGCGCAGCGCGGCGACGTCCAGAGCGCCCGTCAGCCGCAACACCACCGGGACGTTGTAGGTCGAGGCCGAGGGATCGAACTGATTGATGAACCACATGCGCGATTGCGCGAACGACAGCGGCACCCGTTCAGGACGCGGCACAGCCGCCTTGACCGGCGCCAGACCGAGTCCCCGACCGTCCAGTGACCGGGCCAGCTCACGGACCGACGGCGCCTCGAAGACGTCGCGGACGGACACATCGACTCCGGACACGTCCGAGACGCGGGCGGCCACCCGGGTCGCGGAGAGCGAGTTGCCGCCCAGTTCGAAGAAACTCTCCATGACGCTGACCGGTCCGATTCCCAGCACGTCGGCAAACACCTGCGCCACCGACTCCTCCGCCCCGGTGGCGGCGGCCACGAACTCACGCCCGCCGTCGGCCATCGGCTCGGGCAGAGCGCGTTTGTCCAGCTTGCCGACCGGTGTCAACGGCAGCGCATCCAGCACCGTCAGACTCGACGGCACCATGTGCGACGGCAATCGCTGCCCCACAAAGGCCCGCAGCTCACCGGTCTCGACGTGCTCCCGGAGCACGACATAGCCGGCCAGCGCGGTGGCCACCGAACCGCCGACACCGATCACCACCGCCGATTCGACCGAGGGATGAGAGGCGAGGACCGCCTCGATCTCTCCCAGCTCGATACGCAGACCACGGAGCTTCACCTGATCATCGCTGCGACCCAGATAGTCGAGCGCGATCTCGCCGGAACCGTCGCGCCGCCAGCGCACGACGTCGCCGGTGCGATACAGCCGCTCGCCATCGACGCCGAACGGGTTCGCGACGAACCGTTCGCAGGTCAGTCCGGGCCGTCCCACATATCCGCGGGCGAGCACCCCACCGGCGATGTACAACTCACCTGCGACACCGACCGGCACCACGCGCAGCCGCGAATCCAGTACCAGGAGGGCGACTCCGGGTATCGGCCCGCCGAGGGTCGTCGGCACGCCGGGCCGCATCGCGTCACTCATCGCCACGACGATGGTCGTCTCGGTGGGTCCGTACATGTCGTGGAACCCGACCAGCGATCCCCAACGATCGACCATCGCGGGCGGTACCGCCTCGCCGCCGGCGGCGAGCACCCGCAGATCCGGCAGTCCTTCGGGTTCCAGCGTGGCGAGCACTGTCGGCGTCAGGAACGTGTGTGTCACCCGCTGTGCACGCATGAACTCGGCCAGCGGTTCCCCGCCGAGCGCATCGTCGGGGCGGTACACGAGTGCCGCACCCGCGGCGACCGCCATCAGCCATTCCAGGACTGACGCGTCGAAGCTCGGGGAGGCGAACCCCAGCACGCGCGAGCGATCGGTCACGTCGAAACGGTCGACCTCGGTCAGCGCGAAGTTCTCCAGTGTGCGGGCGGTGAGCTGCACGCCCTTCGGTGTACCGGTGGAGCCCGACGTGTAGATCACATAGGCGACGGCATCCAGATGGGGCGTGCCGATCAGTTCGTGATCGGCCACCGGAGCCGGACTCATCTCGTCGATCGCCGCCAGGGTCTCGGCGGAATCCATGGTGGCCCAGTCGGCCATGGTTCCCAGGGCAGATCGGTGGCGCCCGGCGGTGAGGCCCAACCGAACACCCGAATCGGCCAGCATGTGCTCGATGCGCTCGATGGGATACGCCGGGTCGATCGGCAGGTGGCCGGCTCCGGTCTTGGCCACCGCCCAGATCGCGGTCAGCAACTCGACCGATCGGCCCAGGGCCAGCGCCACCAGCGATTCGACGCCGACACCCTGCGAGACCAGCCATCGTGCAACCTGATTGGATCGGGCATCGAGGGCGTCGTAGGTCAGCGCGGCCCCGGTCGCGTCGACCACCGCGACACGGTCGCGATGGCTCTCGACGACATCGGCGAACATCGCACTCAGCAGCCGGGGCGGCGCGGCAGGTCCACCTCTCACCGGCGCCAAGGCGGCGACGTCACCGGCGGTGAGCAGATCGATGTCGCCGACCGCGACGGTGGGATCGTCGACCATCGACTCGACGATCCGCAGACATGCCGTCAGGAATTCACGGACCGTCGACTCGTCGAAGATCGAACGCGCATAGACGAAATCGACGGTCATCGGCGATACCGCCGTCCGCCCGGTCACCGCCACCGACAACTCGAACTTGGCGACCTGATCTGCCAAATCGAGTGGTTCCGCACGGAGTCCCGCCGTCTCGAGGGCTGCCGTTCCCCGATCGCCGTCGACGTGGGTGAACGCGATCTGGGCGAGGGGCGGGAAGGCCGTCGACCTGGTCGGCGCGAGTTCGTCGATCAGCTCCTCGAACTGGACATCGGCGTTGGCGAACGCATCGAGATCCTCGCGCCGCACCTTCGCGACGAGGTCGGTGACCGTCTGGGCCGGGGGCACCGCGGTGCGCAGCACCAACGTGTTCACAAACATGCCGACCAGATCACCGAGCGCCGCATCCGTGCGGCCGGCGATCGGCGTGCCGATCACCACATCGTCGGTCGAGGCCAGCCGCGCGATCAGGATCGCCAGTGCCACATGGGTCGCCATGAACGGGGTGACTTCTTCGGCGCGCGCGAACTCCTCCACCCGGCGGGCCAGATCGTCGTCGACGGTCATCGACACCACACCGGCCATGGTCTGCATGACCGCCGGCCGCGGCCGATCCATCGGCAGATCGGTCACCGACGGCACAGCCCCGAGGTGCTCACGCCAGTAGCCGAGCTGCTGCGCGAGTCGGCTCGCCGGGTCGTCGACGTCACCGAGCATCTTGCGTTGCCACAGTGCGTAATCGGCATACTGCACCGCGAGGGGTCGCGCACCGGGGACCGAGTCGTCGACCCGCGCGAGGTACGCGGACAGCAGATCACGGACGAACACCGCGGTCGACGACCCGTCGAACGCGATGTGGTGAGCGGTCAGCACCACATCGTATGTGTTGTCGGCGGAACGGCGCACGCACCCACGGATCGGCAGGTCGACGGTCACGTCGAAGCCCTTCGCCGCCGAGGCCGTCACCTCACGTTCGTCGTCCACCACACGCCAATCGAACAGATCGCGGGCACGGTCGGCAGCGAGAATGCGCTGGACGGGAGCGTCGCCGTCGAGCGGGTACACGGTGCGCAGCACCTCGTGGCGTTCGATCACGTCGCCCAGCGCACCCACGAGATCGTCGAGGTCGAGGTCACCGGTCAGCCGCAGCGCCATCGGGATGTTGTACGCGGGCGACGAGGGGTCGAACCGGTTGATGAACCACATGCGAGACTGCGCCATCGACAGCGGCAGCCGCTCCGGCCGCCGGGAAGCGACCAAGGGCGCCACGGTCTGTGCACGCCCGCCCACCGCCGCGATCAGCGCCCGCACCGAGGGGAACTCGAAGAGGTCGCGCACCGACACGTCGACACCCAGATCGTCGGCAACCCGGGCGGCGGCACGCATCGCCGACAGCGAGTTGCCACCGACCTCGAAGAACGATTCGGTCACCCCGACCTGCTCCACGCCGAGCACCTCACCGAACACCTCGGCCACCATCACCTCGGCGTCGGTGTCCGGAGCCACGTATTCGCCGACCTCGAACACCGGGGCGGGCAACGTCTTCCGATTGAGTTTGCCGGAGCTGTTGAGTTCGATGTCGTCGAGGAACATCCATACCGTCGGTCGCATGTACGCCGGCAATGCCTCGGCGACGAGCGTCGTGACCGCGGCTTCGTCGACAGAGGCGGGCGCCACATACGCGACGAGGTGGTGGCCACCGATGGGCGCGTCGACCACCGCACACGCCACGTGCACCACCCCGGGTGCCGAGGCGATGACCGACTCGATCTCGCCGAGCTCGATGCGCTGCCCACGCAGCTTCACCTGGAAGTCGGTGCGGCCCAGATACTCGATCTCGCCACGATGTGCCACACTCGGCCCGCTCGCTCCGCTCCCGGCGCCGGCCACACTCAGCCCGCTCGCTCCGCTCCCGGCGCCGGGACTCCAACGGACGAGGTCGCCGGTGCGGTACAACCGCTCGCCGTGGCCGCCCAAGGGATCCGCCACGAACCGCTCGGCCGTCAGCCCGGGGCGTGAGGCGTAGCCGCGTGCCAGCTGCACGCCACCCAGATACAACTCGCCGGGGACA
This sequence comes from Gordonia sp. DT218, assembly GCF_049847105.1. Classification (NCBI taxonomy): domain Bacteria; kingdom Bacillati; phylum Actinomycetota; class Actinomycetes; order Mycobacteriales; family Gordoniaceae; genus Gordonia; species Gordonia sp. DT218. The sequence goes on along the minus strand of NZ_JBNCNS010000002.1, from coordinate 194,492 downwards.
CCCGGCGGCACCGGGCGCAGGCGCGCGTCCAGCACGTACGTCGACGTGTTCCATTCCGGCTGACCGATCGTGACGCGATCGGCGCCGGTCACGTCGACGGCCGTCACGTCGACGGTGGCCTCCGTCGGCCCGTAGAGGTTGACGATCTGCACGCCCGGCAATGCGCGGTGCGCGTGGGTCGCCACCGAGACGGGCAGCGCCTCACCCGAAGTGAGCAGCCAGCGCAGCACACCGAGCCCGTCCAGCTTCTCGGCCGGGACCACGTCCAGGAAGACCGACAACATCGCCGGCACGAAATGCACCGACGTCACGCGTTCGTGCGCGATGAGATCGGCGATGTAGACCGGTTCCAGGTGACCACCTGCGCGCGCGACGATCGTCGTGGCCCCCATCATCACGGGGGCGAACAACTCCGGCACCGACACGTCGAAGGTGAACGGCGTCTTCAGCATCACCCGCTCAGCCGCGGTCCAGTCGAAGATGTCCAGGCACCACCGCATCCGGTTCACCAGCGCGCGGTGCGACACGGTCACGCCCTTCGGGCGGCCTGTCGATCCCGAGGTGAACAGAGTGTATGCGGCATCATCGGAACGCAAGGGCGCCGGCCGATCCGCGTCGGTCACGATCGGTACCGACAGGTCGACCTCATTTGACGCGTCCACCTCGACCGTCCGCACGCCGTCGACCGTCGCGGCGACGACGGCTCGTCCGGCACCGACGACGAGCACGCGGACGCGGGCGGTGTCGAACATGTACTCCACGCGGTCGACCGGGGTGTCGGGATCGATGGGGACGTATTGCGCGCCTGCGGCGAGGACGGCATTCACCGCGACCACCATCTCCACCGAACGCTCCAGCGAGACCCCCACGGCCACACCCGGTCCGGCACCGGCGGCGATGAGTTCGCGGGCCAGCACCGCGACCCGCGCGCCGAACTCGGCGTAGGACACGGACCTGTTGCCGAACACCAGCGCAACGGCATCAGGTGTACGGAGAGCCTGTGCAGCAACGAGGTCGGGTACCAGATCGGCGGGCACATCGACGACGGGGCCCAACGACCAGCTCTCCACGACGGCCCGCTCGTCGGTGGAGATGAGATTCACGTCGCCGACGGCGGCGGGCGGGCTCGCGACCAGTTCGGTCAGCACCGACACGAACCGGTCGGCCATGTTCTCGACGGTCGGGCGGTCGAAAAGATCGGTCGCATAGACGATCGAGCACGCCCAGTCGCCTTCCACCGCCGAACTCACCGTCACTGACATGTCGAGCTGTGCGGGAACCCACGACGGTTCGATCGACTGCACCGACAGCCCCCCTATCGACAGCTCGGCCGACTCCGCCGACGCGGCCGGATCGAAGGAGAGCATAACCTGCGCCAGCGGCGCGAATGCCTCCGAGCGCGTGGGATTGAGCGCCTCGACGACGGTTTCGAACGGGACGTCCGCATGAGCGAAGGCATCGAGATCCGTCAGCCGGATGTCGTCGAGCAGAGCCGCGAACGTCATCGCGGTGTCGACCCGGGTCCGCAGGACCAGGGTGTTCACGAACATCCCGACGAGTGGGTCGAGCGCTGCCTGACCGCGGCCCGCGACAGGGGTCGCGATGGTGATGTCGTCGGTGGCCGACAGCCGCGCCAGCAGGACTGCGAGACCGGCGTGCACCACCATGAACGGCGTGACCCCGAACGCCCGGGCCACGACACCGATCTGCCGTCCGAGTTCGGCGGGCAACACGAACCCGGCGCGTGCACCCCGATGGGAGGCGACGGCCGGACGTTCCCGGTCCGTAGGGAGTTCGAGCACGCCGGGCGCGTCGACGAGTTGGTCTCGCCAGTACGACAGTTGCCGGCCGATCACCGTATCCGGTGCATCCGGCGACCCCAGCACACGGTGCTGCCAGATCGCGTAGTCCGCGAATTGGACTGCCAGCGGCGCAAATTCGGGCTCTCGTCCCTCTGCCCGAGCGACATACGCGGATACGACGTCGGTCACCAGCGGCAACATCGACTCGCCGTCCGAACCGATGTGATGTGCGATCACCGCGAGCAGGTACTCGTCGTCGGAAACCGCGAGCAGCCGTACCCGCAGCGGCCATTGTGCGGTCACGTCGAAGCCGGTCGTCATCGCCGTCTCCACGTCGGCCTGCGTGTCCACCACGGCCCAGTCCAGCCGTTCGGTCACCTGGTCGACCGGATCTATCACCTGCACCGGCAGACCGTCGACGGCCGGGAAGGTCGTCCGGAGCACCTCGTGGCGCTCGACGGTGTCCACCACCGCGGCGCGCAGGGCATCCACGTCGAGTGCGCCGGCCAGGCGGAGGACCGCCGGGATGTTGTACGTCGCGGTGCCGGGCTCGTATCGGTTGATGAACCACATGCGGGTCTGCGCGAACGACAGCGGGATGGGCGCCGGTCGCGGGGTCACGGCCACGAGGGGCGCCAGACCCGCGCCACGCGACGAGACCGCGGCCGCCAGGCCGCGGACCGTCGGGGCGTCGAAGATGTCCCGCACCGACACCGCGGCACCGAACTCGTCGGCCACCCGGGCCGCCACCCGCATCGCCGACAGCGAGTTGCCGCCGACGGCGAAGAAGGATTCGGTCACGCCGACCTGCGCCACGCCGAGCACCTTCGCGACAATCGACGCGACGGATTCCTCGGCATCGGTGGCCGGGGCCACATATTCGGCCGCCTCGAAGACCGGGGCGGGCAGCGCACGCCGGTCCAGCTTGCCCGCGCTGTTGAGGGCGATGTCGTCGAGCAGCATCCACACCGATGGACGCATGTACTCGGGCAACGCCTCGGCGACCGCCGCCTTCACCGCACCCTCGTCGACCGTGGACGGGGCGACGTAACCGACGAGATGTTGCCCGCCGCCCTCGGTCTCGACGACCGTGCACGCCACGTGCACCACCCCGGGCGCGGAGGCGATGACCGACTCGATCTCACCCAGCTCGATGCGCTGTCCACGCAATTTGACCTGAAAATCGGTGCGCCCCAGGTACTCGATCTCACCTCGGTGATTCCAGCGGACGAGGTCACCGGTTCGATACAACCGCGAACCCGATGCCCCGGACCCCGCTCCACCGAAGGGATCGGCCACAAAGCGCTCGGCAGTCAAACCCGGACGCGACTCATAACCGCGTGCCACCTGGACACCACCGAGGTAGAGCTCACCCGGGACGCCGGGCGGCACCATCCGCAGGCGGGCATCGAGGACCAGTGTCGACGTGTTCCACACCGGCACACCGATGGGCACCACGTCGGGCGCATCGGTCACATCCACAGATGCCACTTCGACGGCAGCCTCGGTGGGACCGAACAGGTTCACTATCGCAACCTGCCCGAGCAGCTGGTGGGTGTGTGCGACGACCGGCGGCGGCAGCGCCTCACCCGAGCAGAACAACCACCGCAACGAGTCCAGCGTGGTGATCTTCTCGGCGGGCACGACGTCCAGGAACACCGAGAGCATCGACGGCACGAAATGTACCGACGTCGCGCGCTCGCGGGCGATGAGGTCGGCGATGTACATCGGATCCGCATGCCCGCCCGGGCGCGCCACGATGATGGTCGCGCCCGCCATCACCGGGGCGAACAGCTCCGGCACCGAAACGTCGAAGGTGAACGGCGTCTTCAACACCACCCGGTCACCGGTCGACCACGGATAGTGGTCCAGACCCCACCAGAGTCGGTTCACCACCGACCGGTGCGACACCGTGACGCCCTTCGGACGGCCGGTCGATCCGGAGGTGAACAGCGTGTAGACCGCGTCGTCGGCGCGCAACGGGGCCGACCGATCCGCATCCGTCACCGGCGCGACCGACAGGTCGACGGCCCCCGAGGCGTCCACCTCGAGCACGGTGACGCCGTCGCCCAGCGCCGCCACCGACGCCGGCGCACCATCGCCGCCGACCAGCACCACACCGACGCCCGCGGTGTCCGCCATGTACTGCACGCGATCCGCCGGGATCGCGGGATCGATCGGCACGTAATGCCCGCCCGCCGCGACGACGGCATGGATCGCGACCACGAGCTCCACCGAACGGTCCAGCGAGACCCCCACTGCCACACCGGGAGACACACCGGCAGCGATCAGGTCACGAGCCAGCACCGACACCCGCGCTCCGAATTCCGCATACGTGAGTGCGCGACCGTCGAAGACGAGGGCTGCATCGTCGGGTGTCCGAAGTATCTGTGCGACAACGGCATCGGCCACCGAACCCGCCGGGACGCTTACGTCGGCGCCGACCGACCCACCGGCGATCAACGCCCGGTCACGGTCGGTGAGCAGCGGCACGTCGGCGACGAGCATCGCCGGCGCGGAGGCCGCGGCACCGAGGATCTCGACCACGGCGTCGGCGAACACGCGGATCTGGTCGTCGGCGAATGCATCCGGCAGGTACTTGATGGTGATCGACAACCGATCACCCATCGGCGAGGTGATCATGTTCAACGGGTAATGCGTCGAATCGCTGACCACCGCCTCCCGGATGTCGAGGCCACCGGTGAGAGCGGCGTCGCTGGTCGAGAGCGACTCGGTGTCGACCGGATACGACTCGTGCACGGTCAGCGTGTCGAAGGAGCCCGAAACATCCGTCAGGGCCAGCAGTTCCGGCAGGCCCAGGTGCTGATGGTCGAGAACCGACACCTTCGCCGCCTGCAGGCGTGCGAGCACCTCCGAGATCCGAGCCGACGGGTCGACGTCGACCACCGCGGGCACAGTGTTGATGAACAGGCCGACCATCGATTCGACACCCTCGAGATCGGCCGGGCGGCCCGACACCGTCTCACCGAAGGTGACCACCCGGTTGCCGGTCAGCCGGGACAGCAGCACCGCCCAAGTGAACTGCAACACCGTCGCCACGGTCGCGCCCTCGGCCCGCGCGAGCGCCTCGACGGCAGCGGTCAACTCCGCATCGACGACCACGACATGGTTCCTCGGCAACGACTCACGGGTCGCCACGCTGCCCGGCGCCACCAACGTCGGGCCCTCGATCGGTGCCAGCACCTCACGCCACGCGGCGAGACCGGCGTCGTCGTCGACGACGGCGACATGCTTCAGGTAATCCTCGAAGTCGCCTCCGCCCGTACCGATCCGGCCGGTGTAGGTGTCGCCCGTGGCATAGAGCGCCAGCAGGTCGGCGAGCACCAGCGGACCGGACCATCCGTCGAACAGGATGTGATGGTTGGTGATGACCACACTCACGCCACCGGCATCGCGGGCGAGCACGACGCGTAGCAGTGGCGGCCTGGACAGATCGAACGGCTCGACCCGCTCACCCGCGGTGATCTCGTCAACCCGAACCTTCCGCTCGACGTCGTCGACCGCACCGAGATCGACGGTGCGCCAGGGCACCCGGACCTCATCGGGCACCACTGCGACCACAGCACCACCCTCGGTCTGGACGAAGCCCGACCGCAGCACGCGATGATGGGCCACGAGGCTCTCCACCGCTGCTCGCAGTCGTGGCTCGTCGACGTCGCCGCCCAGCCGCAGGACCGCCTGGCTGACGTACACGTCGACGTCGTCGGCGCCCGCCCCCGAGGACAGCGCGGACTGGAGGTAGAGCCCCTTCTGCAGGGCGGAGAGGGGCCAGACCGGTGCACCGGGGTGACGCTCGGCGAGCACATCCAGGTCGGCCTGGGTCACCCCCGAACCCGAGACATCCGATGGCGACAGCCCCGGATTCCCACCGCTCGTGACCACGTCGACGATGGCCGCCAACTCGGCCGACCACCGGTCGGCGAGATCCTCGACATCCGCGGCGGACAGGATCCCGCCGGCGAACAGGAAATCCGCCGACAACTCACGACCGCGAGGCGTGAGCTTCGTCCCGACGTTCACGGTGATGGCGTTCATCGCGGTCATGCCACCCGCCACCGACGACGGCAGGGCCGGAGCGTCGGCGTCGACCATGAACGGGACCGTCATCGGTTCGGCGTCGACGCCGCGGCCGCCGGCACCGAAGAAGTTGAATCCGATCGACGGCAACGGCCGTCCCGCCAATCGCTCGTCGCCACCGAATCGGAGCAACCCGAACCCGATTCCGTGATCGGGCTGGGTCAGACGCTCCTCCTTCGCCGCCTTCACCGCGTGCACCACGTCGGCGGCCGGATCCACGAGCATCGGGGCGATCGAGGTGAACCATCCCACTGTCCGCGACAGATCCGCGGTGCGCGGATCGGCACCGTGCGCGAGCACGTCCTCGTACCGACCGTGCCCTTCGACCAGCACACCGACCGGCGCGGAGTCGGAGATCCCCCGCGCGACTTGCCAGGAGCGCACCGCACGTGCCAGGCCCGCCAGCAACGCATCGTTGACATGACCGCAGAACGCCTCGGGGACCACTGTCACCAACGCCTCGGTGACCGCCGCATCGACCCGGTGCGGCACCGATCCCACTGTCGAGAACCGGTCGCGCGCAGGGTCGATCACGGCTCCGAGGTCGGTCGGGTCACCCGACCGCGACAACCAGTGGCCGATCTCGGCCGAACGATCGGTACGCCGGTGCGCCAGTGCCGTGTGCCACGCACGCGCCGACGTCACCTCCGGTCGCACCGTCAACTCGTCGCCGGACACCAACTGTCCCCACACCGTGATGACGTCTTCGATCAGCACCGGCCATGACACCGCGTCCACACCGAGGTGATGGATGGCCACCACCACCCGCGCGCCGTCGGCACCCGACACCAGCACAGCCGAGATCAGCACGCCGTTCGACGGATCCATCCGCCCCAGCGCCGCCGCATGCGCCGAGCGCACCGTGTCGGCGAACTCCGGCGTCCCGGTCGCCGCGGGCGTCGAGACCTCGGCGACCACCGGAGGATGACCGACTCCAGCGGTCTGGCACCACCGGCCGCCGGTGTACACCAGACGGGCGGACAGCATCGGGTGCGCATCGGCGACCGTGCCGAGCACCGCACTCAGCACGGCGACGTCCGCTGCATCCGGCGCCACCAGGACCACCGACTGCGAGAAGTCGGCGAAGTCCGCCGGGGTGTCGGACAACTCCAGCATCCAGGACACCACCGGCGACAGTTCCACCTCGCCGGTGGGGCCCCCGGCCGGTTCGTCGACCATGGGCACCCGATCGCCACCGGCCGCGAGCGCCCGGGCCATCGCACGCACGGACTTGTGCTCGAACACCTCGCGCGGCGACAACGACAGCCCGGCCGCGCGGGCCGCCGAGGACAACTGGATCGACAGAATCGAATCACCGCCGAGCGCGAAGAACGACTCGACGACGCTCACCCGGTCGACGCCGAGAACCCCGGCCACGATCGCTGCCAGGGTCTCCTCTGCCGACGACGACGGCGGGACGTGGTCGGCGGTGTCGGTGACGATCACCGGTGCCGGCAGGGCGCGCTTGTCCAGCTTTCCTGCCGGGGTCAGGGGCAAGGCGTCGAGCACCATGATGCTCGACGGCACCATGTGCGACGGCAGGCGTTCGGCGACATGATCGCGCAGCGACGCGACGTCGACCGACCGGTCGGCGACCACATAGCCCGCCAGCGCGCTCGCCACCGATCCGCCGACTCCGACCACCACGGCCGACGCGACGGCCGGATGAGACTCCAGAGCAGCCTCGATCTCCCCCAGTTCGATGCGCAACCCGCGGAGTTTCACCTGGTCGTCGCTACGCCCCACGTACTCGAGCACGAGCTCGCCCGTCTCGGTGCGGCGCCATCGGACGACGTCGCCGGTGCGGTACATCCGATCGCCCCGGCCTCCGAACGGATTCGCCACGAACCGTTCCGACGTCAACGACGGACGGCGCAGGTACCCGCGGGCGAGCGCCACACCGCCCGCGTACAGGTCACCGGGCACTCCGACGGGGACGGGATTCAGCCGGCCGTCGAGCACCAGGAGCCCCACACCGTCGATCGGGCCGCCGATGTGGACCGGCGAGCCGGGTGTGAGTGCGCGACTCATCGCCACGGCGATCGAGGCCTCGGTGGGCCCGTAGGCGTTGAAGAAGGAGAGCCCCGACGACCACCGGTCGACCAGGGTCTGCGAGACCGCCTCACCACCGGACATGAGGACGCGGAGATCCGGCACCGAATCCGGCTCCAGGGTCGCCAGCACCGTGGGGGTCAGGAACACGTGGGACAGTCGCTGGTCGCGGATCAGCGCCGCCAGCATGTCGCCGCCGAGCACGCTGTCCGGCCGGTACACGAAGGTCGCTCCGGAGGTCGACGCGAGCAGCCATTCGAGAATCGACGCATCGAAACTGGGAGAGGCGAATCCGAGAACCCGAGACCGTGTGTCGACGCCGAACCGGGCGACCTCGGCGACCGCGAAGTTGTGGATGCCACGATAGGTCACCGACACCCCCTTCGGGGTGCCCGTCGAACCGGATGTGTAGATCACATAGGCGATGGCGTCGAGCCGTGGTGCGGCGGGCAACTCGTCGGCCCGCACCGGCGCGTCGTCGAATGCGCCACCGATCTCCTCCGATCCGATGCCGTCCACCGGGCTCCAACGCACCCCTGACGGCAACGCCGAACGCAGCCGCGTGGTCGTCAGGCCGGTGCGCACCTGCGAGTCGGTGAGCATGTGCTCGATCCGCTCGGCGGGATAGTCCGGGTCGATCGGCAGATAGCCTGCACCGGTCTTGGCCACCGCCCACATCGCCGTCAGCAGTTCGACCGAGCGGCCGATCGCGAGCGCGACAAGGGATTCGGTGCCGATCCCCTGCGCGATCAGCCAACGCGCCAGCCGATTGGAACGGGCGTCCAGCTCGGCATAGGTCAGTTCCGCCCCGTGCCCGTCGGACACCGCGACGTGTTCCGGATGAGCGCGGGCGATCTCGCCGAACACCTCGGCCAGCAGCCGCGGGGCCGCCACCGGCCCACCGGTCACCGGAAGCAGTGCCCTGGCCTCGTCGTCGGCGAGCAGAGAGGTGTCACCGATGGGCAGGGCGGGCTCGAGGGTCAGCTTGTCGAGCAGCCGGACCAGTTGTGCGGCCATGTGCTCTGCGGTGGGGGCGTCGAACAGATCGACCGCGTAGATCAGCGAGCCGTGCCACCTGTCACCACCGTCCGTGATGCCGACGGTGAGATCGACCTTCGCCGGAACACCTTCGACAGCAATGGAACTCACTTCCAGTCCGGCGATGTCCGCGGTGAGGACGCCACCCTGGGCGAACTCTGCGAGCACCGACTGATCGAAGGACAACAGGACCTGTGTGAGGGGGGCGAAGGCTTCCGACCGCACCGGTTGTAGGTGCTCAACCACCGTCTCGAAGGGCACATCCGCATTCGCGAACGCCTCCAGATCGGTGACCCGCACCTGATCCAGCATGTCGACGAACGACATTTCCGCCCCGACACGTGTCCGCAGCACCAGCGTGTTCACGAACATCCCCACCAGTGGATCCAGCACCCGCTGACCGCGGCCCGCGATCGGCGTGCCGACCGCGATGTCGTCGGTCGCCGACAGCCGGCCCAACAACACGGCCAGGCCCGCGTGCACCACCATGAACGGCGTCACGCCGCGCTCGCGCGCCAGCACCGAGATCCGGTCGACCACCCAGGTGGGCACCTCGAACGAGACCTCCGCGCCACGCTGCGACGCGACGACCGGACGTGGCCGGTCCCCGGGGATCTCGAGCACGTCGGGCGCGCCGGCGAGTTGCGTCGACCAGTAGGCGAGCTGACGCCCCACCACCGAATCGGCGTCGTCGGCAGAACCCAGCACCTCATGCTGCCAGATCGCGAAATCCGCGAACTGCACGTCCAGGGGCGCGAACTCGGGCTCGACGCCCGCCACCCGCGCCGAATAGGCTGCAACCACATCGGCCACCAGCGGCCCCATCGACTCGCCGTCGGCCGCGATGTGATGCGCCACGAGGCCGAACACGAACTCGTCCGCCGAGCTACGCCACAGTCGTGCCCGCAGCGGCCACTGCGATGTCACATCGAACCCGCCCGCTATCGCGGCCTGCAGTTCGTCGCCCGAATCCACCACCGCCCAGTCCAGTCGTTCGGCGACCTCCTCCGGAGAATCGACGACCTGTACCGGAATACCTTGCCGCGCCGGGAACGTCGTACGCAGCACCTCGTGCCGGATCACCACATCCGTCAGGGCGGCACGCAGCGCGTCCACGTCGAGATCACCCGCCAGGCGCAGCAGCACCGGGATGTTGTACGTCGACGCCGCCGGATCGAACTGGTTGATGAACCACATCCGCAGCTGCGCGAACGACACCGGCACCTCGTCGGGCCTCGGCTGCACGGGCGTGACGGGTGCGAGCGCAACCCCACGACCGCCGACCACGTCGGCCAGGCCACGCACCGACGGCATGTCGAACACATCCCGCACCGACAGATCCACGTTGAAGGCCTCGCCTGCGCGCCCGACGATACGTGCCGCGGCCAGGGAGTTGCCGCCGAGATCGAACACCGAGTCGGCGACGCTGACCCGTTCGAGACCGAGCACGTCCGCGACGATCTCGGCGAGGATCTTCTCGGTCTCGGTGCCGGGTGCGACATACTGCGCCACCGTGAGGATCTCGGGTTCGGGCAATGCCCGGCGGTCCAGTTTCCCGTTCACCGTGAGCGGCAGCTGATCGATCGGCATCACCACGTCGGGCACCATGTAACTCGGCAACGCCCCTGCCGCGGCGATGCGGATCTCGGATGGGGCCACATCGGTGTCGGCCTCGAGCACCACGTAACCCACCAGGAGTTCGTCACCGTTGTCGCGCTGCCGGACCGCCACCGCGGCCGCGTCGACTCCGCGCGTGGCCAGCAGCGCCGACTCCACCTCGCCGAGCTCGATGCGGAAGCCACGCAGTTTCACCTGCGCATCCGACCGACCGAGATACTCCAGCGTCCCGTCCCGCCGGATCGCGACGTCACCGCTGCGATACATACGCGTTCCGTTGCCGGTGAACGGATCGGCGACGAATCGTCCCGACGTCAGCCCCGGACGGCCGAGATACCCACGCGTCACCTGGGTGCCACTGACATAGATCTCGCCCGGCACTCCGTCCGGCACCGGACGGAGTCGGTCGTCGAGCACATGGATCGTCAATGCGGGCAGACCCTCACCCACATCCGAGCCCTTCGCGGACGCCACGAAGTCGGGATCCAGTGCCCGGAACGTGGAGTGCACCGTGGTCTCGGTGATCCCGTACATGTTCACCAGTACGGGGCCCACCGTGCCCTCGGCCTCGAGCCGGTCCTCGTACCACCGACGCACCTGCGCGAAATCCAGTGCCTCACCGGCGAACACCATGTAGCGCACGCTCGCGGGCAACGGATTGCGCGACGACGGACGCACGGCCGCGGCGAGCTGGTAAAAGGCCGACGGCGTCTGCGAGACCACCGTGACCGATTCCGTGGCGAGCAGTTCCGCGAACTCGTCCGGGCTGCGGGTGGTCAGGAAGTCCACCACCACCAGCCGCCCGCCGAACAGCAGCGGTCCCCACATCTCGAAGACCGACACGTCGAACGCATAGGAGTGGAACATCGTCCACACATCTGCCTCGGTGAACCCGTAGTGCCGCTGAGCCGCAGACATCAGCGCGATCACGCTACGATGTTCCACCACAACACCTTTGGGTCTACCAGTGGAGCCCGACGTGAAGATCAGGTAAGCGACTTGTCGAGGGTCGATCGACGCCGGGAGCGAGTCTTTCCCCGACGAACCGGCCGTCATCAGTTCGTCGACGGTGCTGCGCTCGACGTCGAGGAAGTCGAGTGTCTCCCGTCCGCCGTGGTCGGTGATGATCAGCGACGGCGCGGCATCCGCGACGACGAACGAGAGTCGCTCGGCCGGATGTGACGTGTCCAGGGGCAGATAGGCCGCGCCGGACTTGAGGATACCGAGAATCGCGACCATCACCTCGACGGTCCGTGGGGTGGCCAGTCCGACGACGTCTCCTTCGGCGACGCCGGCGGCGACCAGCCCGGCGGCGACGGCATCCGACCGCTTGTCCAGCTCGCGATAGGTCAGCGCAGCGCCGTCCAGGTCCGTCACCGCGACGTGTTCGGGGAACCGGTGGACCGCCGAGCGGAAGATCCCCGGCAACGATCCCCAGTCCGATGTCCCCGCCACCGCACAGGCCCGTCCGCGGATCTCCTCGAGCGCGGCCTGTGTCGCGGTGGCGATTCCCGCCGGGTCGAGACCGTCCCGAGGGATCAGTGCCGTCACGATGGCGCTCACCGCCGCCTCGGTGTCCAGGCCCCGGGCGGTGAACACCGCCGCGGTCGCACTCACACGCGTGTTCAGATCTGCGAAGGTGGTGCGCCCACCGGCATGCGACAGGGCGATTGTCTCCGGCTCGATCTGCGCCGCAATGGTGATCAGGTCTCGTGTCGGCGGACGCCGTCCCCATCCCGTAGAAATGTCCACCACGTCCGCACCGATCCCCGTCACGTCCGTTCGCTACCTTCCGCCTCGACCGAATTCGTAGGGTTTCCGCCGCGCGCGGCGTCACGATCGCGCCGGCCGGCGGCGATCACGCCATGGGCACGCTCACGGAGCTCGGCCAGCAGTCCGTCGAAACCCTCCGGGCCGGATTCCGCCAGCCCGGGAACAAGTGTCATGAGAGCCATCGTCAGCGCCGAATCCGAATCGGACGCTGCAGGATTCATCGCACTGGTCATGATCTCGAGGTCCCCGAAACCGAGTGCCGCCGGACCGCCGACCGCGGTGGCGGTGCGATCGATCGCGGCGGCCTCGAAGACCAGCACGGCCAGACTCTCGTCCGCGTCGTCCACCGGCGATCCGGCCGCCGCCACCACCTCGTCGTCGAGACGGATGCGCACGTCACCGACCACACACTCCGGGTCGTCCGCGACCGCCTCCAGCAGCTGCAGATACCGCAGGGCCATCCGATCGATCGTCGTCCGGTCGAACAGATCTGCGGCATAAAGGAATTGCCCGCGCAGCGCGCCCCCGCTCCCGTCCCGGTCCGGGTCGTTCGGGAAGAGGGTGAGCTGCAGGTCGACCTTGGCCGATGCCAGCTCCTCGTGTATCGGCTCCACCGTGAGCCGATCGAACTGCAGCGTCGGGAACTCCACGTCCTGGAACGCGAGCATCACCTGATAGACCGGGTTGTAGGACGTGGGCGGCTTGGGCAGCGTCCGCGACACGATGTTCTCGAACGCGATGTCGGTGTGCGACATGTCCGCGAGATCGTCGTTGCGCACACGCTCCAGCAGGTCGACGAACCGCTCACCCGGGCTCACCCTGGTCCGCAGGGCCAACGTGTTGACGAACATCCCCACCACGTCGTCGAGACTCTGCTCGCCACGGCCGGCGAACGGCGTTCCGATCACCAGGTCGTCGCGGCCCGAGATCCGGTTCAACAGCATCGCGAACGCGGCGTGGATCACCATGAACGACGTGGTGTGATGTTGCCGCGCAACGATGTCCAGATTGGTCACCACAGACGCGGGGACCTCGAAGTCCACCATGTCGCCGCGGAAACTGGGCGTCTTCGGCCGGGAGTGGTCGTGGGGCAGCTCCAACCGCTCGGGCGCTCCCGCCAGCCGCTCGTCCCAGTATGCGAGTTGACGCTCCTCCTCGGTGACGCCGTCGCCGTCGGTGACCGCCAGACGTTCGGACAGCCAGAGGCTGAAGTCCGCGTACTGCACCGGCAGGGGTTTCCATGCCGGCTCCGCCCCCGCGCTGCGTGCCGCGTACGCCGTCATCAGATCCCGCGCCAGTGGCGCCATCGAGGCCCCATCCGCGCTGATGTGGTGGACCACGAAGACCAGGATGTGCTCGTGCGCAGAGACCTTGAGCAACACCGCCCGTACCGGCGGTCTGGTGGTGATGTCGAAACCCTCGCCGGTGACCTGACCGATGGCCGACTCGATCGATGTCGTGACGGTGCGCTCCTCGATGGTCAGCTCACTCTCGACCACGTCGGCAGGCATGATCACCTGGATCGGCTCGTCATTGATCATCGGATAGGTCGTGCGCAGCGATTCGTGTCTGCGAACGATGTCGGCGGTCGCGAGCTGGAGCGCGACGACATCGAGATCGCCCGTCAGTCGCAACGCCATGGCGACGTTGTAGGCCGCGGACTGCGGATCGGCGCGGTTGACCAGCCACAGCCCACGCTGCATCCCGGACACACGTACCAGCTCCGCTCGGCTGCGCGCGAGCAGCGGCGGGCCGCCCTGCCCGGTCGGACCACCGGCGAGAGCCTGGGCGAGCGACGACACCGTCGGGCGCTCGAACAGCAGCTTCACCGGGACCTGTCGATCCAGGAGCGCGGACAGTCGGGAGGTCACCTTGGTCGCCGAGAGCGAACTGCCACCGAGGTCGAAGAAGTCGGCGTCGGCACCCACCCGATCCTGGCCGAGCACCTGGCCGAAGATGCCCGCGACGACCGCCTCCATCTGCGAGGTCGGCGCCCGGTACGGCGCGGACACGGTGAAGTCCACCGGCGGAAGTGATTTCCGGTCGATCTTGCCGGCGGTGGTCAACCGGAATTCCTTCACGATCACCACCGCGTGCGGGACCATGTAGCCGGGCAGTTGCGCAGCCGCGTGTTCGAGTATCCGCTTGGGCTCGGCCGCCGCGCCCTCGACCAGTCGTGCGTAGGCCACCAGCACGTCGTCACCGCCCGGCCCGGGAACCCCGAGGCTGACCACCTCGGTCACCATCGGGTGATGCAGGATCGCGGCGTCGACCTCACCCGGCTCGATCCGTAGCCCGCGGATCTTGAGCTGGAAGTCGGTGCGGCCCACGTACCGGAGATTTCCCGACGCCGTTCGCATGGCCCGATCGCCCGTGCGATACATCCGATCTCCGGCGGAGAACGGGTTCGCCACGAACCGGGTGGCGGTGAGATCGCTCCGCCGATGATAGGCACGGGCGAGCTGGGCCCCGGACAGATACAGCTCACCGGGCACCCCCACGGGGACCGGGCGAAGGGTGTGATCGAGCACCAGACTGCCGACTCCCGGCACCGCTTGCCCGATCGTGACCTCGTCGCCGTCGTGCAACGGCCCCGCCGCGGTGGCCCAGATCGTCACCTCGGTCGGGCCGTACAGGTTGAAGAACGCCCGGCCGGCCCGCGCCCACTTCCGCATCAGATCGGGGGGGCACGCCTCTCCGACACTGATCACGCGGCTCAGGCTGGGTACGGCGGCCGGTTCCAGCGTGCCGAGCGCGGACGGGGTCATGACCGCATGGGTGACCCGATGCCGGTCGATGAGCTCGGCGAGTTCGTCGCCGCCGAACACACCCGCCGGGCTGACGACGAGCTCGGCACCCGTGCACAGTGCCATGAGGATCTCGAAGATGGACGCGTCAAAACTCGGTGACGCGACGTGCAGCACCCGGGAGCGCTCGTCGAGGCGCAGGATCTTCTGCTGATTGGCCACCACGTTCGCGAGGCCGACGTGACTGAGCGCGGCCGCCTTCGGGCGCCCGGTGGAACCGGAGGTGTAGATCAGGTACGCGAGATCGTCCACGCGCGGGGCGCGCCGGAGCTCACCGGCGTGCAGGCGCGCACCGCTGTGACCGGCCAGTTGCAGCTCCACCGCCGCGTCGTCCACCTCCAGCCAGGAGACACCCTCGGGTGCCTTGCCCCGGACGGCCGTCGATGTCAGTCCAAGGGCCGCCCCGCTGTCGGCGAGGATCTCCGCGAGCCGTGACGGCGGATGGCCGGGATCGATGCTGACGAACGCGGCGCCCGACTTGATCACCGAGACCATCGCGAGCACCGAGAGATGCGAACGCGGGATGCAGATGGCGACCACGTCGCCCGGGCCCAGACCACGGGCGACCAGTTCCCGCGCGAGTTGATTCGACACCACTTCCATGGTCGACCAGGTGATGGTGGACGTGCCGCTGATCGCCACCGCCGCCGGATTCGCGTGCACCACTCCGGCGACCAGCAGGTCGCGCAGGGTCTCCGGGATCACTCGCGTTTCCGGAGGAGCGGTCAGCGCCGCCCGCTCCTCCCCCGCCACGAGATCGATCGTGCCGACCGGTCGGGTAGGCGACTCGATCATCGTCCGCAGGACGGTGACGAGTTGCGTCGCGACCCGCTCGATCGTTCGGTGATCGAAAATATCTGCAGCGTAAGCGTATTCCACGTCCAGACCGGTTCCACCGACCTGGTCGGTGACCGTTACCGAGAGATCGAACTTGGCCGCCGGAACACGTGCGTCGAGCATCTCGGCCGACTCGACCCAGTCCCCGAGCGCCGTCGCCTGCCCTGGATGCATGGTCAGCGCCACCTGGAACAACGGGGTGTGGGCCGCCGATCGTTCGGGGGCAACTGCTTCCACGACTCGCTCGAAGGGGATGGACGAGTGCCGCATCGCCCGGGTGCGGATGGTGTGCGCCCGGTCGAGCAGTTCGGCGGTCGTGTCCTCCGGGCGCATCGACGTCCGCAGCACCACGGTGTTGACGAACATGCCCACCAGGTCGGCGGTCGCGGGCTCGTCGCGGCCGGCGACGGCCGTCCCGATCGCCACCTCGTCCACCTCTGCCCACCTTGCGAGCAACACCGCGAATGCGGTGTGCACCACGGAGAACGGCGTGACATTGTGATCCCGGGCGAGGGTGCGGATACCGGCCGCGAGGTCGGCGTCGAACACCGTGTCGACGTATCCGCCGTTACCGGTCGCGACGTGCGGACGCGGATGGTCGGTGGGCAACGGCAGGAAGCCCGGGAGCCCCGACAGTTCCTCCTCCCAGAACGCCAGGCCCTCCCGGGCGACCGGGGTCGGGTTCTCCGGGTCACCGAGGAGTTGATGCTGCCAGATCGCGAAGTCGGCGTACTGCACCGTCAGCGGCGGCAATGCCGGGCCGTCGCCGGAGCGCCGCCCGGTGTAGGCCACGAAGAGATCGCGGATGAGCGGTATCAACGAGAATCCGTCTCCCGCGATGTGGTGGAGCACCACGACCACGACGTAACCGGTCTGATCGCGGAGAATCCTCGCGCGGAACGGGATGTCGTGGGCCAGGTCGAACCCCCGGGCCGCCTCCGCGGCGATCGTCTCGTCGACTCCCTCGTCGACGACCGCGACCTCGATGTCCAGAAAGTCCATCGCCTCGGCTCGCGACAAGATCTCCTGCACGGGCTCGCCGCCCACGGACGCGAACCTGGTGCGCAGGGTCTCGTGGCGATCGACCAGGTCACCGAGTGCACCTTGCAGCGCATCGACGTCGACGTCGCTCCAGAGCCGGACGGCGCCGGGCATGTTGTAGGTGCTCGCCACCGGATCCATCCGGTTCACGAACCACAGGCGCGTCTGCGAGTGCGACAACGGGATCGTATCGGGACGCTGCTCGACCCGGATCAGTTCGGGTCGACCATCGGCCCCGCCTCGCCGGGAACGCTCCGCGATCTCGCCGACGTCGACCGAGGTGAACACATCGGTCAGGTCGATCCGAACATTGTGCTCGACCCGGCCCCTCGACACCAGGCGCGCGGCCATGAGCGAATCACCGCCCAGCGCGAAGATGTTGTCGCGCAAACCGACACGTTCGACACTGAGGAGTTCACCGATCAGTGCTGCCAGCGTGTGCTCCACCGGCGTGCGCGGCGCCTCGTAGGCGATGACCGGACGCAGGTCCGGCGCAGGCAGTTGCTTGCGATCGAGTTTGCCGGTGGCGTTGATCGGGAACTGATCGAGCAGCACCGCCGACGACGGGACCATGTGCGACGGTAGGTGACGACGGCACCAGGACAGCGCCGCGGCCTCACTGACCGAATCGTCGTCGGACCGCAGATATGCGACCAGGACCGGTCCCGGCGCCAGGTCGGTGCGCGGCACCACCGCGGTCGCATCCACTCCCGGCATGCTGTCGAGCACCGACTCGATCTCACCGGGTTCGATCCGTTGCCCGCGGATCTTGACCTGGAAGTCGGTGCGCCCGAGGTAATGCAGCTGGCCATCGGGGCTCCAGCGAACCAGGTCGCCGGTACGGTACATCCGGGAACCGTTCGGACCCAGGTGGTTTGCGACAAACCGGTCGGACGTCAGATCCGACCGACCGACATAGCCGTCGGCGAGCTGACACCCCGCGAGATACAGTTCGCCCGCGACACCGGCGGGAACGGGCCGCAGCCGCGTGTCGAGGACGTAGACGTCGGTGTTGGCCACCGGCCGGCCGATCGGCACCGGGCCGTCGTCGGCGACCACCCGATACTCGGTGACATCGATCGCGGCCTCGGTCGGACCATAGAGATTGACCAATTCGGCCGACGACCCCTCCAGCACGCGGTCGGCGAGGAGTCGCGGCAGCGCCTCGCCGGAGGTGAATACCCGCCGCACGGTCGGGGGCAGCAGTGTCAGGTGCCCGTCGTTCTGCAGGACCTCGGTGTAGACGTCGAGCATGGACGGCACGAAGTGCAGGACGTTCACCTGCTCCTCGGCGATCAGGTCGAGAAGGTATTCCGGGTCGCGGTGTCCGTCCGGCCGGGCGATCACCATCTGCGCTCCCTGGGCCAACGGCCACAACAGCTCCCAGACGGAGACGTCAAAGGTGAACGGCGTCTTGTACAGCACCTTGTCGCCTGCGACCAACGGGTAGTTGTCCTGCATCCAGGCGAGCCGGTTGTGCACTGCAGCGTGCGACACCTGCACACCCTTGGGGGTTCCGGTCGACCCCGAGGTGAACAGGACGTACGCGGCCTCGCTGCCGCCACCCGTCACACGGGCCGGCGCGAGATCGGCGATCGCAGCAGGATTGTTTGCGGCAGAGTCGAATCCGATGGAACTCATCAGTGCCGCGTCGACGATCAGGTGGGCGGCGACGGTCTCGGCGATGAGACGGCGACGCTCCTGCGGCTGTGCAGGATCGACGGGGACGTAGGCCGCTCCGACGGAGAGCGTCGCGTAGATGGCGGCGACCTGTGCGATGCCGCGGTCGAGGGCCACCACCACGTGGTCGCCGCGGCCGATGCCCGAATCGACCAGGTGTGTTGCGATCAGAGTCCGGAGGCGATCGAACTGGGTGTAGCTCCAGCGCCGTCCTCCGGACTCGATGGCGACGTCGTCGCCGCGGTCACGAACCCGCTGCTCGAAGGCGGCGAGCAGGTGTGCATCGGGATCCGGCGGCGTCGCCTGTGGTCCGATACCGAGGCCGACCATCTCCTCGCGCTCACCGTCGAGCAGCAGATCGACGTCACCGATCAGCAGATCCGTATCGGAGAAGATGCGGTCGAGGAAGGCCATGAAGCGCTGCAGATGCCCCTCGAGTTCGACGGCCGAGTAGAGATTCGGATTGCCGTGGAAGTCGACCACCAGCCGCGCGCCAGGGCTGGCCTGATAGACGTTCAGCCGCAGATCCTCCAGAATACCCGATGTGAGAATGTGGTAATCAACTGTGGCACCGGTCAATTCGATCGGCTTGTCGAAGAACATCAGGTTGATGATCGGGCCGAACGACGCGGTGTTCGCATCCTGCAGGCCGGCGTCGATGCGGATGTCCTCGAACCGGTACCGCTGGTGGCGGAGGGCACCGGTCAGCTCGAGCTGGACCTGTTCGATCAGGCCGCGCATCGTCAGCCGCGAGGCGTCGCGGACCCGAACCGGCAGCATGTTGGCAAGCATTCCGCTGGCGCGCTTGATCTTTGCCGTCGAGCGACCGGTCACGGGGAGGCTCAACACCACGTCGTCGGTGCCGGCCATCCGGGCCAGGTAGGCGGAGAAGCCCGCGGTCAGGAGCACCGCCGCCGATGTGTTGGCCTCGGCAACGACACGGTCGAGATCGGACTGCTGGGATGCGCTCAGCTCCGACCCGGCGACCAGGTTACGAGGTGACAGCTCCGCGGCCACCGATCGATGTGCAAGCGTGACGCGTTCCGGCAGATCCCGGACCCGCTCGACCCAGTACTCGCGGTCGGTCACCCGGCGGGTACCGGCGATGTACTTCTTGTCGTCCTCCACGAGTTCGGCGAGTGACGCGCCCCGGTTCGGGATGAACTCCGAACCCTCGACGGCCGCGTTGTACCTGGTCACCACCTCGAGCACGCCGGTCAGCCCGGCATAACCGTCCATCGCGATGTGATGAGCCCGCACATACCAGAAGGAACGGTCGTCGGCGACCCTGATGACCGTCGACACGACCAGGTGGTCACGTCGCAGATCCATGTGCTGCTGATAGTCGTCGTTCATCCATCGGAGCGCGGCACCGACGGGATCCGCATGGTCGCGGAAATCGAGGAAATCGAGATCGTTGTCGAGATCCTGATCGACGATCTGCATCGGTACGCCGTTGACTTCTAAGATCCGGGTGAAGGCGGACTCACGTTCACGGGCATTCGTGACGATCGCGTCTCGGAAGTACTCACGATCGAGCGGGCGGTCTTTGTCCCGGATATCGAGATACTGAGCAACGGTAACGGAATAGTCGGCAGAGAGATTCTCGGCAAACCACATCCCGCGCTGCGCGGCGGTCAGCGCGAAGGGGACCAGTTCGGCCCCGCTCTCTGTGTCTTTCTCAGTGGCGTCATGGGCGTTCTCGACCGAACCCATAGCCCCTCTTTCCCAGGTCAGCGGCCAGCCCGGCCCGGCGTCGGTGGACGTTCAACCGACGCTCGGGTCGTTGTGGGCTGTCTGTTCGCGGGAACTCCGTTCCCACGCAACAGTGTGCGTCATTATCCACCCTTCAGAACGAAATTCACCATGATTCGGTTGAATGTACGAGCCCTTTCACGGGTATCCGAATCTCTGGTAAACAGCTAGCTCACGATAGGAATTCGGCAGTGGGGCCCAGATCGTTACGCGCCCGACTTCGAAGTCGTCCAAACGTACTAATGCGGTGTGCGGCGATGTAATGATTCCGAGTCCGAGAGCGAGAATCTTTCCAGACCGTTCCGACAATTTCGGTACCATCGCCCACACCGGACGCACGAAACCGCCCACGGGCACGGGGCCGGCGTCCCCGGACAATCCATGCGGAACCGCGCGGCCCGTGACGGGCGGTGAACACCCCGCCCCGACTCGGGCGACCGAGATGGCCCGATAGGAGCAGTCGATGGTCGAGCAGTCCGGCGGGCCGACGGCCGCCCGATCCAGCCTGTCCACGACGCACGGCGGGATGCCGGGCACGCCGGCCTCCGCCGACGGGCCGGTCGAGCAGCTTCCGGCCGACGCCTCTCGCGTCATCGCCGGGGATGTGGAATCGACCCCGGACACACCCGCGGCACCCCGACACGCGGCGGTCGTCGCCGATGAGGCGCCGACGATGCCCGTCCAGGCGGTGCCGACCGAGGAAGGTGGCCCGCCGATCGACGACGACCCGCCACGCGGTGTGGCGTCCGGTTGGCACATCGTCGAATCCTCCTCGCCGACAGAGACCGACGCGGTCCCGGATGCCCGGACACCGCAGGCACCGTCGCCGGTGGCGGGCAACACCGATCCCACCGCCGATCCCACTGCGGAAGGCGGCTCCACGGCGCGGCCCGCCATCGAAGTCGTCGACCTGCACAAGCGATTCGGGGACAACGTCGCCGTCGAGAGCGTCAGCTTCTCGGTCGCGCGGGGTTCCATCCTCGCACTACTCGGGCCCAACGGCGCGGGCAAGACGACGACCGTCAACATGTTGTGCACCCTCCTCAAGCCCGACGGGGGCAGCGCGGTCGTCGGCGGCCACGACGTGGTGGCCGACGCCGCCGGGGTCCGCCGATCGATCATGCTGACCGGTCAGTTCGCCGCGCTCGACGAAGCGCTCAGCGGTCGGGACAATCTGATCCTGTTCGGGCGGCTGATGGGTCTGTCGAAGGCGGTGGCACGGTCGAGAGCCGACGAACTGCTCGCATCGTTCGAGCTGACCGCGGCCGCCAAACGCAAGGTCGGCGAGTACTCGGGCGGTATGCGGCGCCGGATCGACATCGCATGCGGGCTCGTCACGCAACCCGAGATCGTGTTCCTCGACGAACCGACCACCGGACTCGATCCGCGGAGTCGCCAGGAGGTGTGGAAACTCGTCGAGTCCCTGCGGCGTCAGGGCGTGACCACGCTGCTGACCACGCAATATCTCGAGGAGGCCGACACCCTGTCCGACCACATCGTGGTGATCGACAAGGGCCGGGTGATCGCGTCCGGTACCGCCGACGAGCTCAAGACGGCGACCGGCGCATCGCATTATCAGGTGACCCCCACCGATCCCGAGGATCTCGATCGACTGCTCGCGTGCCTGGACGGGATCGCGGTCGGCGGGCACGGCGCCGCGATCCCCGCGCACGAGCCCGACGAGGCCGCCACCTTTGTCACGGTCCCAGCCACCGCCGGGGCCGACACGCTGGTCGAGATCGTCCAGCGCACCAAGGAGGCCGGCATCCGGCTGTCGGATGTGGCGCTGTGCCGCCCGAGCCTCGACGAGGTCTTCCTCGCCCTGACCGACCCGGCCGACACCACGGCCGTGTCGGCCGCCGGCGACGAGCAGAGTCCGGCCGGATGACCCTCGAGGCGGCACACCTCGGCCGGCCCAGGACCCGGGCCGGTGCGCAATGGTGGACGCTGACCGGTCGGGGTATCTCCTCGATGGTGCGCAACGGTGAGATCATCTTCGCCTTCGTCGCGCCGGTGCTCCTGGCGATCTGCTTCTATGTCCCGCTGCGGTCGATCATGAACGCGGATCCGGGGATGGACTATGCGGACTTCCTGATGCCGATCATCTCGTTGCAGTCGGTCAGTTTCGTCGCGTCGTCGGCGGCCATGAGGTCCGCGGTGGACGCCACCAAGGGCATCAACACCCGGTTCCGGACCCTCCCGATGCCGCCGGTGATCCCTCCCCTTGCCCGGATGGGCACCAACACCGTGCTGCTCGTCATCTCGATCATCTGCGCGACCGCGACCAGCCTGGTGATGGGATGGCGGCCGAACGGGGGCGTGCTGGACACGATCGGGTTGTTCGCGGTCGTGCTGGTGGTCGGCATTCTCATCGCTGTCCTCGCCGATGCGGTCGGGCTGCTCTCCAACAGCCCGGAGGCCACCAGTCAGGCACTCTCGCTGCCGATTCTCATCCTCGGCATGTTGTCTACCGGCTTCGTGCCCGAAAGTCAGTTCCCGGAATGGATTCAGCCGTTCGTGCGGAACCAGCCGATCTCCCAGTTCGCGACCGCGATGCGTTCGCTCAGCGACGGCACCGCCACCCTCGACCTGCTCACGCCCACGATCTGGTGGTGTGTCGGCCTGGCTGTCGCCGGGGGCGTGCTCACGGCGCTGGGTGTCCGCCGGGTGGTGCGATGACCACCGTCGCGGCGGCGCCCGTCGGCCGGCTCCCCGTCGAACGGTCGGCGCGGGCATTCGTCGAGCAGAGCGCGGTGCTCGCGTGGCGTCAGATCTCGGTCATGGTGCGGGACCGGGGCACCTTCCTCCAGCTGGTCCTCGTGCCGCTCCTGACGCTCGTCATGTTCAAGGTGGTGCTCGGTGATGCGATCGGCACTGCCACCGGGCAGGACAGCACCTACGGCACCGTGCCATTGGTGATCCTGGTGAGCGCCATGTTCGGGTCGGTGGCCGCCGGCATCCGCCTGAACCAGGAGCGGGGTACCGGTCTGCTCGCGCGCCTGTATGTGCTGCCGATCAACCGTGCCGCCGACCTCACGTCGCGGCTGCTGAGCGAGGTCTTCCGCATCGTCGTGGTGACGGCGCTGCTGATCGCCGTCGGCTCCACCATCGGCTTCGACATCACCGGTGGTGTGGTCGCGGTCCTCGGGATCTTCGGGGTCTCGCTGATGTTCGGCGTCGCCTACGCGATGCTGGTGCTCGCCCTCGCGGTCAGCGCTCGCCCCTCTGCTCCGCTGGTCCCGCTGTTGTCACTGGTCTCGAGTGTCCTCATGTTCTTCAATTCCGGGTTCTCCCCCGTCGAGGCCTACCCGGGTTGGCTGCAGCCCATCGTCGAGAACCAGCCGATGAGTCCGGCCATCGAGGTGATGCGATCGCTGGCCGCGGGTGGCCCCATCGCGGAGAACATGATCAAGATCGTCGTCTGGACGGTTCTCATCGTCGCCGCTTGCCTGTACCCCGCACTGCACGGATATCGCAGGGCCGCCACCGCACGGTGAGCGGAGCGGCCTCAGCCGACCGAGCGCAACATTCCGTAGCCGTCACCGATGTCCCGTGCGAGCCACTCCACCACCTGGCCCACCGCGGTGGCGACCGCCGACGGCTCGTCGAGCGAACCGATGCGCGGCAAGCAGTGCAGGATGGCCGCGACCAACGACGAGCCGACGCCGAGCCCGTTGCTCTCGGCGACCAGGTCGTACCTCGTGAGGGCGCCGGCCAGATCCTGGTAGGTCGCCGAGTCGCCACTGTGTCGGACCGCCGTCAGGCCAGGGGTGACCTCGGCGCGACGATGGACTTCGTCGCACGTCGCCCGCAATCGCGGGAATTCCCATGATCCCATGTCACCGTCCATTCCTGACCTGCTCTCCGCCGGCCGAAAAAGCGTCCGACAATCCTCCGGATCCGGGAAATCGCTGTGGGCAAATGATGACAGATACTCCCTGGGATTGTCACCGGAGGACGACGAGAAAATTTACCGGTGGCGATGTCGTGTACACCGTCGTGGCCGTGTGCACGACATCCCGCCACGGCCCCGCCCGACCGGTCAGCCTGCCCGGTCCGCCTCCATCGCGTCGATGAGGCTCTTGGGCCGCAGATCCGTCCAGTTCTTCTCCACGTACTCCAGGCAGGCCGCACGGCTGTCCTCGCCGAAGACCTTGGTCCAACCGGCCGGGATGTCGGCGAACGTCGGCCACAGCGAATGCTGGTTCTCGTCGTTCACCACGACGTAGAAGCGGCCGTTCTCGTCGTCGAATGGATTGGTCATGATCGATCGTTCCTCTCGTTCAGGGAAGGCGGCCGTGTGGCCGACCCGGGATTGCGCTCTGGTGCACGTCGTCCACGCCTATATCGTCATCGGTCCCCCAGGCGTTCCGCGAGCCAGGGACCGATGATCTCGAGCGATGTGGCATCGGCGAGTCCCAGGTGATGGGCATCGACATCGATGTTCGCGATGGTCCCGGTGACGTATCGGCGCCACGACGCGCGGACCGCGGCGGGGTCGGTCTTGTCGGCGGTCGCGGTGACCACCGCGAGGGGCCCGTCGAAGACGTCCGGACGATGGGTCGTCACGATGGTCTCAGCGGCCTCGAAGCTGTCCATCACCCACTCGACCTGTTCGGCGCGGAGCAGACCCATGGCGGCGATCTGCTCGCGGACCACGCCCGCGACCTCCTCGGGTGTCCGCGCGTGGACGTCGTCGCCGAGATCGAACAGATCCCGCCATCCGCCGAGCATGTCCCCGACGACCGCGCCGCCCGCCTGATCGGTCGGGTCGTCCGCCACACCATGCGATGCCGAACGCTCCGGGGTGTGATCGGCGGGCGCGGCGGCGTCCATGATGCCCAGGAATGCCACCTCGGCGCCGTCGGCCTGCAACATCGTCGCCATGGCGTGGGCGACGTGGCCACCCAGCGACCAGCCGAGCAGGTGATACGGACCGTCCGGCGACACCCGCCGGATCTCCTCCACATACCGCGCGGCGAGTTCGTCGACGGTGGCCGCGCTCGGTTCTCCGGACACCACATGCGGGTCCTGCAGACCGTAGATCGGCCGATCGTGCAGATGCGGGGCGAGCCCGCCGTAGAACCACGCCAGTCCGCCGGCAGGGTGCACGCAGAACAGCGGTGCCCGGCTGCCACCACGGCGCAGCGGCAACACGATCTCGCTCGTCGTGCCACCGTCGCTGTCACCCGCGATGCGGCCGGCCACACCGCGCACCGTGGGATCACTGAACAGCCACGAGAGTTCGACGTGCGGGGCGTGATCGCGCAGTCGTGACACCACCCGTGTGGCGGACAGCGAGTTCCCGCCGAGATCGAAGAATCCGTCGGTGGCGCCCACCTGATCGACTTCGAGGACGTCCGCGAACACGGCGGCCACGCGGCGCTCGGTGTCCGTCACCGGTTCGACGTAGACCGTGGGCTCGGTCACCGGTTGCGGCAGAGCCTTCTTGTCGAGCTTGCCGACCGGGGTCATCGGCAGGGTCTCGAGGACGGTGAACGACGCTGGGATCATATGCCGCGGAAGATGATCCGCGAGATGGTCACGTAGCCGCTCGACGTCGAGGTCCGCGTCGCCGACGACGTAGGCCGTGAGGGCGGTGACCGGCTGTCCGACACCGAGTACCACGGCCCGCCGGACATCGGGATGCGAACCGAGGACGGTCTCGATCTCACCGAGTTCGATCCGCAGGCCGCGCAGCTTCACCTGGTCGTCGCTGCGGCCACCGAACTCGATCGTGTGCCGGCCGTCGCGGTCGAGCGCCCAGCGGACCACGTCACCCGTCCGGTACATCAGTTCGCCGGGGCGGCCGTGCGGGGATGCCACGAAACTCGCCGCCGTCTGACCGGCCCGTGCGAGATAGCCACGGGCCAGCGCCTTCCCGATGACGTAGAGTTCGCCCGGCGTTCCGACGGGCACCGGGCGCAGTCGGCTGTCGAGCACCACCAGTCGCACCCCGCGGAACGGGCTGCCGACGTAGATCGGTTCGCCGGCCTGCATGGGCGGTGTGTAGGTGACGGCTATCGTCGCTTCCGTCGGCCCGTACGCGTTGTACAGGTCGACGTGCGGAACCCACTCGTCGACAAGCGTCTGCGGCACCACTTCGGCACCGGTGGTCAGCGACCGCATATGCGGTAGGCCTTCGGCCCTCAAGGTGGCGGCCACACTGGTCGGCACCATTGCGTGAGTGATCCGCTGCTCGGCGAGATACCGGTGGAGATCATCCCCACCCACCGCATCGGCCGGCCGATAGACCAGCGTGCCCCCGCCGAACATGGTGACGATCAGCTCGAAGATCGAGACGTCGAAACTCGGCGACACATATCCGAGCGTGCGCGAACCCGGCTCGTAGGGAATTGATTCGATGGAGCCCATGGTGAAGTCATAGAGGCCTCGGTGGGTCACCGCGACACCCTTGGGCCGTCCGGTCGATCCCGACGTGTAGATCACGTACGCCAGGTTGTCCGGGCGCGGAACCCCGCGCAGTTCGGCTGGTGACAGCGGGTCCGCCGACATCTCGCCGTCGGGAGTCCGGCCGCTCTCACCATCGCTGCCGTGGACCTCGTCGCCCGCCAGGGTCAGCCATCGCGGCCCCGTGCCGGCGAGATCGGCGATCCCCGGCACGGTCAGTCCCAGTTCGGCGCCGCAGTCATCGATCATGGCCATGACGCGATCGCGTGGGTAGTCGGGGTCGATCGGGACGAACGCGGCACCGGCCCGCGTCACCGCCCAGATCGCGGTCATCAGCTCGACCGAGCGTGGGATAGCCAGGGCCACACGCGAATCCGGTCCGACCCCCGCCGCGATCAGGACCCGCGACAACCGGTTCGCCCGTTGATCCAGCTCGGCATAGGTCAGCGTGTTGCCCGACGCGTCGGCGACCGCCTCCCGGTCGGGCCACGCCCGCGCCGCCCGATCGAACATCTCGCCGAGCAGCATCTGGCCGTCGGACGCCGGCCCCGACACCGGCACCAGCTGCGCGCGCTCGGTGTCGTCGAGCAGATCCACGTCGCCGACGGCGATCTCCGGCGACCCGGTCACCGCGTCCAGCAGCCCGACCAGGCGGCGCGCGAGTGCGGCCACCGTCGACTCGTCGAAGAGGTCGGTGGCGAAGACGACCGACCCGGTCCACGGCAGGCCCTCGGGCGCGGCGGACACCGCGACCGTGAGGTCCACCTTCGCCGACACCTCGGGGGCGGTGAGTGGGGTGATCTGCATGCCGTCGATCTCGGCTCCGGCGAGGGCGGCCGGCGCGAAGTCCGCGACCGCGGACTGGTCGAAGGTGAGCGACACCTGCGTCAGCGGCGCGAAGGCCTCCGATCGCACCGGGTTGAGGCGCTCGACCACGGCCTCGAACGGCACGTCCACGTGCTCGAAGGCGTTCACGTCGGCCCGCCGCACCTGCTCGACCAACTCCCCGAACGAGTTCGCCGGATCGACCGGCGTGCGCAGCACCAGGGTGTTGACGAACATGCCGACGAGATCGTCGAGCACGCGGTGTCCACGTCCGGCCGTCGGTGTGCCGATGGCGATGTCGTAGGAGGACGACAACCGCGCCAGCAGGACGGCGAGTGCGCTCTGCACCACCATGAACGGTGTCGCCGCATGGGCCTGCGCCAACGCGGCGACCCTGCTCGCGACCGTGGCCGGTATCTCGAAGTGCGCCAACGCCCCCCGATTGGTGGCCACCGGTGGGCGCGGACGATCGGTCGGGAGTTCGAGGACATCGGGCAGTCCCGCGAGTTCGTGCTCCCAGAAATCGAGCTGCCGTCCGATGACCGACTCCGGATCGTCGGGTGCGCCGAGCTCACGCTGCTGCCACAGCGCGTAGTCGGCGAACTGTACGGCGAGGTCCGGCCGCTCCGGCGCCGCACCCCGACGGCGTGCGGCGTAGGCGGTCATGAAGTCGGCGACCAGCGGGGCGATCGATTCGCCGTCGGCCGCGATGTGGTGCACCACCACGGCGAAGACGTGCTCATCGACCGCGGCGCGCCAGAGGCGCACGCGAACAGGTGATTCCGTCGTGACGTCGAACCCGACCGACAATGCGGCCTCGAGATCGGCACGGTCGTCGACGACCGCCCAGTCGAGTCGCGCGCCCACGTCATCGGCGCCGTGCACGAGCTGGCGCGGGATGCCGTCGGCCTCGGGGTACGTCGTCCGCAATATCTCGTGGCGTGCCACCACATCCGTCGCCGCGCACTGCAGGGCCGCGACGTCGAGGGCGCCCTTCAGGTGCAGGACGATCGGGATGTTGTAGGTCGCCGCGGCCGGGTCGAACCGGTTGATGAACCACATTCGTTGCTGGGCGAGGGACAGCGGTACCTCTGCCGGACGCGGCGTCACCGCCACGATCGACGATGCCTGCTGACCCGAGCCGGGCGCCACCCGTGCGACCA
This sequence comes from Gordonia sp. DT218, assembly GCF_049847105.1. Lineage (NCBI taxonomy): Bacteria > Bacillati > Actinomycetota > Actinomycetes > Mycobacteriales > Gordoniaceae > Gordonia > Gordonia sp. DT218. Next base: position 165,593 of record NZ_JBNCNS010000002.1, on the reverse strand, counting down.
GCTCGCGCACCGACGGCGCATCGAACAGCATCCGCACCGGGATCTCGGCGTCGAGCGCCTCGGCGACCCGCGCCGCCACCCGGGTGGCCGAGAGCGAGTTGCCGCCCACGTCGAAGAAACTGTCGGTGACGCTGATCCGGTCCGTGCCGAGCACGTCGGCGAACACCTGCGCCACGGTCTGTTCGAGCGGCCCGGACGGCGCGACGAACTCACCGGCTCCGGCGAAGTCCGGTTCCGGCAGTGCGCGGCGATCGAGTTTGCCTGCGGTGTTCATCGGGATGTCGTCGAGCAGGGTCCAGATCGACGGACGCATGTACTCGGGCAGCGCCTGCGCGACATCACGTTTGACGACGTCGAGGTCGATGCCGTCACCGGCCAGATAGGCCACGAGGTGTTCACCCCCGCCGGGCGCGGTCGCCACGGTCGCGGCGGCGTGGACCACACCGGGCGAGCCGGCCAACACCGACTCGATCTCGCCGAGCTCGATCCGCTGTCCGCGGAGCTTGACCTGGAAGTCGGTGCGGCCCAGGTACTCGAGTTGGCCGTCGTGATCGACCCGCACGAGGTCACCGGTGCGATACAGGCGCTCACCGGGCTCGCCGAACGGATCGGCGATGAACCGCTCCGCGGTCAGATCCGGACGTGCGGCGTACCCGCGCGCGAGTTGGACACCACCGACGTACAGTTCTCCCGCCACGCCGGCGGGTACCGGCCGTAACCTGCCGTCGAGCACGTGGGACGTCGAATTCCACACCGGCACACCGATCGGGGTCGTCGAGTCGTCCTCGTCGATCACCTCGACACGCTGATAGGTGATCTCGACGGCGGCCTCGGTCGGACCGTACAGGTTGAACAGATCCGCACCGGGTATCTGCGCACGCGTCTGGGCGGCCACCGCAGGCGGCAGTGCCTCGCCCGTTGTCGACAGGATCCGGACGCTGTCGAGGGCGGCCAGTCGGTCGGGACCCGCGAGTTCGAGGAACACCGACAACATCGACGGTACGAAATGCACCATGGTGGCCCGATGCTCGACGATCTGGTCGGCGACATATACCGGGTCCAGGTGTCCGTCGGCCCTCAGGACCAGCGTCTGGGCGCCGATCATCAACGGCGCGAACAGTTCCGGCACCGAGCAGTCGAAGGTGTACGGCGTCTTGAGCACGACGGTGTCGGCACTGCCGATCGGCAGCTGATGCAGACCCCACCAGAGCCGGTTCAGCACCGCGTCGTGCGGAAGTGTGACGCCCTTCGGGCGGCCCGTCGAGCCGGAGGTGAAGATGGTGTAGGCGGCGTGCTCGGGCCGCAGCGGCGCGAGCCGATCGGCGTCGGTGACCGGTGTGGTGTCCCCGGCCAGGCCCGTCCGGGCGTCGACGGTGACGATCTCGACGCCGACCTCCGTCAGTGCGGGCGGCATCGAACCGGGCGCGACGAGCACCGATGCGACCCCGGCGGTCTCGACCATGTAGCCGATGCGATCGGCGGGTGCGGAGGTGTCGATCGGGACGTACTGGCCACCGGCGGTCACGACGGCATGAACGGCGACGACCATCTCGACCGAGCGCGGCATGCAGATTCCGACCGCGACGTCGGGACCGACTCCCCGCGAGATCAATTCCCGGGCCAGCACATTGACTCGTCCGGCGAACTCGGCATAGCTGACGGCACGGTCGGCGAACCGCAGCGCGGTGGCCCACGGGGTCCGCTGCGCCTGCCGCGCGACGATCTCGCCGATGAACTCGTCGCTGACGAGCACATCGGCACCCTGTGCGCGCTCGGCGTTCTCGAGCAGCTCCGATCGATCGAGGATCTCCGCGTCGCCGACGCGTCGCCGCGGGTCCGCGGTCAGCGTGTCGAGGAGACGGACGAACCGGTCGGCGACGGACCGCACGGTCACCCGGTCGAACAGATCGGCCGCATAGACGATGTCACCGCGCCAACCACCGTCGACGCCGTTCGTGGCCACCCCCACCGACAGATCGAGCCGGGCCGGCGGAACACCCGGATCGGCGACCGGCGTCACCCGCAGGCCGGGAGCGTCGTCGACCGGGTCCTCGAACGCGGCGAGCGACTCGCCCGCACGTACCAGGCTCTGATCGAAGGAGAGCATCACCTGTGCCAGCGGCGCGAACGCCTCCGAGCGAACCGGATCGAGTCTCTCCACGAGGTATTCGAACGGTACGTCGGCGTTGGCGAGCGCGTCGAGGTCGGTCCGACGGACGAGGTCGAGCACCTCGCCGAAGGTTGCCGCGCCGTCGACGCCGGTGCGCAGCACCAGTGTGTTGACGAACATCCCGACGAGGTCGTCGAGAGAGGCCTGCCCCCGACCGGCGGTCGGTGTGGCGATCGCGACGTCCGACGTCGCCGACAGCCGGGCCAGCAGCACCGCGAGCGCGCCGTGCAGGACCATGAACTCGGTGACACCGTGGTCGCGGGCCAGCGACTCGATGCGATCGACGATGCGTCGCGGGATCGAATACTCGACGAGTCCGCCACGCATCGACGCGACCTGCGGACGCGGTCGGTCGGTCGGGAGCTCGAGCACATCCGGCAGCCCGGCGAGCTGATCCGTCCAGTAGCCGAGTTGTCCACCCAGCACCGACGACGGGTCGTCGGCGGCGCCGAGCACCCGCTCCTGCCAGAGCGCGACATCGGCGAATTGCACGGCGAGTGGCGCGAATTCGGGTTCGCGGCCGGCGGCCCGCGCCTGGTAGGCGAGCACCAGGTCACGCACGAGCGGGCCCATCGACTCGCCGTCCGCGGAGATGTGGTGGGCGACCAGCAGCAGGGTGTGGTCGGCGGGACCGGAGTCGAGCAGACGCGCCCGGATCGGGAGGTCGACGGTCACGTCGAATCCGACGGCCGCGGCGGCGAACAGATCTCGTTCGGAGTCGGCGCTCCCCCAGTCGAGTCGGTCCGCGGCATCGGCGGGTGCCAGGATCTGCTGAACCGGGTCGCCGGCGACCTGCGGGTACACGGTCCGCAGCACCTCGTGACGGGTCATCACGTCGATAAGCGCCGCGCGCAACGCATCCCCGTCGAGCGGCCCCTCCAGGCGCATCGCCACCGGGATGTTGTAGGCAGGCGACCCACTGTCGAACTGATTGATGAACCACATCCGCTGTTGCGCGTTGGACAGGCGGATGCGATCCGGACGCGGTCCGGCGGTGAGCGGCTCGACGGCCCTGGAGCCCGGGGTCAGCCGGCCGGCCAGGGCTCGTACCGTCGGCGCCTCGAACAGGTCGCGGACCGCGAGGTCCACACCGCGCGCCTGCGCCACCCGGGCGACCACCCGGGTCGCCGACAGCGAGTTGCCGCCGAGCGCGAAGAAGTCGTCGGTCGCGCCGATCTCGTCGACGCCGAGGACCTCCGCGAACACCTGGGCGACGACTCGTTCGTCGTCGCCGTCGGGCGCCTGGAACACCGTGGTCTCGAGCACTGGTTCCGGAAGCGCCGCCTTGTCCAGTTTGCCCACCGGCGTCAGCGGCAGGGCGTCGAGGACGGTGAACGACGACGGCACCATGAAGGCCGGCAGTCGTTCGCCCAGCAGCGTTCTCAGATCGTCGACGTCGACCGGCCGGTCGGTGACCAGGTAGGCGGCGAGTGCGGTGGCGACCGAGCCCCCAACGCCGAGGACGACCGCCGACTCGACACCGGCGCAGGTTGTGAGGACCGACTCGATCTCACCGAGTTCGATACGCAGGCCCCGCAGTTTGACCTGGTCGTCGCTGCGGCCCGAGTACTCGACGACGAGCGCATCCGAGCCGTCGCGACGCCAGCGCACGACGTCGCCGGTTCGGTACATCCGTTCGCCGTCGCGGCCGTACGGGTCGGCGACGAATCGTTCCGCGGTGAGACCCGGCCGGTCGAGGTATCCGCGCGACAACGCGAGCCCGGTGGCATACAGTTCGCCGGTCACGCCGACGGGCACGGGACGGAGCCGGTCGTCGAGGATCATCAGACCGATACCGGCCAGCGGTCCGCCCAATCGGACCGGGGCGCCTGCGGCCATCGGTGTGGACAACGTGAGACCGATGGTGGTCTCGGTGGGTCCGTAGAGATTGTGGACGGCGACGTGACGCGACCAAGCGTCCACGAGCGTCTGTGGGACGGCTTCACCGCCGGCCATCAGGGCCGACAGATCCGGCAGCCCTGCGGGATCCAGGGTCGCCAGCACCGTGGGAGTCAGGAAGGTGTGGGTGACGCGATGCTCGCGCAGGAAGGTCTGCAGCACCTCACCTCCGACCGCATCGCCCGGCCGGTAGACCACCGTTCCGCCGGCGACGGTGGCGAGCAGGTATTCGAGCACGGACGCATCGAAACTCGGAGACGCGAAGCCGAGAACGCACGGTGGCGGGCCGTCGCCGGTGACGCCGAGTCGGGTCATCTCCTCGGCCGCGAAGTTCGCGAGCCCCGAGTGGGTCACCGAGACGCCCTTCGGACGTCCGGTCGAGCCCGAGGTGTAGATCACATAGGCCACGTTGTCGGGCCGGATCACGTCGCGGTGGTCCAGATCGAGGGGCGATGCGTCGAGCCCGTCGACCTGAGCGGTCACTTCGTCACTGTCGAGCTGCAGCCAGTCGAATCCCTCGTCGGGCAGCGATCCGGTGCGGGACACGGTGAGTCCGAGTTCCGCACGCGAGTCCGCCACCATCGACGCGACACGCGCGGGCGGGTAATCGGGGTCGATGGGCACATAGCCGGCACCGGTCTTCGCGACCGCCCAGATCGCCGTGAGCAGATCCGACGACCGGCCGATCGCCAGTGCGACCAGGGATTCCACGCCGATTCCCTGCCCGATCAGCCACCGCGCCAGACGATTCGACCGTTCGTCGAGCTCGGCGTAGGTACGTTCCGCACCGTGGGCGTCGCGGACCGCGACGCGATCGGGCCACCTGCGAGCCGCGGCGGTGAACAGATCGGCGAGCACCACGGGTTCGGTGCCCTCGCCACCCGACACCGGTGTGAGATCGGCGGATTCGCTGTCGTCGAGCAGTCGCGCATCACCGATGGCGCGACGCGGCGCGGCGGTGACGGCGGTGAGCATCCGGACCAGCTGGTCGACCATCGAACGCGCGGTGCCTGCGTCGAACAGATCGGTCGCATAGATCATCGAGCCCCGCCACGGCCGGCCGGGGGCGTCGGTGGCGAAACCGACGGTCAGGTCCACCTTCGCCGATTCGGCACCCGGATCGACCGGCTCGATCGTCAGGCCGTCGGCGGTGACCGCGGCCATCGACTCGTCGGTCGTCCGGTCGGGCGGCGTCGCATCGACCGTCAGCAGGACCTGTGTGAGCGGCGCGAAAGCTTCCGACCGCACCGGATTCAGGTGGTCGACGAGCTGTTCGAACGGAATGTCGGCGTGGGCGAACGCGTCGAGGTCGGTGGCGCGGACCGCGGCGACGAGGTCGCCGAACGGCATCCCCGGTTCCGCGGCCGTCCGCAGTACCAGGGTGTTGACGAACATGCCGACGAGATCGTCGAGGACCGCCTCACCGCGGCCGGCGATGGGTGTTCCGATCGCGATGTCGGTGGCCGACGACAAGCGGGCCAGCAATGCCGTGAGACCCGCGTGCAGCACCATGAACTCGGTGGCCCCGTGCTCCCGGGCGATGTCACGCACTCGGTCGGCGACGTCGGCCGGGACCTCGAAGTCGACTGCCGCACCGCGCATCGACGCCACGGCGGGGCGCGGACGGTCGGTGGGCAGATCCAGCACATCCGGGAGCCCGGCGAGTCGGGTGGCCCAGTGGTCGAGTTGCCCGCGCACCGGCGACGACGGATCCTCGGGGTCGCCGAGCACCCGGTGTTGCCAGAGCGCGAAGTCGGCGAACTGCACGGGCAGCGCCGGCAGGTGTGGTTGTGCGCCGCGTGCCCGGGCGGTGTACGCGGCGATCAGATCGCGAGCGAGTACGGGGACCGACTCGCCGTCCGCCGCGATGTGGTGGATGACGAGGACGACGAGATGGTCGGTGTCGGCGAGCGCGGCGACCCGTCCGCGGATCGGGAGTTCGGTGCTCACGTCGAACCCCTGGGCGACCACCGACAGGGCGCCCTCGGCGGTGTCGGTCACCGTCCAATCCAGCTGCGAGACGGCTGTTCCCACATCGACGACCTGCTGATACGGCCGGCCTGCCACGGCCGGGAAGACCGTCCGCAGTACCTCGTGGCGGGTCACCACGTCGTCGAGCGCGGCCCGCAGCGCCGCGCGGTCCAGATCTCCCGTCAGCCTGAGGGCGACCGGGATGTTGTAGGTCGGCGACGAGGTGTCGAACTGGTTGATGAACCACATCCGCTGCTGTGCGAACGACAATGGCAATCGGTCCGGGCGCGCTCCGGCGACCAGCGGTGGCCTCGCCCGGCCGGTTCCGGGCACCAGCGCCGCCGCGAGTTCCCGCACCGTCGGCGCATCGAACAGACTGCGCACGGCGACGGCGGAATCGAGCGCGTCACCGATTCGCGCCGCCACCCGTGTCGCGGACAGCGAGTTGCCACCCAGATCGAAGAAACTGTCGGTCACCGACACCCGTGCCATGCCCAGCACCTCGGCGAAGACGTCGGCGATCGCGCGTTCGGCATCGGTGGCGGCCGCGACGAATTCCCCCTCGGTGAAGACCGGTTCCGGTAGCGCCCGCCGGTCGAGCTTTCCGGCGGTGTTGAGCGGGATCTCGTCGAGCACCATCCATACGGTGGGCCGCATGTACTCGGGCAGGGCACCGGACACGGCGTGCCTGACCTCATCGAGGTCGAGGTCGTGCCCCGGGACGGAAGCCACGTACGCGACCAGATGCTCCGCGCCACCCGATGCGGCGGACACGGTGGCGGCGGCGTGGACGACGCCCGGTGCCGCGGCGATCGCCGCCTCGATCTCGCCGAGTTCGATGCGCTGGCCGCGCAGCTTCACCTGGAAGTCGGTGCGCCCCAGGTAGACGATCGCGCCGGAACCGTCGACACACACCAGATCGCCGGTGCGGTAGAGGCGGCTGCCGGGCGCACCGAAGGGATCGGCGATGAACCGCTCCGCGGTCAGGTCGCTGCGCGAGGCGTAGCCCCGGGCCAACTGCACCCCGCCGAGGTAGAGCTCGCCGGGGATGCCCGGCGGCACCGGCCGCAGACGTGAATCCAGCACGTGGGCAGTCGAGTTCCAGAACGGCAGACCGATGGGCACCGACGTGGCGGACTCGTCGACGGTGTCGACACGTTGATAGGTGATCTCGACGGCCGCCTCGGTGGGGCCGTAGAGGTTGTAGAACTCGGCGCCGGGCATCATGGCGCGGGCCTCGGCGGCGACCGCGGGCGGCAACGCCTCACCGGTGGTGGACAGGTACTTGACCGAGGTCAGGCGCGACAGGCGTTCGGGGCCTGCCACATCGACGAACACCGAGAGCATCGACGGCACGAAGTGCACCATGGTCGCCCGGTGTTCGGCGATCAGATCGGCGAGGTAGATCGGGTCGGCGTGTCCGCCGGGCCGGGCGACCAGCATCTGCGCGCCGGCGACGAGCGGCGCGAAGAGCTCCGGCACCGAGCAGTCGAAGGTGAACGGGGTCTTCTGCACCACGACGTCGTCCGCGGTGAGCGGGAACCGATCCAAACCCCACCACAGGCGGTTGACGACCGCCGCATGGGTCACCGTGACGCCCTTCGGCCGGCCGGTCGAACCCGACGTGAAGATGGTGTAGACCGCGTTGTCACCGGTGAGCGCCGCGGGACGGTCGGCGTCGGTCACCGGCTCGACCGTGTCATCGGCCGGCGACGATGAGTCGACGACGACGATCGGCGTCCCGGTGGTGCCGGCGGCCGTCCGCACCTCGCCGGCCGCCGCATCGTCCGGACCGGTGAGGAGAGCGGCGACGCCCGCGGTCGTGAGCATGTACTCGGCACGATCGGCGGGGGTGTCGACGTCGACCGGGACGTACTGCCCGCCGGCCACGACGATCGCATGGATGGCGACCATCATCTCCACCGAACGCGGGATGCTCACGGCCACCGCAACATCGGGTCCCACCCCGAGTGCCAGCAACTCACGCGCCAAAGCCGAGACCCGCGTCCCGAACTCCCGGTAGTCGACGACACGATCCTCGAACACCAGCGCCGGGTGGTCGGGGACGGTCGCGATCCGGGCGGCGACGAGCGCATCGACGGTCTCCGGCCGCACCGCGACCTCGTCTCCGGCCGCACGCACCAGGGCCGCGTCGCGCGCCGCTGCACTCAGCAGGTCGATGTCACCGATTGCGGTGTCCGGCCCCTCGACGACGTGTCTCAGGATCGCCACGACGGCCGCCGCGAATCCGCTGATCTCGTCGGCGGTGAACGCGCTCGGCAGGTACTTGACGTTCAAACCCAGGTCGTTCGCGGTCGGCGTGCTGAACAGGTTCAGCGGGTAGTGCGTGGCGTCGGTGAAATCGATGCCGGCGATGCGCAGCCCGGCCGCCCGGCTGCCATCGGCGACGGCGTCACCGTCGATCGGATACGACTCGAAGATGGTGAGGGTGTCGAAGCCGACCTCACCCACCTCCGCGGCGATCTGCGGCAGTCCCAGATGCTGGTGGTCGAGCAGTCGGGTCTTGCTCTCCTGCAGGGCGCGAACCGCGTCGGCGATCGTCGTCCGCGGCTCGACGGACACCGCCACCGGCAGGGTGTTGATGAAGAGGCCGATCATCGATTCGACGCCATCGATCTCGGGGGGCCTGCCGGACACCGTCTCACCGAAGGTCACCGTGTCCTGCCCCGTCATCCGGGACAGCAGGACGCCCCACGCGAACTGGACGACAGTCGACAACGTCACGTTCGAGGTGCGCGCGAACTCCTCCAACCGGCGGGTGGTGTCGGAGCCGACGAACACCGCGTGCTCGGCCGGCATCTCCTCGACGGTGGCGGCGGCGCCCGTCGAGACCAGCGTCGGACCGTCCACGATGGACAGTTCGTCACGCCAGGCATCGAGCGCGGCGCTGCGGTCCTGCCGATACAACCACTCCAGGAAATCGGCGTAGTCGGTTGTCGTCGAGCGGGTCTCGTCGTCGTCGACGACGTAGCCCTCGATCAGATCGGCCAACACGAGCGGTCCGGACCACCCGTCGAACAACAGGTGGTGGTTGGTGACGATCAGCGCGGCGCGTGGCCCGGACTCGCCCGGGAGCGTCGCCAGTACGAACCGGATCAGCGGCGGTGCGGCGAGGTCGAAGCGCTCGACCCGCTCGGCCACCGCGATCTCGTCGAGACGCGCATCCGCCGCAGCCACCGTCTCGCCGCTCAGATCAACAGTGCGCCACGGAAGTTCGACCGACTCCGGCACCACCACGGCGAGCGCACCGCTCGACGGTTGCACAAAGCCGGACCGCAGCACCCGATGATGTGTCAAGAGGCGCGCAGCGGCCCGCCGCAGGCGGTCGGCGTCCTGATCGCCGTCGAGTCGGATGACGGACTGGGTGACATACACGTCGACGGAGGCGTCGGTTCCGTCATGCCGGGCCGCCTCGACGTACAGGCCCTGCTGCAATGGCGACATCGGCCAGATGTCGGCGGCGGGATAGCGCGCGGCGAGGTCGTCGAGGTCGCGCTGGGTCAGATCGGCGCCCGGCACGTCGGAGGGCGTGAGCCCCATGTCGCCGACCCGGTCGACCTCGTCGACGAGCACTACCAGAGTGTCCTGGAATCCGCCGACGATCTCGGCGACCTCCGAGCCGCTCAGGGCGTCGGCGGGATAACCGAATTCGGCGACGATCTCGCGTCCGTGTGCACCGCCACCGATGTGGACGTGCACGTTGAGCGCGGCGAGCGCGCGCATCCCGCCGGTGACCGTGCCGGGCAGCGTCGGCGCGTCCGTCGCGAACGCGAATCCGCGATCGTCGGCGCCCTGGGTGGAACCCACCGCACCCGCGCCTCCCATGAAGTTGTAGAGGACGGGCGGCAACGGACGGTTGCGGAGTTCGCTTCCGGCGGCGTAGCGCAGCGGCGCGAAGCCGATGCCCTTGTCCGGGGTGGCGGCGAGGAGTTCCTTGACCGCGCGCACCGTGTCCACCGGCGCTCGATCGCCCGCCGCCGGCGTCACGTTCACCGGGGTGAAGGCGGTGAACCAGCCGACGGTGCGCGACAGGTCGGCCCCCGGCTGCACCTGCTCTTCTCGCCCATGCCCCTCCAGCAGCACCGATACGCCGGCGTCGGCGTCGCCCGAGTCTGGCTGCACCCGCTGCCAGTGCTCGATCGCAGTGACGAGCGCGGCGACGAGGATCTCGTCGGCTCCGGTGTGGAAGGCAGCGGCCACCCGGGTCAGCACCGCTTCGGACACGGTTGCATCGACAGTCGACGTGCTGGTGGTGACGGTGCGTTCGCGGTGACGGGCCCGATCCAGTCGCCGCCCGAGAACGGTGTCACGCTCCGGTAGTCGCTGCCGCCAGAGTTCCACCTCGGCGGGCCGGGTCCGTGGGAGCTCGTCGAGCGCACCCGCCCACCGACGGGCAGAGGTGACCTCCCCGGGCAGCTCGATCGGTAGGCCCGTGGTCCGCTGGGCCCAGGCCATGGCGAGCTCGGTCGCCACGACGGGCCAGGAGACGATGTCGATGGCGATGTGGTGCACGGACACCATCAGGCGGCCGTCGCCATCCGCCGCCGACCGCAGACCGGTGACCTCGATGAGCCGTCCGGAGGCAGGGTCGAGCCGGCCCATGGCGGCTCGGTGCTCGGCGCGCAGCAGTTCGTCGAAACCGGGGGTTCCGGGATCGACGTCGGCGTCGACGATGCGCACGGCGGCGATCGGGTCGAAGTGGGCCGCGCCCGCAGTGAGGACCCATCCGTCGTCCATGGTTTCGACGAGCGTGGCCGTCAGCATCGGATGGTTGGCCACCACGGCGTCGAGCACGGCCCGGAGGTCGTCGACCCCGATCGCCGCGGGCAGGGTCAGTGTGACGGTTTGCGAGAAGTCGGCGAAATCCTCCGCCCGGTCGGACAACTCGAGCATCCAGTGCACACCGGGGGTGAGCGCGGTGCGTCCGACACCGCCGCCCTCGTACTCCGGCAGGACCGCGACCTCGCGGCCGGTGGTCGCCCGGGCAATGGCGCGGATCGTCTTGTGTTCGAAGATGTCCCGCGGGCTGACGTCCAGTCCGGCGGTGCGCAGCAAAGACGAGAGCTGGATCGACATGATCGAATCGCCGCCGAGACCGAAGAAGGATTCGGTCACCGACACGTCGTCGGTCCCCAGGATGCGGGACACCACGTCGGCGATGGCCCGCTCGGCATCGGTCGCGGCCGGCACGTGACCCACTGCGGGCGCGCCGAACTCGGGTGCGGGCAGGGCCTTGCGGTCCAGCTTTCCGGCCGAGTTCAACGGGAGCTCGTCGAGCACCGTCCACGCCGTGGGACGCATGTACTCGGGGAGCGCGGTGTCGATGATCGTGCGGATCGACCTGAGATCGAGTACCGCGCCGGGCGCGCCGGCGAGATACGCGACGAGATGTTCGCCTCCGCCGGGCGCGGTGGCCACCGTGGCCACGGCGTGTACGACACCCGGCGCAGAGGCCAGCACCGCCTCGATCTCACCGAGCTCGATGCGCTGACCACGCAGCTTGACCTGAAAGTCGGTGCGCCCCAGATACTCCAGGTCACCGCGCGGGGTGCGACGCGCCAGATCGCCGGTGCGGTACAAACGGGCGCCTGGAAGGCCGTACGGGTCCGCCACAAACCGCTCCGCGGTCAGGTCCGGCCGGGCAGCGTACCCGCGGGCCACCTGCACGCCACCCAGGTACAACTCGCCCGGGGTCCCCGGGCCGACCACCTGGAGGCGATCGTCCAGCACCAGGGCGCGGGTGTTCCACACCGATCGACCGATGAACACGGTCGGTTCGCCCGGCGTCACCTCATGATGGGTGGCGTCGACCGCCGCCTCGGTAGGCCCGTACAAGTTGTGGAGGCGGATATCGGGAAATGAATCGCACGCCGCCCGCGCGACCGACGGGGGCAACGCCTCGCCCGAGGTGAACACCTGCCGTACCGATGTCAGGCCGACGAGCCCGGCGGTTCCCAGCGCATCGACGAAGACCGACAGCATCGACGGCACGAAGTGCAAGGTACTCACCCGTGCAGTGCGGATCAGCTCCCCCAAATATGCCGGATCCCGGTGGCCGTCCGGCCGGGCGATCACCAGTTGTGCGCCGACCATGAACGGCCAGAACAACTCCCACACCGACACGTCGAAGGTGACCGGGGTCTTCTGCAGCACCACATCGGAGGGCTCCAAGACGTATGCGGCCTGCATCCACGCGAGTCGATTGACGATCGCCCCATGAGACACGGTCACACCCTTGGGGCGGCCCGTCGATCCGGAGGTGAAGATCGTGTAGGCGGCATGTTCCGGGCGGAGAGGTGCGATCCGGTCGGCATCGGTCACCGGCTCCGCTTTTGAGAAATCGGTACCCGAGCAGTCGAGCAACACCGTGTCGACCGCGATCTCGGCGACCGCGGTGTGCGCGCCGCCGACGATCACGAGTTCCACTCCTGCGGTGGTCAGCATGTACTCGACCCGGTCACGCGGTGCCGCGACATCGATCGGCACATACTGCCCGCCCGCGGTGATCACCGCGTGGATCGCGACGACCATCTCGACGGACCGTGGAATGCACACGCCGACAGCCACGTCGGGACCGACACCCCTGGCGATGAGATCGCGCGCCAGCGAGTCGACCCGTGCGGAGAACTCGTGGTGATCGAGTGTGCGACCGCCGAAACGCAATGCGGTCGCCGTGGGATGATCTCGAGCGAACTCATCGAGCGCATCCGTGAGGAGCATGCTGCCGATGTGGCCGCTCTCTCCTGTGGACACGCGGAGTTGTTCGTCGACCTCTGCATCGGTGAGCAGCGCGATGTCGCCCACCGCAGCATCGTGCCGATCTGCGATCGCCCGGAGAATCCGCTGGAATCCGCGGGCCAGACCCGCGACGGTCGAGTCGTCGAAAAGATCGGCCGCATAGACGATCTTGCCGTCGAGCCGCTCGCCCCTGTCCTGCAGGCCGAACGTCAGATCGAACTTCGCGGCATCCGCGTCGGGATCGACCGCGCTGAACTCCACACCGTCGATGTCGGTCGCGGTGGTGTCGCCCGCGACACCGCCGCCGGCCTGCTCGAGGATGACCATCACCTGGGCCAGCGGCTCGAATGCCTCCGATCGCACCGGATCCAGCGCGTCGACCACCTGCTCGAACGGCACATCCGCGTGCGCGAACGCGTCGAGATCCACTCGCCGCACCGCGTCCATGAGGCCGGACACGGTGAGCTCCGGGTCGACCTCGGTGCGCAGGACCAGCGTGTTGACGAACATGCCGATCAGGTCGTCGAGAGCGGCGCTTCCGCGACCGGCGATCGGGGTGGCGATGGCGATGTCGCGGGTGGCCGACATCCGGGCGAGCAGCACGGCAAGTGCCGCATGGATTGCCATGAACAGGGTCGCGCCCTGTGCGCGGGCCGCGGACTCGACGGCGCGACGGACGTCACCGTCGACAACGAAGTCGACGGTGCCGCTGCGCATGCTCGACACCCGGGGGCGAGGCCGGTCGGTCGGCAACTCGATGGCGTCGGGCAGGCCGGCGAGCTCCGCCCGCCAGAAGGAGAGCTGGTGGCCGATGGCGGATTCCGGGTCGCGCGGGTCGCCCATCTGATCGCGTTGCCACAGTGCGTAATCGGCGTACTGCAGGCCGAGCTCGGCCCATTCGGGCGCCCGACCGTCGTGTCGCGCCACGTAGGCGGTGATCAGGTCACGCGCGAGTACCGAGCAGGACTCGCCGTCGCTGGCGATGTGATGGGTCACCAGCACCAGGACGTGTTCGACGGGGTCCTCACCGACACGGGCGATTCTGGCGCGGACGGGCATCTCGTCGGTCACGTCGAAGCCCCGCCGCACGATCCCGAAGGCATCGCTCTCGGTGCCGACCGCCCAGTCGACCGTCGTGCCCACCGGGAGAATTCGCTGGAAGGGCAGTCCGTCGGAGTCTGCCGGATACCGGGTACGCAGGACCTCGTGTCGCGCGACGACATCCTCGAGTGCGTGGCGCATGGCGTCGAGATCGAGCGCGCCACGAAGCCGCAGCACGACCGGGATGTTGTAGGCAGGCGAGTCGGGTTCGAGTTGATTGATGAACCACATCCGCTGCTGCGCAAACGACAGCGGGATCTGCTCGGGACGTGGTTGCGGTGCCGGCGGCGAGCCGACCGCGGTCCGCGCGCCCGACATCTCGGCGTCGACGAGGGCCGCGGCCAGGTCACGAGGTGTCGGCGCGTCGAAGAGCGCCCGCACCGGCACTTCCACCCCCAACGCCTCGGCGACGCGGGCGGCGACCCGCGTGGCCGACAGCGAATTGCCACCGAGATCGAAGAAACCGTCGACCACCGACACCCGGTCGACGCCGAGCACATCGGCGAACACACCCGCGACGGTCGACTCCGCATCGGTCTCCGGCGCCACGTATCGGCCCGCGGCGAACTCCGGTTCCGGCAACGCCCGGCGATCCAGCTTGCCCGCCGAGTTCAGCGCGATGTCGTCGAGAACCATCCACACCGACGGCCGCATGTACTCCGGCAGTGCCTCGGCAGTCACCGACCGCACCGCGGGCAGGTCGATCGATCGGCCGGGCGCACCGGCCACATACGCGACGAGATGTTGCCCGCCGTCGGGCCCGTCGACAACGGTCGCCGCCACGTGGACGACACCGTCGGCCTCGGCGATCGCCGCCTCGATCTCACCGAGCTCGATCCGCTGACCGCGCAGCTTCACCTGGAAGTCGGTACGGCCGAGATACTCGAGTTCGTCGCGCGAGTTCCACCGGACGAGGTCGCCGGTGCGGTACAGGCGGGTTCCCGGCTCACCGAACGGGTCGGCGACGAACCGCTCTGCCGTCAGGTCCGGCCGCGCCGCATATCCGCGCGCCAACTGCACACCGCCGACGTAGAGTTCGCCTGCGACGCCGATCGGCACCGGATGCAAACGCGCGTCCAACACATACGCCGTCGAATTCCACACCGGCACACCGATGGCCACCGACGGCACGTCGCGGTCGATCGCCTCGATCTCCTGATAGGTGATCTCGACCGCGGCCTCCGTCGGGCCGTACAGGTTGTAGAACAACGCCTCCGGGAGCAACGTGCGCGTCTCGGCCGCCACCGCGGGGGGCAACGCCTCACCGGTCGTCGACACGATCCGCACCGAATCGAGGGCCCGTACCCGATCGGCGCCCGCCACCTCCAGGAACACCGACAGCATCGACGGTACGAAATGCACCATCGTGACGCGGTGTTCGGCGATCTGCTCGGCAACGTGGACTGGGTCGAGATGGCCGTCGGCCCGCAGGATCACCATGCGTGCGCCCACCATCAGCGGCGCGAAGATCTCCGGAACGGAACAGTCGAACGTGTACGGGGTCTTGAGCATGACCGCGTCGGTCTCGTCGATCGGCAGCTCGTCGAGGCCCCACCAGAGACGGTTGACCAGTGCGTCGTGCGGCAGGGTCACGCCCTTCGGACGGCCCGTCGAGCCGGACGTGAAAATGGTGTAGACCGCATGATCCGGACCCAGTGGCGCGCCGCGGTCGGCGTCGGTCACCTCGGCCGAGGAGGGATGGTCGGAATCGACGTCTGCTGATGCATCGACCTCGACGATGCGCAGTTCTGCCGCGAGGTCGTCGATCGCCGCCGGGCGGTCGGTGTGGGCATCGACCAGCACCACCTCGACGCCTGCGGTGTCGACCATGTACCGAGCACGATCTGTCGGCACCCCGGGGTCGACCGGGACATACTGCCCGCCGGCCGTCACGACGGCGTGGATGGCCATCACCATCTCGACGGACCGCGGAATACACACGGCCACCGCTGTATCCGGAGTGACGCCGAGTGCGATGAGATCGCGGGCAAGGCTGTTCACGCGGGCGGCGAACTCGCGATAGGTCAGGGTCCGATCACCGGACACCAGGGCCACGGCATCGGGGGTGGCCACCGCCTGCCGGACCAGCGCGATGGGCACCGTGTCGCGCGGCACGTCCTTCTCGACGCCGGCGGACAGGGCGTGGCGGCGTCTGCGATCGCCCTCGCTGAGCAACTCGACATCGCCGATCGGCGTGGACGGGGCGGTGACGAGTTCGCCGAGGAGGCGCTCGAAACGGGCAGCGAACTCGACGATCGTCGCCTCGGTGAACAGGTCGGTGGCGTAGATGATGTTGCCGCCGAGGGCCGCTGCCGGGTCGTCGGCACGCTCCGGCGAGACCTCGATGGTGAGGTCCACCTTGGCCGAGGGTGCGCCTGCGTCGACGGGGGTGACGTAGAGGCCGGGCAGGGCGACGTCATCGGAGATCGCCCGCTGGTAGGCCAGCATCACCTGGGTCAGTGGCGCGAACGCCTCGGAGCGCAGTGGATTCAGCTTCTCGACGAGGTGCTCGAACGGCACGTCGGCGTTGGCGAAGGCGTCGAGGTCGGTGCTGCGCGTCGCCGCGACGACGTCGGCGAATCCGGCGGCGGCGTCGATCTCGGTGCGCAACACCAGGGTGTTGACGAACATGCCGACGATCTCGTCGAGTTCGGCGCGACCGCGACCGGCGACCGGCGTGCCGATGGCGATGTCCGAGGTCCCGGACAACCGCGCGAGAAGTACTGCCAGACCGGCGTGCACCACCATGAACTCGGTGGCCCCCAGTTGGCGGGCGAGGTCGATGATGCCGCGCCGGGTGTCACTCGGGATGGTGAAGCGGATGTTCGCCCCGCGCATGCTCGCCACCGGCGGCCGGATGTGATCGGTCGGCAGGTTGAGCAGGTCGGGCAGCCCATCGAGGGTCCGAGTCCAGTGGTCCAGCTGTCGACCGAGCACCGAGGTCGGATCGTCGGTGTCGCCGAGCACGCGCTGCTGCCAGAGCGCGAAGTCGGCGAATCCGACCGCGAGCGGAGCCAGGCCGGGTCGTTGTCCGTGGCGACGCGCCTCGTACGCGGTCAGCAGGTCACGCACCAGCGGCCCGGTCGACTCCCCGTCGGCCGCGATGTGGTGGGTGACGACGAGAAAGACGTGATCGTCGGGTCCCAGCGAGGCGATCCGCGCGCGGATCGGCATGTCGGTGGTGACATCGAACCCGGTGGTGGCGTCCGTGGCGATCGTGTCGAAGGCCGCTGCCGGATCGTCGATCTCGGCCCAGTCCAGCTGCTTCCGGGCCTCGTCGACGCCGACGACGACTTGATGTGGGCGTCCGTCGGCGGCCGGGAACACCGTGCGCAGTGTCTCGTGCCGCTCGACGACGTCGCCGAGCGCGGTCCGCAACGCCTCGACGTCGACCTGTCCACGCAGCCGGAGAGCCACCGGCAGGTTGTAGGCGGGGGAACCGGGTTCGAACCGGTTGATGAACCACATCCGCTGCTGCGCGGTGGACAGCGGGATGATGTCTGGGCGCGGGCCCGCGACGAGGGGTTCGACCTCGGTGTCACCGGTGTGGATGCGACGCGCGAGATCACGGACGGTGGGCGCCTCGAACAGATCCCGGACGCCGACATCGGCTTTGAGAGCACTGCCGACGCGCGCGCTCACCCGGGTGGCCGAGAGCGAGTTGCCGCCGAGATCGAAGAAACTGTCGACGACCGACACCCGATCCACGCCGAGCACCTCGGCGAAGACCTGCGCGATCGTCTCCTCGATCTCGCCATCCGGTGCCACGAGTTCACCGGCGGCGAACTCCGGTTCGGGCAGCGCGCGACGATCGAGCTTGCCGGTGCTGCCAAGCGGAACCTCGTCGAGCGTCATCCACACGGTGGGACGCATGTATTCGGGCAGCGCACCGGCAACCGAGTCGCGCACCGCGTCGAGATCGAGACGCTGGCCGGGTCCGGCCGCCACATACGCGACGAGATGCTCGCCGCCCCCGGCAGCCGTGGCGACGGTGGCGGCCGCGTGGACGACGCCCGGCGCCGAGGTCAGCACCGATTCGATCTCGCCGAGCTCGATGCGCTGGCCGCGCAGTTTCACCTGGAAGTCGGTGCGGCCCAGGTATTCGATCTCTCCGGACATGCTCCAGCGGACGAGGTCGCCGGTGCGGTAGAGCCGCCCCCCGGTGCCGAACGGATCTGCCACAAAGCGTTCGGCGGTGAGATCCGGGCGCGCCGCGTAGCCGCGGGCGATCTGTATGCCGCCGAGGTACAGCTCGCCTGCGACTCCCGGCGGCACCGGGCGCAGCCGGTCGTCGAGGACCCACACCGCCGTGTTCCGGATCGGTCCGCCGATCGGCACCACCGTGCAGTGCTCGTCGACGGTTCCGATGGCGTGCGCGGTCACCTCGACGGCGGCCTCGGTGGGGCCGTACAGGTTGTGCAGCGCCACCTGCGGGAGTCGTTCGCGGGCGGTACGGGCGAGGGCGGGCGGCAGGGCCTCGCCCGCGATGTAGAGGTGGCGCAGTCCGGTCATGGCCGCGAGTTGCTCGTCCTCGACGACGTCGAGGAAGGCGGCGAGCATCGAGGGGACGAAGTCGACGGCCACGATGCCGTGCCGGGCGACGAGCTCGGCCAGGTAGGCGGGATCGGCATGTCCGCCGGGGCGGGCGACGATCACCCGCGCACCGATCATGAACGGTGCGAACAGCTCCGGCACCGACACGTCGAACGTGTACGGCGTCTTCAGGATGGTCGCCGATGTCGCGTCGACCCCGTCGAAGGTCTCCAGTCCCCACCGGAGTCGGTTGACGACCGACCGGTGGGAGACGGTTACGCCCTTGGGGCGGCCGGTCGATCCGGAGGTGAAGATCGTGTAGGCCGCGTGCTCCGGGCGCAACGGTGCCCGGCGATCGTCATCGGTGATCGCCGCGCCCACCTCGGCCGGAACACTCGCATCGACCACGATGGTGTCCACGCCCGCAGCGGCGACCGCCGCGGGTACTCCCCCGGGACCGATGAGAACCGTTGTCACCGAGGCGGTATCGGTCATGTATCGCACGCGGTCGGCCGGCGCCTCGGTGTCCATCGGCACGTACTGACCACCTGCGATCGTGATCGCATGGACCGCCACGAGCATCTCGATCGACCGTGGCAGACAGACTCCCACCGCGTCGTCTGGTCTGATGCCCGCCGCGATCAGCGATCGGCCGAGTACGTTGACCTGCGCGCTGAACTCGCCGTAGCTGATCTCACGGTCGCCGTCGACCGCGGCGACGGCATCCGGTGTGAGCGCGGCCTGAGCGGCCAGACCCGCACCCACGACGTCGGCCGGTTCGTCGATCCGGTCGCCCTGACCCCACTTCTCGATGATGTCGCGATCCGCGGGTGTCAGCAGGTCGATATCGCCGACGCGACCGGGATCGGTGGCGCCGAGCGCGAGCAGGATCTGTGTGAAGGCGTTGCCGAGATGCTCGATCTGGGCGTCGGAGAACGCATCCGGCAGGTACTTGAGCTGTAGCGACACACCCGACGCGGCGGCATCGGCCGTGGCACCCGAGGTGTCACGTGCCGGTGCGGCGATCAGGTTCAGGGGGTAGTGCGTTGCATCACCGGTGCGGATCGCCGTGATCTGAAGGTCTTCGGACTGCCCGTTGTCGGCGATCGTATCGGCGTCGACCGGGTAGGACTCGTAGACGGTGAGGGTGTCGAACAGCGCGTGGTGGCCGGTGGCCGCGGCGATGTCGGCCAGGCCCATGTGCTGGTGATCGAGAAGTCGGGTCTTGGTGTCCTGCAAGGCACGTACCGCGTCGTCGATCCGCTGGTCCGGATCGACGGTGACCGCGACGGGCAATGTGTTGATGAACAGGCCGACCATCTGCTCGACGCCGTCGATGTCGGCCGGACGGCCCGACACCGTCTCGCCGAAACCGACCGTCTGCTGCCCGGTGAGCCGCGACAACAGCACCGCCCAACCGAACTGGAGCAGGGTCGAGGTGGTGACGCCGAGTCGCCGAGCGGCGTGCCCGAGGGCGATCCCCAGATCCGCCCCGGTGTCGATGACGTGCTCGCGAGGCCGCGCATCCTCGGTGGCCACCCGTCCGGGGGCGACGACGGTCGGGCCGTCGAGGCGGGCCAACGCGTCCGACCAGACCGCACGTGCGGCAGCGTCGTCGCGCCGGGCGAGCCACCGCAGGAAGGTCGCGAAATCTCCGCTGTCGGTGGAGGTCAACGGGTGACCGCCGAGGTACGTGGCGAACAGGTCACCGACGATCAACGGTCCCGACCACCCGTCCACCACGAGGTGATGGCTGGTGACGGCGAGTGCGGCACGTGATCCGGGCAGCAGCACCAACGCGAATCGGATCAGGCCGGGCTCGGAGAGGACGAACGGGCGCCGCACCTGATCCATCGCGATCGATTCGAGGTGGTCGTCGGGTTCGCCCGTCTCGTCGCGCAGATCGATCGTGGCCCACTCCGGATCGATCCGGGGCGGGACGACTGCGACGACCGTCCCCTCGACAGTCCGCACGTAGCCCGAGCGCAGGACTCGATGGTGATCCAGGAGACTTGTTGCGGCAGATCGCATCTGCTCGACGTCGATATCGCCCGCGAGCTCGATCACGGCCTGCGTCACGTACACGTCGACCTCTGCGGCCGCAGACTTCTCGTCGCCCGACGCCGCCCCGAGTTCGGCCTGGAAGTAGAGCCCCTGCTGGAGCGGGGTCAGTGGCCAGATCTCGGCACCTGGATAGCGGCGACCCAGATCGTCGATCTCGTCCTGGCGCAGACGCGGTCCGATGAGATCGGACGGAGACGGCCCGGGATCCGCGGCCTCGGTCGCCGCGACGATGCCCGCCAGCTCCGTGGCCCAGCGGGCGCCGAGATCGGTGACCTCGTCGTCGGTGAGCGAACCCGGGCGATACGCGAACGACGCGCGGAGCCGTCGGTGCCCGTCGATGACGACGGTCTGGACGTCCACCGACAGCGCATGGGGCATCACCAGGGCGCCGCTGAGCGTCGACGGGAGCTCGACATCGTCGCCCGACGGCACGAATGCCGCATCGGCGGCGTCGGCGTTCTGCGGGCCCGACGCTGCGACATTTCCGAAGTAGTTGAACCCGATCGAGGGCAGGCGCCTGCGCCCGAGCTCGGCCAGGTCGGCGAGGGTCGCGGCATCGGTGTCCGGGGCGGTGAGTACGCGCGGCGCGAGATAGCGCAGCACGCCGAATCCGAGGCCGTGGTCCTCGCGGCCGCGGAGCTCCTCCTTGGTCTCCTTCACCGTGCGCACGACGTCGTGGTCGCCGCCCACCGGGACACGCACCGGGGATATCGTCGTGAACCACCCGACGGTTCGCGACAGGTCCACGGCTCGTGGATCGTCACCGCGGGCGGCGATCTCGGTCTCCCGGCCGTGGCCCTCGACGCCGAACACGACTGCATCGTCGACACCCTCTGGGCCGTCGGTACCCCCTGCGTGTGCACCGGTCCACCCGTGGACGGCCCTGGCCAGCGCGGCGAGCAGCGCGTCCTGGGTGCCGGCGCCGAACGCGTCGGGCACGGTGGTGAGCAACGCGCGGGTGGTGTCGGCGTCCACCAGCAGCGGCACCGTCACCGGCTGCGCCGCTCGAGTCTCGGCGCGGTCGAGTTCGCGGCCGATGCGCAGTGGGTTCGCCGGCAACCGCTCCAGCCAGTAGGGCAGTTCGGTCAATCGGTCGGCCGCGTGGTCGGCGAGCAGGCGGGACCACCGACGAACCGAGGTGCCCTCGGGTTGCGGTGCCGGCGCGAGACCGGATTCCCGCTGTGACCACATGGTCGCCAGGTCGACCACGATCGTCGGCCACGACACCGCATCGACGGCGAGATGATGGATCACGATCAGCAGCCGGGCGCCGGCACCGACCGCGACGCCGCCGTCGGCGATCTCGACCGTGTCGGGTACCACCACGACACAGCGCAGGATGTCGCCCGTCGCGGGATCGAGTTCGGCGAGTGCCTCGGCGTGCAGATCGGTTATCGCACCGGCGAACTCCGCACTGCCGGGCGCCGCCGCCACCGCCGCGGTCCGCACCAGGCGACCGGTGTCCACGGTGGCGCCGGTGTCGAGGTTCCACTCCCCCTCGACCTGGCGCAGTCGCGCGGTCAGCATCGGGTGGGCGGCGACCAGCGCGGCGAGCATGTGCCGCAGGTCATCTCCGGTCAGCCCGGCGGGCAGACGGAGGAGATTGGCCTGTGAGAAGTCGGCGAAGTCCGCGGGTGAATCAGCGTGCTCGAGCATCCAGTCGACGATCGGCGTGATCACCATCTGGCCGGATGGCCCGTCGGCCAGTTCGGCGAGTGGTTCCACCGCCGCGCCGACGACGCCCGCCGCCGCGGCCATGGCACGGATCGTCTTGTGCTCGAAGATGTCCCGAGGGGTGAGGGCAAACCCCGCGGACTTGGCCGCGGATGCCAGCTGGATGGACATGATGCTGTCGCCGCCGAGGGTGAAGAACGAGTCGGTGGCGCCCACCCGGTCCGCGCCCAGCAAGCCGGCGACGATGCCGGCCAGGGTGCGTTCGGTATCCGTCGCGGGTGGCACGAACTCGGTGTCGGCGACGAAGTCCGGGGCGGGCAGGGCGGCCCGGTCCAACTTGCCCGCGGGGGTCAACGGCAGCGCGTCGAGCACGATCAGCTGTGCAGGCACCATGTGAGCGGCCAGTCGCCGACCTGCCTCGCTCGACACCGCGGCGGTGTCGAGAACCGTGCGGTCGTCGGCGACGAGATAGCCGACCAGTCGGGTCCGTCCGGCGGGGTCCTCGGCACCCAGGGTGAGCGCATGTGCAACGCCATCGGCTGCGGCGAGCACGGCGTCGATCTCGCCGAGTTCGACTCGCTGACCGTTGATCTTCACCTGGTGGTCGGCACGCCCGGCGAACTCGATCTCGCCGGCGGGGGTCCGCCGGACCAGGTCGCCGGTGGCGTAGAGCCGTGACCCGGGCAGTCCCAGCGGATCGGCGACGAATCGCGCGGCGGTCAGGCCTGCCCTCGCGAGGTAACCGCGCGCCAGACCGGGTGCCGAGAGGTACAACTCGCCGATGACACCGTGCGGCACCGGGTTGAGGCGCTCGTCGAGGATGTAGGCGGTGAAACCCCGGATCGGTCGCCCGATGGTGACCGGTCGGCCCGGGAGAGATCGGCCGGCGGTGGCCCAGATCGTCGTCTCGGACGGCCCGTAGAAGTTGAACAGTGCCCGCCCGTCGGCGGCCCACCGCCCGATCAGTTCGGGCGGGCAGGCCTCGCCACCCGTCGCGAGGTGCTTGAGGGTGGTGAGTCCCGCGGGATCGACGGTGGCGAGCACGGTGGGCGTGATCAGCGCATCGGTGATGCGGTGCCGTGCGATGAGGGCGGCGAGTTCGGCGCCACCGTAGATCTCGGCAGGCGAGACGACCAGCGTGTGCCCGGATCCGATGGCCCAGATCATCTCGAGCATCGAGGCGTCGAAGCTCGGCGATGCCACGTGCAGCACGCGCGTGGCTGGGCCGGAGGACACTTCACGCAATGCTTGTACGAGATCGGAGATGCCGCGGTGGTTGACGGCAACCGCCTTGGGCCGACCTGTCGAGCCGGACGTGTAGATCAGGTAGGCGAGGTTGTCGAGGCGTACCGGTGCAAGCCGCTCGGCATCGGTCACGGTGTCCGCCGACTCCCGCCCGGTCGCCTCGATCAGGTCGGTCTCGTCGAGGACAAGCCAGTGCGGCCGATCACGGTCGCCGAGGGTGACGCGGTCGGCGACCGTTGTGAGGCCCAGGGCCGCACCCGAATCCGACAACATGTGGTCGATGCGATCGTCCGGGTAGGTCGGGTCGATCGGCAGGTAGACACCTCCCGCCTTGATCACCGCCCACGTGGCGACGACCGACTCCATCGACCGTGCGATGCCGACCGCGACCACCACGTCCGGTCCCACACCGTGGCGGATCAGGGTGCGGGCGAGTCGGTTGGTCCGGGATTCGAATTCCTGGTAGTCGATCGTCTCCGCGCCACTGATGAGTGCGGCATGCTCCGGATCGAGGGTGCGGTCGCCGAGGACCTCGGGGAGAGTCTTCCCACCACCGAAGGTCTCGTTCGCTCGGGCGGCCGCCGCGAGTTCGGCGCGGACGGCGTCCATCTCCCGCCGCTGGGCATCGTCGAGCAGGTCGATGTCGCCGACGGCGGCGGTACGGTCCCCGGTGACCGCGCCGAGGACCCGCAGCCAGGTGTCGGCGAACCCCAGGATCGTCGGCTCGTCGAACAATGCTCGCGCATAGAGGAACTCCGCCTTCAGGTCGGGTGTCCCGTCGCTTCCGGGGCGTTCGAGGACACCGACGGTGAGGTCGAACTTGGCATCCTGTTCGGCGAGGTCGAGCGGTTCGATCTCGAGTCCGGCCCCGGTGAACGCCGCGCGACCGGCCGTGTCGTCGGTCGCATAGGTGAACGCGATCTGCGTGAGCGGCGCGTGCGCTGTCGACCGTTCCGGTGCCAGCGCATCCACGAGTTGTTCGAAGGCGACGTCGCTGTGGGCGAAGGCCTCGAGGTCGACGGCTCTGACCTCGGCGAGGAAGTCCTCGACCGACACCGCCGGGTCGACAGCGGTCCGCAACACCAAGGTGTTGACGAACATGCCGATCAATTCGTCGAGGACCGCCTGTCCGCGGCCGGCGACGGGCGCCCCGATCACGACGTCGCGCGTCGCGGCGAGTCGGGCCACGGTCAGCGCGAGCGCGCCGTGGCACACCATGAACGGCGTCAGACCGGTCTCGGCCGCGGTGCGCCGCACCGCAGCGGCGAGATCCGCGGGTAGGTCGATGCTCACGCGCTCGCCGTCGGCTTCGAGCACCGATGGCCGCGGCCGGTCCATGGGCAGGTCGGTGACCGCCGGGATCTCGTCGAGGACCGACAGCCAGTGCGCGAACTGCCGGCCGATGGGTGAGGTCGCGTCGTCGGTGCGGCCGAGCGTCTGGTGTTGCCACAACGCGAAATCGGCGTACTGGACGGTCGGCGGCTCGGCGGCCGACCCGACGCCGGTACGCGCGAGGTAGGCACGGACCAGGTCGGTCGCGAGAACCTTGGCCGACTCCCCGTCAAAGGCGATGTGATGGCACACGACGATGACGTCGGTGGTCCCCGAATCCGCTGCCCGCCAGACCCGTCCGCGAATCGGGAGGTCGCTCGCGATGTCGAATCCGCGGGCGGTGGCGTCGCGCAGGTCGCCGGAGTCGCGGGCGAACGACCAGTCGAGACGCTCGGCGGCGGCGTCGACGTCCAGGATGCGTTGTGCGGGTCGCCCGTCCACGGTGGGGTACACGGTGCGCAGGATCTCGTGTCGTCCGATCACGTCCAGCAGCGCATCGAGCAGGGCATCGTGATCGACATCTCCGGCCAGCCGCAGGCCCAACGGGATGTTGTACGCCGAGGATGTGATGTCGAACTGGTTGATGAACCACATCCGCTGCTGCGCGAACGACAACGGGATGACGTCGGGCCGGGGCTGCGCGACGATCGGCGCGGTCGCACCGGTTCCCGGACGGACCCGTTCGGCCAGCGATCGCACGGTCGGCGCGTCGAACAGGTCCCGCACCGTGACGTCGGTGTCGAGGGCGCGGCCGACGCGAGCGGCCACCCGGGTGGCGGACAGCGAGTTGCCCCCGAGGTCGAAGAAACTCTCGGTCGCCGATGCGCGGTCGAGGCCGAGTACCTCGGCGAAGACACCGGCGATGGTCACCTCGGTGTCGGTGGTGGGCGCCACGTACTCGCCGCCGCCGCGCTCCGGTGCCGGCAGGGCACGTCGATCCAGTTTGCCCGAACCGGTGAGCTCGACGTGCTGCAATGGCATCCACACCGTCGGCTGCATGTACTCCGGGAGCATGCGGGCCGCGAGCGCCTTGACCGGGGCAAGATCGATCCCTGTTCCGCCGGATTCCCCGGTGCTGCCGGCGAGGTAGGCGACCAGATGTTCGGAGCCGTCGGCGGTGGTCGCGACGGTGGCCGCGGCGTGCACCACTCCGGGTGCGGAGAGGAGCACCGCCTCGATCTCGCCCAGCTCGATGCGCTGACCGCGCAGCTTCACCTGGAAGTCGGTGCGGCCCAGGTATTCCAGATCACCCTGGGGATCGTGGCGCACCAGGTCGCCGGTGCGGTACATGCGGGCCCCGGCCGGCCCGGCCGGGTCCGCGACGAACCGGTCGGCGGTGAGGTCGGTGCGCGAGGCGTACCCGCGGGCGAGTTGCAAGCCACCGAGGTAGAGCTCGCCGGGCACCCCGATGGGGACCGGATGGAGCCGGGCGTCGAGGACGCGCGTCGTGGTGTTCCAGACCGGCCGGCCGATCGGTACCTCGGTGTCGCCGTATCGCACCTCGTGGTAGGTGACGTCGACGGCCGCCTCGGTGGGCCCGTACAGATTGTGGAGCCGCACGTTCGGCAGCGCGTCCAGCGCGGTCGCGGCGACCGAGGGTGCCAGCGCCTCACCGGAAGTGAACAGCTGCCGGATCGACGACAATGCGGAGAGCCCTTCGGGGCCGAGGACGTCGATGAAGGCCGACAGCATCGACGGCACGAAGTGTGTGGTGGTCACCCGCTGCTCGCGGATGAGCTGCGCCAGATAGGCCGGGTCGCGGTGGCCGTCGGGACGGGCGATCACCAGTTGCGCGCCGACCATCAACGGCCAGAACAATTCCCACACCGACACGTCGAAGGTCACCGGCGTCTTCTGCAGCACGACGTCTGCGCCGCGCAACCGGTAGGAGTCCTGCATCCAGGCCAGGCGGTTCGCTATGGCCGCGTGGGTGATGACGACGCCCTTGGGGCGGCCCGTCGAGCCGGAGGTGAACAGGGTGTAGGCGGCGTGGTCGGCGGTCAGCGGTGTCCTGCGGTCGGCGTCGGTGACCGGCGAGGTGTCCCCGGCGACCGGCGCGGACAGGTCGGCGACGATGAGGGGACGGTTCGAGTCGGCGAGCGCGTCCGGCACGCCGCCGGGGCCGACGATGACTGCGGCCGCGCGTGCGGTGTCGAGCATGTAGTCGATGCGATCCGCCGGCGCCGCCGGATCGATCGGCACGTAGTGACCGCCGGCGGTCACCACCGCATGGATCGCGACCAGCATCTCCGCGGAGCGCGGGACCGCGACGGCGACCGCGACGTCCGGGCCCACGCCGGCTCCGATGAGTTCGCGCGCGAGGCCGTTCACCCGTGCGCCGAAATCGGCGTAGGAGATGGTCCGGTCGCCGTCGACGAGGGCGGGTGCGCTGCGGTGCGAACGGACCGCCGTTGCGATCGCGTCGGGCAGTACCGCGGCGTCGGTGTCGACGTCGAGGCCCTGTGACCATGCGCGGAGCTTGCCGCGTCCGGCCGAGTCGACGAGCGGCACATCGCCGACCACGGCCTCCGGGTCGTCGACGAGCGCCCGCAGGATCGCGACATACCAGTCGGCGAGCCGGATCGCGGTGTCGTGGTCGAACAGGTCGGTCGCATAGACGATCGAACCGTCGAGGGCGGTCAGCCGGCCGTCGTCGGTGCGTGTGGCGGACAGGCCGACGGTGAGGTCGAAACGTGCTGCGGGATCGGCAGGTTCGGCCGGCGCGATGCTCAGGTCCGGCAGGTCCACGCGCGATTGCGCATGCTGTTCCAGCGTGAACATGACCTGCGCGAGCGGGGCGAAGGCCTCCGATCGGGTCGGTGCGAGTCGTTCGACGAGGTGCTCGAATGGGACGTCCGCGTGGCCGAAGGCATCGAGATCGGTTCCGCGGGTGGCAGTCAGCAGCTCGCGGAACGACATGCCGGGATCGATCTCGCTGCGCAGCACGAGAGTGTTGACGAACATGCCGATCACGTCGTCGAGGGCGGCCTGTCCGCGTCCGGCCACCGGCGTCGCGATGGCGACGTCGGTGGTGGCGCCGATGCGGCCGAGAAGCGCGGCGAGGGCGGCGTGCAGCACCATGAACGGCGTCGCACCATGGCGCCGGGAGAGATCGTCGACGGCGTCGACGAGATCGGCGGGGACGTCGAATCCGGCGAGCCCACCACGCAAGGACGCCGCGGCGGGACGCGGGCGGTCCATGGGCAGTTCGATGACGTCGGGCAGGTCGGCGAGCTGTTCGGTCCAGTACGAGATCTGCTGTCCCACGATCGAGTCCGGATCGTCGGCGGAGCCGAGCACCCGCTGCTGCCACAGCGCGAAGTCGGCGTACTGGACGGACAGGTCCGGCCAGCCCGGTGTGGTGCCAGCGGTCCGTGCCGTGTAGGCGGTGACGATGTCGCGCAGCAGCGGGGCGAGCGACTCACCGTCGGCGGCGATGTGGTGGATGATCACCACGAGCAGGTGGTCGTCGTCCCCCGTCGAGACCAGCGCAGTACGGATCGGTAGGTCGCGGGTGACGTCGAACGGTTGCCCGGCGAGATCGCGCGCGGTGGCGGCGTCTGTGGGTCGACTCCACCAGGATGTGTCGGTCGTCGCGATCGTGGGGTCGAGGATCTGTTGTGCCGCATCGCCGTTCTCGTCGGCCGGGAAGACGGTGCGCAAGCTCTCGTGTCGGCTGATCACGTCGGCGAGAGCGGCGCGCAGGGCGTCGGCGTCGAGGCGGCCGGTGAGCGTCAGCGCAAACGGGATGTTGTAGGCAGGCGACGACAGGTCGAACTGGTTGATGAACCACATCCGCTGTTGTGCGCTCGACAGCGGGATGCGCTCGGGGCGTGGGCCGGCGGTCAGCGTTTCCGTTACCGGGCCGGTGATGTCGGCGACCCGGGTGGCGAGCGCACGGACCGTCGGCGCGTCGAAGAGGTCGCGCACCCCGACCCGGGTACCGAGGGCCTCGGCGATGCGGGCGGCGACTCTGGTTGCCGACAGAGAGTTGCCGCCGAGGTCGAAGAAGCTGTCGGCGGCCGACACGGTGTCGAGGCCGAGGACGTCGCCGAACACGGCGGCGATGGCACGTTCGGCGTCGGTCGCGGGTTCGGCGTACTCCCCTGCCGCGAACTCCGGCTCGGGCAGTGCGCGGCGGTCGATCTTGCCCGCGGTGTTGAACGGCATCTCCTCGAGCAGCGACCAGACCGTGGGACGCATGTACTCCGGCAGCGCCTGCGCGGCGGCCTCACGCACGGTCTGGAGGTCGATCGAATCGCCGGCGACGTAGCCGACGAGGTGTTCGTCGCCGGTGGAGGTGGCCGTGACCGTGGCAACCGCGTGCACGACGCCCGGCACGGACGCGAGGACGGCCTCGATCTCGCCGAGTTCGATGCGCTGACCGCGCAGCTTCACCTGGAAATCGGTGCGGCCCAGATAATCCAGCTCGCCGTCGGAGGTGTACCGCACCAGGTCGCCGGTGCGGTAGAGGCGCGCACCGGCCTCGCCGAACGGATCGGCGACGAACCGGTCGGCGGTCAGGTCGGCACGGGCCGCGTATCCGCGCGCGAGCTGCACACCACCGAGATACAGTTCGCCCGCCACCCCGGGTGGAACCGGCCGCAGTTGCGAATCCAGCACCCGGGTGGCGGTGTTCCAGACCGGTAGGCCGATCGGAACGGCGGTGTCGCCGGGCCGCACCTCGTGGAAGGTGACGTCGACGGCCGCCTCGGTGGGTCCGTACAGATTGTGCAGCCGCGCGTTCGGCAACGCGTCGAGTGCCGCGGCGGCCACCGTCGGCGCAAGCGCCTCACCAGAGGTGAACACCTGGCGGATCGACGTCAACTCGGCCAGACCGGCGGCCCCGACGACGTCGATGAACGTCGACAGCATGGACGGCACAAAGTGTGTGGTGGTCACCCGCTGCTCGCGGATGAGTTCCGCGAGGTAGGCCGGGTCGCGATGGCCGTCGGGACGGGCGATCACCAGTTCCGCGCCGAGCATCAACGGCCAGAACAATTCCCACACCGACACGTCGAAGGTGGCCGGGGTCTTCTGGATGACGGTGTCGCCCGAGTTGATCGGGTACGACGCCTGCATCCACGCGAGACGATTCGCGATCGCCTCGTGTGTCACCGTGACGCCCTTGGGGCGCCCGGTCGATCCGGACGTGAAGATCGTGTATGCGGGGCTCTCGCCTCGCAGCGGAGCGATCCGGTCGGCATCGGTGATCGGTGCGACGGTCACGTCGGCGGTGCGCTCGGCCGCAATGGTCATTGTGTCGGTGTGCTGCGCGCCGATTGTGTGTGCGGTGTCATCGGCGACGAGCACGAGCGTCGCGCCGGAGGTGTCGAGCATGTACTCGACACGGTCGGCCGGGGCGTCCGGGTCGATCGGCACGTAGTGCCCGCCGGCCGCGACCACGGCGTGCAGGGCGACGAGCAGTTCCACCGACCGTGGGATACACACGCCCACGGCGACTTCGGGTCCGACGCCACGCGCGATCAGGTCGCGCGCCAGGTTCCACACCCGCGAACCGAACCGGGCGTACGTGATCGAGTTGCCATCGAAGACCAGCGCGATGGCATCGGGCGTTGCACGGGCCTGCGCCGCAACGTGATCGGCAAGCGTCGTGGCGTCGACGTCGGCCCGGTCGCCGTGCGCCCACCCGGTGACCAGCGCCCGATCGGCGTCGCTGATGGTGTCGACGTCGGCGAGCATGCGCTCGGGCACCTCGACGAGCGTGGCGAGCACCGTGCGGACATGGTCGGCCACGCGCACGACCTCGTCGTCGCCGATGACGCTCGGCAGGTATTTGAAGGCGAACCGCATGCCGTCGCCGGTCGGTCCGACGATCAGGTTGAGCGGATAGTGGGTGGAGTCGGCGAAGTCGACGCCGGTGATGTCCAGACCGGCCGCGCGACTCCCCGAGGCCAGGGCGTCGGAGTCGACCGGATAGGACTCGTAGACGGTCAAGGTGTCGAACAGGACCGGATGCCCGGCGATCTCGCCGATCTCGGCCAGGCCGAGGTGCTGATGGTCCAGGAGCCGGGTCTTGGCGTCCTGCAGTGCCGACGCGACCTCGCCCAGGGTCTGTGCCGGATCGCAGTCGACGATCACCGGGATGGTGTTGATGAACAGGCCGATCGCGGCCTCCACGCCGTCGATGTCGGCCGGGCGGCCGGACACGGTCTCACCGAAGGCCACCACCTGCTGCCCGATCAGCCGGGACAGGGTGAGGGCCCACGCGACCTGGATCGCGGTCGACGGCGTCACCCCGTGCTCGCGGGAGAAGCGGTGCAGTCCGGAGACCAGCTCGTGATCGAGGTCGACGTCGCGTTCCGCCGGTGTCTCGGCGACCGTGGCCCGCTCGGGCGCGAGGAGGGTCGGGCCGTCCAACGGCGCCAGCGCCTCTCGCCACGCCTCCCGCGCGGCGGCGCCATCCCGGTCGGCCAGCCAGGTGAGGAAGTCGGCGTAGTCGGCACGGGGCGTCTGCGGGGCGGGGACGGCGCCGTCGCCGAGGTAGGCGGCGAACAGGTCGGCGATCACCAGCGGCCCGGACCAGCCGTCGAGGAGGATGTGGTGGTTGGTGATGATCAGCCGGTGCCCACCCGACGGCATCGTGACCGCGACGAACCGGATGGGGCCGGGTCGTGCGAGGTCGAAGCGGGTGGTGCGCTGCTCGCCGGCGAGTGCCGCCAGACGCGCCTGCGCAGCGTCGGCGTCGAGGGAGGTGAGATCGACCGTCTGCCAATCGGGTTCGACGTCCGGCGGCACCACGGTGACCGGCGTACCGTCGGCCGTCCGCACGAACGCGGATCGCAGCACTGGGTGTGCTCGGAACAATTCGCCGGCCGCCCGTTGCATCCGGGGCTCGTCGATACCGTCGGCGACCTCGATGATCACCTGGACCGAGTACACGTCGATCTCATCGGGGCGGTCGACGATCTCGGACTGGAACAGCAGCCCGTTCTGCAGCGGGGACAACGCCCAGAGATCCGCCTCCGGGTACTGTCTGGCGAGCTCGTCGATCTCGTGCTGCGCGAGTCCGGTTGTCACCACATCGGATTCGGACAGGCCGGGATCGCCCACGGCGTCGAGGTCGGCGACGATGGTGGCGAGACCGCCCTGCCACCGTCGCGCGATCGCGCTGACCTCGTCGTCGTCGAGGACGGCGGCCGGGAAGCTGAAGTCAGCTCGCAGGGTCCGGCCGTCGCCATCGGCGACCGCGGAGACGTTGACCGCCAGCGAGGACAGTGCCACCATCGCGCCGGACACCGACGGCGGCAGCACCGGCGCATCCGTCGCCGGCAGGAAGCCGGCGACATCGTTCCCCGCGGCAGCGTCCGCCGGACCACCGACATTGCCGAAGTAGTTGAAGCTGATCGACGGGAGCCGCAGGTCTGCGAGCGGTGAGCCGTCGCGCAGGTGGCGCAGTGACCCGAATGCCACACCGTGATCGGGCATGGCGGCCCGGGAGTCCTTGACGGACTTGACCAACGCGGTGATGTCGGCCGTGTCACCACCGTCCGCGGGGACATCGACGGTCAGCGGTGCGATGCTGGTGAACCATCCGACCGTGCGCGACAGATCGGCGCCCGGTGCGACGGATTCCTCACGTCCGTGGCCCTCGAGGAGGATGGCGATGCGACCACCGGTGGTCGCATCCGCCACCGCCAGGGCCAAGGCCGCGAGCAACGGGTTGTCGGCCCCGGTCCGGAAGGCCTTCGGCACCCTGGTCAGCAGGGCTTCGGTCAGGTCGGTGGGCAGCGTCCACGACACGGTCCGGACCGTCGCCTGACGATCGCGGGCCCGTTCGAAAGGCCTGCCGACCTGCTCGACGTCTGGCGCCCGCAGGTGCTCGGCCCAGATCGGGAGTTCCTCGTCCCGGCCGGCGAGATCGGCGAGCACGCCGGCCCAGCGCCGCATCGACGTGCCGGTCGGTTGCAGCGAGATCCCCTGTCCCGCTGAGTACTGAGCCCATGCGGTGACGAGATCGGTGATGATCGCCGACCACGAGACGGCGTCGACCGCGAGATGATGAATGGCGAGAACCAGCCTGCCGCGCCCGTCCGGGCTCCGCAGCCCGACGGCCTGGAGCACTGCACCCGTGCCCGGGTCGAGACGTCCCAGCGCCTGGACGTGCCCCTCGCGGACGGCCTCGGTGAAGGCCGGCGAATCGACCGGGGCGTCGATGTCTCGGATCTCGACCGCGGCGCCCACGTCGGACGCGTTGCCCGCGGTCAGCTCCCACGCGCCGTCGCGCTCGACCAGCCGTGCACCGAGCATCGGATGGTGCGCGACGACCGCGGCGACCACCGTGCGCAGCTCGGGTTCGGAGATGCCGTCGGGCAGGACCAGCACGCTGCTCTGCGAGAAATCGGCGATGTCGGACGGCTCGTCGGCATGTTCGAGCATCCAGTGCACGGCCGGGGTGAGCGCGACCTCGCCCTCTCCCCCGCCCGGGTATTCGGCCAGGTCGGCGACCGCGCCGGCGCGGGCTGCGATGGCCAGGCCCCGCACGGTCCGCCGCTCGAAGATGTCCCGGGGGCTCACGGTGTAGCCCGCGGCACGCAGAGCCGACGACACCCGGATGGACATGATCGAGTCGCCGCCGAGCGCAAAGAAGGATTCGGTCACCGAGATCCGGTCGACGCCGAGGGCACCGGCGAAGATCCCGGCGATCGCACGCTCGTCGTCGTCGGCAGGTGCCTCGTAATCGGTGTCCAGCGCAGTGAAGTCGGGCCCCGGCAACGCCCGACGGTCCAGCTTTCCGGAGCTGCCCAGCGGGATGGCGTCGAGCAGGCTCCACACGGTCGGCCGCATGTATTCCGGCAGCGCCTCTGCGGCCGCGGTTTTCGCCGGCTCGGGAGTGGCCGGTCCGACCAGATAGGCGACGAGGTGTTCGGCCCCGGTGGACGACCGCGCGACCGTGACCGCAGCGTGCACCACGTCGTCGACGGCGGTGAGCACCGACTCGATCTCGCCGAGTTCGATGCGCTGTCCGCGCAGCTTCACCTGGAAGTCGGTGCGGCCCAGATACTCCAGCTCGCCGCCGGAGTTGTGGCGCACCAGGTCGCCGGTGCGGTACAGCCGGTCACCGGGTGCACCGAACGGGTCAGCGACGAAACGTTCCGCGGTGAGATCCGGGCGAGCCGCGTAACCGCGGGCGATCTGCACGCCGCCGAGGTACAGCTCGCCGGGCACGCCGACGGGTACCGGGCGCAGCCGGCTGTCGAGCACCCAGGTCGTGGTGTTCCACGTCGGGTGCCCGATCGGCACCACGTCGCCGACAGTGGTCAGATCCTGGTGGGCGACCTCGACGGCCGCCTCGGTGGGACCGAACAGATCGTGCAGTCCGGCCCAGGGCAGTGCGGCGCGGGTGGCCTTCGCGACGGCCGGTGGCAGCGCCTCACCGGAGGCGAAGACGTACCGCAGCGACGTGAGCCCCGCCAGGGTC
Organism: Gordonia sp. DT218; assembly: GCF_049847105.1. Taxonomy (NCBI): domain Bacteria; kingdom Bacillati; phylum Actinomycetota; class Actinomycetes; order Mycobacteriales; family Gordoniaceae; genus Gordonia; species Gordonia sp. DT218. The sequence goes on along the minus strand of NZ_JBNCNS010000002.1, from coordinate 131,403 downwards.
TCGTCGTCGACGACGTCGAGGAACACCGACAGCATCGACGGCACGAAATGGACCGATGTCACCTGCTCCGACTCGATCACCTCGGCGAGGTGACCCGGATCGGTGTGTCCGCCCGGGCGGGCGATCAGCATCCGCGCACCGGCGAAGAGCGGCGCGAACAGCTCGGGCACCGAGACGTCGAAGGTGTACGGCGTCTTGAGGATCACCGTGTCCGAGGCATCGATCGGGAAGGTGCTCAGACCCCAGCGCAGACGGTTGAGGACGGCACGGTGCGACACCGTCACGCCCTTGGGCCGGCCGGTCGAACCCGAGGTGAAGATCGTGTATGCGGCGTGACCCGGATGCAGTGGTGCTCGCCGCTCGGCGTCGGTGACCGGATCGATGTCGATATCGATCGGTGCGGTGGTGTCGACATCGAGCACGGTGGCGCCGGCCTCGACAAACGTCTGCGGGGATGTGCCGGGCGCGACGAGGACCAGTGCCACGCCCGCGGTGTCGAGCATGTGGCGCACACGATCGGCGGGGGCCTCGGTGTCCATCGGCACGTATTGGCCACCCGCGGCGACGATCGCGTGGATCGCGACCACCATGTCGACCGATCGTGGAATACTCACGCCGACTGCGTCATCCGGGCCCACGCCGCGCGCGATGAGATCCCGTGCCAGGTCGCTGACCCGGGCCACGAGCTCTGCGTAGTCCACGCTCCGGTCGTCGAACACGAGGGCGGGGGCCGACGGTGTGCGTCGCGACTGCTCGATGATCGCGGTGTCCAGCGTGGCATCGCGGAGCGCCACGTCGGGTCCGACGGAGAGCCGGCGGATGTCGCCGTCCTCACGACTGGTGAGCAACGGGCTGTCGCCGACCGCCGCCGACGGGTGCCGCGCGAGATCCCCGAGGAGGTCGACGAATCGGCCGCCCAGTCGCTCGATGGTCGCCGCGTCGAAGAGATCCGTCGCGTACACGATCGAGCCGCGCCAGCCGTCCTCGGGACCGTCTCCGGTGGCGATGTCGATGGTCAGATCCACTTTGGCGGACGGCTCGCCTGCCGGTACGGGTGTGACGGTCAGCCCGGGCAGATCGATGCTCCCTCGCGACGACGCGTCGACCGTCAACAACACCTGCGACAGCGGCGCAAACGCCTCCGAACGAGTCGGATTCAATTCCTCGACGAGATATTCGAACGGCACATCGGCGTGCGCGTACGCGTCGAGATCGGTGCGCCGCACCGAATCGAGGAGTTCGGTGAATGTCGTCGACGAGTCGACCTCGGTGCGCAGGACGAGCGTGTTCACGAACATGCCGACGAGCTGATCGAAGGCTGCATCGCCGCGTCCGGCGATCGGGATGCTCACGGCGATGTCGGTGGTGCCGGACAACCGGGACAGCAGTACCGCGAGCGCGGCGTGCACGACCATGAACGACGTGACTCCCCGATCGGCGGCGATCGCGGTGACCGCGGATGCGACCTCGGCGCGGACCTCGAGCTCGACGGCCGCGCCACGCAGCGTCGCAACCGCCGGGCGCGGACGGTCCGCCGGCAGCTCGAGCACATCGGGTAGGGCCGCCAACTGTTGTGTCCAGTAACGGGTTTGCGCCGCCATCGCCGAGTCGGGATCGTCTGGTGAACCGAGGACCGCGCGCTGCCAGAGTGCGTAGTCGGCGAACTGCAGCGGCAGCGGTGTCCACGCCGGCGCGGCGCCTTCCGTCCGCGCGCGGTACGCCGTGAGGACATCGGCGAGCAGCGGTGTCATCGATTCGCCGTCGGCCGCTATGTGGTGCACGACGAGGGCGAGCACATGTCGGCGACGGTCGGCCGCGTCGGTGCCGAGCACCACGCGCACCGGCAACTCGGTCGCGATGTGGAATCCGGTGGTGACGGCCTGCGTCACGGCGGCAGCGATCTCGGCGTCGGAGCCGTCGATGTGCTGCCAACGCAGCGCCGTCGACAGGTCGGCGGCCGCGTGGACCGTCTGGACGGGCGTCCCGTCCACGTCCCCGAAGGTGCTGCGCAGCACCTCGTGTCGGCCCACCACGTCGGTGATGCAGGCGCGCAGCGCAGCGACGTCGAGGTCGCCGTCGAGGCGCAACACCAGCGGGATGTTGTAAGCCGGCGACTCCGGATCGAACCGGTTGAGGAACCAGATCCGCTGCTGCGAGTACGACAGCGGGAGGTGCGGCGGCCGCGGGATCGAGCCCGGCGCGACGGACGCCAGGGTGTCGGTCACGGACCGGCTCATCAACCGAGCGAGGTCTCGCACCGTCGGGTGGTCGAAGACGTCGCGGACCCGCACGGTGGCGCCCGCGGTCGCCGAGATCCGTGCGGCGAGTCGCGTCGCCGACAACGAGTTGCCGCCGAGGTCGAAGAACGATTCCGTCGCGCTCACCCGGTGGCGGCCCAGCAGATCGCCGATGATCTCGGCGATCTCGGTCTCGCCGGGGCCGACCGGTGCGACGAACTCCTCGGCCGATAGCCCGTCCGGGATCGGCAGTGCGCGTCGGTCGAGTTTTCCGCTGGTGGTCAGTGGCAGGGCGTCGAGGACGACGATCGCCGAGGGCACCATGTATCGCGCGAGTCGCTCGCTCACTGCGCCGATGAGAGTGTCCGGGTCGAGCTCCGTCGATCTGTCCGTCTCCGGCACCACATAGCTCACGAGACGGATACCGGTGCCGTCTCCCCCGACGCCCTGGGTGACCGCCGTGTCGACGCCCGGCTGCGCCGTGAGAACGGCATCGATCTCGCCGAGCTCGACACGCTGACCGTTGATCTTCACCTGGAAGTCGGCCCGGCCGGCGAACTCCAACCGATGAGCCCGGGTGCGCGCATCCAGTGTCCAACGGACGAGATCGCCGGTGCGGTACCACCGACTGCCCGGCTCGCCAAGAGGATTCGCCACGAAGGTCGACGCCGTCAGACCGGCCCGGTTCAGATAGCCGAGCGCGAGGCCATCGCCGGCGAGGTAGAGCTCACCGACCGCGCCGATCGGAACCGGATGCAGCCGTTCGTCGAGCACCGCCACCGAGAAGCCGCCCACCGGACGGCCGATGGTGATCGGTTCACCGGGAACCACCGCGGCCGCCGTCGCCCACACCGTGGTCTCCGACGGCCCGTACAGGTTGAACATCTCCCGGCCTGGCGCCCAGGCCTCGACCACGTCAGGCGGACACGCCTCACCAGCCGTCGTGAGGTGACGGAGCGAGGTGACGCCGTGGGGCTCCATCGTCGCGAGCACCTGTGGGGTGATGACCGCGTCGGTGACGGCGCCGTCGACGATCACCTCGACGAGGGCTGGGCCGGCGAAGACGTCGGCCGGGGAGATCACCAGGGTGACCCCCAGCCCGATGGCCCAGGCCATCTCGAAGAAGGCGGCATCGAAGCTCGGGGACGCCACGTGCAGCACTCGGGTGTCGGACTCGGTTCCCGAGATACCGTTCCCAGAGATTCCCTGTTGCGCGGCAAGCAATTCCGCCATGCCACGCTGCGACACGGCAACGGCCTTGGGTCGACCGGTCGAGCCCGACGTGTAGATCAGGTAGGCGAGGTCGTCGAGACGGGCGGCGCGGGTCCGTTCGTCGTCGGCGATCGGTGCGCCCGACAGTCCGTCGAGCCGTGTCCGGATCAACGGGTGGTCGATCGCAATCCAGCGGACCAAGTCGGAACGCTTGTCGAGTCCGCTGTCGCCGATGGTGAGTGCCACCGCCACACCGGAATCGGTGAGCATGTGGGCCACCCGGTCGGCGGGCAGTGTCGGGTCGATCGGCAGATACGCCGCACCGGTGGCCAGCACCGACCAGACCGCGATGACGGACTCGACAGACCGACCGACCGCCACCGCCACCACGTCTCCCGGTCCGATGCCCTCGCCGATGAGCAACCGGCCGAGTCGGTGGGTGCGGTCGCCGAACTCGTCGTAGGTCATCGACCGGTCGCCGAGGATCAGTGCGGTGCGGTCGCCGGTCACCTCACGCGCGGCGAGGATCTCGGTGATCGTGCGCGGCGACGCCGTGGCGGGAGCCGTCATCGGCGCGAGTACCGCACGTTCGTCGGCATCGACGAGCTCGATGTCACCGACGGCGCCGTCCGGCGCGGCCACGAATCCGGCCAGCAGTGTCTGATACAGCGCCGCTATACGCGTGATCTCACTGTCCGAGAACGCATTCGGGAGGTACTTGAACGTCAGGTCGATGCCGTCGTCCGACGGTGCGGCGGCGAGATTGAGCGGATAGTGGGTGGCGTCGGTCAGCGACACCCGCCCGATCTCCAGGCCGGCCGCCGAGCTGCCCGCGGTGACCGCGTCGGCATCCACCGGATATGACTCGTAGACCGTGAGCGTGTCGAACAGCACGTGATGACCGGCGGCCGACGCGATGTCGGCGAGGCCGACATGCTGGTGGTCGAGGAGCCGTGCCTTGGTGGCCTGCAGGTCGGCGAGGCCGTCTCGCACCGGCTGTGCCGCATCGACGTCGACGACCACCGGCAGCGTGTTGATGAACAGGCCGATCATCGATTCCACGCCGGGCAGTTCCGGCGGCCGGCCGGAGACCGTCTCGCCGAAGGTGACAGTGGCGCGTCCGGTCAGTCGGGACAGCAGCACGCCCCAGGCGTATTGGAGAATGGTCGGGACGGTGGTGTCGGTGTCGCGGGCCAAGCGGGTCAGCCGCGACGAGAGTTCGGCACCCGCGGCGACAATCCGGTCGCGGGGCAGTTCGGTTGCGGCGGAGGTGAATCCGGGCCGTACCAGGGTCGGGCCATCGACGTCGGCGAGGACCTCGCGCCACGACGCCAGTGCCGCGTCGTCGTCCCGTCGGGTGAGCCAGTCGAGGAAATCGCCGTAGTCACGGCTGACCGTCTCGTCGGTGCCCGGGAGCTCGAGGCCGCCGTAGTGGGCGAACAGTTCGGCCAGCACGAGCGGATTGGACCAGCCGTCGAGCAGCAGGTGGTGGTTGGTGACGACGAACCGGTTCACGCCGTCCGGGAGGTGGATCAGCCGGAAACGCAGCAAGGGCGGCACGGCCAGGTCGAACGGTGTGATCCGATCTCTCAGGGCCAGCTCATCGGCGCGGCGTTCGGCGTCGTCGACCGGGAGTTCACTGAGGTCGACGGACTCCCAGTCCAGGTCGACTTGTGAGGGGACCACGGCGAGCGGTGTGCCCGACTCGGTCCGCAGGTACCCGGAGCGGAGCACCCGGTGATCGCCCAGCAGCCGACGAGCCGACTCCCGCAGTCGATCGCCGTCGACGTGACCGTGGATGTCGATGACGCCCTGGGTGACGTAGACGTCGAGGCCGGTCGCGCCGTCCGCCGGTTCGTGATCGGCCTGGGCGTGTTCGGTCTGTGCCAGTTCGGCCTGATAGAACAGACCGCGCTGCAGCGGGGTGAGCGACCACAGGTCGGCGTCCGGATACCGGACGGCGAGCTGATCGATCTCGCCCTGGGTGAGGCCCGTGGCGGCGACGTCCGACGGACTCAGTCCGGGATCGCCGACCTCGTCGACGTGGGCGGTGATCTCCGCGAGCGCATCGGTGAACCCGGCGGCCAGTGACGCCACCGCATCGCCGTCGAGAACCGTTGCCGGCGCGCTGAACTCGACCTCCAGGACACGACCGACCGCGGTCGGCACGGTGTTGACGTTGACCGCGAGCTGCGCGAGCGCGGCCATCGTCCCCGAGACGGTACCGGGCAGGCGGGGTGCGTCGGCGACCGGTGCGAACGCGACGTCTGCATCGACACCGTCGGCGGACCGGACAGAACCCGTACCCGCGCCGAGGAAGTTGAACGTGATCGGCGGGAGCGGCCGAGAGGCCAGCGGCGAATCGGGTCGGAGGTATCGCAGCGCGCCGAAGGCGATGCCGTCGTCGGGCCGCTCGGCGACGGCTTCCTTGGTGGCCTTGACGAGCGTCGCGATGGGTAGGGCGGGATCGATCTCGACGATGAGCGGCGAGACGCTCGTGAACCAGCCGACGGTGCGGGACAGATCGGCGAGCGCCTCACCGACGTGTTCTTCGCGGCCATGACCCTCGAGCAGGATCGACACCGGGACCGGGCCACCCTGGTGGCGGGCCACGGCGAGTCCGAGTGCGGCGAGCATGATGTCGTCGGCGCCGGTTCGGAAGGCGGTGGCGATGCGGCCGAGGACCGCTTCGGCGAGATCGGCGGACACCCGGAACGTCTCGGATCGGACACCGGACTGCCGGTCCCGGTCTCTGGCGAGCGGCGCGCCGAGCAGGGTGGGATGCTGCGGCAGGTGACGTTCCCAGATCGGCAGCTCGGCGGCGCGGGAGGTCGCGAGACCGTCGAGCACACTCGCCCACCGCCGCATCGATGTGCCGTTGTCCGGCAGTCTGATCGACTCGCCGGCACTCCGTTGCGACCAGGCGATCGCGAGGTCGGTGATGATGGTGCGCCACGAGACGGCATCGACGGCGAGGTGATGCACGGCCAGGATCAGTCGGCCCGGATCGTCGCCAACGCCGCGCACGCCGGTGCAGGCGACCATCTGTGCCGCGGCCGGATCCAAGCGACCCAGCGCATCGGCATGAGCGGCGTGGACGAGTGCGGCACCGTCGGTGACCCCAGCACGCCGGGCAGCCTCGTCGGCCGTCCAGATGGTCAGGGCGTCGGCACCGGAAAACGGCTCACCGGCCCGCATCGACCATCCGTCGGCTGTCTGCGTCAACCGCGCCGACAATGCCGGATGGTGCGCGACCACGGCATCGAGCACAGCGCTCAGCCCGATCTCGTCGACGCGCGACGGCAGAGTGAGGACGACGGCCTGCGAGTAGTCCGCCACATCCGACGGTTCGTCGGCATGTTCGAGCATCCAGTGCACGGTCGGTGTGATGGCCACCTCGCCGACGGCGCCGCCCGGCAGCTCGTGCAGGAGGTCGCCGGGCGAGGTCTCGACGGCCCGGGCGAGGTCACGAACAGTCTTGTGTTCGAAGATCTCCCGTGGGCTGAGCGGGAACCCGGCACCGCGCAGCAGCGCCGAGACCTGGATCGACATGATCGAGTCGCCGCCGAGCGCGAAGAAGGATTCGGTCACGCCGACCCGGTCGGCGCCGAGCACACCGGCGACGATCTCCGCGATACGGCGTTCCGCCTCGGTCCCCGGCTCAACGGTCTCGGTGGATTCGGTCGTCGAGAAGTCGGGCTGTGGAAGGGCACGGCGGTCGAGCTTGCCGGCACTGCCGAGCGGCAGTTCGTCGAGCACCGTCCACACCGTGGGCCGCATGTACTGCGGGAGCGCCGCTGCGACGGCACGTCGCGTCGCATCGACGTCGACGGTTGCCGTCGGGGACAGGTAGGCGACGAGATGCTGAGCATCGCCGGGCCCGGTGGCGACTGTCGCGGCCGCGTGGACGACCCCTGGCACGCCGGAGAGCACGGACTCGATCTCGCCGAGCTCCACCCGCTGACCGCGCAGCTTCACCTGGAAGTCGGTGCGGCCCAGGTATTCCAGCTCACCCGCCGAATTGACCCGGACGAGATCACCGGTGCGGTACAGCCGTCCGCCGGAGACCCCGTACGGGTTGGCGACGAATCGGTCGGCCGTGAGGTCGGGGCGGGCCGCGTATCCGCGGGCCACCTGCACACCGCCGAGGTAGAGCTCGCCCGGGACGCCGACCGGCACCACCCGCAGGCGTGCATCGAGCACCAGGGTCTGGGTGTTCCAGGTCGGTCGGCCGATCGGCACCACGTCGCCGACGACGTCGATGCCCTGATGGGCGACCTCGACGGCGGCCTCGGTCGGACCGAACAGGTCGTGCAGCCCGGCGTGCGGGAACCGGTCCCGGGCCGCGGCGGCGACCGAGGGCGACAGGGCCTCGCCGGAGCAGAAGACGTAGCGCAGATGGGTCAGGGCGGCCAACTGCCGGGCGGGGACCACATCGAGGAACACCGACAGCATCGACGGCACGAAATGCACCGACGTCACCCGGTGCGCCGACAGCACCTCGGCGAGGTAGGTCGGGTCGGTGTGTCCCCCATGGCGCGCGACGAGGAGTCGGGCACCGGCGATCAGCGGCGCGAACAATTCCGGTACCGAGACGTCGAAGGTGTAGGGCGTCTTGAGGATCACCGTGTCGTCGGTGCCGAACGGGAAGCTCGCCAGACCCCACCGCAACCGGTTGAGCACCGAGCGGTGACTGACCGTCACACCCTTCGGCCGGCCGGTGGAACCGGAGGTGAAGATCGTGTAGACAGCGTGGTCGGGATGCAGCGGCCCGGTGCGATCGGCGTTCGACACCGGCTGCGCGTCGGGAGCATCGAGGTCGACCGGGCGATCGGCGTCGACCACCACGACGGGCGTCGCATTGGCGGAAACGGGCTCCGGAGGGGCACCCGGATCGACGAGAAGTACCGCCGCACCGGCGGTGTCGATGATGTAGTCGGCGCGCTCGGCGGGCGCCTCGGTGTCGATCGGGACGTACTGTCCGCCGGCGGTCACCACCGCGTGGATCGCGACGACCATCTCGACCGACCGCGGAATGCACACGGCCACCGCCACGTCCGGCCCCACACCGAGCGAGATCAGCGTTCGGGCCAGCATGTTCACCCGGGCGGCGAACTCGGCGTGGTCGACCACGCGGTCGTCGAACAGCAGCGCCGGGGCGCCCGGGTGGCGTGAGGCGAATTCGCTCAGGGCCTCGGGCAGGACCTGTGTCGGCAGTTCGACGCGCGACCCGGTGGCCTCTGCCACGCGGCGCGACGCCTCGGCCTCGTCGACGAGAGCGAGATCACCGACGGCGGGATCGGCTCCGGCCGAGGCCGCCACGGAGATCTCGATCAGCAGGCTGCGGAATGCGGAGGCGATGCGTTCGGCGCCGGCGTGGTCGAAAAGATCTGTGGCATAGATGATCTTGCCGGTGATCGCGCCCTCGTCGGTCTCGGTCATCCCGACCGTGAGGTCGAACTTGGCGGCGTCGGCACCCGGATCCTCGGCAGTGATCTCGAGCTCGCCGACCGCACTCGGACCGAGCCCGCTCTGATCGAGGACGAGCAACACCTGGGCGAGCGGTTCGAACGATTCCGACCGCACCGGGTCCAGTGCCTCGACGACCCGTTCGAACGGCACGTCGGCGTGCGAGAAGGCGTCGAGATCGACGCGCCGCACCTGGCCCAGCAGTTCCGCCAGCGACTGATCGGGGGTCACCTCGGTGCGCAGCACCAGCGTGTTCACGAACATGCCGACGAGGTCGTCGAGGGCGACCTCGCCGCGACCGGCGACCGGCGTGGCGACCGCGATGTCCGATGTTGCCGACAACCGCGCCAACAGCACGGCCAGCGCGGCGTGGACCACCATGAATCTCGTGGTGCCGTGGGCACGCGCGAGTTGATCGAGACCATGACGAATGTCCTCGCCGACCCGGTACTCGACCGCTCCGCTGCGCATCGACGCCACCGTGGGGCGCGGGTGATCGGTGGGCAGTTCCAGCACGTCGGGGAGCCCGGCGAGCTGCGTCCGCCAGTGCCCGAGCTGTCGGGAGATCTCCGAACCGGGGTCACGGTCGTCGCCGAGCGCTTCCCGTTGCCAGATCGCGTAGTCGGCGTACTGCACGGCCATCGGCGCCCACGCCGGTGATTGTGACTGTGCGCGTGCGGTGTACGCGATGGCGAGGTCGCGGGCGAGCACCGGGCCGGACTCCCCGTCCGCGGCGATGTGGTGGAGAACAACCACGAGGAGGTGTTCGTCGGGGCCGACCGTCGCGAGTCGTGCCCGGATGGGCAATTCACCCGCGACGTCGAAGCCGCGCCACAGGAGTTCACGCGCCCGCACCTCGTCACCGATCCCCCAGTCCAACAGCGGGGTCGCCGCCGCGACATCGGAGATCTCCTGATGCGGCGTGCCGTCGGGACCGGCCGGATAGCGAGTGCGCAGCACTTCGTGACGCGCCACCACATCCGCGAAGGCATCTCCCATGGCATCGGCGTCCACCGGGCCGCGCAGGCGGAGCAGGACGGGGATGTTGTAGGCAGGTGATGTCGTGTCGAATTGGTTGATGAACCACATCCGCTGCTGCGCGAACGACAGTGGCAGCGGCTCGGTTCGGGGCCCGGTGGGTACGAGTGCCGGACGGCCGGCGCGCAGGCCGGCCGCGCCCGAGACGAGTTCGGCGAGTTCACGTGCGGTGGGTGCGTCGAACAGCAACCGCACGGGTACGTCCGCCCCGAGCGCGTCGGCCACCCGGGCGGCGACCCGGGTCGCCGACAGCGAGTTGCCACCGAGATCGAAGAAGCTGTCGGTCACCGACACCCGGTCGACGCCCAGCACGTCGGCGAACACACCGGCGACCCTCGCCTCGACATCCGATTCCGGGGCCACGTACTCCCCTGCGCTGAACTCGGGTTCCGGCAGGGCCCGGCGATCGAGTTTGCCCGCCGAGTTGAGCGGGATGTCGTCGAGGACCATCCAGACCGTGGGCCGCATGTACTCCGCGAGTGCCTCCGACGTCACCGACTTGACCCGGTCCAGGTCGATCGGCTGACCACTCGCACCCGCCAGGTATGCCACGAGATGATCTCCGCCGGCCGGCGCGGCGGCCACCGTCGCGGCCGCGTGCACCACGCCGGGCGCCGATGCCAGCACCGACTCGATCTCGCCCAGCTCGATGCGCTGACCCCGCAACTTGATCTGGAAGTCGGTGCGGCCCAAGTAGTCCAGTGATCCGTCGCCTCGGTGACGTACCAGGTCTCCGGTTCGGTACAACCGCGACCCCGGCGGACCGAACGGATCGGCCACAAAACGTTCCGCGGTCAGTTCCGGTCGAGCGGCATAGCCCCGGGCCAGTTGGATCCCGCCGACGTAGAGCTCGCCGGCAGCGCCTCTGGGCACGGGGTGCAGTCGTGCGTCGAGCACGTGCGCGGTCGAGTTCCACACCGGGACACCGATCGGCACCGATCCGAGCGAGGCGGCCACATCGTCGATCTGCTGATAGGTGATCTCCACGGCGGCCTCCGTCGGCCCGTACAGGTTGTAGAACAGCACCTCGGGCAACAACTGCCGCGTCTCGGCCGCCACCGCCGGCGGGAGCGCTTCCCCTGTGGTGGACACGATGCGCAGCGAATCGAGCGACCGAATCCGTTCCGGACCGGCGACCTCGAGGAACACCGACAGCATCGACGGCACGAAATGCACCATGGTCGCCCGGTGCTTCGCGATCTGCTCGGCCACGTACACCGGATCGAGATGACCGTCGGCGTCGAGCACCAGCAGCCGGGCGCCGACCATCAACGGCGCGAACAACTCGGCCACCGAACAGTCGAAGGTGACCGGCGTCTTCAGCACCACCGTGTCGGACGTGTCGATCGGCAATTCGTCGAGTCCCCAGCGCATCCGGTTGACCACCGCGTCGTGCGACACGGTCACGCCCTTCGGCCGTCCCGTCGATCCGGACGTGAAGATCGTGTAGGCCGCGTGGTCCGGCCGTAGAGGTGTGTGGCGCTCGTCGTCGCGCAGGGGGGTGTCGTCGCCGGCGACCGCCGAATCACATTCGACGGCAAGGATCTCCGCGCCTGCCTCGACGACGGCCGCGGGCGGGGCGCCCGGGCCGACCAATACGACCCCGGCACCTGCGGTGTCGAGCATGTACCGGACCCGGTCCACCGGGGCGGCGACGTCGATCGGCACATACTGTCCGCCGGCCGCGACCACGGCGTGAATGGCCACCACCATCTCCACCGAGCGCGGGACGCACACGCCGACCGCGACATCGGGGCCGATCCCACGTCGGATGAGATCCCTTGCCAGGATATTGATCCGGGATGCGAGGTCGCCGTAGGTCAGGGTGCGTCCGTCGGTCACCAGGGCCGGCAGATCGGGGGCTGCCGCAGCCTGTCGCGCCACGGCGTCGGCGATAGTCTCGGTGCGGACCGGCACCACCGCACCGGCGGAGAGTTCTCGGCGGCGCTCGACGTCGGCCGCGCCCAACACCTCGAGGTCGCCCAGCGCACGATCGGGTTCGACGACGACCTGCCGGATGATCCGCTCGAAGATCGCGATGAACTCGCCGACCGTCTCACGGTCGAAGAGGTCGGTCGCGTACTCGATCACACCGGAGAGGACCTGATCACCACCGCCACCCTCGATCAGGGTGATCGCGAGATCGTGATCGGTCAGGTCGCGGTAGTGCTCGACCAATTCCGCTGTGACACCGGGCAGGTCGAACCGCGCGCCCTGCGCGTCCTGGAGGAGTAGCAGCACCTGGAAGACCGGCGAATGTGCGGTGCTACGGGTCGGCCGCAGCTTCTCGACGATCATGTCGAACGGGATGTCGGCATTGCCCAGTGCCGCCAGATCCCGGTCACGGACCTCCCCGACCAGCTCCGCGAAGCCGCGGGCCGGATCGACGGGGGTACGCAGCACGACCGTGTTCATGAACATGCCGACGAGATGTTCGAGGGCACGCTCACCACGGCCCGCGTAGGGGGTGCCGACCACCACGTCACGGTCACCGGTCAGGCGGTGCAGCACCAACACCCAGGCGGCGTGCAACACCATGAACAGCGACGCGTTGTGCGCGTGCGCGAACTGCCTGATCGCGGCGAACAGTTCTCCGTCGACCTCGAAGGTCACGGCGTCGGCGCGATTGCTCTGCACGGGCGGCCGTGGCCGGTCGGTGGGCAGCGCGATCAGTTCCGGCGCACCGTCGAGATCCTGTTCCCAGAACTCCAGTTGTTGCGCTGCAAGCGAATCGGGGGTACCGGGCTCGCCGAGGACGTGTCGTTGCCAGACGGTGTAGTCGGCGTACTGGACGTCGAGTCGCGGTCGATCTGCGTCGCCCTCACCTCGGCGGGCGCCGTAGGCGGCCACCAGATCCTGTGCCAGCGGCGTGAGCGACCCGCCGTCGCTGATGACATGGTGGGCGACGAGGGCGAAGACGAATTCGTCGTCGGCGGTCTGGAACAGTCGTGCGCGGATCGGCGGCGCCGTCTCGAGATCGAATCCGACGCCGATCACTCCCGCGAGGGCGGCGTCGACAGCGGCCGGGTCGTCGGCCGGGATGCGGACCGCCGGATCGATCTGGAGATCGGGACGGTAGCTCCCCTCACCGAGCACGACCTGTTCGGGCACGCCGTCGGTCGACGGGAAGCGGGTGCGCAGGATCTCGTGCCTGCCGAGGAGGTCACGGACCGCGCCGTCGAGCGCCGACGGATCGAGATCTCCCCGGAACCTGAGTACCAGCGGGATGTTGTAGACGTGGCTGCCCGCGTCGAGGGTGGCCAGGAACCAGATCCGCCGCTGCGCATACGACAGCGGGATCGGCGACGGCCGCTCGGTCGCGACGAGTTCGGGTCGGTGGACGTGCCGGCGGCCGGCCACGCGCGCGGCGAGATCGCGCACCGTAGGCGCTTCGAAGATGTCCCGGACGGACACCACCAGGTCGAGATCGTCCTTGCACCTCGCGGCGATCTGCGCGGCCACCAGGGAATTGCCGCCGAGGCCGAACAACGACTCGACGACACTGACCTGATCGACGTCGAGGACGGCCTCGAACACCGTGGCGATCTGGCGCTCGGCCTCGCCGCGCGGCGGTACGTACGCCATCGCGCCGGCCGGCGTGGGCACCGGGAGCGCCTTGCGATCGAGCTTCCCGTTGACATTGAGCGGCAGCTGGTCGAGGACCATCACCACGTCGGGAACCATGTAGTCCGGAACCCTGATCGCGACGGCGGACCTGATCTCGGTCCCGTCGAGATCTCCGCCGTCCGTTCCGGTCCCGACGACGTAGCCGACCATCTGCTCGGGTTGACCGTCACGCTGCTTGATCGCGGCGGCCGCGGCATCCACTCCGGGCGCGTCCAAGAGCGCTGCCTCCACCTCACCGAGTTCGATGCGGTATCCCCGGAGTTTCACCTGGGCGTCGCTGCGCCCGATGTACTCCATCGCATCACCCCGGGGAATCACGACATCCCCGGTGCGGTACATACGGGCCCCCGGCTCGTAGGGGTCGGCGACGAATCGTGTTGCGTTCAGGCCGAATCGGCCCAGGTATCCACGCGCGACCTGCCCACCGGCGATGTACAGTTCGCCGGGTACGCCCTCGGGCACACGGGCGAGGCGCTGGTCGAGCACGTAGCAGCGAGTGCCGGGGATGGAACCGCCGATGTCCGAAGCCAGACTGTTCGCGACGAGATCGATCGTCAGTTCCCGTCGGGTCATGTACACCGTCGCCTCGGTGGGGCCGTACATGTTGTTCAGCGACGGTCCCGCGTTGCCGTCCAGCGTGAGCCGGTCGTCGTGCCAACGGCGTACCTGCGCGAAGTCGAGTGCCTCACCGACAAAGATCATGTACCGGATCGACGGCGCCACCACGCCGTTCGCGGGCGGACGGACGGCGGCGGCCAGTTGGTAGAAGGCGGACGGGGTGAGGTTGACGACGGTGACCTGTTCCCGTTCGAGAACCTCCACGAAGTCGGCGGGTGATCGGGTCGTGAAATAGTCGAGCACGACGAGACGGCCGCCGAAGCTCAGCGACACCCAGATCTCGCCGACCGACACGTCGAAGGCATAGGACTGGAACATCGTCCATACGTCGTCGCAGGACAGGTCGTACATCTCACCCATCGACCGCATCAGGGTGACCACGTCGTCGTGGGTGACCACCACGCCCTTGGGCTTGCCCGTCGAGCCGGAGGTGTACATCACGTACGCGGGATGCGCCCCGTTGATGTGCTGCGGGATGAGATCGACACCGTGATCGCTGCCGGCATCGGCAACCGTGGACAGGGAGACGTCGAGGGTCTGCCAGGCCTTGATGGTCTCGTCGTCGGCGAGGACGAGCAACGGCCCGGCGTCATCGATGATCGTCTGCAGCCGTTCGAGCGGATGCGATCGGTCGAGCGGCAGGTAGGCCGCACCCGACTTGATCACGCCGAGCAACGCGACGATCAGTTCTGCCGATCTCGGCATCGCGACACCGATCAAGATCTCGGGACCGGCGCCGGCCGAGATGAGGCCGGCGGCGAGCCGGTCCGAACGCTCATCGAGTTCCCGGTACGTCAGGGCCGCGCCGTCGAGATCGACGACCGCGGTTCGATCGGCGAATCGATGAGCGGACAAACGGAAAAGTCCCGGGAGCGAGCCCCAGTCCGAGGAGCCCGACATCTCGAACGCGATCGAACGGACCCGGTCCACGACCCGGTTCGCCTCGGCGGCGATCTCACCGGCCGCCAGCCCGGCCTTCGGGATCAGGCCGGTGACGGTACCCACCACCGCCGACTCGGCGTCGAGCCCACTCGCAGCGAGCACGCTCGCGGTGGCCGCGACCTGCGCCTGGAGCGCACCGAAGGTGACGGGGCCGGCCGCACCGGTGAAGGAGGTCTGCTCCGGCGCCGTGGCGGCCGCCACGGCGATCAGGTGCAGGGTGGATGGCCGGGGGCCCCATCCGGAGGAGAGGTCCCGTTGGCCGTGCTCGGGGGCCGTCACGCGCGATCGGCGCCTCTCACCGGGACCTCGCCTCTCACCGGGACCTCGCCTCTCACCGGGACAACGGTGCCGTCGACCGTCTGGGCGCCGGGCGCGTCCCCATCGTTGCCGACGACCTCGACAGCGCGCACCCGTAGCTCTCGGACCACGGCGTCGAGGGTGTCGGGACCGGACGTGACCAGGTCCGGGACGCTGCTCATCAACGCCATCGTGAGGCCGGCGTTCGAATCGTCGGCGGGCAGCCCGGCCGACATGGCGGTCTTGATCGCATCCAGGTCACCGAAGCCCATGATGAATCCATTCCGCTCGACCGCGGTCGCCATCGGCTCCGCCGCGGCGGCCCGGGTCACCAGATCTGCGAGGGTGACCGCGTCCTGCGCGGTGCTGGTGGCTTCATCGGCGAGATCGAGCACAATGTCTCCCACGATACAAGTCGTGTCGTCGGCGACCGCCTCGAGCACCCGGACATACCAGTCGGCGATCCGCTCCACCGTGCTCGCGTCGAAAAGATCCGTTGCGTAGAGCAACTGGGCCTTGATGGCACCGTCGGACGTCTGCCCCGCCGGATCGCTCGGGAAGAGCGTCAGCTGCAGGTCGACCTTCGCCGAAGAGAGCTGCTCGTCCTCCGGCGAGATGCGCAGACCCTCGAGTTCCAGCGTGGGGAACTCGATGTTCTGGAAGGCGAACATGACCTGGAACAACGGGTTGTAGGAGGTGGGCGCCACCGGCAGTACGCGTGAGACGATCTGGTCGAAGGCCACATCGGTGTGTGCCATGTCGACGAGATCCTCGTTGCGGACCCGCTCGAGAAGCGTGCCGAACTGCTCGCCGACCGACAGCCGGGTCCGCAGTGCCAGGGTGTTGACGAACATCCCGACCACGTTCTCGAGTGCGGAATCACCGCGGCCCGCATACGGCGTGCCGATAACCACGTCGTCGTTGCCGGAGATGCGGCTCAACAGCAGGGCGTAGGCCGCGTGCGTGACCATGAAGAGAGTGGTGTTGTTGACGCGCGCCACCGAGTCCAGCGCACGGACGAGATCCGCGGGCAGCTCGAACTCGACGGTGCGCCCCTCGAAACTCGGGGTGCGCGGCCGCGGGCGGTCGGTCGGGAGATCGATCTGGTCGGGCACGCCCTCGAGCCGCTCCGCCCAGTACTGCAGCTGACGATCCCCCTCGGTGACCTCGTCGTCACCGGCGGTCGCCAGCCGATCGGCCTGCCACAGGGTGAAGTCCGCGTATTGCACGGGCAGCGGCACCCAGGCCGGTGCGGCCCCACCGAGTCGCGCCGCGTACGCGGTCATCAGGTCACGGGCGAGTGGCGCCATCGATGCACCGTCGGCGCTGATGTGATGGACCACGAACACCAGCACGTGCTCGTCGGGACGCACCCGCAGCACCGACATCCGCAGCGGCGCCTTCGACACGATGTCGAATCCCTCGCCGGTGACCCGGGCGATCGCGTCGGTCAGGTCCCCGTCCACATCGGTGACGCGCAGATCGAGATCGTCGACCATGTCCTCGGCCGGGATGATGATCTGGATCGGCAGCGCGTTGACCATCGGGTAGGTCGTCCGGAGCGACTCGTGGCGCCGGACGAGGTCACCCATCGCGGCCCGCAACGCGTCGGTGTCGAGCTCGCCGGACAGTCGAAGTGCCAGCGCGACATTGTAATTGGCCGCATCCGGGTCGGCGCGATTGAGCAGCCAGAGGCCGCGCTGCACTCCCGACACCGGCACCATCTCGGCGCGATTGCGGGCGGTCAGCGGAGGCGCCGAACGGCCGGTCATCGTCGACGTCAGGTGTGCGGCGAACTTGGCCGCGGTGGGCTTCTCGAACAGGTCCTTCACCGGGACCCGGCGATCGAAGACCCCCGCGAGGCGGGACACCGCCTTGGTCGCCGACAGCGAGTTCCCGCCGAGTTCGAAGAAACTGTCGTCGACACTCACCCGGGAGACGTCGAGGACCTGCGCGAAGACGTCGGCCACCACGGCCTCCATCTCGCTGCGCGGCGCAACGAACTCCTTGGACATCGTGAAGTCCACCGGCGGAAGCGACGTGCGGTCGATCTTGCCGACCGGGGTGAGGTCGAAGGACGCCACGACGACCACGGTCTGCGGGACCATGTAGGCGGGCAGGCGCGCGGCGGTGTGATCGAGGATGTCCGCCGGTGACGGCGATGCACCGTCGGCCGCCGTCACGTAGGACACGAGAACGGTCTCGCCGGCAGGACCGAGCACGCCGAGGCTGAGGGCGTTCGCCACCCCGGGGTGTTCCATGAGTCCCGCGTCGACCTCGCCCGGCTCGATCCGCTGTCCACGGATCTTGAGCTGGAAGTCGTTGCGGCCCTGATAGATCAGGGCACCGTCTGCCGTCCGGACAACCCGGTCTCCGGTGCGGTACATACGACTGTTCGGTTCGTGGGGATTCGCCACGAACGCGGTTGCCGTCAGATCAGGACGGCCGTGATAGCCACGTCCGAGCTGGACACCGGTGAGATAGAGCTCGCCCGGCACCCCGACGGGCGTCGGCCGTAGACCACGATCCAGCACCAGTGCACCCACGCCGGACACGGCCGGCCCGATCGTCACCGCGTCGTCGGCGCGCATCGGTCCCGCCGCGGTCGCCCAGATCGTCGCCTCGGTCGGCCCGTACAGGTTGAAGAACTGGCGACCGGCACCGACCCATCGACGCATCAGGTCCGGCGGGCACGCCTCCCCCACACTGACGACGGTCGACAGGCTCCGGACTCGAGACGGCTCGAGCGTACCGAGAGCCGATGGGGTCATGACCGCATGCGTCACACCACCGCCGGCGATCACCTCGTCGAGTTCGGCGCCACCGAAGACATCGGCCGGGCTCACCACGAGCCGTCCGCCCGAACACAGGGCCATGGCGATCTCGAAGATCGATGCGTCGAAGCTGGGCGACGCGACGTGCAGGACCCGGGCGGCCGGACCCACCGACAGCGTCCCGCGCTGGTTGGCGACCATGTTCGCGAGTCCTCGATGGGTGACGGCGGCCGCTTTCGGCCGTCCCGTGGAACCCGATGTGTAGATGAGGTAGGCCAGGTCGTCGAGGCCTGGCGCCGACACGAGCTCGCCGTCCTGGATCCGGGTCCCGCAGTGACCGGCGACCTGCAACTCGATCTGCTCGTCGTCGATCACGAGCCAGTCGACGTCGCCCGGGGCATCGACAGCGACATCGCAGACGGTGACGCCGAGGACCGGGGCCGCGTCGAACAGCATGTCGGCGCGTCGCTCCGCCGGATGGCGAGGGTCGATGTTGACGAACGCGGCTCCGGTCTTGGCGACCGCGACGGTCGCGATCACCGACTGCGCGGACCGCGGGATCGTGACGGCCACCACCGATCCCGGTCCGGCGCCGCGTGAGATCAATTCGCGCGCCAATTGATTGGTACGTATCTCGAAGACGTCCCAGCTGGTCGTCGAGCCGTCACCGACCAGTGCGGGTGCAGCCGGGTTCGCCGCGTTCACGCCGGCCGCCAGGAGCTCCCGCAGCGTCTGCGGCGCGGCCGCCGACGGCGACCGATCGGACAGCGCCGCGACCTCGTCGGGCGGCAGCAGGTCGATCTGGCCGACGGGTGCGTCGGCATCGGCCACCATCCCCTGCATCATCGTGATCAACCGATCGCCGATCGCCGAGACCGTGGATTCGTCGAAGAGATCGGTCGCATAGGAGATCTCGACGTCGTAGTGGACGTCGTCCGGCGGCCCGTCCGCCGAGCGCTCGGTGACGGAGAAGGCGAGGTCGTACTTCGCTGCGGGGACGCGGGCATCGATCACCTCCGCCGAATCGGCCCATTGCCGCAACTCGCCGGACTGGTCCGACTGCATCGTCAGGGCGACCTGGAAGAGCGGGGTGTGCGACGACAAGCGCTGCGGTGCAACCGCGTCCACGACTCTCTCGAACGGGACGTTGGCATGCGCCATGGCGGTGGCCCGCGCCGTGTGCGCGGAGGCGAGCAGATCGCTCACCGTGGTCGCGGTGCCGACCGGCGTGCGGAGCACCACCGTGTTGACGAACATCCCGACCAGATCGGCGGTGAGTTCGTCGTCCCGCCCCGCGAGGGCGGTGCCGATGGCGACATCGTCGGTGTCACCGAGACGGGCGAGCACCGCGGCCACTGCGCCGTGGATCACGGCGAAGGGGGTGACCGACACCCGTCGCGCGAGCGACCGGATGCCCGCGACGAGCTGACCGTCGATCGACACATCGACGTAATCGCCTGCACCGCCTGCCACCTCGGGTCGCGGGCGATCGGTGGGCAACGTCAGGAAATCGGGCATCCCGGCGAGTTCTGCTCGCCAGAAGTCGAGTTCTCGGGTCTGGAGTTCACTCGGGTGCTCGACGTCGCCGAGCATGCGGTGCTGCCACAGGGCGAAGTCCGCGTACTGGATGGGCAACGGAGCGAACCGGGGCGAGTCGCCGTCCCGGCGAGACCGGTAGGCCGTCATCAGATCCCGGATGAGGGGCCGCAGGGAGAAGCCGTCGGCGGCGATGTGGTGGAGGACGACCACCAGGACGTAGCCCTCGGAGTCGGCGAACACCGCCCAGCGGAAACCGATCTCGTCGACCAGGTCGAAGCCGCGGACCGTCTCGCTCGCGACCGCTTCGTCGAGGGTTCCCACCACCGGACGCACCTCGACCTCGGCGTGATGCTCGAGGTCGACGACCGGGAGCACCTCCTGCACCGGTTCACCGGCGACAGAAGGATATCGGGTCCGCAGCGCCTCGTGCCTCTCGAGCACGTCGAGCACGGCCCCGCGCAGCGCATCGAGGTCGGCATCGGGACCGAGACGAATCGCGCCCGGCATGTTGTAGGTCGCCGCCGCCGGGTCCATGCGATTGATGAACCAGAGGCGGGTCTGGGCATGGGACAACGGGATCACGCTTGCGCGGTCAGCGACCGGGCCGAGCTCCGGCAGGTCGGCGTCGGCCGCGTCGTCGGCCCGACGCGCGATCTCGCCGAGGTCGGAGCTGTCGAAGATGTCGGTCAACCGCAACGACAGTCCGTACTCGTTCCGCGCCCGCGACACCAGACGGGCGGCCGTCAGAGAGTCGGCACCGATCGCGAAGATGTTGTCGCGCAGACTGACCCGGTCGGCACCGATCAGGTCGGCGACGAGATCGGCCAGCGCGACCTCCACTGCCGACTCCGGCGCCTCGAAAGGCACGTCGGCGCCCGTCGTCGGTGCGGGCAGCGCCGACCGATCGAGCTTGCCGGAGGCGTTGACGGGGAAGTCGTCGAGGACCACCACCGCCGACGGCACCATGTGCGACGGAAGATTCTTGCGACAGAACGCGAGGACCCGTTGCTCCTCGACCGTTTCCGAGTTCGAACGCAGATAGGCGACCAGCATCGGTCCGGCGCCGTCGTCGCTGCGGGCCACCACCACGACCGCGTCCACATGCGGCACATCTGCGAGTACCGCCTCGATCTCGCCGAGCTCGACCCGCTGACCCCGGATCTTGATCTGGAAGTCGGTGCGTCCCAAGTATTCCAGCTCGTGACGATCGTTCCACCGGACGAGGTCGCCGGTGCGGTACATCCGCGTGCCCGCGGGCGCGAACGGGTCCGCGACGAAGCGATCCGCGGTGAGGTCCGGCCGGCCCGCGTAGCCACGCGCGAGTTGCGCGCCGGCCAGATACAGCTCGCCCGCCACCCCGATCGGAACCGGCCGGAGACGGACGTCGAGGACTCGGACGTCGGTGTTGACCATCGGGCGGCCGATCGGCACCGGGCCCGTCTGATCGGTCACCCGATGCTCGGTGACGTCGACGGCCGCCTCGGTGGGGCCGTACAGATTGCACAGATCAACCGAACTCACGGCGCCAACCTTGTCGGCGAGGGCTCGGCTCAGCGGTTCGCCCGAGGTGAACACCTGACGCACGGTGGGGCCGAACACCGTTGCGGCGCCGAGTATGCCATCCATCGTCGTGGTGGCACGGTTGCGCTGCGACAGGATGTCGACATACGCATCGAGCATCGACGGGACGAAATGCAGTGTGGTGACGCCGGTGTCCTCGATGAGACGGGCGAGATATTCCGGGTCGCGGTGTCCGTCCGGTCGGGCGATGACCATGCGACCGCCGGTTCGCAACGGCCAGAACAGTTCCCAGACCGAGACGTCGAAGGTGATCGGTGTCTTGTAGAGCACCGCGTCGTCGGGGCCGATCGGATGACCGTCCTGCATCCAGCCCAGCCGGTTGATCGCCGCGCGCTGCGTGACCTCGACCCCCTTGGGGACGCCGGTGGAGCCCGAGGTGAAGATGACATAGGCCGAGGCGTCGCCGTCGCGACGCGCTGCCACCGGCGCGGTCCGCGCCACGGGGCGCGCGTCGTCGAAGCGGGCCCAGGTCAGATAAGCGGCATCGATCACGACCTCCGCGCCCACGGAGTCCGCGATCAGCGCACGACGACGGGCCGGTTGCCCCGGATCCACCGGCACGTAGGCAGCTCCCGCCGTGAGGATCGCGTAGACCGCACAGACCTGCGCGAGGCCACGCGGCAGCGACACCAGCACTCGATCGCCTGCGGCCACCCCGTCGTCGAGGAGCCGCCCGGCGAGGCCGAGACGGAGCGCGTCGAACTCGCCGTAGGTCCACGTCCGGCCCTCGAACTCCACCGCGACCGCGTCGGGGGTGAGTGCCACCTGCCGTTCGAAGTCGTCGAGGAGTGAGGTGTCGTCGCCGGGCAGCTCGGCACGCGGCCCGGCCCCCGTCTCGAGGAGGGTGGTGGCCTCACCGTCGAAGAGCAGGTCGACCTCGCCGATCGGCGTGTTCGGCTCGGCCATCAGTCGGTCCATGAAGATCAGGAACCGTCGCAGGTGCTGGTCGAGCTCGTCCTGTCGGTACAGCTCCGGATTGCCGTGCAGATCGACGACCAGACGCTCGCCCGGGCCGGCCTGGTAGAGGTTGAGCCGGAGATCCTCGAGGATGCCGGAGGTCAGGATCTGATAGTCCACCCGGGCGCCCGCGAGTTCGATGGGCTTGTCGAACATCATCATGTTGACGATCGGCCCGAACGATGCCGTGTTCGAGTCCGCCATCCCGGCGTCGAGCCGGATCTCCTCGAACCGGTACCGCTGGTGACGCAGGGCCCCCGTCATCTCCAGCTTCAGTTGGCCGACGAGATCACCGGTGGTGAGACCGGTCACGTCGCGGGCGACGATCGGCAGCATGTTGGAGAGCATCCCGCCCGCACGCTTGATCCGTGCCGTCGCGCGACCGGTCACCGGCAGGCTCAGCGCCACGTCGTCGGTGCCACTCATCCGGGCCAGATATGCGGAGAACACTGCGGTCAGCAGGACGGCGGGCGAACCCCCGATCTGCGCTGCGCGCTCCTCCAACACTTCCTGCCGAGCCGTGTCGAGCGCGCTGCCGGCGATCAGGTTGACCGGATGCAGAGGGGCCACGGCGGCGCTGACCGCGAGGCTGACCCGCTCGGGCAGGTCACCGGCCCGGTCGGTCCAGTGCACCCGGTCCGACTCGTGCCGGGTGCTCTCGGCATATGCGCGATCGTCTGCGACGAGGTCGGCGAGCGATGCGTGCGGCCGATCCGTGCGGGTCCGACCTTCGACGACCGCGTTGTAGCGCTCGAGAGTCTCCTGCATGGCCGTGAGTGCGGCAT
Organism: Gordonia sp. DT218; assembly: GCF_049847105.1. Classification (NCBI taxonomy): domain Bacteria; kingdom Bacillati; phylum Actinomycetota; class Actinomycetes; order Mycobacteriales; family Gordoniaceae; genus Gordonia; species Gordonia sp. DT218. The sequence continues at coordinate 108,327 of NZ_JBNCNS010000002.1, read as the reverse complement.
AACCGTCGATCACGATGTGGTGGGCGCGCAGGTACCAGAGCGCCCGGTCATCGGCGACGCGGATCAGGCTGGTGACCGTGAGTTGATCGGTGACCAGATCGATCGTGCGCTGGTAGTCGGCGTTCATCCACCGGAGCGCGGCCGCCATCGGGTCCGCGTCGTCGCGCAGATCGATGACCGCGAGGGTGAAGTCGACCGTCGGGTCGACCAGCTGCATGGGCACCCCGCCCGACTCGATGATGCGGGTGAACGGGGACTGCAGATCCCAACCCACCTCGCGCACCACACGCGCGAAGAGCTCGATGTCGAGCGGACGGTCGTCGTCGCGGATGTCCAGATAATTCGCGACCGTCACCGAGTAATCCGGGGACAGGTTCTCCGCGAACCACATACCCCGCTGAGCTGCGGTCAGCGCGAGTGGCTGGTACCCCGAGACGTCCGCTACGCGATCATCCTCCGGGTGCATTCCACTCACTCTCGTCTCGGCGGTCTCGCGATCTTCCGCGGTGCCATCTCGTCATGCGCCCGGAGAACCCGAGTGCGCGCATCTCTGCCGTTACCTGTCTCGCTTCGCGCCCTCCGTCGCCGACCGGACGTCTCCCGAACCCGCAAATCCATGCTGTCGAACAAGTTGTTTAGCAATCGATACTAAGTACTGCAATACACAGGTATTTCGTGCCGAGGCCGCCGGCCGTTACACGGCATCTCGCAGATTCCTGACCACGAACCGTAACGAACGACGAGCCGAGGACGGTAATCACCACGTCCCCCGTTCGAACGATCGCGACTTCTCCGCCCAGGTCACGACCGCCCGTCGGCCCGTCCCGAACTGGTTCACAACGGGAACTGTAGGAGCCGAACCTGTGGGAAAGCTGTCTACTCGATGTCAGGTCGCCCAGATGTGCGATTCCGGGCCGCTCGCCGACGACACCGACCACCTGCCACGTCGGTGGTCGTCGCCCCGACGGCCTGTACTGCGTAAGTTTGATTCGGTAACGACCCCGTCACGCTCGAGAACATCGATCCGGAAGAGGAGCGGAATGCCTGATTCACGAGGGCGTCACACGGTCGATGACCTGTACCGCCCCGAGGACGCCGACGCTCCGGACGACGGCGCGGTGACGCCTTCCACCGAAGTGCCCGCCCCCGAAGTGCCCACCGCCGAAGTGCCCGCCCCCGAGGTGCACCGCACGTGGGACCCTCTCACCGATCCGCTCGATCCCGCCGATCTGTTGCCGCTCGACGAGCCCGGCGATCCCAGTTTGTGGGAGCGTGACCTGCATCCGCGCGATGCGATCACCTGGGAAGAGTTCAGCACCGACGCCGAGCCGACACCGGGACCGCACGACATCGGCCCGCCCCAGAGCCCGAACGGCTCCTCGGCACATCACGGCGACGAGCCGACCGGAGCCGCCGTCACTCCGCAGCCGTTCGGCGGTGTCACCGATCAGAATCCCGACCCCGATGTCCAACCCGGTGGCCCTGCTCCGGCCGATCCGCATGCACCGGTGTCCGAGGCGGTTCAGAACACGGTCACCGACCGGATTCCGCGAACCCCCGAACCCGCCGTCGCAGCGGTCGGCCTGCAGAAGCGCTTCGGCGATTTCGTCGCCGTGTCCGATGTCACGTTCTCGGTCGCAAAGGGCACCATCCTGGGTCTGCTCGGCCCCAACGGTGCCGGCAAGACGACGACCGTCAACATGCTGTGCACGCTACTCAAACCGGACGCGGGCACCGGCCTCGTCGCCGGTCACGACGTCGTGCACCAGGCCGCCGCGGTCCGCCGTTCGATCATGTTGACCGGACAGTTCGCCGCGCTCGACGAATCGCTGACCGGGCGGGAGAATCTGATCCTGTTCGGGCGCCTGCTCGGTCTCGCGAAACCCGCCGCGACCGTCCGCGCCGACGAACTGCTCGCCGCCTTCGGATTGACCGACGCGGCCCGTCGGAGGGTGCGCGAGTACTCGGGCGGTATGCGCCGCCGGATCGACATCGCGTGTGGCCTGGTCACCCGCCCCGAAGTGGTGTTCCTCGACGAACCGACCACCGGACTCGACCCGCGTAGCCGACAGGAGGTGTGGCAACTCGTGAAGAGTCTGCGCAACCAGGGCGTGACGACGGTGCTCACCACGCAGTACCTGGAAGAGGCGGACGAACTCGCGGACCAGATCGTGGTGATCGACCACGGCCGGGTCATCGCGCGAGGTACGACCGACGAACTCAAGTCGCAGATCGGCACATCGGTCTATCAGGTGACACCCACCGATCCCGAGCAGGTGCCCGCGGTCCGGGAGGCCCTCGCCGACCTGCTGGCCGAATCGCCCTCGCCGGTGCAGTCGGCGCTCACACCATCACCGGATGCGCCGGCCCGCGACGGCGACCGACCGATCTCGGTGTCGGTGCCCGCCCCCGACGGCGCGGACACCCTCGTCCAGATCGTCCAGCGAACGAGCGCCGCCGGCATCCGCCTCTCCGACGTCGCGCTGCGTCGGCCGTCGCTCGACGAGGTCTTCCTCGCCCTCACCGAACCCTCGACCACGAAGGTGCCCGTCCCCTGATCACGCACACCACCCCGGACCCGACCGGACCGACACAGGCCGCGGAGCCACAGGTCAGCCCACCGCAACAGTGGTGGGCGCTGACCACGCGCGGTCTGTCCGGCATCGTGCGCAACGGCGAGATCATCTTCGCGATGATCGCTCCCGCCTTCCTCGCGGTGTGCTTCTACGTGCCGTTGCGGTCGTTGATGGACGCCTATCCGGGCATGGACTACGCGCAGTACCTGATGCCGATCATCGCGCTGCAGTCAGTCGGCTTCGTCGCGTCGGCCTCCGCCATGCGTTCGTCGATGGACGGCATGCGCGGCATCAACCTGCGCTTCCGGGTCATGCCGATGAACTCCCTGGTCCCGGTCGCCGCCCGCGGGTCGGCCAATGCGGTTCTGCTGACGATCTCACTCGTCTTCGCGACCATCGCGAGTCTGCTGATCGGCTGGCGTCCGCACGGTGGCATCGGCGGGACCATCGGCCTTTACGCGGTGGCCTTCGTCGTCGGTCTGCTGGTCGCCGTGATCGCCGACGCGCTCGGGCTGTTGGCGAGCAGCCCCGAGTCGACGAGTCAGATGCTCGGACTGCCGATCCTGATCCTCGGCATGCTGTCGACGGGATTCGTCCCCGAGAGCCAGTTCCCGGAGTGGATTCAGCCGTTCGTCCGCAATCAGCCGGTGTCGCAGTTCTCGAACGCGATGCGAGCTTTCAACGACGGCACCGCGACCTGGTCGGTGGTGGCACCGACGGTGTACTGGTGCCTGGGGATGGCCGGTCTGGCCGCGGGCCTGCTCATCTGGGCCGAGCGGAGGCTACGCGCATGACGACACCACCGCAGATGAGTTCCACCGCGGCGGCGGCCGCGACGATGCCGACCGGCGAGGTCCCACCGGAACACTCGACCGATGCCTGGACGACGCAGACCCGAATCCTCACCGGACGACAGCTGTCGGTATGGGTGCGGGACTACTCGACGCTCGGCCAGAGCCTGCTGTTCCCGGCGCTGTCGATGGTCATGTTCAAGGTCGTCCTGGGCGATGCCGTGGGCAATGCGACCGGTCAGAACAGCGCGTACGGAACCGTGCCACTGGTGATCCTGGTGGGAGCCATGTTCGGCTCGATGGCGGCGGCGGTCCGGCTCAACACCGAACGCGGCACCGGTCTCCTCGGCCGTCTGTACGTGCTGCCGATCAACCGTGCCGCCGATCTCAGCGCACGCATCATCGCCGAGCTCGTGCGCATCCTGGCCTCGACCGTGGTCTTGTTGGTGGCGGGGCTGTTCATCGGTTTCCGTTTCACCCAGGGTGCGTGGGCCGTCCTCGGCATCATCGGGGTCGCGCTGCTCTACGGCATGGCGTTCTCGACGATGGTCCTCGCGCTCGCCGTCAACGCGAAACCGGCGGCCCCGATCGTGCCGATGATCTCCTTGTTCTCGAGTGTCCTGATGTTCTTCAACTCGGGGTTCAGCCCGCTCGAGGCCTATCCGGGATGGCTGCAGCCGATCGTCGCGAACCAGCCGATGACACCGGCGATCGAAGTGATGCGGTCACTCGCCGTCGGCGGACCGATCACCGAGAACCTCATCAAGGTGATCGTCTGGTCGGTCGTCCTGCTGGGCGTCTTCGTCTACCCGGCACTGCGTGGTTATCAGCGCGCCGCCACCGATCACTGACGGCCTCGGGACAGCGCCGGGATCGTCGAGGACCGTAAGCTCGCACCATGGCCACCGACAAGACCGGAGTCCACACCTCCGTTGCCCACCACCCGGCCGAACGCCGCTACGAGATCACGGTGGCGGACGCCGGTGAACCCCGGGTGGCCGGGTTCACCGCTTACCGTGACCGTGACGTCGACGGCACCGGACAACGCGTCTTCTTCCACACGGAGGTGGCCGAGGAGTTCGGTGGCCGTGGTCTGGGCACCATCCTGATCCGCGAAGCGCTCGACGCGACCCGCGAAGAGGGGCGCGTCATCGTCGGTGTCTGTCCGATGGTCGCGGCCTTCCTACGCAAGAACCCCGACTACGCGGATGCGGCGCGCCCGGTGACCCCCGAGGTGCTCTCCTGGCTGGAGACCGCGCTCAACTGACCGAACCCGGCCGAGACGGGGAGGCAACCGGTCACTCGTCGGACGTCGACACCGGGACGGTCGCGCTGTGTTCCGACGTCTCGCCGCCGACACCGTATTCGATGCGTTTGATGGTCGGTCCGGTGTTGACGACGATCGACGCGACCAGCGAGCGACCCGGCGGCAGGACCCGCGCGGTGACCTGACCGCTGTCGAGGGGCCGCAGCTCGTCGACCAGCACATCCCGCAACCGGCGCAGGAGGACGCGTTCGGGCACCATGCTCAACGCACCGTCGTCGAGGAGCAGCACTGTGACACCTCGCCTGCGGGCCTGCCACACCGCGTCACGAACCGGGTCGGACTCCCACGCGGGAGCTCGGATCCCGTCGCGCAGTTGCGCCTCGGTGAGTCGTACATCGGCCACCTCATCGATGGTGAACTCGTGCCCGTCGACGATCTCGCCCAGGATCGGTCGCGCGCGACGCCCCAGTCGAGAGAGTTGGCGGCCGCGCTCGGCCGCGGCCGCCGCCGTCGCGGCCTCGGTCGCGGCCTGCGCGACCGCACGCTCGCGGAGAACGCGGATACGTTCCGCGAGCGGCCGCGCCATCAACATGAACAGCATCGCCAGCACCAGGACCGGGTAGCAGAAAGCCGTGTTTCCCGCACCGGAGGCGAATCCGAATCCGATTGCCATACCCCACAGTCCGGCGATCCCGGTGCAGCACACGGCACCCACCCAGGCGAACGCCGGCCGACCACGCACCGCGAGCAGGGTGAACACGATGGTTGCCGCGGAGACCGGCGGTGCCGTCTGGAGCTGAAGATATGTCTCGCCGGGCAGGCTCCACAGCGAGATGGCGAGTCCGCAGACCGCCATCAGGGCCGCCGGGACGGCAGCGGAGAGCGGGAACCGCGGACCACGCGCTCGCTGAACGATCAAGGTGGCGATCGCGAAGAGCACCAGACCGGCGATCAGCCCGGCCCAGTTGTGCACGGACGTGATGTGCCATCCGGCAGCGATCGTCACGACGGTATAGACCGCCGCGAACAGCCCGAGTCCCCGCGTGACCGTCGACGAGCCGAGCCCGTAGATGTCGACGGTTGCGTCGTCGAGCTCCCGGTCCTCGGAACGCGGATTCGGCGTCACGACCGCCGCCACTCGACGACGACGGTCGTCCCCCGCCCGGGCGCGCTCACGATCTGGGCTGCGCCGCCCGGCAGCGAGGCCATCCGTCCCCAGATTCCGGTGGCGATCCCGTACCGTTCCGGCCCCACCGATTCGGGGACGAACCCCACGCCGTCGTCGGTGATCGTGACCCGCACGGCGGCGTCGCCGAAATCGCCACCGACCACACAACGGGCGCTCCCTCCCGCGTGCCGGTGCCAGTTGCGCACCGCTTCTCCCGTCGACTCGATCAGCGCCGAGACGACGTCGGCGGGATACGACACAAAGCGATCGTGCACGAACAATTCGCTGCGGACACCGTCGCTCACGGATGCCGCAGATGCCCGGATCCGTTCGGCGAACTGGGTCGCCGAGACGACACCGAGGTCGTGGTCGTCGCTGCGGTCGAGCTCTTCGAGGGTCGATGCGGCCTGGTTCGCGAGACGTGGGTCTAGCCGCCCCGGTGTCACGGCGAGCAACGACGCGATCACCTTGTCGTGGATCACCGCCGCAAATCGTGCGCGTTCGGCTTCCTGTGCCATCTCCGCGGCACCGGTGGCCGCCGAGGCCAGAATCTCGGCCCGGCGGGCGTCGAGTAGTCGCACATTGGCCATCGTCGCGATCGCCACGGCCAAAAAAACCCCGCTGAGCGCCATCGTCAGGGGCGCACTGAGCAACGCGACCGGACGGATCTCACCGAAGCGACCCACCTGGTTGGCCGCATGTACGGCCAGCGTGGCCGTGACGAGATGCGCAATGGCCCAGCGGGCACGCGCCACCAACACCAGACCGATGCTCGGCACCGACGGAAACTGCACCATCCACACCGCCCAGCGCGCCGGATCGTTGGTGGCGCCATTCCATGCGACGAACCAGAGGAGCGTCGCGAGCAGGTAGCCCAGCGCAGACAGGACCATCAGGGCCTCATGGCCCCGCGGCACCGGGCGGAAGGACGCCAACACGAGCAGGATCGCGGGCACGACGATCAGCGCCAAGCTGACCGGCGTCCACCAGACCGCGGTGAGATCGGCGCACCGGATGGCCACCGGGATCATCACCACTGTGAACGTGAGGAGGCCGAGACCGATGAAACGCCCACCGCTCCGCTGCATCCGGAGTAGATCGGAGTCGTCGCTGACCGCGGGCGCGCGCAGCCCCCGCAGGCGGCCGACGACCGCTCGCCCGGCCTGTGTGTGATCGATCACCATCGAAGTCCACCAGACTCTGTGGCGGATCTGCCAGCCTCCGTTCGGACGGTCATCTGATCGTCATGAACCGGGCGTGGCTCACGGTGCCCGCGCTCGGCGGAAACTGCACCGACTCCCTACCCGAAGGCGGCACCGTCCCCGATGTGCGACCACACACCTCCGGAGATCTCGCCGTCCTCGGTGACGTCGTATCGCCGCGTGGCGTCCTCGACGTTGACGACGATCGTGGCGCGGGTCGGACGTCCGGGCGGCAGGACACGCGCGGTGACCCGGCCGTCGTCGAGACGGTCGAGTTCGTCGATGAGCGCATCGTCGAGCCGCTGCTGCACCGAGTCGTCGCCGATCAGGCCGCCGTCGTCGAACAGCACGACCGACACTCCCCGTTCCCGCGCCCGCCACACGGCTGCCCGAACCTGGATCGAATCCCAGGCGGGCGCTCGGATACCGTCGCGCAGCTGGGCTTCCACGAGCCGGGCGCGCTGCACTTCGATCGGGCTGAACTCGTGGCGGTCGGCGACCTGTTCGAGCAGCGACCGGGCCTGCCGGTCCAGTCGGCCGAGCTGCCGGTCCCGTTCGGCGGCTACGGCCAGGGCCGCCGCGTCCGACGCCGCGTACCCCAGCTCCCGATCTCGCAGGGTGCGGATGCTCTCGGCCATCGGCCGCAGCATCACCACGAACAGTGACGCGAAGATCATCACCGGGTACACCCACGAGGTGTAGCCGAGTCCGGTCACGAACCCGGGCCCCCGGAAGCCGCCCCACAGCGTTGCGGACAGACTCATCGTGAAAGCGCCGATCCACGCCAGACCGAGCCGGCCCCGGACGGCGAGCAGTGCGAGAACCACGATCCCGGAGACCGCCGCGGGAAGGCACTGCAAGGTCTCGAAGGTGTCCGGCGGGACCGACCACCAGGCTGTCGCGGTCCCGGCGATCATGACCGCCACCACCGCCACGCCCCAGCGAAACGGGAACGGGTCGCCGACGACCCGGATCAGGCCCACCAGATCGGCGGCCAGCAGTGCGAACGCCAGGGCAAGGCCCAGCCAGTTCGCCGACCCGCGGATGTCGAGTCCGGAACCGATCGTGACCACGATGTAGACCGCGCCGAAGGCGACCAGCGCACCGACCACCGGCAGGGATCGCAGTCCGAACAGGTCGACCGTCTCATCCGGCCGCACCTCCACCGCGTCACGTTCCGACATCACGGACCCACCTCAGCACCACGACGGTGCCCCGGCCCGGCTCGCTGCGGACCTCGACGTCGCCCCCGGCCAGCCCGGTCATCCGACCACGGATCCCGACCGCGACGCCCAGTCGCTCGGGACGCACCCGGTCCGGATCGAAACCCTCGCCATCGTCGACGATGGCCACGGTGACCTGGTCTGCCCGGAAATCGCCGACGACGAGACAGGATGCGCCCGCGCCGGCATGTCTGCTGGCGTTGCGGATGGCCTCACACATCGCCTCGATCATCCCGGACACGACCTCGCCCGGATACCGTCCCGAGGCGGACCGGTTGATCGACAACTCACGTTCGACGTCGTCGGCGGTCGCCGCGATCGCGTTTCGCACCCGCTGTACGAACTCGTCGACACCCATTGACGCCTCGGGCGGCTCGTCGTCGCGCCGGTCGAGTTCGTCGAGGGCCGTCACCGCCTCTGCCCCGAGCCCCCGGCGCGGCCGCCCGACCTCGATCGCCAGCAGGATGGCGATGACCTTGTCGTGGATCAACGCCGCGAAGCGTGCTCGCTCGGACTCCTTGGCCGCCGACGCCGCCGACGTCGCGGCGGCGTCCATCGCGGCCGACCGTGTCTCGTCGAGCAGCCCGGCGGTCCGCACGGTCACGACGGCGACCGCGAGGAACACACACGTGAGAGCGATGGTGACCAATGATCCGAGATAGAGCTCGGGACGCAGATGTCCTGCGATACCGATCTGGTTGGCCGTCTGGGCCAGGAAGGTCGCCGCCACGATGTGTCCGATGGCCGGCAGGTACCGACCCGCCATCCCGAACACCAGACCGGGGACCCCGGGGAACTGGACCAGCCAGACACTCCACCAGGATTGCCCCGGTGTGACGTCTCCGTTCCATGCGACGAACCAGAGTCCGATCGCCAGCAGGAATCCGAGACTCGACAGGGCTGCCAGCACGGTCTGATGTCGCAAGGTCTGCCGATAGGTCGCACCGATGACGAGCAGGGCGGGCCCGACCACCAACGCGGCGCTCAGCGGAGGCCACCAGGGATCGGTGAGTTCCGAGCGGGCCGCGATGACCGGCGACAACCCGACTGTGAAGGTGATCAGTCCGCAGCCGATGAACCGGGTCCCGATCCGTTGGACGCGGGCACGATCTGTGGCGTCCGACGGCCCGACGACGCGGTCGCGCCACTGCCGCGCTCGCACATCGTCCGGCGACGCCCGGACAGGGCCGGTCACGCCGGCCGCAGTACCTCCGCTCATCGCATCATCACCATCTGTCCATTCCTGGGAATCGACTCGCAGACTGGTGACAATGCCATACCGCGTACACACTCCGATTGTGGGCCGACGATGGCGAGCGGGCACGCGAAACGGCCCGCTCCCTTGAAGGGAACGGGCCGTCTCGATGTGTCTGTTGCGGAAAGGCCGCTACTACTTGGCCTTCTCCAGCACCTCGACGAAGCGCCACCGCTTGGTAGCCGACAGCGGGCGGGTCTCCATGAGCCGCACGCGGTCGCCGACACCGGCGGTCTCGTCCTCGTCGTGTGCCTTGACCCGGCTCGTGGTCCGGATGATCTTGCCGTAGAGCGGGTGGCTCTTACGATCTTCCAGCTCGACCACGATGGTCTTCTGCATCTTGTCGCTGACCACGTAACCGATCCGCTCTTTGCGGTTGTTACGTACTTCGGCCTGTGACGATCCTTCTTGGGTCACTTTCTGGTCCTCACTCATGCGTCATCACCATCCGGTCCCGACGCCAGGCCCAGCTCACGCTCGCGCATCACGGTGTAGACACGCGCGATCTCGCGACGCACGGTCCGCAGGCGGCGATTGTTGTCGAGCTGGCCGGTGGCCATCTGGAACCGAAGGTTGAACAGCTCTTCCTTCGACTCTTTGAGGCGATCGACCAGATCGGTATCACTGAGCTCACGCAGCTCGTTCGCAGCAACTCCGAGTGCCATCAGAACTGCTCCTCTCTGGTCACGATCCTGGTCTTGATGGGGAGCTTGTGCTGCGCGCGACGCAGGGCCTCGCGAGCGGTCTCCTCATTGGGGTAGCTCATCTCGAACAGCACCCGACCCGGCTTGACCGGGGCGACCCACCACTCGGGCGAACCCTTACCGGAACCCATGCGGGTCTCGGCGGGCTTCTTGGTCAGCGGGCGGTCCGGGAAGATGTTGATCCACACCTTGCCGCCACGCTTGATGTGCCGGTTGATGGCAATACGTGCCGATTCGATCTGACGGTTGGTGATGTACGCGCCTTCCAGAGCCTGGATGCCGTAGTCACCGAACGTCACCTTGGTGCCGCCCTTGGCCTGGCCCTTGAGGCTGGGATGGTGCTGCTTGCGGTGCTTGACCCGACGAGGGATCAACATGATCAGCCCTCCTTTTCCGTGGCCGCGCCGGCAGTGGCCCCCGCATTGGCGTCCACAGCCGGAGCATCGGCGGCACGACCCGCTTCGGTGCTCGTCGCGGTGGTACCCGAGGAACCGCTGCGACGCGGCCGGCTGGGCCGGCGCGGACGGCGATCCTCGGCGGCCGGCGCGGCTGCGGACAGCTCACGCTTGCCACCGACGATGTCGCCCTTGTAGATCCAGACCTTCACGCCGATACGGCCGAAGGTGGTCTTGGCTTCGTAGAGTCCGTAGTCGATGTCGGCGCGCAGCGTGTGCAGCGGCACCCGACCCTCGCGGTAGAACTCACTGCGGCTCATCTCTGCGCCACCCAGGCGACCCGAGCACTGGACCCGGATGCCCTTCACGTTCGGCTGACGCATCGCCGACTGGATCGCCTTGCGCATCGCGCGGCGGAAGGCCACACGGTTGCTCAGCTGCTCAGCGACGCCCTGGGCCACCAGCTGGGCCTCGGACTCTGCGTTCTTCACCTCGAGGATGTTCAGCTGCACCTGCTTGCCGGTCAGCTTCTCCAGGTCGCCACGAATCCGATCGGCCTCGGCGCCGCGGCGGCCGATGACGATGCCCGGACGGGCGGTGTGGATGTCGACGCGAACCCGGTCACGGGTGCGCTCGATCTCCACCTTGGCGATGCCGGCGCGCTCGAGTCCCGTGGACAGGAGCTTGCGGATGGCGACATCCTCTTTCACGTACTCCGCATATTGCTTGTCGGCGTACCACCGCGAACTCCAGTCCGTGGTGATGCCCAGACGGAAGCCGTGCGGGTTGATTTTCTGACCCACTACTGGGCTCCCTTCTTCGGCTGACGCGACCGGCCTCGACCGGCGGTGGCCTTCTCGGGAAGGCTCTCCACGACGACGGTGATGTGGCTGGTGCGCTTGCGGATGCGGAACGCACGACCCTGTGCACGCGGCTGGAACCGCTTGAGCGTGGGGCCCTCGTCGGCGAACGCGGTGGCGACGACCAGGGTCCGGCGATCCAGATCCAGGTTGTTCTCCGCATTCGCGACGGCGCTGGCGAGCACCTTGGAGACCGGCTCAGACGCCGACTGCGGGGCGAACCGCAGGATGTCGAGGGCCTCGTCGACGTTCTTGCCGCGGATCAGGTCGATCACACGGCGCGCCTTCATCGGCGTCACACGAACGAACTTCGCGGTCGCCTTGGCTGTGGGATTCTCGGTTTGCGTAGTCATTACCGGCGCTTCGCTTTCCGGTCATCCTTGATGTGACCCTTGAAGGTGCGGGTAGGGGCGAACTCGCCCAGCTTGTGCCCGACCATGTTGTCCGAGACGAACACCGGGACGTGCTTGCGACCGTCGTGAACGGCGAAGGTGTGACCGATGAAGTCGGGGATGATGGTCGAACGGCGCGACCAGGTCTTGATGACCTGCTTGGTGCCCTTCTCGTTCTGCGTGTCCACCTTGGCAAGCAGGTGGTCGTCGACGAACGGGCCCTTCTTGAGGCTGCGTGGCATTCTCTAACTCCCTCCTGTGCTTATCGCTTGTTCTTGCCGGTGCGACGACGCCGGACGATCAACTGGTCGCTGGCCTTGTTCTTGCGGGTCCGGCCTTCCGGCTGGCCCCACGGGCTGACCGGGTGGCGACCACCCGAGGTCTTGCCCTCGCCGCCACCATGGGGGTGGTCGACCGGGTTCATCACGACACCGCGGACGGTCGGGCGCTTGCCCTTCCAACGCATACGGCCGGCCTTGCCCCAGTTGATGTTCGACTGCTCGGCGTTGCCCACCTCGCCGACGGTGGCGCGGCAGCGCACGTCGACTCGACGGATCTCGCCGGACGGCATACGCAGGGTGGCGTAGCCACCCTCCTTGCCGAGCAGCTGGATCGAGGCGCCTGCGCTGCGGGCCATCTTCGCCCCGCCGCCCGGGCGCAGCTCCACGGCGTGCACCTGGGTACCGGTCGGGATGTTGCGCAGCGGCAGGTTGTTGCCGGGCTTGATGTCGGCGGTGGCACCGCTCTCCACCACGTCGCCCTGCTTCAGGCCCTTGGGCGCGATGATGTAGCGCTTCTCGCCGTCGACGAAGTGCAGCAACGCGATCCGCGCAGTGCGGTTCGGGTCGTACTCGATGTGAGCGACCTTGGCGTTGACGCCGTCCTTGTCGTTGCGACGGAAGTCGATGAGGCGGTACGCGCGCTTGTGGCCGCCACCCTTGTGACGGGTGGTGATGCGGCCGTGCGCGTTACGGCCACCACGGCCGTGCAGCGGACGGACCAGCGACTTCTCGGGATGGTCACGGGTGACCTCCGCGAAATCTGCGCCGGACGAACCGCGACGACCCGGGGTCGTCGGCTTGTACTTACGAATAGCCATGAGTCTGTAGTCCCTCTACTCTCGAGTCCCGGTCAGCCGACCGGGCCTCCAAAGATCTCGATGGGCTTGCTGTCAGCGGACAGCGTCACGATCGCGCGCTTGGTGGACTTGCGCTGGCCGTAGCCGAAGCGGGTGCGCTTGCGCTTGCCCTGCCGGTTGGCGGTGTTGACGCTGGTGACCGTGACGTCGAAGATCTGCTCGACCGCAATCTTGATCTGCGTCTTGTTCGAGTCCGGGTGCACGATGAACGTGTACACGTTGTCCTCGATCAGTCCGTAGGACTTCTCCGAGATCACCGGCGCCAGGATGATGTCACGCGGGTTGGCCTGCGTAGCCATACTCACGCCTCCTCTGTCTCATTGGCGACGGGAGACTTCGTCTCAGTCGCTGAGTTCTGCTCGATGAACGCGTTGAGCGTCTCGACGCTGAACACCACCTCGTCCGAATCCAGGACGTCGTAGGTGTTGAGCTGATCCGGTGCGATCGGCAGAACGTTCTGCAGGTTCGCGACGCTCTTCCATGCGGCGTCGTCCTCACGGCCGAGCACCACCAGGAACTTGCGGCGATCACTCAGTGCCTCGAGGAACTGGCGAGCCGACTTGGTCGACGGGTTCTGCCCGGCAACCAGTTCGGTGATCACGTGGATGCGCTCGTTACGGGCCCGGTCGGACAGGGCACCGCGCAGGGCGGCGGCCTTCATCTTCTTCGGGGTCCGCTGGCTGTAGTCACGCGGCTGCGGACCGTGAACGGTGCCACCGCCGACGAACTGCGGCGCACGGGTCGAACCCTGGCGGGCGCGGCCGGTGCCCTTCTGGCGGTACGGCTTGGCTCCACCACCACTCACCTCGCCACGAGTCTTGGTGGCGTGGGTGCCCTGGCGGGCAGCGGCCTGCTGGGCCACGACCACCTGGTGCATCAGTGAGATGTTGGCGGTCACGTCGAACAGCTCGGCGGGCAGATCAACGGTGCCGTTGGTCTTGCCGTCGGCGGACTTGACGTCCAGCGTCAGTTTTGTAGTCGTCTCGGTGCTCACTTGGCACCACCCTTCACTGCGTCGCGGATCACCACGATGCCGCCCTTGCGGCCGGGGATCGCACCCTTGATCAACAGCAGACCGGCGTCGGCGTCAACCATGTGCACGGTCAGGTTCTGCGTGGTCACGGTGTCGTTACCCATACGTCCGGCCATCCGCATGCCCTTGAACACGCGGCCCGGGGTGGCGCAGCCACCGATCGAGCCGGGTGCGCGGTGCACGCGGTGCACGCCGTGGCTGGCGCCGAGACCGGAGAAGCCATGACGCTTCATGACGCCGGCGAAACCCTTGCCCTTGGAGGTACCGGTCACGTCGACCTTGGTGCCGTTCTCGAAGATCTCGGCGGTCAGCTCCTGACCGATCTCGAGCTCCGAGACGTCCGCGACGCGGATCTCGGCGAGGTGGCGACGCGGGGTCACTCCGGCCTTGGCGTACTGCCCGGCGACCGGCTTGGTCACCTTGCGCGGATCGATGGCGCCGTAGGCGAGCTGGACGGCGGTGTAGCCGTCGCGGTCCGCGGTACGGAGCTGGGTGATGACGTTCGGTCCGGCCTGGATCACCGTCACCGGAACGACACGGTTGTTCTCGTCGAAGACCTGGGTCATGCCGAGCTTGGTGCCCAGGATTCCCCGTGTGGCACTTTGATTGCTGGTTGCACTCTTTGTGGTCATATCTCTCGCCCCCCGCCTACTGGATGTTGACGTCGACGCTGGCCGGCAGATCGATGCGCATCAGCGCATCGACCGTCTTCGGCGTCGGGTCGAGGATGTCGATGAGTCGCTTGTGGGTACGCATCTCGAAATGTTCGCGGCTGTCCTTGTACTTATGCGGCGAACGGATGACGCAATACACGTTCTTCTCGGTGGGCAACGGCACCGGGCCGACCACGCGTGCCCCGGTACGGGTCACGGTTTCCACGATCTTGCGCGCCGAAGCGTCGATCGCCTCGTGGTCGTAGGCCTTGAGCCTGATGCGGATCTTCTGTCCCGCCACGCTGTGTCCTCTTCCGTCAGTTGTTCTCGACAGACAAACACCGCGTGGCCTGATCCGACACTGGAGGCCGGTGGACACATGACCGCCCGCGTGAGATTCGGGGATCGACGCTGTTCATCTATCGTTGTACGTAAGCTCGTCACTTGGTACGAGCCGGTTGTGCTCCGGCACCCGCGGTCGGGCGTGTCGTGTCCGTACCACTGATCCAGGGCACGCGTTACACGCCCGGTCCCGGAATCCGGGGCCTGGGAGTCATTCACCCGATGGAGGCCGCACAAAAACCTGCGTCCGCCGCTCAAGGCAACCCGACAAGTATGCACCAGGTCGGGGCCCTAAGCCAAATCCAGGACGCAGGCGGATGCCCGCGCCCTCCGCCGGACCCCGGAGATTGCCGACCGGGGCGAGCAGCGCGTCGAACTGCTCCTTCTTCTCCGGCTCGACAGGCGCCCCTCAACTTACCGGGTAGTAATATCTGGTCGCATGAGCGACTCCGGCTCCTCGAGCCCCACCTATGCCCTGCGCCGCAAGCTACCCGACAACGCGATCGGGCACGCTCTGTTCTCACTCGGCATGGTCGCCAGGGTGCCCTACTTCGGCACAGTGCTGCCGACCGTCAGCGAGATGCGGCCCGGGTTCTGCCGGGTGACGGCACCCAATTGGTTCGGCGTCCACAACCACATCGGGACCTTCCACGCGATCGCGGCGTGCAACCTCGCCGAGGCCGCGATGGGCATGCTCATGGAGGCGACCACACCGAGGAGCCATCGTTGGATTCCGAAGGCGATGAACACGCAGTATCTCGCCAAGGCGACGACGCGACTCACTGCGGAGGCCCGGCTCGACGACGCCGTGAGCTTCGCGGAGATCGTCGAGGGCACCGATGTCGTCGTCGCCGTCCGGGTCCTCGACAAGCACGGCACCGAGGTCGTCCACTGCGACATCACCACCTGGGTGACCCCGGTCTGACACGCTTGTCCGCCCGGCAACTCACCCGCCCGGCCAGCTAACCGGCCCGCAACTCACCATGCCGTGGGCGTCGGTTCCTCCTACCCTTAGACGATGACGCCCGGAAACGCCTGCGCCGGGCCCGCCGACCCCGTCGGTGCGGTCCGCAAGGTCGGGGTCGAGGAGGAGTTCCACCTCGTCGACCTGCGCACGTCACGGCTGACCACCCGGGCTCCCGAGCTGCTCGGCGTCCTGCCGCCCGGCAGCCCGTATGTCGAAGAGCTGCAGCGCTGCGTCATCGAGGCGAACAGCGATGTGCACCGACACCTCGACGACCTGCGCGTCAACCTGCAGTCCAACCGGTCCGTCCTGGTCGACGCAGCAGCCGGCCTGGGGATCGGCGTCGTCGCGGCCGGTTCCGTGCCGCTCGCGGTGCCGACCGAGATGCTGGTCACCGAAACCCCCCGCTACCGACGGATGCTCGCCGACTATCAACTCCTCGCCCGGGAACAATTGATCTGCGGCACGCAGGTGCACGTCGACGTGACCGATCGCGACGAGGCCGTCGCCATCGCGTCGCGCATCAGTCCGTACATACCGTCGCTGCTCGCACTGTCGGCGAGTTCACCGTTCTGGGCCGACGGCACCGACACCGGTTACGCGAGCGCCCGCACCCTCGTCTGGCAACGCTGGCCGACCACCGGACCGTTTCCCGACGTCCACTCGGCGGCCGAGTACGACGACGAGATCGAGCGGCTGATCAACAGCGGCGTGATCACCGATCCGGGCATGGTCTACTTCGACGTCCGCCCGTCCGCGCGGGTCAACACCCTGGAACTCCGGGTCTGTGACAGCTGTCCGTCCGTGGACACCATCACCCTCATCGCCGGCCTGTTCCGCGCACTCGTGCTCCGTGAGGCCCGCCGTCTCGACTCGCCTTTCCCACCGACGTCACCCGCGTTGTACCGGGCCGCGATCTGGCAGGCCGCCCGCGCGGGACTCGAAGGCGACCTGATCGACGTCGATCACTCCGCTCCACGACCGGCCGCCGACGTGATCGCCGACCTCACCGCGTCGTTGCGCAACGAACTCGAGGACTGTGGCGACTGGCCCGCGGTCGATGAGCTCACCCGTCGGGCACTGACCTTCGGAAGTTCCTCGGCACGTCAGCGACGCACCCTGCGTCGCCGGGGACGGTTCACCGCTGTCGTCGACAATCTGATCGCGGAGACGGCCGGAACCCTGACCGAGGCACCGTTGCCCGACGACCCGGACGGGCGGCTCCTGCACGGGTACCTCCGTCCCGAGCACCCCGCCGACATCCCGACGGTGGACTCGCCGGACCGCGACTCCTACGACGAGGCGGTCGCACCCGGGATCACGTCACGCCCGGGTTACGCCGAGATCCTCTCGTCGGCCGCCACTCTCGGATCGATCACGTTGCGCAAGCGGCAATATCAGATCGAACGGGAACAGAGCATCGACGGGGTCACCTTCCGGGTGACCGGGCAATCGCGGGCCCAACTCTTCCCGCTCGACGTGATGCCCCGCTACATCGGCGCCGACGACTGGCAGCGGGTCTCCCGAGGTCTCCGGCAGCGGGCGCTGGCACTCAACGCCTTCATCACCGACGTGTACGGCGACCAGGAATGCATGCACGACGGCATCCTTCCGCCCGAAGCGCTCGACCGCGCGCCGGGATACCGCCAGACCGGCCGCGTGCCGGCGTGGCAACGGGTGCGCACCCACATCTGCGGCACCGACCTGGTCTCGCCCGAACCGGGACACTTCGTGGTCCTCGAGGACAACCTGCGCGTGCCGTCGGGAATCGCTTACGCGATGTCCAACCGCACGTTGATGACCCAGTTCATGTCCGAGATCGCCATGCCCGCGGCGACCATGTCGGTCGCCGACGTCCCGCGCATGATCGGCGAGACGATCGCGGCGGCGGCGCCGCCGGATGCCCACGCCGACGGCATCGACATCATGCTCAGCTCGGGCTGGCAGGATTCGGCGTGGTTCGAGCACACCATCCTGGCCGCCGGTGCCGGACTGCGACTCGCGACACCGGAGCACATCTCGGTCGACGTCACCGACGGCCCCGACGCCGGACGCGTGTTCTTCCAGCACGGCACCTCCCGTGTCCCGGTCAACACCGCGTATGTCCGCATGGACGAGGACATGTTGCTGTCCTCCAACGGTTTCCATGATCAGCCACTCCGCGACGGCATCCTCGACGGACTGGGCCGCGGACGATTCGCCCTCGCCAACGCGCTGGGCAACGGCGTCGGCGACGACAAGGCGATCTACTACTACGTCCCCGCGATGATCCGTTATTACCTGGGCGAGGAGCCGCTCCTCGATCAGGTACCCACGTGGCTCTGCGCGGAACGCCATCAGCGCGATCATGTGCTGGACAACCTGGAACACCTGGTTGTCAAACCCATTGACGGCCTGGGCGGTTCCGGAATCACGATCGGACCCGAATGTACCGAGGAAGAGCTGTCACGTCGCCGGGTCGATCTGCTGACCCAGCCGGAACGATTCATCGCCCAGGAGGTGGTGGCCCTGTCCACCCACCCCACCTTCGACGGCAACGGCTTCTACGCCCACCATGTCGATCTGCGCGCCTTCGTCCACCTCCGTGGCGCGGGCGACGAGCGCGTCACCGCCCACGTCGCCCCGGCCGCACTCACCCGGGTCGCCCCCGCCGGCAGCCTGATCGTCAACTCGTCCCGCGGTGGCGGCGGTAAGGACACCTGGATTCAGGGCACCGATCCGGCACCGAGAGAGGGATGACCGATGTGTGGTGTATGTGGTGAGATCCGTTTCGATGCGACAACTCCCGACATCGGCGCCGTGGAGGTGATGACCGGCTCGATGACTCGGCGCGGACCGGACGGGTCCGGCATCTTCGCCAAAGGTTCGGTGGCGCTGGGCCATCGGCGGCTCAAGATCATCGATCTCTCCGAACGCGGCGCACAGCCGATTGTGGATCCGGAACTCGGTCTGGCGCTGGTGTTCAACGGCTGCATATACAACCACCGGGAACTGCGGGGAGAACTCGAGGGCAAGGGATACCGCTTCTTCTCCCACGCCGACAGCGAGGTCATCCTCAAGGCCTTCCACGCCTGGGGAGCCGACTGTGTCGACCACCTGATCGGGATGTTCGCCTTTGCGGTGGTCGACACCGACTCCGGCACACTGACGCTGGCCCGTGACCGCCTCGGGATCAAACCCCTGTACCTCGCCGAGAGCCCTGGCCGACTGCGATTCGCGTCGTCTCTGCAGGCTCTGCTCCGGGCCGGCGATGTGGACACCACCATCGACCGGGTGGCCCTGCATCACTACTTCAGCTTCCACTCCGTCGTCCCCGCACCCCACACCATCTTCAACGGCATCCGAAAACTGCCGCCCGCGACGGTCCGGACCATCACACCGGACGGCCGGAGCACGGAGCGACGCTACTGGGCGCCCACCTTCTCCCCGCATCCCGAACGGGGCGACTGGGACGAATCGCGGTGGCAGCACGAATTGCTGGATTCGTTGCGCACCTCGGTCCGCCGTCGGATGGTCGCCGACGTCCCGGTCGGCGTACTGCTGTCCGGAGGGATCGACTCCTCGCTCGTGGTCGCGTTGCTGGCCGAGCAGGGGCAAACCGACCTCGCGACGTTCAGCATCGGATTCGACTCTGCCGGTGGAGAATCCGGCGACGAATACGCATACTCCGATCTGATCGCCGACACCTTCGCCACCGACCACCACAAGATCCACATCGGTACCGACCGGCTGCTGCCCGCGGTACCCGACACCATCGCCGCGATGAGCGAACCGATGGTCAGTCACGACTGCGTGGCCTTCTATCTGCTGTCCGAAGAGGTCAGCAAATCCATCAAGGTGGTGCAATCCGGCCAGGGCGCCGACGAGATCCTCGGCGGATACGGCTGGTATCCGCCTCTGGCGCACACCGCCCGCAACGACACCACCAAGGCCTACGCGAGCGACTTCTTCGACCGCGATCACGCAGCGATCGGCGAACTGCTCGGCGAGGCCTACCACCTCGAGCAGGACTACGACCCGAGTTGGGAGTTCGCCCACGCCCACCAGTCGTCGGCCGGCGCCCGGACCGCCGTCGACGCGGCACTACGGCTCGACACCACCGTCATGCTCGTGGACGACCCCGTCAAACGGGTCGACACGATGACCATGGCGTGGGGCCTGGAGGCACGGGTCCCCTTCCTGGACCACGAGTTCGTCGAGCTGGCGGCCACCTGCCCGCCCGATCTCAAACTTGCTCACGGCGGCAAGGGAATCCTCAAGGACGCCAGCCGTTCCCTGCTCCCGTCCGCCGTCATCGATCGCACCAAGGGGTACTTCCCCGTGCCCGGTATCCGACACCTCGAGGGCGGTGTGCTCGATCTCGTCGCGGACACCCTCCGCTCGACGGCGGCGACCACCCGGGGGCTGTACCGGCCGGCGGCACTCGACCGATTGTTCGCCGACCCGAACGGCATCCGGACCACCCTGGATGCCAACGAGTTGTGGCAGGTTGCCATGTTGGAGATGTGGCTACAGAGCATGGAAGCAGTCACCGCCCCGTGAGCGTGAGCAGGGCGATACCCGCCGGCACCCCCGGCCACGCCGGCTCGATGCCCGCGCACACCGTCCGTTTCGACGACCGCGGCTGGCACACCTACGGCGCGTCGGTGTCGCCGGACGGAAAGGCGTTCGCCTACATCGTCGACGACGGCACCGGCTATCCGCGCGCCGCGCAACGTTCGCTGTCCATCGCGGGAGTCGGCGAACTCCGCTGGGTGAGCCTGCGTTCGACCGGTCCGGTGCGCAAGATCGTCCACTCGACCGACAGCAAGTGGCTGGCGGTCGAGATCGCCCCGAGTGGCGGTGAGCACCATCAGGTCTGGGTGGTCACCACCGATCCCGACGACGACACCGCACATCGCATCGGCGCGACGCGCCCCGACGGGGACACCCCCGGGCGCCCTGCCGCCGGGGCCGGGCGCACGTTCGGCACCGTCTCACTGGTCGGATGGGACACCGATTGGGTGCTCATCACGGCGACCGAACCCGACGGCACCGCGCATTCGCTGCGGGTACACCCCGGTACGTCGGCGACCATGACACTCGACGTCCGCGTCGGCGGCGCTCTCATCGACTCGTGGAAGGGCGCCACGCTCATCCGGGTGGGCCCGCGTGGCTACCGCGACATGCTGTTGCTGCGCCGACGGCTCGACACCGCGTCCGACAGTGTCGTGATGACGCCACTCCTGCCCAACGATCCCGGCGCGGTCACCGACGTCGGTTACATCCTGGACCAGGGTTTCCATCATCCGTCGCTGGTGTTCACCGGTCCCCCACAGGATGCCGAACGCGATCTCGACAGTGTCCAGGCGATCGTCGTCAGCGATTTCGACAGCAAGTATCCGCGCCTGCTCGGCGTCGAGGTCGGTCGGCACGGCGTTCGGTTCCGGGTGCTGGCGCAACGCCCGGACGCCGGCCTCGACGAGTTCACGGTGAGCAACGACCAGTCGACGGTGGCCATGCTCTGGAATGTCGGCGGGCGCAGCGAATTACAGATCCTCACACTTCCGGACCAGACATTGCACGATCCCATCGACCTGCCGGGCGAGGTGGCCACCGAGCTCTCCATCAGCGCGGCCGGCACTCTGGTCGCCGTCACCGTGTCGAGCCCGCAGCACTCACCGCTGGTCCATCTGATCCTCACCGGCACCGGCGAGGTGATCCCGATCCGCGACGACGTGGTGGCCGGCGAGGGTCCGTCGACCGGACTGGTGCCGGAAGTGCTGGAACTGTCTGCCCGGGATGGGATGCCGCTGTCCGGTCTGCTCTTCCGCGCGCAGCGCGAGGGCCCCGGACCGACCGTCTTGTACTTTCACGGGGGGCCCGAGGCGCAGACACGCCCCGACTACAACTTCCTCTTCGGACCACTCGTGGACGCCGGGATCACGGTGTTCGCCCCCAATGTGCGCGGATCATCGGGATACGGGCGACTGTTCTCGCACGCCGACGACCGGTACGGCCGCTATGCGGGTATCGACGACGCTGCCGACTGCGCGGAACACCTTGTCGCGCGGGCAATCGCCGATCCCGGCGCGCTCTACTGTTCGGGTCGATCGTACGGCGGCTACCTCACCCTCGCATGCCTGACCTTTCACCCCGACACCTTCGCCGCCGGCATCGCCATCTGCGGTATGAGTGATCTCGAGTCGTTCTTCCGTAACACCGAGCCGTGGATCGCGGTGGCGGCGTACACCAAATACGGTCACCCCGAATCGGATCGCGAACTCCTCGCCGATCTGTCACCGGTCCATCGGATCGCCGACGTCCGGGCGCCCTTGCTGGTGGTGCACGGCGCCCACGACACGAATGTCCCGGTGAGCGAATCCCGGCAGATGGTCGACGAACTGCGTGCCCGAGGCGCCGTGGCCGAGATGCTGATGTTCGACGACGAAGGACACGAGATCGTCAAACGCCACAACCAGCAGCGACTGACCGAGGCCGTCGCGGGCTGGATTCTCGACCACCCGCCGCGACCCAGATCATCGGGAGGGGTGCGATGAGGCCGGAGCGCGATACCCGAGGCGCACCTCGCTCCCGACACACCCCCCGGCCCCGCCACATACCCGGCCCCGGAGAAGCGCCCCGGAAATCCGCCCTCCAGCGCGACGCCGCGCACCACGTGTCGATGCCCCGCCCATGGCGGGCGCGTCTCGGGTGCGCTTCTCCGGAGTCGAGCGCTCTCGCGACGACGGGGGTTCGCACCGTGGGGTGCCGATGAACTCACGCATGACCGACCGGCTCATCGCCCAGCTGGTGGAGACACGATCAGAAAGCGCGCGCGCCAACGTGCTCGAGGAACTCCGGCGGTTGATCCTGTCCGGAGGTGCGCCGCCCGGTGCACAGATCCCGCCCGGCGAGGTCGCGGATGCCTTCCAGGTGAGTCCCATCCCCGTGCGCGAAGCTCTCAAGACGCTGGTGGGTGAGGGCCTCGTCGTGCACCAGCGCAACGCCGGTTACCGGGTCAGTCAGCTCTCGATCGACGAACTGCGCGAGATCTACTTCGTGCGGGGCACTCTGGAGCAGGCTGCGTTGGCGCGCGCCGTCGAACTCATCGACAACACCGGCCTCGACCGAGCCCGGGGACGTCACCAAGAATTGTCGACAGCGGTAAAATACGACGACCGCAAGGCCTTTCACGACGTCTCCCGAGAGTTCCACCGCGAGCTCACCGCTCCGTGCGCGATGCCCCGGCTGCTGAACATGTTCGAGGCGACCTGGAACCTCACCGAGCCGTTCCAGGCGATGCGGGCCGTCGGCTCGGCAATCCAGGAAGCCCTCAACAACGATCATGCGGCGCTGCTCGACGCCTTCGCCGCCCGCGACACCGTCGCGGTATTGGAGGTCGGACAACTCCATCATCGGCGACTGGAGAGCGCCATCGTCGAGACCGCAGCCGAACTCGGGGTACGCCACGACGACTGACCGCGCACCGCCCGCGCGCGATCAGGGCATCCAGGTCGGTCATGAGTCCAGCGCTAGCTTGCCCGGTGGCCGAAAAGGCGCACGCTCGTCCACCGGCCGGGGGAAGGCCGGCCGTCGGGACAGGTAGGCGAACACCGGTCCCAGGAAGTTCATCGCCACCACCGAAACCCAGGCGGCCCAGGGATTGCCGGGCGCGAAACCGAACCCGCCGAAGAAGGTGGCGAAAAACGAGGCGAAGCCCGCGGTGCGCGCGAGGAGTAACACGTGAGTTACACTTGGTCATACCAAGAGACCAAGTTTGAATCGGGAGGCGCCGTGATACGACGAGGACGCACGCTCAGCGCGAGCACCGCGGCCTATCTCGAGGGCATGATCACCAACGAGCTCAGCCCGGGCGACAAACTCCCGCCCGAACGGGTTCTCGCGGAGAACCTCGAGGTCTCCCGGACGACGATCCGCGAGGCGCTGCAGGAGCTCGAGCAGCGTAGGCTCTTGGCCCGGACTCCCGGACGCGGCACGATCGTGCTCCCCCGGTCGGCCAACGCGACGGCGATCCTGGAGACGATGGCCGACGATGCCGAGCAGGACCACGTGGCCGAACTCCGGATGCTGATCGAGCCACAGGTGGCGGGTCTGGCGGCGGACCGGGCCATCGAGTCCGATCTCGTGTCCCTCGAGGACATCCTGGCGTCTAGCCACACCGGACTGAATCCGGCCGAGTCGCTCGAGCAAGATGTGGCATTTCATCTCCAACTTGCGCGGGCGGCACGCAATCCGCTGCTGATCTCGCTCTGCCAGCTCAGCAGCGGGTGGGTACAGAACGTCCGTGCGCGGTCACACGCCACCCGGGAGGGCCGACGGATGTCCTTCGACGGGCACACGCAGATCTTTCAGGCAGTGCAGAACAGCGACCACAAGGCGGCGGCGGCGGCGATGACCGACCACCTCGCCGAGGTCGCGCGACTCGTGGATCGGCGGGCGAAATGACCTTCTCATCACTGTCATCGATGAACGAGACGGCGATCCTGGCAGAGGGTTCGGGACCGGTCGTCGGCGACGACTATCTCCCCTGCCGCCCCGAGGAGATCTTCTGGGGCGATCTCCCCTGTGCGACCGATCATCCCGTGATCAGCGTGGTGCCGGGCACTTCGCTGACGGTCGATACCCTGAGTCACGAGGGCATCCTCGCGGATCAGGGTCGCGATCCCCGCAGGTACTTCGGGGCTCACGGGGTCGCGCCCGAATGCGTGCTCGACGAAGCGGTCGCCTTGTGCGCATCAGACCGTACGCACCGCCAGGGTATCGACGGTCCGCATGTCACCACCGGCCCGATCGAGGTCATCGGCGCGATGCCCGGCGACCTGCTCGCGATGACGGTCGTCGAGACGCTGCGACGCGTGCCCTACGGAGTTGTCTCCAATCGCCACGGGCGGGGATCTCTGCCCGGCGAATATCCCTCCGGTGGAATCACATACAGCGCATTCGTCTCCGTGCACGAAGACCCCGATACGGCGTATGGGGTACTGCCCCTGACCCAAGACGTCGACGGGCCTGCAGCCCGGTTCCCGCTTTCACCATTCCTCGGGATCATGGGAGTGGCCGTCCACGGCGACGCCCGCGCACATTCCATCCCTCCCGGCGCCCACGGCGGCAACATCGACATCAATCTCCTCACCGCCGGCAGCACTCTGTACCTGCCCGTTCAGGTTCCCGGCGCGCTGGCCTACGTCGGGGATCCGCATTTCGCCCAGGGCGACGGCGAGGTCGCGCTCACCGCGCTGGAGGCCTCGCTGCGCGCCACCATCAGGTTCGACATCGTTCGCGCACCGGATGTCGCGGCACGGTTCGGCGACCTGGTCGGCCCGATCGCGGAGACGCAGGACTTCCTCGTCCCCACCGGCCTCGACACCGACCTCGACGTGGCAGTGCAGAACTGTGTCCGCGCCGCGGTGTCGCTCCTGTCCGCGCGATACGGCATGGATGGCGCCCAGGCGCTCGCATACCTCAGTGCCGCAACAGACTTCAACATCTCCCAGGTCGTGGATGTCGTCAAGGGTGTGCATGCCCGGATCCGACGGGCGGACTTCGGGTCGTGAGCCTCGTCGCGCGGCTCCGGGCAATCCCGGATGAGCGAATGCATCTGACGCTGATGATCATCCTGACGTTCACCACGGGCATCAACGACGCGGTCGGCTATCTCGGCCTGGACAAGGTTTTCACCGGCAACATGACCGGCAACGTCGTGGTGCTCGGGATGGCCGTCGCGGGCGGCTCGGGTCTCCCTGTCCTCGGGCCGGCGATGGCACTCGCGGGATTCATGATCGGGGCGGCCCTGGGCGGCCGGGTCCTGCGCGGCCAGGGCAGGCAATGGACCGCCCGGACCACCATCCTGTTCGCGGCCGTCGCGGCGATCATGTTCGGGCTGTCCGCAATGCTGTTCGTCACCGGTCAGCACCCGGCCAGACCGACGATGATCACCATCACCACGCTTGCGGCCACCGCGATGGGAATTCAGGCCGCAGCTGCCCGCGTCGTGGCCGTCAAGGACGTGACCACGGTGGTGGTGACCTCGACCATCACCGGCCTCGCGGCCGATTCGGTCCTCGGCTCCGGGAAGGGCAGCGGCACCGGCCGCCGGGTCGCGGCAGTGGTGGCGATCATCCTCGGCGCCGCTACCGGTGCCGCGGTGATGCACGCCCACATGGGTGCGGCGCTTCTGGTGGCGGCGCTGCTGATCACAGGTGTCACCGTCACCGGTGCGATCCACGATCAACGGCGAAGCGATGAGAATGCGGATACGGCGGTCGCCCGGCGCACCTGAACGCGGCGGACACGGTCACAAGGGAGCCGGCTCGGACACGAGAAGAATTCGGACATCCGGAAATATATCTATCCGTTAATTCCCGGGTAACAAACAATTCTTAGCTTGATCACATCAGCGTCCCCGACCATCCGGCGCTGACTCCGTCTGACCGGGAGAGCCACCATGTCTGCACCTTCTGCCGACGTCGCGACCGCACATGAGAGTGCGGCAGGCGAGAGCGTCATCAAGCTCGGCTACCACCAGAACCTCACCAACTCCGATCTCGCGCCACTCAAAGAGCAGAAGTGGACGTGGTACAACATCTTCGCGTTCTGGATGTCCGACGTGCACAGCGTCGGGGGCTACGTGTTCGCGGGCAGTCTGTTCGCCCTCGGCATCGCAGCGTGGCAGGTGCTCGTCGCATTGGTCGTCGGCATCATCGCCGTCAACCTGCTGTGCAACCTGGTGGCCAAACCATCGCAGCTGGCCGGCGTCCCCTATCCGGTCACCACGCGCGTCGCGTTCGGCGTCAAGGGCGCCAACATCCCGGCGATCATCCGTGGCTGCATCGCCGTCGTCTGGTACGGCATCCAGACCTACTTGGCCTCGGTCGCTTTCGGTCTGCTCGCGCTGAAGTTCTGGCCGGGCCTCGAGCCGTGGGGTGACGTCGATCAGTACGGCTTCCTCGGCTTGAGCATTCTCGGCTGGGCAGGTTTCATCCTGATGTGGGTCCTGCAGGCGTTCGTGTTCTGGAACGGCATGGACACCATCCGCAAGTTCATCGACTTCTGCGGTCCCGCAGTGTATGTCGTGATGGTCGCGCTGGCGGCGTACCTCATCGTGAAGGCGGGGTGGAGCAACGTCAGTCTCGATCTCTCGACCGGACCCGGATTGTCCGGATGGTCCTCGGTCACCCAGATGCTCAGCGCATTCGCCCTGGTGGTCTCCTACTTCTCCGGTCCGATGCTCAATTTCGGCGACTTCTCGCGGTACGGCAAGTCATTCGCCGAGGTGAAGAAGGGCAATTTCTGGGGTCTGCCCGTCAACTTCCTGTTCTTCTCGCTGCTGGTCGTCTGCACGGTCTCCGCCGGAGCAACGGTGATCGGCCGTGACGAGGACGGCAACATCATCACCGACCCCGTGCACATCGTCGACCAGATCGACAACACCACTGCCGCCGTGCTCGGTGTGCTGACGTTCGCGATCGCCACCATCGGCATCAACATCGTGGCGAACTTTGTCTCGCCCGCCTTCGATTTCTCGAATGTGGCGCCCACCAAGATCACGTGGCGCACCGGCGGCATGATCGCCGCGGTCGGCTCCGTGCTGATCACCCCGTGGAATCTGTTCAACAACCCCACCGCGATCCACTACACGATGGATACGCTCGGGGCGGTGATCGGTCCGCTGTTCGGCATCCTGATCATCGACTTCTATCTCATCAGGAAACAGCGGATCGAGGTCGACGACCTGTTCAGCATGGACCCGGGCAAGTCCTACTCGTATCGCAACGGCTGGAATCCGGTCGCGGTGATCTCGGTGATCGTCGCTTCGATCCTCCCGATCAGCTTCGTCATCTGGGGCACCGCATATCAGGCCAGTTTCACCTGGTTCATGGGAGCCGCCGCAGGTGCGGTGGTCTACTGGCTCGGGATGAAGTTCGCACCGACGAGCTTCATCTACGACATGGACGAGGCCCCCGCGGTGTTGCCGACCGCCAAGGACGGCAAGCTCGAACCGTCGGCGCTGTAACGCAAGCCCGGGTAACGCCTAATTCAAAGGAGCAGCAGCGAGACGATGCGCATCTGCGTCATCAATCCGAACACCGCGACGGCGATGACCGACGTCATCGCCGTCGCGGCACGGTCCGTTGCCCGACCGGACGCCGAGATCATCGCCGTCACCTCGTCGATGGGCCCGGCGTCCATCGAGAGCCACTACGACGAGGCCCTGGCGGTTCCCGGGCTCCTCCACGCCATCGCCGAGCATCCCGGTCACGACGGTTATCTCGTCGCATGCTTCGGAGACCCCGGCCTCGATGCCGCCCGCGAGCTGGCGGACGCTCCGGTGCTGGGGATCGCCGAGGCCGCCATGCACCTCGCGGCACCCCTCGGACGGGGGTTCTCGATCGTGACCACCTTGGATCGTACGATCGGCCGCGCGGGAGATCTGGTCGAGCACTACGGTTTCACTCGTCAGTGCCGAGGCATCCACGCCTGCGACATCCCGGTCCTCGAACTCGAGTCCAACCCCGCGACCGCGGACATCCTCGAGAAGGCGTGCCGCGCGGCACTGCACGCCGACCGTTCCGACGCGATCGTCCTCGGTTGCGCCGGCATGGCCGACCTGGCCCACCGCATCAGCGGCGCGATCGGCGCGCCGGTGATCGACGGGGTCGCCGCCGGAGTCGGCATGCTGTCGTCGATGGCCGCGATGGGCCTGCGCACCGGGACCGCGTCCGGCGAGTTCGCCACTCCCCCAATGAAGATCTATTCCGGGCCACTGGAGGGCTTCGGGAAGGTCTGACCTTCGCCCGATTCGCTTCGTCGTCGGTTGCGTTCGCGTTCGTGGCGTCTGCGGGCATGTTTGGCCAACACTTCCGCTGATCGAGTAGCTCCGGAGCGCCGGCGGCGGAGTGTATCGAGATCTCCCTCCAAACCGAAACTCCGGGGTAACACGACCGAAACCATTGCGGCAGATAGTCGCTAGTGCACATGATCGACCCGTCCGCGACCACGCGGTGACGATCCGGGTGACCAGATTCCGGGACAGGGTTCCACTCCGCAGCCTGTGCTGCGGCCTGCCCCGGAGGTACCCATGTCCGAGAAGCCGTGCGATCTGCTGATCAGCAACGCCTACATCTACGTCGACACCCACTGGGAAGTCCCCGACGGCTGGATCGCCATCTCGGACGGTCGCGTCCACAGCATCGGGACGGCCACCGACGAGATCCCCGACGCGACCACCCGGATCGACGCCCAGGGAAAACTCGTGACGCCCGGCCTGATCAACGTCCACCACCACATGTATCAGAACCTGACCCGTTCATATGCGCCGGTCGTCAACGCCGGGCTCTTCGACTGGCTGACCAAGCTCTACCCACTGTGGGCGCAGATCGACGACGAGGCCGTCTATCTGTCCACCTGGGTCGCGATGGCAGAGCTGTTGCTGGGCGGATGCACCCTGTCGTCCGATCACATATATCTGCATCCGCGAGATGGGTTGATAGATGCGCAGATCCGAGCGTCGCGTGATCTGGGCTTCCGCTTCTACGCCAACCGCGGCTCGATGACCCGGTCCACTGCCGACGGCGGGTTGCCACCCGTGCAGGTCGTCCAGGAGCCCGACGTGATCCTCGCCGATTCCGAACGGCTCATCGACAAATATCACGACCCTTCGCCGGGTGCGATGTCACGGGTCGCGCTGGCGCCGTGCTCGCCGTTCTCCGTCACCGCCCAGCTCATGTCGGACACCGCGGCGCTGGCCGAGAGCCGCGACGTCCGCCTGCACACCCACCTGGCCGAAGATCAGGACGAACTGGCGTACTGCCGGGAGGTGTACGGCATGAGCCCGGTCGACTACTTCGACAGTGTCGGCTGGATGCAATCGCGTTCCTGGGTAGCGCATTTCATCTATCCATCCGACGACGAACAAGCCCGTATGGGCGCAGCCGGAGTCGGCGTCGCGCACTGCCCGAGTTCGAATATGCTCATCGGTGGCGGAACAGCCGACGTCCAGCGGCTCCGCGCACTCGGCGCTCCGGTCGGTCTCGGGTGTGACGGATCCGCGTCCACCGATCACGGCTCGATGTGGCTCGAGGCCCGCGCCGCTCTGACGCTGGGACGCTACCGGGGCGGATCGACCGCGATGACCGCCCGTGACGTGCTGAACATCGCGACGCGCGGCAGCGCGGCCTGCCTCGGCTGGGACGACGAGACCGGTCATCTGAACCCCGGCGCGTGTGCGGACCTCGTCATCTGGACCGGCTCGGCCATGGCGCTCGCCGGTGCAGTCACCGACCCGGTGGAGGCCTGGTTGCGATGTGGGCCGATGGCGGCAGACACGACCATAGTGGCGGGCCGGATTCTCGTCCGCGACAGACAGATTCAGAATTTCGGCGCATCCGACATAGTGTCCGCCCACACCGCCGAGGCCCGGCGTATCCAGCGGGTGGCGGTCTGATGGCCACGATCACGCACGCCACCAGGAACGGCCTGCGTGCCCCTCGTCAGATCTTTATCGTGACGTTCTTCGCCGCGAGCAGTGTGGACAGTGCCTGCGGGACGAGGGCCAAGCCCAGCACAGACATTGCCACGTTCCAGGACCCGGTGACATCGTGCAGGGCGCCGATCGCGATCGGTCCGACCGCGGCCACCACATAGCCGACCGACTGGGCCATCCCCGACACCTGTCCGGTGGCCACCGTCGACGGGCTGCGCAGCACCATGAACAGCAGCACCAGGCTGATCGATGCGCCCGGACCGAACATGATCATGATGACCCAGAGCGTGGTCCACACGTGAACGGTCACCAGACCGACGAACCCTGCGGCGCACACGACCACCACGCCCAGCGTGATGGCGCGTTGATCGGCCAACCTTCCGGCGACGATGGGGATCACCAGTGAGGCGGTCAACGCCACGACCTGCCCGATGGCCAGAGTGGTCCCCGCCTCGGCGGCTGTTCGGCCGTGGTCGATGAGGTACTGCGGCAGCCACGCACTGAAGGTGTAGAAGATGATCGACTGCGAAGCCATGAAGGTCGTTATGGCCCAAGCGATCCGGTTGCGCCACAGTGATGCCGGCGTGCTGGTGACGGCCACGGTGTGGACCCGTGCCAACTGCGGAACCCAGACGACCAGCGCCACGACCGCGAGCAGCGTCCACGACGTCAGTGTCAGGCGCCAGTTGCCGTCGTCCAGATCGTCGATCGGGATGGTCAGGGCGGCGGCGACGGCTGCCCCGCCCGAGAGCGTCATCGAGTACAGCCCGGTCATCAGACCCGACCGGTGTGCAAAGTCGCGTTTGATGAGTGCGGGCAGCACCACGTTGCAAATGCCGATCGCCGTTCCGATCACGGCCGAGCCGACGAGCAGACTCGCGATGTTCGGGATGAATCGCAGACCCATGCCGAGGATCAGCATGATCATCGAGCCGAAGATGGTCCGCTCGATCCCGTACCGCGCGGCGATGCGCGGCGCGATCGGGGCGCTGATCCCGAAGAACAGCACTGGCAACGTGGTCAG
Source organism: Gordonia sp. DT218 (assembly GCF_049847105.1). Classification (NCBI taxonomy): domain Bacteria; kingdom Bacillati; phylum Actinomycetota; class Actinomycetes; order Mycobacteriales; family Gordoniaceae; genus Gordonia; species Gordonia sp. DT218. The sequence continues at coordinate 76,855 of NZ_JBNCNS010000002.1, read as the reverse complement.
CAAACCGGCTGCCGCACTGCCGAACCCGAGGTCGCGCATGATGTCGTCTACCAGCGGCGCCACTGAGACCACCGGCGGTCGCAGATTGGCGGCCACGAGCATGATGCCGATCGCTGCGATGACCGCGGCGATCCCCCGCGGGGCATTGCCGCCCGACGATACGTCGGCCGTGCGCTCCGGCGCTGTTTTGACCGACGACTCTGCCTGCCCGTCGCCCGTCACGCCAGCCCTCGCAGCGCTGCATCGAGGTAGGAATGGACCGCGGCACGGGCCGCACCGGCGTCACCGGCCTCGATCGCATCGACCACGCCGACGTGGCCCGGTGGATGATCACCCTCCGCCAGCGTCGCCTCCACGACACTCTCGTGAAGGCGCTGCATGACCTCCACGATGCCGTCGTAGAGTTCGAGCAACAGCCGGTTGCCCGAGATCTCGACCAGCGAGGCGTGAAACGCTATGTCCTCCTGCGCATACCCGGCTACATCACCAGTGGCGAACGCCTGCTCCGCGGCCCGGAGACGATCGCGCAACCCCGCGACCTGCTCGGAGGTTGCACTCTCGGCGGCGGCGGCCGCGGCCTCGACCTCGATGGCGCGGCGCGCTCCGAGCAGGTCGTGGTGGGCCGAACCCGGAACGCAGCTCTCGATCGCCGCCGCAAGCAGGTTACGACTGCGCACGTAGGTCCCGTCGCCGCGCCGCGGGATGAGCATTCCGGCATGCTCCAGCGCTCGCACGGCCTCGCGGATCGTGTTGCGCCCCACGCCGAAATGCTCCACGAGTGCCGGCTCGGCCGGAATCCGTTCACCCACGGCCCATTCGCCGGACCGGATGAGATCCCGCATTCGGTCGACCACGAGCTCACTGGTCCGTCGCGGCGGGACGATCACGTCGTTCATGGCAAACACCCTAACATCCCATGTTTACTGCCGACAAAGCCTCCTTGCCCAGGAGAGGAAACATCACCCCGAGACGTCGAGCGAGGCGATCACCTTGGTCGGCTCGATCCACACCACGCGCTCGCCGGGCACGCCGTTACGGTCGCCGAACTCGTCGGCACGGTCGGCCCCCATGTACCGCGCACCGCAGAGCGTCGCGATCCGCTTCACCTCGTCGAGGTCGTCGCTGGCCACCGCGCGGCCCTGGATCTGCACGAAAGCGTACGGCGGCTCGGGGAGGTCGACTGTCAGGACCACGCGCGGATCTCGTTGGATGGAACGGGCTTTCGATGTGCCCGAACCCGTGTTGAAGGCAATGCGATCCCCGTCCAACACGAACCAGATCGGCGCGGCGAGCGGCCTGCCGTCAGCGGCGAGGTGACCGAGGTGGCCCGTCTTGGTACCACCGGTCAGGAACTCACGGATCTCGGGATCGTTCAGGGATGCGGCCATGACCCCACCATACGGCGCGGGCGCGTCAGCCGACCGTCAGCGACCGGCCAGCACGTCGGCGATCCGGCACGCGACCATCATGATCGTGGCGTGGGGCCCGCTGCGCCCCGCGGTCGGCAGGATCGATCCGTCGACGATCCGCAGGCCTCGGACCCCGACAACGGCACCGAGCTCATCGGTACGCGGCCCCATGGGCATGCTGCCCCACGCGTGCTGCGAGGTCCGTACGACGGGGTCGACCGCCACCGAACCGGGCTCGACGATGTCCGCGAACACGGGCGACCGCAGCATGTCGGCGACCGTCGCCACGCCCCGGTCGAGCCGGGCGGCCTCCGCCACGTCGACGACTCCGAGATCGACGATCGGACCTCCACCGGCCATCTGCACCGTACCCCGGGTACCGGGTCGCATCGCGGCGACGCCGATGGCCGGCCCGACCGGAGGAAGGCCTTTGATGTAACGTGCCATATCACTGCTGTAGCAACGTATCTCGAGATCGTCGGCAGTGTGCACCACGGACTGCAGCAATGCCGTCGGCGGACCGTCGACACGGCTGCGATAGTGCACCAGCACTTCGCGATGCTCACGTACGGCCAGGACATCACGATCGGTCGGCCCACCGAGACCCGACCGCAACAGGATCACGGCAGTGCCGATAGCGCCTGCGCAGAGGACCACCTCACCGGCACCGACCACGGTGTCACCGACGACGACCCCGGTGACCTGGGCGCCGGACCGACGCAGCCCCGCCACTTCGGCGTCCGCGCAGATGGTGAGATTCGTCCGGCCCAACGCATCACGCAGGTAGGCCTCGGCAGCAGTGCGGCGCATCATGCCGTCCCGGTTCGACCGTACGCGGTTGAGCCCGACGATCGGCCACGCGTCGTCGGGTGGCCGCACCGGAACGATGCCGCTCCAATAGGATTCGAATCTGGCCGTGACCGCGGCCAACTCGCCGTCGGCGAATGGCGACACACTCATCGTCCCCCCGCGCGCGTCCAGCTCCGCGTAGGAGGAGCCGATCTCGTCGATACGCCATCCGGCGGGCCAGTCCGCGAAGTCGTCGGCATGCCAGCGCAGGAAGTAGCCACCGTTCACCGAAGACGACCCGCCGAATCCGCGACCACGGACCACGGCGAGTCCCGACGGCTCCTCGTGCGGCACGGCATAGGGCGAACCGAGGGCGATCGGAAGTCCGCGGAGATCGCGAACCGCCTCGGTGGGCCACTCCGACGACCCGCGCTCGATCAGGAGAACGGTCCGGTCGGGATTGCGGGACAGCCGCTCGGCGACCACACAACCCGCGCTCCCAGCACCGACGATCACCACATCGGCGGTGGCGGGGAGATCACCGAGGGTCATGTCTTGTTGGTGATCACCGGCCGCAGGGCACCGAAATCGCGGTGGCTCAACGCGCCTTGCCACAGCCCGGCGCCGTAGGCGAGATCGTCGAGACGCCGGAACAGGGTGTAGGCGACCGGTCCGAGTGCCGGTCCGGCTTCTGGCTCGGCCACCACCTGGCGGACCCACGAGACCATGCCCTCGGCGATCGCGACCTCCACCGCGAGCCGGCGGAAACGTGCGGACACGATCGCGAGGATCACCGCCACCGGCCAGTAGTGGCGACAGATCGCCGCGGCCGCCTGAAGGAGCCCGAACCCGACTGCTCGTCCGGTCAGCTGCGTCGCGACAATCGGCGCATCGGGCAACTCGCCGAGCCGTCGTCGAAGGCGCATGCCGACCTGACCGAGGATGATCATGGCGATCGCCAGGCCGATCTTCGTCCGGGTCATCAGTGCCACCACGGCGACGGCCATCGGCACCGACATCACGACGGGGGCGGCGAATCCACCGTGCCGGTCCGCGAGATGAGACGCGCCGGTTCCGTAGTACCGACGGCGGTCGAGCACCGAACGCATCCCGGTCCGGTGATCGTGCGACACCCGGGCGACCGGGTCGTAGCGAACCCGCCAGCCCGCCTTGTGGGTCCGCCAGCAGAGGTCGACGTCCTCGGCGACCCGCAGGGACTCATCGAAATCCTGAAAGGCGCTACAGCGCACCAACATTGCGGCGCTCGGCACATACGGGACCCGGCTGCCCGGGACCACAGAGCATTCGTCCGGCCCCATGTCGAGCGACGAATAGCCGTTCTCGTAGCGCTCGGCCAGCGAGACATCGCAGTCGTCGCGACTCAGCCCAACGATCCGGGGTGCCACGATCGCGACCGCCGGGTCCGAGAAATGCCCGAGGAGCATGGTCAGCCAATCGGCCGGGGGCACCACGTCGGAGTCGAGGAAGGCCACGAATTCGGTCGTCGCCTCGGCCGCCCCCGCGTTGCGGGCGGCCGAGGGGCCGCGATTCTCGTCGAAGCGGATCAGTGTGACGTCCCGGCCGCACGCCCGGATCGGTACGTCGGAGCCGTCGTCGACCACGATCACCTTCGCACCGGAGACGGCCTGCAGCAGACGGTCGACCCCGTGCTGATTGCCGCGCACCGGCACCACGACCGTGACGTTCTCCGGACGCGGCCCGAACATGGGACGGGGGTTGGCAATTCCGCTGTCGAGCAGGCGACGCGCGAGACTCCGGGTGGCCGCGTCGACAACCTCGATACGGCCGTCGGCCGATGTCAGTCCCAGCGCGGCATCGGTCAGGCGGAGCATCCGGGTGGGCGATCCACCGACGAGATACCGGAGATCCTTGTGCGGCGCGCACCGCATGTCGATCTGGACCTGGAAACCATCCGGCAGACTGTGGTCGACGACAGAGGTCGGCGGCAGTTCCTTTTCGACTGCGGTCATACGAGTCGCCCCGACTCTCCGACCGACCACGACCCGATGGCCGTCACCAGTCCGGTGACCAGCGCGTCGGTCACGCTCGCGCCGTGCTCAGCGCTCGCGCCGGTCGGATCACCCAGCACGCCGTTGGTGCTCACCGCGGCGACGCCGCCGGCCCGCATCGCGGGCAGCAACGCCGAAATGGGGGTCACGTTCCCGACCTCGGCGGCGGAGAGGCTGACATCCTCAGGCGAAAAATGCAGCAGCACAGAGGTTTCGGTGATCCCGGCGTGCGCGTCGGCCCCCTGTGTGGCGCAGGGGAACCAGGCGGCGTCGCGACCTTCGTAGCGCAATGTGTCCACCGCGTCGACCACCGTCGGCCCGTTGCCGCCGTGTCCGTTGACGAAGACCAGACGATCCGCCCAGCGGCAGGCGCTGCGTCCGTACTCCACCAGGAGGAGGTGCAGCGCCTCGTGCCCGACCGAGATGGTCCCCGGGAAACCCTCATGCTCACCGCTCGCGCCGTAGTTGATGCCGGGGGCGGCCACCACCAGTCGGGGCTCCTCCGCGCCGTCGGCAACTGTGGTGGGCCCATCCGCGGACAATCGATCGGCAGCGCGGCCGGCCACGGCCGTCGCGATCCTGCTGTCGGTGTCGAGTGGGAGATGCGGACCGTGCTGTTCGGTGGCTCCCAGCGGGACCAGAAGGGTGACCGATCGATCCGACAGTTGAGGCCAGCACAACTGTCCCAGTGCGGCCCGACGCTCCATTCGCTCAACTCTAGCGACGCCGTCGATGCGTGTTAACCGACTCGGTGCAATTTGTTTGATTCGATTTCGATGATTCCGCGATTGCCCAGGCCCAGGGGTCCGAGCGATCGATCGGTTGTGGGATGCTGGTCCGACAGACGTGAGACCCGACACTTCGGGCGGGTACGGACCGGGAGGACATCATGACGTCAACGGCGCCGCGCAGCAGCGGAAAGAGTGGGCCCCTCAGCGCAATCCGCGTGGTCGAGTTCGCGGGCATCGGACCCGGCCCACATGCGGCGATGCTACTGGCCGACCTCGGGGCCGACGTCGTTCGCGTGCAGCGCCCGGGCTCCCTGCCGGCACCCGACCGCAACGCGGATGCGCTCCTGCGTGGCCGCCGGGTCGTCGAGGCGAACCTGAAGGATGCCCGGGACCGCGACACCATCCTGCGGCTCATCACCAAGGCCGACGTGGTGCTGGAGGGCTTCCGGCCTGGGGTGATGGAACGACTCGGCTTCGGACCCGACGACCTGTCCGCCATCAATCCGGGCCTGGTCTACGGGCGGATGACCGGCTGGGGCCAAGAGGGCCCGCGTGCCGACCGCGCCGGACATGACATCAACTACATCTCACTGACCGGAATGCTGCATGCCATCGGCCGCAAAGAAGATCGGCCGGTGCCGCCGCTCAATCTTGCCGGCGATTTCGGTGGCGGATCGATGTTCCTCGTCATGGGCGTCCTCGCTGCGCTCCTCGAACGACAGACCTCGGGCAACGGACAGGTCGTCGACGCCGCCATGGTCGACGGTGCGTCGGTGCTCGGTCAGATGATGTGGGCCTTCCGCGGAACCGGACTCTGGAGCGACGCGCGCGGCGTGAACATGCTCGACACCGGCGCGCCGTACTACGAGGTCTACGAGACCTCCGACGGCAAATACATGGCGGTCGGTGCCATCGAACCGCAGTTCTACGCCGAATTGCTGACCGGGCTGGGACTGTCCGACACCGATCTGCCCGGCCAGAACGATATTGCCAACTGGCCCAAGCTCAAAGAAGTGTTCACCGACACCTTCAAATCGCGGACCCGTGACGAGTGGACCAAGGTCTTCGAGGGTACGGACGCCTGCACGTCGCCGGTCCTCGACTTCGCCGAGGCGCCGGCCGATGCGCACATGGCGGCGCGCGCCAACCTCGTCGAGATCGACGGCGTGATGCAGGCGCAGGTCGCTCCCCGCTTCTCGCGCACCTCGCCGGAGACCCCGACCGGTCCGGTCCGCGAGGCGACCGACCCCGCCACCCTCTGGCAGGACTGACCCTCACCCCACTCTCCCCACTCCCCCCACTCTCCCCCTCCCCTCCCTCCCCCTCCCACAGGCAACCCCCATCGCAGCCGCGACGGTTCCCGTCATCCGCGCCCCCTTTTACCCGGCGCGGATGACGGGAACCGTCGCGGCTGCGTTCTGGGTCGGGGGGTGTGGACAGGTTCGTGGGCAGTTCGGGTTGTGCACAGATGTCAGTACGGGCGTCCGGTCGCGACATGAGCGGCCGATCATCGCTGCATGGACGAACACGGTGGCACCTCGTCGTCGGACATGTTCCGCAGGCGCGACGCGCTCATCGCCCGCGGTTCCGATGACCGGCGACTGCGTCAGGAACTCGACGGCGGCACGCTGATCAAACCGTGGCGCGGCGTCTATCTTCCTGCGCCGGAATCGAGTTCCGCCGACGCCGCCTACCTGGCCCGCGTACTCGCCGCATGCGAGGTCGCGGAGATCGACAAGGTGGTCAGTCATCAGTCCGCGGCCGCAATCCATGGCCTACCGCTGCTGCACCCCGACCGTTCCCGGGTGCACTTCACGGTGAACCGCACATCCGGTGGTCACCGACGCGGACAGGTCCTCCACCCTGCACGACTCACCTCCGACGACGTCGTGTCCGTCGACGGACGCGCGGTCACCTCGCTTGCCCGCACCGCGGCCGACATCGCGCGGACCGGAAACATGAACCAGGCCGTGTGCGTCTTCGATTCCGCACTACGTGCGGGAGCAACAATCGAAGAACTCCGCGACGCCGTGGCCGGCAACCGCGGTCGTGTCGGCAACTCCGTGGCGCGCGCAGCCCTCCCACACGCGAACCCGCAGTCGGAATCCATCGCCGAATCATTCAGTCGGGCACTGATCGTCGGCTTCGACGACGTCCCAACCCCCATCGCGCAGCACGAGTTGTTCACAACCTCGGGGATCTTCGTCGCCCGCGTGGACCTCTACTGGGACGAAGAACGGATGGTCGGCGAGGTCGACGGCCGCGGGAAGTACACTGCCGACCTCGACCCCGGAGAACACCCCGGTGACCGGGTCTGGGACGAGAAGCGTCGCGAAGACGCCATTCGGGATCTCGACGAGACCGTGGTGCGGTGGGGATGGCAGGAATGCATGCACCCCGAACGACTCCACGCACTCTTGCGCCGAGGCCTGACCCGGGCCCGCAAACGCCGCTGAACCGCAGCCGCGACGGTTTCCGTCATCCGCGACGGGAATTCGGGGTCGCGGATGCAGGAAACCGTCGCGGCTGCGGAGAAGGGTTTGGGTGGGTGGGTGCGTAGGGGTGTCAGACTTTGGAGTTGCCCATGTCGATCTGGAACTCCGCCCCGGTGATCGCCTTGGCACCGTCCGAGGACAGATACACCACGGCATCGGAGATCTCGTCCAGCGACGCCACCGGGTGGTAGTCCAGGACTGAGGTCAGATGTGGTGTCACCCAAGGCATTCCGAAGATCCGGTGGGCCTCGGTGTCGGCGACCCCCATCGGGGTGTCGACTGCGTAGGGGTGGACACTGTTGACCCGAATCCGGTAGTGCCCGAGTTCCTTGGCCGCGGTCTGGGTGAGACCACGCAGTCCGAACTTCGAGGCCGAGTACGACGCCTGCATCGGCATGGCCTTCAGCCCGGCCACCGAGCTGATCACGACGATGGAACCGCCATTGCCGGCCTCGAGCATCGCGGGGATGGTCGCCTTCAGGGTCTTCCACGTGCCGACCAGGTTGACGTCGACGACATCGGTGAACTGTTCCTCGGAGAGTTCCCACACCTTGCCCCACGTGAGGATGCCCGCGTTGGCGATCACATGGTCGAGTCTGCCGAACTGTTCGACCCCGTCGGCGACCAGTTCTTGCTGGAACGCGAGGTCGCGTGTATCACCCTGCCGGGCAAGAATCTTGCCTCCGGCCTCCTCGACGAGCCGGATCGTCTCGGCGAAGTCGTCGGTGGTCGCCGACGGATAGGTGGCGTGCTCGGCCACCGGACCGGCGATGTCGAGACCGATGATCGCCGCGCCTTCGCGTGCGAATCGCAGGGCATGGTTGCGCCCCTGCCCACGTGCGATTCCGGTGATGTAGACGACCTTGCCGTCGAATTGGCCCATCCGCCGAGTCCTCATTCTCTCGTCCTGGTCACCAGTGGCGATGTCCCGCTTCCGCACCTTCGGCGCCGGAGAAACGCGAACACCCGCCACGGGTGAACTGTGTCGCAAAACTGTAACACGTTCTACTTTGTGGCGGGCGTTCGCGAGACCCTGGAGATCAGCTGCCGCCGAAGGTGCGTTCGAAATCCTCCGGGATGATCAGGTCGTCGCGGGACAGTTCGTGAACACTGTTGTGTCCCAGCCCCATGACCACACCGTCGAGACCCATGCGGAGCAGGTCGAGAACATTCTCGACGCCGGCCTGTCCGTTGGCCGCCAGCCCCCAGAGGTAGGCGCGACCGACCATGACCGCCCGAGCGCCCAAGGCCAGGGCTTTGGCCACATCGCTGCCCCGGCGGACGCCTCCGTCGAGCAGGACGTCGACCTGATCGCCCACCTGATCCGCGATCGGACCGAGCAGCCGGATCGTGGCCGGGGTGCCGTCGAGGTTGTTGCCGCCGTGATTCGAGACGGAGATGGCCGACGCACCGATGTCGACGGCCCGCTTGGCATCATCGAGACGGGTGATGCCCTTGACCATGAAGGGTCCGTCCCACTGCTCGCGCAGCCACTGCAGGTCCTCCCAGGTCGGCGGCGGAGTGTTCATCCATTGGCCGTAGGCGCCGAAGAACGTCGGGCCCGGCTCTCCCCTGGGCGTCAGGTTGGGCGCGGTGAGGTCGGGGATCTCGACCTTGCCGCCGCGGACCCAGTCGAGCGCGTAACGCGGCTTGACCGCGATCTCCGGTGCCAGTTTCAGCAACGCCTGGAAATCGACCTTCTCCGGGATGTCCGGGCTGCCCCAGTCGCGACCGATGTTGAACACCCAGTCGGTGGTGACGATGAGCCCCTTGGCGCCCGCCTCCTTGGCTCGCAGTGCGCGAGCGAGGATCTCGTCGCGGGTGCCGAGCCAGTAGATCTGGAAGAAGACCTTGTCGTTGACTGCGGTGACCTCCTCCACCGGATGCGACGCGAAGCTGGACAGCCCCATGGCCGTCCCTCGCGCGGCGGCCGCCCGGGCGACCGCGACCTCGCCGTCGGGGTCGACGGCCTGCACGCCGGTCGGCGAGATCATCACCGGGAACGAGAGGTCCTGACCCATCACCGTGGTCGACAGTTCACGATCGGGCTGTGCACCGACCACGTGCGGCGCGAAGCCGAGCTCGGAGAACGCATTGACGTTGTCGCCCAGCGTGATACCGGCCTGCGTGCCGGCGACCAACGACGAGTACACCGATTTCGGCAACCGTTTCTTCGCACGACGCTGCGCCTCGTGAACCGTTTCGAACCACGGGTTGCGGGCCCAGGGATTGGCCATGTTCTTTCCTACCTACTTCATTGTGTGATGGCAGCACAGAACACCCGAAGGGCCGGGCATCCCGTTGTTGCGGGGTGGGTCAGAGCGTGAAGCCCGCGAGGGGGTTCTCGTCACAACTCTTCGACGGCGGGGCACCGATCGGCAACAGGTCGCCGTCGGCCTGGCGGGTCATCAACGTCAGCGGCGTGCCACGTGAATGATCTTTGTTCGCAGTCGGTTTGGAGCGCTCACCGGCAAGCAACTGCTCGCCGTAGCCCTGCACGCACTCGGGGTCGGGCCCGGCCAGGGGCAGGCCGGTGAAGAACTTCGCGGCCATACAGCCGCCGCGGCACGCATCGAAATGGGCGCACTTGGTGCAGGCTCCCGCGTTCTGCGGTTCGCGCAGTTCGGTGAACAGATCCGAATGCTGCCAGATCTCCCGGAAGCCGCCGTCGGCGAGGATGTTGCCGGCGAGGAAGTTCTCGTGGATCGCGAACGGACAGGCGTACACGTCGCCGACGGGATCGATGAGGCACACCACGCGTCCGGCACCACACAGGTTCAGCCCCGGGAGAGCGCCACCACCATCGGCCCCGCCGAACGCGGAGAGATGGAAGAACGAGTCACCGGTGAGCACCCCGTCTCCGTGCGCGACAAGCCAGTTGTAGAGCTCACGCTGCTGTTCGGGCAGCGGGTGCAGATCATCCCACACGTCGGCGCCACGACCCGACGGCCGGAGGCGGGTGATGCGCAGGGTCGCGTTGTACCGATCGGCCAGTGCCTTGAACTCGTCGAGCTGTTCGACATTCTGCCGCGTCATCACGACGCTGATCTTCGCGTCGGCGAAGCCCGCCTCGTGCAGGTTCTCCAGGGCGCGCACGGCCATGTCGAAGGATCCCGGACCGCGGACCGCGTCGTTGACCTCCGCGGTGGCACCGTCCAGCGAGATCTGCACGTCGACGTAATCCGAGGCGGCCAGGCGCTCCGCCACCGCCTTGTCGATACGTAATCCGTTGGTGGAGAACTTCACCCCGACCTGGTGGCTGGTCGCGTAGTCGACGAGCTCCCAGAAATCGGGCCGAACGGTCGGTTCGCCGCCGCCGATGTTGACGTAGAAGACCTGCATGCGCTGCAGCTCGTCGATGATCGCCTTGCACTGTTCGGTGGAGAGTTCGCGCGGATCCCGCTTTCCCGACGACGACAGGCAGTGCACACACGCGAGATTGCACGCGTAGGTCAGCTCCCAGGTCAGGCAGATCGGGGCGTCGAGCCCCTTCTCGAACTGGTCGACGAGCCGCCCCACCTTGGGGGTCTTCGGGGCAGGCGACGCAGGGGCGACGAGATCCGTTGCGGTGGGCGGAAGTTCCAATGTGGTCATCGGGTGTGACTCCTCAGGACTGGTCGGCGAGGCGAGGCGAGGCGAGGGACAGTACTCAGGCGGCGGGGCGGGGGACGATCATGCCCGAGTCGGCGAGCGCGCCGAGCGCCTGCACGTAGAGCGCACGATCGGCTTCGCCGAGGCCTGCGGCGGCCAACGCGTCCGAGGCACTGGCGTGGTCGCCGAGCGAGGACACGATGTCCACGACTGTCAGGTTCTTCAGGAAGGACAGCTTGCGGGTGCCGAAGTGGTAGAGCAGCGCGCCGAACGGCTCGGGCCGCAGCGCGACCTTCGGATTCAGCGTCCATGCTCCACCGGAATCGAATTGCGGTGCCGGGCCGGTGCCGGCGGACGCAGCGACGCGACCGCCGGACACCGGTGCGGATGTCGGGGTCGACATCAGTAGACCCCGCACATCCCGTCGATCGACACCTCTTCGACGAGGGACTCGCCCACGAGCTCGGTGTCCTGCGTCGACGTGGCTGACTGATCGGCCATGATCCAACCTCCAATTTTTGTCGGTAGTGATTCGGATCACTGGATACTATAATGGCACTCGGTGCAGAAAAACACCCCCCGACGAAAACTGACCAGACGGACAGGTGACGATGAACCCATCAGACGCGGTGCGCCCACTCATACGCACCGCGCACGCAGGTCGGCGACCGGTCACCTCGCGCGCCCGGATCAGTGCGGTCGCGATCGACCTGTTCACCGCCAAGGGTTTCGAGGAGACGAGCGTCGACGACGTCGCGGACGCGGTCGGCGTCGCCCGCCGCACACTGTTCCGCTACTACCCGTCCAAGAACGCGATCGCCTGGGGTGATTTCGATGCGCACCTCGCCGAGATGCGTGCCCTCCTGGCCGAGATCCCCGATGATCTGCCGATCGCCCAGGCCCTGGGACGCGCACTCATCTCGTTCAACGCGGTGCCCGACACCGAACTCACCGCCCATCGTCGACGGATGTCGCTGCTACTCGGAGTGCCCGCACTCCAAGCACACTCGATGCTCATGTACGCGGAGTGGCGTCAGGTGATCGCCGATTTCTGCGCGCACCGCCTCGACCTGGGCGAGCACGACCATCTCCCCCAGACCATCGCCTGGATGTGCCTCGGCACCGCACTGGCCGCGTACGAGCAGTGGCTCACCCACCCCGACTCCGACCTCGAAGCCCTGATCGTCGCCGGCACACGTACTCTGTCGCAAGGAGTCGGCGCGCTGTCGTGATCGGCTCCCCATGCGATACGCTGGACTAGAACGTGTTCTAATTTTGTTTCGGAACGGCGATGCCCGGACGCCTGTCCGCACTTGCCGGCCAGACCTGGAGAGGTGGCGAGATGACCGAGTTGACACCGCACGGCTCGCGCAGTGTGATCCTCACGGTCGCCGAGGTCATCGACGAGACCGCGGACGCCCGATCAGTCGTCTTCGAGCTTCCTGACACCCTCACCGAGTCCTTCACGGACTACAAGCCCGGCCAGTTCCTGACGCTGCGGATCCCGAGCGATCAGACCGGTTCGGTCGCGCGTTGCTATTCGCTGGCGTCCGCGCCGGGCACCGACAAGCTCCCGAAGGTCACCGTCAAACGTACGGTCGACGGTTACGGATCCAACTGGGTCTGCGACAACCTCACCGCCGGTGCCCAGATCGAGGTGCTGCCACCCTCGGGCGTCTTCACCCCCAAGGAACTCGACACCGAGTTGCTGCTCATCGCGGCGGGCAGCGGTGTCACCCCGGTGATGTCCATCCTGAAATCGGCTCTGCACGGCGGCACCGCCCGCGTCACCTTCTTCTACGCCAACCGCGGCGTCGACGACGTGATCTTCGCCGACGAGTTGCGCGAACTGCAAGATGCGTATGCCGACCGCCTCACGGTGATCCACTGGCTCGAATCCCTCCAGGGCCTGCCGAACCACGAAGTGCTGGCCACGACCTTCCGGCCGTACTCCGAACACGCCGCGTATATGTGCGGTCCGGGCCTGTTCATGGACGCAGTCCACAAAGGCCTTGCGGGCGCGGGGTTTCCGCACCACAACGTGCACACCGAGGTCTACAACTCGCTGGCCGGGGATCCGTTCGCCGACGTGGTGCTCGACGAGGTCAGCGAGGCCGAGGACGCCGAGGCCGCGACGGTCGAGGTGGAACTCGACGGCGAGACCCACAATCTGAAGTGGCCACGGAAACGGTCCCTGGTCGACATCATGCTGGCCGCGGGCCTCGACGCACCGTACTCCTGCCAGGAAGGCGAATGCGGTTCGTGTGCCTGCACCCTCAGCGAGGGTACGGTCGAGATGGAGAACACGGGGGCACTCGATCCGGAGGACATCGCCGACGGTTACATCCTCGGATGCCAGGCGCACCCCACGTCGGACTCGCTCAAGATCGAGTTCTGACCCACCACCGCGCGAACCTCGACGAGAAGGACTGACGATGAACTCCGAACGACTGGCACGTGGGCTCGGCGGCATGCTGTTGACCATCGGCACATTGCATTTCGTGGCGCCGAAGCCGTTCGACGAGATCATCCCGAAAGAGATCCCCGCCGATCCGCGGACACTCACCTACGCATCAGGTGTCGCCGAGGTCGCCATCGGCGCGGGTCTGCTGGCACCGCGCACGCGACGTCCCGCTGCCGCACTGGCCGCCGCACTCTTCGTCGCGGTCTATCCCGCGAACATCAACATGGTGCGACTGTGGAAGGACAAGCCCGCTGCCATGAAGGCCGTGGCGATCGGTCGCCTGCCGCTGCAGTTCCCGATGATCTGGGCTGCGGTCAAGGTGTTCCGCTCCACACCGCAGAATCGCTGATCCAGAACCACTTTCGACTTTCGCCGAGGGTCGGTGCCGGAGTCACTCAGCGTAGGGACCGCAGATACGCCCGGTCACCGGGATCGAGGTGCTCGGTCGCGTAACGCAGTGCGGTACTGCCCATCTGGGCGGCGTGCGCACCCAGATAGTCCGTCAGCACGGTGCGATCCACGCGTTTCCCGAGTTCGCGCAACATCCATCCGGTCGCCTTCTGGATCAGATCACGACGATCATCGAGGGCGACCGATACGACGGCGATGGTGGCGTCGGAGGACCCGTGCTTGAGAAACGCGAACGTCCCGACGATGCCGGCCCGTCGGCACCACAGGTCGTCGTGTTCCGCCAGTTCGACGAGCGGCTCGTGGTCGGCACACGAGACCAGCCATTCGCCCAGAATCGGGTCGGCCGACGAGTCGATGAGATCCCAGTTGTCCACCCGCCCGTCGTGCAGGGCGGTCAGGTAGAGCTCAACCCAGGCGGACTGCTCGGTGCCGGCCGACGCCCTCTCGAACTCCGCGCGGAGCAGGAAGAGAGCGAGCAGGCGATGCTCATGTATTCGCGAGTCCAACAGCTCGCGGATCGCACTCGGCTGCACCCCGCGAAATCGCTTGGCCACCTTACGTAACGGCGGCACGGCGACACCGACGAACACATCGCCCTCGCCGTACTCGCCCGGCCCGGTCTTGAAGAAGCGTGCCGAGCTCGCCGCCCGGGCGGGATCCGCCAGTTCGGCGACCGCCGCCACGATCTCCGACGCCCGGAACGCGGCGGCCATCGTCAGGCGATGAGGTCGGCGATCGGGGTGCGTGTGAGGAGCTTCGGGCGCGTCTTCATGACCGCGCCGACCTTACCCGCACCGACCACGCCGGTGAGGATGCCGTCGCGGCTGTAGTACGCCAAGAACTTTCGGCCGTCGTCGTCCACCACATGGACCTCGTCGGTCGACTCCGGGCGGCCGAGCACCTGGATCTTGAGGTCGTACTGATCGCTCCAGAAGTACGCGGGCGTGGCGGGGATCATGGCGTCCGTCTTCGCGATCCGGTGCGCGACGACACTCGCCTGCTCGACGGTGTGCGTCCAGTGCTCGACCCGCCGTGTCCCACCGTTCTCGGTACGCCAGTTGGCCACATCGCCGAGAGCATAGACATCGGGAGCCGATGTCACGCCGTGTTCATCGCAGGCGATGCCACCACCGACCTCCCGGGGTGCGACCTCGATCCCCGAGCCGTCGAGATAGTCGATGACGGGGGCCGATCCGATTCCGACCACCACGACGTCGGCGTCGACCTCGGCGCCGTCGGACAGGCGCACCCCTCGTACCCGGAAGCCGTCCGACAGCACCTCGTCGACCCCGATGCCGGTGCGGACGTCGACGCCGTTGGCGACATGCAACCGGGTGACCATGTTGCCGATCTCGGGCCCCAACGCCGCGACCAGCGGTGTCGGTGCCGGCTCGACCAGGGTGACCGCCAGGCCACGCTGGTTGAGGCTCGCCGCAACCTCGCAGCCGATGAATCCGGCGCCCACCACCACCGCCCGGGTCGCGCCCTCGAGCTCGCCGCGCAGGGTGAGAGCGTCATCGATGCTGCGCAAGACGTGCACACCCGGCACATCGTCGCAACCGGGCAGCGACCGCGGCCGAAGTCCGGTGGCAAGGACCAGGGTCTCGTACGCCACGATCTCGCTGCGCGCCGGATCGTCGAAGCGCTCGACGGTGACCGTGTGATCCTCCGGCGAGATCGCGCTCACCCGCTCCCCGACCCGCAGGTCGATCGACGAGTCGCCGAAGAACTCGGCAGGCTTCAGGTCGACGCGGTCGTCCTTGCCGAGCAGCACCGACTTCGACAGCGGCGGGCGATCGTAGGGCGGATGGGGCTCGGCCCCGATCAGCGTGATGGTTCCGGCATAGTTGTTGGCGCGCAGGCTCTCAGCGACGCGGATCCCACCCAGGCCCGCTCCCACCACGACCACACCCGCGGTTGACCCACTCATCTGCGTCCTCCCATGACGTATCCAGATCCGTGCCCACGAGGTGCAACCCGGCGCCGCGACGTCGACGCGGTCCGCGTCGCCCGCGGTCGCCGGCCACCGTGAGCCGGCCGGAGATGCGCTGGATGCACCCCCTCATCGGGTGACATCGCCGACCATCTCGAGGTCGGCGAGCCGCCAGTTGCCCCCGACATTACGCATAGTGGCCCACCGAGCGGTAGAGGTGCGTTCTCCGTCGGTGCCGGCGGATGGGGTCACGCCGGGCAACCTCACAGACTGATCGGCGAACACCATCATCTGGGCCTGGTCCGCGGCGTATGCGTTCACCCCGACGCCAACCACCCGGACCGTCATGCTCGCTCCGCCCGTCACCGCACCGGGCAACACGACATCGGGCCCTTCACTGCGGTACCGGAGGAGCAACGAACCCGTCAGACGCGCCGCCACCGCCGCGCGGTCGGACGGTGTGGAATCGGGCCCGAAGGTCATCAGCGCCGTGACCGCCTCGCTCGTCGCGGCCTGCACGGCGTCGCGCTGGGCCTCGTCGGGAACCGGTCGCGCGCGGTGAGCACCCACGAATCCGGCGATCGCCACGATCGTCGCGACGAGCACGATCACCACCGCCGTACCGAACCAGCGCCGTCCACGACGGGTGAGCTGCAACCCGCCGGTCACGTCAGTCCCGCCTGACTCATCAGCCACCCGGCGGATGTTCGCGTCATCGTCACCTCGATGTTCACGCGTCGGTCGCCGTAGTCGCCACCGACCAAGGTCGGATCGGTGGCCTCGGCGACCATCAGCACGCGTGCCTGCGCGCCGACGTCGTCGGAGGGCGGATCCGTGATCAGACCGGCGGACAAGACCTGCCCGGTACTCGGCCGGTCCTGGCGACCGATCTCGGCGACGAGGACATCGCGCGACGTGACGAGCCGGTCGTGCTGGGCCCCGGTGGTCACGGCCAGCACCCGATCGAGGTAGCCGGCGGGATCACGGGGATTCGCGGTCAGCAATGCGGTCACCGCCGAACGTGATCCATCGAGTGCCGCGGTCGCGGCGTCGGCACGTTCCGTCGCAGATCGATTGTGCACCGCGACGGCCACGATCACCGCGACCAGGAGCACCACGACGGCCACAGCGAGGGCGGAGGCGATCACCAGGCGTCTCGACCGGCGACGGGCCCGATCGCGCAGCGGCCCGGCTGCCGCGACACGCGCCAGACGCGCATTCCGGGTCGCCTCGACCACCTGTTGCCGTGCCTGTTCCACACGTTCCTCATCGACCGCACTCATGAGATCACCTCGACGCGGGTCAGCAACCAGTGATCGTCGGCTTTGTCGAATCGAGCTGTGACCGAGGACCTCTCGGTGATCGGTGCACCGGCGGACGCGACGGCGGGTGTCGTCACGATCTTTGCGCGGATCAGCACGTCCCCGCTGTCGGGCCCTGCATCGACGATGCCGACGGCCTCCGGTGTCCACACGATGCTGCGTGCACCATCGGCAGGCGGGCGGGTCAGTTCCGATGCGTACCGGGCGGCGAACTCTCCGCCCACGAGTCCTCGGGCCCGGGTCCGATCGGCCTGCCACGTCGCGGTGTCGACCGAGAAGACCTGCGCCACCACCTTTCCGGCGTCATTACGCAGTTCATCGCGACTACGTTCGGTGGCGGAATCGGTGACCGAGACCCGCCATTGCCAGGCCAGTACCGCGAGCAGGACGACGAGTACCACCACGATCGCACCGGAGATGAGGAGCGCCGACCTCCTCGAGACGATCCGGGAATTGTTGCGCCCAACGCCGGCACGGGAATCGGTCATGGGATGTACTGCACCGCCGAGAGTTTCAGCTGACCGTCGTCGGGCGTCACCAGCACCCGTAGCCGGAACTGCTGGTCCGAAGGGGCGCGCCCCGCGGCCGCGTCACCGGAGAACTCGACCGTCGCGGCCACCAGGACCGCGGCCTCGTCCCCGGACCGGCCCGAGACCCCGGCGCCGTCCACGGTTCCCCGCGCCACGGTCCCCTGGCTCTGGACGAACCGACTGTAACCGTCGGCAGATTGCGCGAACTCGTCATAGAACGCGCCGGTCGCACCGTCCAGGATGCGCCTCGCCTGATCGGGACGTCGATGATCGGGGCTGAGCAGGAGGGACACCCTCGCCACCGCGGCCCGCTGGAAGTCGCCGTCGGTGTAGGCGCGCTCCGCGCGTACCCACAGCGTCCCCCCGATGACCGCCGCGACCACGGCGGCGACGGCGACGATCGCGATCACCCACCGGATTCGCGAAGGGCGTCGCTCACCGGCCTCGATCTCCGCCGTCCGCAGTTCATCGACCGCGCTGCGCAACTCGGCACGCGCGGTCCGCTCGTCGTCGAGCAGACGGTTGCCGGTCATGCGTCGTTCCTCTCACCGATGGCACCGACGTCACCGTCGAGCCGACTCCACCCTAACGGTGACGCCGGACACAGTCACAGGGGTGTCGTCCTATCGGCCGCCCTACCGTCCGTCGGCGCCGATACGCTGCGAATACGCTGCTCGCTGATCGTGGTCGTAGTCCAAGAACATACTGTCCAGCTTGGTCATTCGGCGCGACATCCGCTTCATGCGCTGCGGGATCGTCGCATTGGCATGCACCCAGGCCATGGACCGGGGAGCCGTCACCCGAACCCGCGGTCGGGCGATGATCGACACGACGTGTGCCGCGACATCCTCGGGGTCGACCGGCCGGACGAGCGAGTTGGTCCGCAGCCCCGAGATCAGACCGGTTCTGGTGAAGGTCGGGAGCACCGTACTGATCCGCACACCGGTGGGCTCCAACTCGGCGTCGAGGGCCTCGGAGAACTCTATGACGGCGGCTTTCGCGCCGTTGTAGATGGTCAGTCCGGGAGTCGGCAGACGTCCGGCGACCGATGCGATGTTGACGACCTGGCCGCGGCCCCGCGTCACCATCCGGCGGGCCGCGAGCTGGGTTCCGGTGATCACCCCGATGACATCGATGTCGAAGGTTCGCCGGATCAGGGCCTCGTCGTAGGAGAGGAAATGCCCGACCGGCATGATCCCGGCGTTGTTGATCAGGACATCGATCGGGCCGAGGGAATCCTCGACGCCGGAGAGGAAATCGTCGAAGGACTTGCGGTCGGTGACGTCGACGGAGAACCCCTCGACCCCGAGGTCGGCGGCCGCCTTGCCGACCGCCTCCTCGTCGACATCGCCGAGGGCGATGACGGCGCCCGCGTCGAACAGCTGTGTGGCCGTTTCGAATCCGATGCCGCGCGCACCGCCGGTGATGGCGATGATCTTGCCGCACAGAGCGGATCGGACCTCGTCGTGATCGGGCGTACGGCTGATTCGGTCGCGAAGGGACATCGGTGATCCTTTGGTGCTGAACGGAATTGACGAGACGGCGATCGAGGGACCCTCACCAGATCATCGGAGCCAGATACTTGGCGGCGAGTGCCCGGACCGCTTCGGGTTGCGTCCGGCTCTCGTCGGAGGTGGGGACCTCGAGATAGGAGATGACCAACCGGACGTGGAGCTCCACCGCCTGCAGCAGATCATCCGCGGGCATCGTGGCGCCTGCCTCCCGTAGCGTGGCAGCCACCCGATCGGTCACCATGTCGATGAACAGGGCGGTCACCGACGCGGTGATGCCCTTCATCTCCGAGTCGGTGAGCACCAGGCGGCGCATCAGCGGATCCTCGGACACCATCAGCGCGCCCTCGGCGAAGGCCTCGACCACCGCATCGGCGGGTCCGAGCCCGACGACCGCCTGTTCGAGGCGGCGCATCCCACGTTCGTAGAGATCGTTGGCCACCGCCAGCAGCAGCGCCTCCTTGTTGGGGAAGCGCCGGTAGAGCGTGCTCCGGCTGACGCCCGCCTGCGCGGCGACCTCGTCCATGTTCGCGCGCCGGACCCCGACCGAGGTGAACTCGGCCCCGGCCGCCGAGAGGATCGCCTGTTCCTGATCCTCCGGTGACGAGGTGTTGCGCGTCTTACGCGGCGCCCGTGTCGTCGTCATCGGCGTCGAATGCTCACGGGGAGCTTGTCTTTGGGAACGGGAAGGGAGCTGTAATCCATCGGCATGGTGTAGCCGTCCGGCACCGACCACTCGTGACCTCGTACCAGATGATGCAGGATCGTCTTGATCTCCATCTGGCCAAAATACAGGCCGATGCACTTGTGTACGCCACCGCCGAACGGCATCCAGGCCATGCGGTGGCCCTTGTCCTCGGCGCGGTCCGCCGAGAAGCGCTCGGGATCGAACATGTCCGGGTTGGTGAAGAACTCGGGGTCACGGTGATTGGTGAGCTGCGGCACCGAGACGAAGCTCCCCTTGGGGATGAAGTATCCCTGGACCGAGGTGTCCTTGATCGCCATCCGCGGCTGCGCGGGCACCGGCGGACACATTCGCAGAGATTCCTTCATCACTGCGTCGATGACCGAGAGCTTGCCGAGGTCGTCATAGCCGAGCTCGCGGTTGAGGTCCATCGACTGGTCGTACGCCTTCTGTTGCCATTCGGGCGCTTTCGCCATCCGGTAGGCCATCTGCGTCATGGTGATGGTCGACGTGTCGTGGGCGGCCATCAACACGAAGATCATGTGGTTGACCACGTCCTCGTCGGTGAAGCGGTCGCCGTCGTCGCTCTCCGCATGGCAGAGTACCGAGAACAGGTCCGGCGTCTCACGCGCCCGTTTGGCCGGGATGTTCTCGTAGAAGAACTCTTCGAGGACCCTGCGGGACCGGAGTCCCTTCCACCACCGTCCTCCGGGAACCGGCTTGCGCACGTAGGCGACTCCCGCACGCACCGTCTCGATGAAGGCCTTGTTGAGTTTGTCCGCATCGTGCTTGGGCAGTTCGACGCCGAGGAAGACCTCGAGGGCGACGTCGAGCGTCAGCTCCTTGAACTCGCTGAACAGCTTCACATCGCCGGTCGGGAACCGCTCGATCCGATCGGCGATCATGGGCTGCATCTCCTGCATGTAGCCCTTGAGCGCGGAGGGGGTGAACGCCTGCTGGAGAATGTGCCGATGGTGTCGGTGCTCGTCGAAATCGAGCAGCATGATGCCGCGATTGAAGAAGGGGCCGATGAAGTAGCTCCAGGCCGGCCCGTTGGCGAAGGCCTTGTCGCGGTTCATCAGGATCTCGTCGGCGGCCCGCGGGCCCGAGGCGATCACCATCTGGATACCGAGCGCGTTGAGCCCGGACACCTGGCCGAACCGTGCCAGCCGGTCGTCGCCGAACGCGAACGGATCACGCCGCATGGACATCATCTCGAGAATCCCGTTGCGGTCGGCGCACGGCACCTCGAGCAGGTCGCTGCCGACCGGGGCCTTCGCACACACCGTCGCTGTCATGCCACGTCTCCTCACACCCACGGGTCAGGGGCCGACTGTGACCCCGATCGCATTCTCCCGAACCATTGGAACAGAATATCGAAAATGTTTCTAGTCCCGGTCGTGATCGACCCCCCGAGCGGACAGCAGCGCATGACAGCGGATCAGGCGGTCACGCCACCACCGCTCACGCCTCCCATCGGCCAGCGGCACGGCGCCCCGGTCGACGATGTGATCAGGCCCGAACCAGCGCGTGGTGACCGCCCCTCCCGCCGGGAGGAAGGGCACGGCCACATCGGCACCGAACAGGGCGCCGGTGCCGAGCCCACAGGCGTGGTCGAGGTTCGGTAATGCGGCCGCCGCGGCCAGCCCGGCGGAGATGCCCACCGCCGAGTCGAGGGCCGACGACACCACGACGGGCAGCCCGATCGCGTCGGCGATCTCGAGCGTTGCCCGCATCCCACCGAGGGGCGCGACCTTGACGATGGCCACGTCGGCGGCGTCGGCGGCGACCACCCGATATGGATCGGCCGCCTTCCGGATCGATTCGTCCGCGGCGATCGGGACGCCGACGGCGCGGCGCACTTCGGCGAGTTCCTCCACGGTCGCACACGGTTGTTCGACGTACTCGACGTCACCGATCGCCCGGATCGCGCGGAGCGCCTCGGCGACAGTCCATTTGCCGTTCGCATCGATCCGCACCCGCGCCACCCCGGCGCGGGCTGCGGCGACCCGCGCGACGTCGTCGTCGAGCGTCTGGCCGGGTTCGGCGACCTTGACCTTGGCGGTCGACGCCCCCGGATAACGAGCCAGAATCCCGGCGACCTCGGACGCCGGTACGGCCGGCACGGTCGCATTGATGGCGATCACGTCACGTAGCGGCGGCGGCGGCCCCTGATATGCCGCCTCGATGCCGGCCGCGAGCCACGCAGACGCTTCGTCGTCGTCGTACTCGACAAAGGGACCGAACTCCCCCCATCCGGCCGGTCCGCAGAAGACCATCGTCTCGCGCATGGTGAGGCCGCGGAACCGTGTACGCATCGGCAATCGGACCACCAATGCCGTGGCGAGCAGATCGGCCGTTGTGGGCAGTGCGTTCCCGGACATCACCGGTCCCTTCTCACGAGCCTCCTTGGAACAAATCTTTCACTTCGTTCCAAGCTGGGTTAGTCTCCTCACATGTCAGTCAACCAGGACTACGAGCAGTCGATCCGCGAGGCCGAACCGGTCATCGTCGACGACGATGCCGATGCGGCGGAGGCCTCGCCGCGTCTCGGCGCCGATTCCCTCGTCTGGAAGTTCTACGGCGACAGTCGCGGAATCCTCGGTTTCCAGCGCCTCGCCGGCACCGAGAACTGCATCGAGCAACTCGGCCAGGCGGTGCTCGACCATTCCGTCATCTTCGACGACTTCCTGGGCCGCGCACGGCGGACCGGACCACCGGTGATGAAGACCGTCTACAGCACCGAACCGCAGAAGTGGGGTCGCACGGTTCGCGACTTCCATCGCGACATCAAGGGCACGATCGGCGACGGATCCCGCTACCACGCACTCAATCCCGAGCTGTTCTATTGGGCTCATGCGACTTTCGTCGACCAGGTGCTCTACATCACCGATACGTTCATCCGCAGGTTGAGCTACGCCGAGAAAGTCCAGATCTTCGAGGAGAGCAAGGTCTGGTATCAGCTGTACGGGGTCAGTGCGCGGAGTCAGCCGCAGACCTACGAGGAGTTTCTCGCGTATTGGGATGACATGCTGAACCGGTTCGTTCCGCACAAGACCGTTGTGTACGCCACCGGCTACATCCGCCAGGGCCTCCCCCGGCCCAAGAAGGTCCCGGCGCCCGTGTGGAGGGTGGCTTCGGCCCCCCTGAACGGATTCATCCGGACGATCATCGTCGGCACGATCCCACAACAGATGCGCGACGTGTGCGGTCTCGAGTGGGATGCCAAACGGGAGAAGCGCTTCCAGCGTTTCGCGGCGGCCATGCGGGCGGCGAATCCGGTGTTCAACCGACTGCCACTGAAATGGCTCTACGTGCCATGGGCCTATCAGGCCTGGCGTGAGATCGGCGTGGACCCACGACCGTTGTACAACAAGAAGGGGTCGTCGTAGGACGACTCCCCCGGTGGTCGGAGGCGCGGCGTGGGCCCGAGGTCTCCGTCGAGCGCTCTGCTGATCGTTGGTCCGATCCGCGCGAAGTCGGCGGCCGCCGTCGACATCGGGTAGACATCGGCGATCAGTGCCAGCCAGTGATAGATCTGCCGGAGATCGTCGGTCGACAACGGCCCGTTGACCCAGTTGTCGCTCTTCCAGGTCTCACGTTCCCAGGTCTGCCAGGGGTAGTCCGCGTCGGCCGGCGGGGACACCGAGTACAGTCCCCGGACGATGACGTCGTTGCGAGCGGCCCCGGACTCCGTACGCCATCGGGCCACGACCTCCCCGAACCCGACGTAGTCGTCGGCCGTCCACGCGCTCACCGGGAATCGCTTCCACCCTGCACGACGGATCGTCCTGGCGATCTTGCTGTCGAGCACCTGGCTCGGATGGTCTGGTGCTCCGCCGCCCGCGAAGTACAGAAACCACGTGAAGCCGGTGGGCCCGAGGCGCTCGATCGTGTTGCCGCCACGTTCTGGCTTCAGCAGTTCGAAGGCGGTGGCCGGATCCTCGCGACTCGCCTGCGCCGCCTCCTGGAGCAATCCCCCGATCCGTCGTCGGTCGGTCGCCACCGCGACCATGCGGCGCTTGTTCTCGCCGGGGCGCCGACCGTGACAGAACGCGATGGTGTTCCACAGCAGGTTGATCGCATCGTCGGGAGACGCCAGGGCGGCGTCTGCCAGACCGAAAAGGCCTGTGCGCGATATTGTCTCGCCGCACAACACGCCGGGAAGACCGTGCTCGGCGAGTTGCTCGGCCCACCAGGGGCGGTCGACGCCGACGGTGTCGTCGAGGAGTTCTGTGGTGCGGTCGCCTGCGGCGAGCCAGTCGATCAGGATGGTCGGTGGTGCGAGATCGCGGGGACTCATGGTTCTTAGGACGCAGCCCGGCCCCAAACGGTTCCCGATGTCCGGGGGGGCTATGACGCCCTGAGGAATTCACCTGCCGCCGAGCCGAAGTCGGCAGCTCGGTCCCGATGCACACTGTGCCCGGCGTCGATCACGGCGAACCGGCCGTCGGGCAGCACCTCGCTGAGCGTACGGAGATGCTGTGACGGCAGGAAGCTTCGGCGGCCACCCGAGATGACCAGGGCAGGTGCCGTGACCGCCCGCAGACGCGTCCACCAGTCGGGGTCGGCGACCTCGAACTGGGTCGAGACGTCGGTGGCCACCCGTCGGTCGAATCGGATGATGGGAACCGGATTGCGCACGGCCCAGCCCAGTCCGCGCACGCGTTCGCCGAGCGATGCCGCGACGACGATGTTCTCGTCGAGATCGTGTTGATCCCGCGGCATCGGCGGGATCTCCTCGAGGACGACGCGCCGCACGCGGTTCGGCACATCCATCGCCAACCGGAGCGCGGAGTGCGCCCCGAGCGAATGCGCGACCACGTCGGCGACCTCGATGTCGAGGTCGTCGAGGACGAACCTCAGGTCGTCGCGGAAGTCGTCGAGCCGGTAGGTCGCGGCGTGCCCGCTCCGGCCGTGACCGCGGAGATCGACGGAGACGACCGACCTGCCCTCACGGCGTAGCGCCCTGGCGAAGGTGCGCCAGGTGCTGTGGTCGCCGGCCATGCCGTGCACCAGCACGACGGGCGGGCGATCGCGGTCGACCCCGGCGACCCGGACATTCAGTGCCAGTTCCCCGGAAGATGTCGATCGATGCAGCACGCGCATGCCATCGAGGGTAATGAGCGGTGCTCTCGCCGAGATTCCGGGTGCTGTCCGCGGGTCAGTCGCGGAACCAGCCGCTCTTCTTCGCACGCATCACCATGTCCTGCCAGTAACCCCACTGATGGGTTCCGAGCGCCGGATAATCGGTCGTGATCCGCACGCCGGCAATCGCCGCCCCGACCTCGAAGGTGCGGGTCTGCGCGAGCGAGATCACCTCGAGCGGGGTGCCCTTGATGGATCCGATCGCATCGGTGTTGTACTTCCCCCACAGGCCCGAGGCCGCTCCGACCCGGATGTGCATCCCACGCATCCTGGGGATCTGGACGAGGGCGTCGTTGCGAACCCACCGTTCGTTCCACGGCAGACCCCACATGGCGTCGGCGCTGAACGGACCGACCCCCGCGGCCATCCCCGCGTCGATGAGGGCCAGTCGCACCGCTTCCCGCATGGTCGGCGCGGACAGGTTGAGGAATCCCGACATCGAGAAGACATGGGAGATCCGCTTCCGGTGGTACGCACCGTAGATCATCGCCGCGTTGCCGCCCATCGAGATGCCCATGAGGGCATACTTACCCCGCGGCCCCACGGCGAGACCGCGCGCATCGAGTTCTCTCACAATGGTGTTCAGGCGGCACGTCCAGCGATAGCGGTACTTGATCTTGTTTCCCGGGCTGGCGGCATCCCAGTCGGTGTAGAAGCTCGCCAGCCCACCGACCGGTTCCACCACGTTCACGCCGGTGTCGGCGATCCGCTGAATCCGCGTCTCATGGCGCCAGCCGCTCTCGTCGTTCGTCGCCCGGAGCCCGTCGAGCGCGATCACCGTCTTGTAATTGCCCCATCTGGTCCACATGTCCACCGGCGTCGAGGGCATTCCACAACCCGCCACGTAGAAACGACCGAAGGAGGCCGCGTTTGCGGTCCCCGCGGCGACGACTCCCGTTCCGGCGGCCGCGGCGAGCGCGAGCAGAAACACGAGAAAGCGTCGCCGCGCGACGGCAAAGCGCCCGCGGTCGATGAGAACTGGCACCGCAGCACCGTAATTCGCCGGCACCGGCGATTGCCATGCTTGTGACCACAGCTCCGGCACATTGCAACCACGGTGTTACCAAAGTGGCTCATGTGATTCATGATGCGGACTCGACCAATCGATGAATCGCGTGCGACGCCGACACCTCGATGAGTCCGACAGAGATCACCGGACCGTGCACGTGCTCGTGACCGGCATGCGCAGACGACGAAGGCGCCCGGCCACTTTCGTGACCGGGCGCCTTCGTGTGTTCGTCTAGACCACTGTGACTGACAAGGTCACTTGTTGATCTTGGTGACGCGGCCGGCACCGACGGTGCGGCCACCCTCGCGGATCGCGAAGCGCAGGCCCTCGTCCATGGCGACCGGCTGGATGAGCTTGACGCTCATCTCGGTGTTGTCACCCGGCATGACCATCTCGGTGCCCTCGGGAAGGGTCACGACACCGGTCACATCCGTGGTACGGAAGTAGAACTGCGGACGGTAGTTGTTGAAGAACGGGGTGTGACGACCACCCTCGTCCTTGCTCAGGATGTAAGCCTGGCCCTCGAACTCCGTGTGCGGAGTCGTGGTGCCCGGCTTCACGATGACCTGACCGCGCTCGACGTCCTCACGCTTGAGACCGCGCAGCAGCAGACCGGCGTTGTCGCCCGCCTGTGCCGAGTCGAGCATGGCCCAAAAGCTACGGCGAATCGGACACCACCGATCACGAGTCCCTGGCGAGGAGGACACTCCGCTTCTCTGGATGAAACACATAATCCCGCAGCGGTTTCCGTAGAACGCATGCGGCGTCAGTTTCCGCCCACGACGGGTACTGGAGAACGTGACCGGGGCCCAACGCAGGCCGGCCTTACCCGGGGATCGGTCCGGTGGCGGCCTCGCGCAGCTTCGCGATCGTGACTATCTTGCGACGGACGCTTCCCACCGCGCGGCTCGCGGTGCGCTCGGCCTTGTCGATGTTCGACCAGCCGCCGCCGTCGATCGGCAGCACTCCGCGCGACGCGAGCATCGCGACGACGTCGTCGCGATGCAGGGGCGGTGTCGGCATCGCCCCGCCGACGATGTCCTCGACGATCACCGACGCCGTCTCCTGACCGCAGAACCGGTTGGTTCCGATACCGCCTGACGCGCCGCGCTTGAGCCAGCCCGCGACATACTGCCCGGGCAGGTGCTCGCCCTCGGTGTTGACGACGCGACCGGCATGATTGGGCACGGTACCCGTCTCCTCGTCGAACGGGAGCCCGTCGACGACTTGGCCACGGTAGCCGATCGATCGGATGACCAGGCCGGTGGAGATCTCGCTCGTCTCGCCGGTCGGGCACACCCGGCCCTGCGCGTCGTAGCTGTTGCGAACGATGCGCACACCGGTGACCGCCGAGTCGCCTAGCACCTCCGTCGGTGCCGTCAGGTACCGGAACACGACTCGTCGGTCTGCTGAGTGGGTGCCGTTCGCCGCGTACTCGCGAGCGAGCCGAACCTTCGATCCGATCGTGCTGTCGACGGTTCCGTCGTCGAGTTGCGCGGCGATCTGCGGCGACACTGTCAGATCGGCGTCGTCGATGACGACGTCGACCCCATCGACCAGGCCGGTCGAGAGGAACTCCGAGTTCGTGTAGGCGCCGTCGGCGATGCTGCGCCGGCCGAGAATCACGACCTCGCGGATCGACGACGTCCGCAGCGCCTCCAGTGCGTGCTGCGCGATGTCGGTTGAGGCGAGCTCGTCCGGATCGGTGAGCAGGATGCGCGCCACGTCGAGTGCGACGTTGCCGTTGCCGACGATCACCGCACGCTCCGACGACAGATCGTATACGTCGTCGGCGTGATCGGGATGCCCGTTGTACCACGCGACGAACTCGGTGGCCGCTACCGAGCCGGGCAGATCCTCGCCGGCTATCCCCAGCTTCTTGTCGGTCGACGCCCCGCTCGCGTGCAGCACCGCGTGATAGCGGTCGGCGAGCTCGTCGAGCGTGATGTCGCGACCGACGGTCACGTCGAGTCGGTACTGGAAGTTCTTCTTCCGCTCGGTCGAGGCGAAGGTTCGCTCCACCGCCTTGGTCGCCGCGTGGTCGGGCGCGACACCCGCGCGCACGAGACCGTACGGCGTCGGCAGCCGGTCATACATGTCGACCTGCACCGAACCGAACCTGACGAGTTCTTCGGCCGCGTAGAACGCGGCCGGACCGGCTCCCACGACGGCGATATACACGTCGCCGTCGGGGAGTTTCGGGGCCCGCCTCAATGGTGCCTCGCCCGCTTCACCATCGTGGTCGAGGTAATAGTCGGCGTTCAACCGGAGGTACGGCTCGTCCTCGTCGGCGAGTTCGCCGTCCGGGAAGATCGCACCGACCGGACACGCGTCGACACAAGCACCGCAGTCGATGCAACTCTCCGGGTCGATGTAGAGCATCTCGGCCGTGCGGAACTCGGGTTCTTCGGGCGTCGGATGAATACAGTTCACCGGGCAGACGCTGACGCAGCTAGCGTCGTTGCAGCACGGTCGCGTGATCACGAACGCCACGAATCAGCGTCCCTTCCACTGCGGCGCGCGCTTCTCGCGGAACGCGGTGGCCCCCTCTTTGGCGTCATCCGACGAACGGATCGGCTCGTAGATCTCCCACATCCGCTCAAAACGCTCGTCGTTGTCCCAGTCGCGCGCCTTGGTCCAGATCTCCTTGGTGCCGCGGACCGCGAGTGGACCGTTCTTGGCGATGCGCTGCGCCAGGTCGATGGCGGTGGCCAGCGCGTCGCCCTTCGGCGTGAGGCGGTTGATCAGTCCGGCAGCGCGCGCCTGCTCAGCGTTGACGAAATCACCGGTCAGGGCCCATTCGAGACCGAGTGCGTACGGCACCCGCTCGGGCAGCCGTAGCAGTCCGCCACCACCGGCGAGCAGACCGCGTTTGACCTCCGGCAGCCCGAAGACAGCCGTCTCGGAAGCGACGACGAGGTCGCACGCCAGGACGATCTCGAACCCGCCTGCGATCGCGTGGCCTTCGACGGCAGCGATGACGGGCTTGGCCGGCGGGGTCTGCGCGATGCCCGCGAAGCCGCGCCCATCGATGGACGGACGTTCGCCTGCGAGGAATGCCTTGAGATCCATGCCGGTACAGAACGTGCCACCGGCACCGGTCAGGACGCCCGCGGTGAGTTCGGGCGTGGCGTCGAGCTGGTCCATCGCGTCGGCGATCGCCTGCGCCGTCACCGTGTTGATCGCGTTGCGGACATCGGGGCGGTCGATGGTGACGACGAGGACGCCGCCTCGCACCTCGGTATGAACTGTCACTTCGGTGCCATCCTGATCGCGCCGTCGAGGCGGATGACCTCACCGTTGAGCATCCCGTTGTCGATGATCGCCAAGGCGAGCCGGGCGTATTCGTCGGGATCACCGAGACGGGCCGGGTTCGGGATCTGGGCGGCGAGTCCGTCGCGGATCTCCGGGGAGAAGCGCGACAGGATCGGAGTGTCGAAAACCCCCGGGGCAATCGAGTTGACGCGCACCAATTTGCGCGCCAGGTCGCGCGCGGCCACCAGAGTCATTCCGACGACGCCTGCCTTCGCCGAGGCGTAGGGGATCTGGCCGATCTGGCCTTCCCACGCGGCAACCGACGCGGTCATGATGACGACGCCGCGCTCTCCGTCGACCACCTCGTTGGTGACCATCCGGGCCGCCGCCAGCCGCAGAACGTTGAAGCTGCCGATGAGGTTGGTGGTGATGAGCGACGTGTACATGTCGAGCGATCCGGGCTGGCCGTCCCGTTCGACGACGCGGACCGTGCCGCCGCGTCCGGCGCAATGCACCACGGTGCGCAGCGGGGCCTTGGCCACGGCGAGGTCTAGGGCGGCGTCGACGGCCGCCGGGTCGGCGACGTCGGCAGGTCCGAACTGGACCAGATCGCCGAGGTCGGCCGCCACGTCGGCGCCTGCCGACGTCGGCAGGTCGACGATCACGACGTGGACGTCCTGTTCGACGAGTCGTTTCACGGTCGCCAGACCGAGGCCAGACGCGCCGCCGGTCACGATGGCGGATGAGTTGGTGAGTTGCATGTCGTGGTTCCTTTCCTGGGTGGGGGCTCAGACGAGGGACTCGACGATGGTGGCGTTCGCCATCCCGCCGGCCTCGCACATGGTCTGCAGGCCGTAGCGGCCGCCCGTGACGGCGAGGTGGTTGATCATGGTGGTCATGATGCGGGCGCCCGACGCGCCCAGCGGGTGGCCGAGCGCGACCGCGCCACCCACCGGGTTGAGCTTGTCGTCGGGAACCCCGAGTTCGGCTGCAATGGCGAGCGGGACCGACGCGAAGGCCTCGTTGACCTCGAATGACGCGATGTCACCGACGGACAGGCCCGCCTTGGCGAGCACCTTGCGCGACGCCGGTATCGGTGCGGTGAGCATGAGCATCGGATCGTCGCCGACGACCGCCGAGGCGACAATGCGGGCGATCGGTTTCAGCTTGAGCCCCGCAGCCTTCTGCTCGCTCATGATCAGCAGGGCCGACGCCCCGTCGGTGATCTGCGACGCGTTGCCCGCGGTGACCTTCCAGTCGATATGCCCGAAACGTTCCCGGTTGGCGTCGTTGCCGAACACCGCGCGCAGCTCACCGAGCTTCGCCGCGGTGGTCCCGGCGCGGATCGATTCGTCCTGATCGACGACCCCGGCCTCGGTGTGCACACCGATGATCTCATTGTCGAAGGCGCCGCCGGCCGCGGCAGCAGCGGCGCGTTCGTGCGACCGCGCAGAGTATTCGTCGAGCGCGGTGCGCGAGATGTTCCACTTGTCGGCGACGAGTTCCGCCGCGACACCCTGACTGACGAGGGCACCGAACCGACTCTGCACTCCGGGACCGAACGGATCCACGTCACCGCGCGCACTGCCCATCGGGACGCGGCTCATCGATTCGACGCCGCCCGCGATGACCATGTCGTACGTGCCGGCCATGACGCCCTGCACCGCGAAATCGACCGCCTGCTGGCCGGAGCCGCATTTGCGCTCGATCGTCACCGACGGGACGTGCACGGGGAAACCCGCGGACAGCGCCGCCATCCGTCCCGGCGTCGCCGATTGCTCGAGGTTCTGTCCGACGCAGCCGACCAGGATGTCCTCGACCTCGCCTGGCTCGATGCCGGTGCGGGTCACGAGCGCGCTCAGCACGCCCGCGAGCAGGTCGACGGGGTGGACGCCGGCCAGGGCTCCGCCCGCACGCCCCTTCCCCATCGGGGTGCGGACCGCGTCGACGATGACCGCGTTTGCCATTTCGAATCTCCTTGTCGGTCGGCGTGCTCGACAACGCCGACATTGATGATCATGTTTACCACAATTTAGGCGAGCGGGGTCCACAGTTGCCGGCAACCGGATGCCGACGCCACTCCATGAATGAGATCCAGATCATATTTATGATAATCCTTGTACTGGATTGACCCTCGCCCCGAACTTTCCCAAGGAGGTGGCCGATGAAAACGCGCCCAACCGTCGTCGTGACCGACGTGACCCGAGGGATCGGCGCCGCGAAGGCCGCCGCGAACGAGTCCCGGGACGGACCGACCACCGCCGCATCCGCGGCAACGCGATCACTCCGGGCTCGCCGTGACCGGGCTGTCGCAGGACTTCGTCCGCCGCGGGGTCATTCACGAGAAGGACCTCCTGGACCGGACCCCGATGCCGTTTCGGCGACCCGCCCGAGGTCGGGGAGCTCACATTCCCCCTCGGCATCGGGGCGCGGTTGTCCATCACCGGAGTGACGGTTCCGGTCGACAGCGGCTGAGCAGCCAGGGAATCGCGTGGAGAATTTTGACGACGACTAGTGCATCACGGCCTAATTTATGACTATAGTTATTACAGTTGTGTAGACCGCGCTCACATTTCACCATCCGTGAGCGCCGACGTCACAAGCACCCACCAGCGATTACCCGAGCGAGGAGAGGGGTCACCATGCCCACGCCCCACACTGACAACGACGACCTGCAGGCCATCAAGCAGTTGGCCGCACAGGTGGCACAGGAGCGGTTCGCTCCGAAGGCCGCCCAGTGGGACGCCGACCGCACCGCAGTCCCGCTTGAGGACCGCCGGTTCCTCGGCTCCCTGGGCTTTCTGGGCATCGCACTGCCCGAAGAGTACGGCGGCTCCGGCGCGCCACTCTCCCACGCCCTGACGGTCATCGAGCAGCTCGCCTATCACTGTCGCCCCGCCGCGTTCCAGGTGTTCGAGTCCAACACCGGCCCGGCTCAGGTCATCGCCCGGCTGGGCACCGAGGATCAGAAGCAGCGGTTCCTGCCGGGCATCATCGCGGGCGACATCACCATGGCGGTCGCGATCTCCGAGCCCGACGCGGGTTCGGCGGCGACCGACCTGACGACCAAGGCCGTCGTCGGCGCCGACAGCGTCCGGGTCACCGGCAACAAGCGCTGGATCTCCAATGGCAGCGAAGCCGACGTCTACCTGGTGTACTCGCGGATGTCGGACGCGCCGGGAGCCAAAGGCATCGGCGCCGTGCTCGTCGAGGCGAACCGCGACGGCGTCAGCTTCGGCTCCCGCGAGAAGCTGATGGGCTTCCGCGGCATCCCGTCTGCCGACATCTACTTCGACGACGTCGAGGTCCCCATGGAGAACATCGTCGTACGGCCCGGCGGCTTCCGGAAGCTGTTCACCGCGTTCTCCATCGAGCGACTCGGCAACACGACGATGAGCCTTGCCCTCGGCCAGCGTGCACTCGATCTGACAGTGCAGTACGTGCAAGAACGCGAGCAGTTCGGCAAGCCCTTGATCGAGTTCCAGGCCGTGCAGATGACCGTCGCCGACATGGCGTTGCAAGTGGAGCAGGCTCGCCTGCTCCTCGAACGCGCCGCGGCCGGCGTAATCACCGGCTCGGATCTGCCCAACCCGCTGCACGTGTCGCTGGCCAAGTGCACCGCCAACGAGATGGCCAAGAAGGTCACCGATCTCGCCATGCAGTTGCACGGCGGTAACGGCTACACCGAGGAGTTCGGCCTCGAGCGCATGCACCGCGACGCGCACGGCTGGGCCCTCGCCGGCGGCACCCCGACCATGCAGCGCACCCGCATCGTCTCGGAACTGCTCGGACGCAACTTCGATCAGCGCAAGTGAGTAAGGAGAACCATTAATGGACTTCTACACGGACCTTACGGCGAACTTCACCGATCCCGACGATTGGACGCTGGCCACGGTGCTGCGTACCCACGCCGCGAACACCCCGGACGCGTCGTGCCTGTTCGCCCCCGAAGAGGATCTCGAGCTGACTTACGCTGCGGCACTCATGCAGACCGAGCGGATCGCCGGATCGATCAAAGCGGCCGGCGCCGCGCACGGGGACCGCGTCGCAATCATGGCGCAGAACTCGTCCCGGTTTGTTCTGACCTGGTGGGCCACCGCTGTCGGCGGCACCGTCGAGGTGCCGATCAACACCAACTACGAGGGCGAGTTCCTCAAGCACCAGTTCTCCGTCGCGCAGGCGCACTGGGCCGTGATCGACGATGAGTACGCGGCACGATTCGCCGCGGTCGCCGACGCTGACCCGGCCAACGGCGTCAACGGGGTGAAGAAGTTCTGGGTCATCGACAACGGTGCCCTCGACGAGGCACTCGCGACGCTCACCGCGGCCGGTTTCGACGCCGCGCCGTGGGATGAGCTGCCCAGTGGGGAGCCGCTCAACGCACCGGCGCCGTCTCCCCAGGAACTCGGCGCGATCTTCTTCACCTCCGGCACCACCGGACCGTCGAAGGGCGTCGCGATGCCGCACGCCCAGCTGTATTTCTTCGCGCAGGAAGTGGTCTGCCTGACGCGCCTCACGGCGTCGGATCGCTACCTGACCACGACGCCGCTGTTCCACGGCAACGCGACGTTCATGGCGGTGTACCCGGCACTCGTCGCCGGCGCCGGCGCGGTGATCCGCCGTAAGTTCAGCGCAAGCCGGTGGATCGACCACGTCCGCGACTCGGGGGTCACCGTGACCAACTTCGTCGGCGTGATGATGGACTTCGCGTGGAAGCAGGAGCCACGCGAGGACGACCTCGACAACAGCCTGCGGTGCATCTACGCGGCACCCATCGCGTCGACGATCGCCGAGGACTTCAAGAAGCGCTACGGGATCGAGACGTTCGTCAACGCGTTCGGTCTCACCGAGACATCCGCACCGATCATCTCGCCGTACAACGTCGATATCCCCGTCGGCGCGGCCGGCCTGCAGGCGTCAGACTGGTTCGACATCAAACTGGTCGATCCGAAGACCGACCGCCAGGTGGCGATCGGCGAGGTCGGCGAGTTGGTCGTCCGCCCGAAGGTGCCGTTCATCTGCAGCAACGGGTACTACGGCATGCCGGATAAGACAGTCGAGGCGTGGCGCAACCTGTGGTTCCACACCGGCGACGCGCTGCGCCGGGACACCGACGGCTGGTACTACTTCGTCGACCGCTACAAGGACGCGCTGCGACGCCGCGGCGAGAACATCTCGTCGTATGAGGTGGAGCAGGTCGTGCTGGGCCACCCGGCCGTGCACGAGTGCGCCGTGATCGGTGTGCCCGCCGACGTCGACGCGGGCGAAGATGAGGTGCTGGCGGCGATCGTCCTCACCGAGCCCGTCGACCCGGCCGAGGTCCTCGCGTTCTGCGACGGACGTATCCCGGCATTCGCCCGTCCCCGCTATATCCGCACCGTCGACGCGTTGCCGAAGACGCCGTCGGAGAAGGTCCGCAAGGCAGTCCTCCGTGACGAGGGCATCACTCCGGATACCTTCGACGCCGAGCGCGCCACCGTCTGACCGGTCGAACACCGCAAGAAGGAAACACCATGGACTACACCCCGGACTCCACTCACGAAGACATCCGCAAAGCCGTCGAGCAGTTGTGTCAGCGCTTTCCCGACGAATACTGGATGGAGCACGATAACTCGCACGAGTTCCCGTGGGAGTTCTACCACGCGATCGCCGAGGGCGGCTGGCTCGGGCTCACCGTGCCCGAGGAGTACGGCGGCGGCGGCCTGGGCGTCACCGAGGCCGCGGTGGTCGAGCGGGCGATCTCGGCTTCGGGGGCCGGCATGGGCGGCTGCAGCGCCGTACACATCGGTATCTTCGGCTTCGAGCCGATCATCCACCACGGCAGCGAGGAGATGAAGCGCAAGTATCTGCCGCGCGTCGTCACCGGCGACCTCCACACGTCGTTCGCGGTCACCGAGCCGGACGCGGGCACCGACACCACCAACATCAAGACCTTCGCCACAAAGGTCGACGGCGGTTTCCGGGTCACGGGCAAGAAGGTGTGGATCACGAAGGCGCAGGAAGCCGAGAAGATGCTGCTGCTGTGTCGCACCTCGCCTCGCGACGAGGGCGCCAAGCGCACGGCGGGCATGACGCTGCTTTTCGCCGACGTCGACCGCGACCACGTGCAGATCCGCGAGATCCCCAAGATGGGCCGCAACGCTGTTGACACGAACGAGCTGTTCATCGATAACCTGTTCGTCGCTGACGGGGACGTCGTCGGCGAGGTCGGGCACGGTTTCCGCACGATCCTCGGCGGCCTGAACGCCGAGCGCGTCATCTCCGCGAACGCCGCGCTCGGCATCGGTGAGGCTGCGCTGCGGCGCGGCGTCCGCTACGCCAACGAGCGCGAGGTGTTCGGTCGCCCGATCGGGAAGAACCAGGGAATCGCCTTCCAACTCGCCGAGGCCCGGATCAAGCTCGACGCCGCGCAGGCCGTCCTCGACAAGGCCGCGTGGATGGTCGATGAGGGACTGCCCTGCGGTAGGGAGGCGAACGCGGCGAAGTATCTGTGCGCCGAAGCCGGCTTCTTCGCCGCCGACGTCGCCCTGCAGGTGCACGGCGGTTTCGGGTTCGGTCGAGAATTTCATGTGGAACGCTATTTCCGCGAGGCCCGACTCATGCGCATTGCGCCGATCAGCCAGGAGATGGTGCTCAACTACGTGGCCGAGCACGTCCTCGGCCTACCTCGCAACTACTGATCGACGCGCCGGCATCGAGTAACGCACGAGAGGCAACCATGCACCCCTACCGTTCCATCCTTTTCGTTCCGGGGCACCGACCCGCATGGGCGAAGAAGGCCATCGCTGCGGGCGCGGACTGCATCGTTCTCGACCTCGAGGACTCGGTACCGGCCGCAGAGAAGGCCACCGCCCGCGACACGGTCGCCGCGCTCATCGGAACCGTCCGGGAAAACCATCCGAACGTCGGGATCTTCGTCCGCGTCAACCCGCTGGCCACCCGACTGACCGGCAGCGATCTGGAGGCCGTCGTCGTGCCGGGGCTGAACGGGATCTTCGCCCCCAAGATCGAGGCCGAACGCGACGTGCTGCAGTACGACGCGCTGCTTGATCACTTCGAGATGCGCAACGGCGTCGACGGACTCGAGTACATCGTTCCCGTCGAGACGGTCAAGGCCATCTGGAACTGCCGGGAGATCGCCGCGGCGTCGCCGCGGGTCGGCGCCATGATCGGCCCGACCGCCGAGCACGCCGACATCGCCCGCGAGGTCGGTTTCGAGTGGACGCCCGAAGGTCAGGAGTCGCTGTACCTGCGCAGCCGGGTCCTGCTCGCCTGCCGCGAGTCGGGGCTGCACGCTCTCACCGCGCTCTGGGAGGACCTGGCGAACATCGACGGTCTGCGCGCCTTCGCCACGCACGGACGCGGTCTCGGGTTCCGCGGCATGATCGCGATCCACCCCAGCCACGTCGAGACGATCAACGACGTCTTCAGCCCGTCGGCCGCCGACATCGAGTTCTACCAGGGCATGGTCGATGCCTACGAGAAGGCCGCGGCCGACGGGGTCGGCGCGCTGCGCTACCGCGGGCTGCACATCGACAAGGCGCACTACGACAAGGCCGTCGGCTGGCTTGAGCGCGCCGCGGCGATCACAAACAAGTGACCCATCTTTTCGAAAGGAGTCTGGCCCCATGTCTGATGTGAAGCAGCCCGACCTGACGCACACCGTCGACCAGTCCTGGGTTCCCCCGAACCGCACCCTGCTGATCGGCGGCGCCGACGTCGCTCCCGAGGGCGACACCTGGGACGTCGTGAACCCGGCGACCGAGGAGGTCATCGCCACCGTTGGCGGCGCCTCCGCCCCCCAGGTCGACGCCGCCGTCACCGCCGCACGCACGGCGTTTCCGAAGTGGGCCGCGCTGTCCGGCGAAGAGCGCAGCGTACACATCCACCGGTTCGCCGACGCCCTCGAACGGGCGGCGGACAGACTGCTCCCCTCGATCGTCAACGAGGTGGGCACCCCCGTCGCGCTGGCCGAATACCTGCAGGTCAAGATGGCTGTCGACGAGCATTTGCGATGGGCGGCCGAGGCCGCCAAGACCGACCGCACCCTGCACCTGGGCGAGTACGACAAGCCGGTGCCGACGATGAGCGACGTGGTCCACGACCCGGTCGGCGTGGTCGCGGCGATCACCGGCTACAACTATCCGCTGAACCTGGCCGTCTTCAAGTTCGGCGCCGCGCTCGCCGCCGGCTGCACCGTGGTGCTGTTCCCGTCGCCGCGAACCCCGCTGACCACACTGTTCCTGGCCGAACTCATCAAGGAGTCGGGCCTGCCCGACGGCGTCATGAACATCGTCGTCGGCGGCGTGGACGTCGGTAAGCAGCTGTCGTCGCATCCGGGCGTCGACCGGGTGTCGTTCACCGGTTCGGACGGGGTTGGCGCGCAGATCATGGCGCAGGCGGCGGCCAACCTGACCGGCGTCACCCTGGAGCTCGGCGGCAAGTCGCCGAACATCGTGCTCCCCGGCGTCGACGTACGCAAGATCGCCGTCGAGATGCACCTGCGGTGGTCGCGCAACGGCGGTCAGGGGTGCGCCGCGCTGGCCCGCCTACTCGTTCACGACAGTGTGTACGACGAGTTCCTGGAAGCGGGTGCGAGCGCCTTCGACCAGATGGTCGTCGGCGATCCGTGGGACCCGCGGACCAATATCGGCCCGATGATCCGCCCGGATCACCGCGCGAGCGTGCAGAGCTTCATCGACGACTCGCTAGCCGTCGGCGGCCGCAAACTCCTCGAGGTGACCAAACCGGTGCCGGAGAAGGGCTACTTCATCAACCCGGTGCTGCTCGGCGACCTCGCTCCCGACGCCCGCGCCGTCCAAAAGGAGATCTTCGGCCCGGTGGCCGTGATCCTGCCGTTCAAAGACACAGACGATGCCATCCGCCTCGCCAACGACACCCCGTTCGGTCTCGCCGCGAACGTGTGGTGCGACGACCCCATCGAGGCGCGCCGCGTCGCGGAGCAGATCCGTGCGGGCACCGTGTGGATCAACGGCGGCGGCGCCATGCGTCCCGACGCCCCGTTCGGCGGCTTCGGCCGGTCCGGCGTGGGCCGCGAACTCGGCGAATGGGGTATGCGCGAATACCTCGAGCCCAAGCACATCCAGTGGAGGATCTGATGAGTGACAATGGCGCACCCCTCGCCGGCCTGAAGGTCGTCGAACTCGGCACGATGTACGCCGCCCCGACCGCCGGACGCATGCTCCGCGACTTCGGCGCCGACGTCGTCAAGGTCGAGGACCCGACCACCGGCGACTACGCCCGCCAGTGGGTTCCGCAGAAGGACGGGCTCTCGCTCGGCTTCGCTCGGCTGAACGCGGGCAAGCGGTCGGTCGGCATCGACCTGCGGTCCGGCGACGGCCGCGAACTGGTCAAGCGACTCGTCGCCGACGCCGACGTGGTCATCGAATCGTTCCGTCCGGGGCGACTCGAGGACTGGGGCCTGGGCCCCGACGTCCTGCACGAGATCAATCCCGGACTGGTGATCGCCCGCGTATCCGGCTTCGGCCAGACTGGCCCGAAACGGCTGCTCCCGGGATTCGGCACGGTCGCCGAGACCGCCAGCGGCTTCGCGAACGTCAACGGCCAGCCCGACAGCCCGCCGACGTCGCCGCCATTCGGTTTCGCCGACTCCATCGCCGGGCTGTCCGCCGCGATGGGCACCTCGATGGCCCTGTTCAACCGCAGCCGCACCGGCCGCGGCGAAGTGGTCGACGTCGCGCTGTACGAGCCACTGATGTTCATCATCGGCGACATGTTCCTCAAGTACACGGCGCTCGGCGAGATCCAGCAGCGCATCGGCAACAGCACCGGTGCGGCGTCGCCGCGCGGGATCTACGAGGCCGGTGACGGCCGGTACCTGTCGATCGCCGCCTCCAACCAGGCGATCGCCACACGACTGTTCTCGGCGATGGGCCGTCCGGAGGTGATCTCCGATCCGCGCTACGCGACCAACGCCGACCGGCTCGCCAACAACGACGAGGTGCAGGCCATGGTCATCGAATGGTGCAAGAGCGCTCCGCGCGACGACATCCTGGCGACCCTGGAGAAGTTCGAGGTGGTCTCCGCCGCCGTCAACGACGCATCCGACGTCGTCGCCGACCCGCACTTCCAGGAGCGGACGCTCGTCGAGATCACCGGCAACGACATCTTGCGTAACGCGCTGATGCCCGGGCCGGTGTTGCACATGGCCGGTTACGCGGGCCCCGTCTACGACGGTGTCGCGACGGTCGGCGAGCAGACTCGCGAAGTCCTGAGCGAGCGTCTCGGTCTCGACCACGCAGAACTCGAACGCCTCGCTGCCGCAGGCGTCATCAATCATGGAGGAAATAAGTGACCACCAACGAGCCGAATCTGTTCGACCTCCCGGATAGGTATCGCGAACTGCAGGAACAGGCTCGTGAGCTCGCCGTGTCGGTGCGCGACATCGCGGCCCGGGCCGACGAGTCCAGCAGCACCGATCCTGATGTCCGGGCACGTCTGGCGGCGTCGAAGCTGACCGAGTTGGCCGTACCCAAGCGGTGGGGCGGCCGGTTCGACGCCGTCGACTCGCTCGCGATGACCGTCGTGCGCGAGCAACTCGCCGCCGAGAGCGGGCACCTCGACTCGATGTTCGCGATGCAGGGCATCGGTAGCTACGGGCTCGCGGTCGCGGGCGCCGACACCGTTCGCGACAAGTGGCTGCCGCGGGTCGCGTCGCTGGATGCGATCGCCGCGCTCGGTCTGACCGAACCGCATGTCGGTTCCGACCTCAAAGCGCTCACGACGACCGCGGTGGTCGACGGTGACGAGATCGTAGTGAACGGCCACAAGTCGTTCATCACCAACGGCGGGGACGCCGCCTTCTACAGCGTGCTCGCCAAGGAGGGCGACGGTTTTTCCCTGGTCCTGGTGCCGGCCGATACGCCGGGCGTGACCACCGAACGCCCGCATCAGATCATCGCCCCACATGTGCTCTCCGACGTCATCCTGACCGATGTGCGGGTGCCGCTCGACCATCGGATCGGTGAGCCGGGCAAGGGATTCTCGCTGGTGCTGGCGACCCTCGCGACGTTCCGCGTCTCGGTGGCGGGTGCGGCGGTCGGCATGGCCGAGGCCGCGCTGCGACTGGCGCTCGACCACGCGAACAACCGTCACCAGTTCGGTGGGCCGCTGTCGCGATTGGGATCGGTTCCCGAGCATCTCGCGTCCTGCTGGACCGACATCGAGGCCGCCCGGTCGTTGACCTACCGCGCAGCTGCGGCGTCCGCACGCGATCCGCGCGCCAACCTGCACCTGTCGTCGATGGCAAAGGTCGCGGCGACCGAGACGTGCGGCCGGGTGGTCGACCGGAGCGTCCAGATCATGGGCCGGTTCGGTATCACCCGCGGCACCGACATCGAGCGTCTCTACCGCGAAGCTCGCCCGACCCGCATCTACGAGGGTTCCACCGAGGTCATCTTCGACTCGCTGGCCAAGCAGCTGATCAAGCGCGGGTTGTAGCCCGTTCCCGCTGCCGCCGACGGTGCTCGGCAGCGGAGTGCCCGGACTGATGGCGGCACTGTCCGCCACCGATGCGGGCGCGTCGGTCGCCGTGCATGAGAAGGCCGACCTGCTCGGTGGCACCACCGCACTGTCGAGCGGCGTCGCCTGGCTGCCGGCCAATCGATATGCCGCGGCGGCCGGGGTCACCGACAGCCTCGACGACGGTGTCGCCTACCTGCGGCCCTCGCGAACGGCATGATCCTTCCCGAGAAGGCGGACGCCTTCGTACGGACGGTCGAGCCGACGCTCGACTGGTTGGCGACGTGGATGCCGCTGCGCATGCGGCTGGTACCCGGCTACCCCGATTTCCTGGGCCGTATTCGACCAGTGCAGCGCCTACGACGTACCGGCCGGCGGCGAGATGGCGGCACTGGATCACGCGGGCCGACTCCGTCGCTCACCTGGCCGCCGGGCTGGGTTTGCCCGCCGATGAGCTGGTCCGCACCGTCGATCGCTGGAACGGATAGGTACTGGCACCGGCCCACGCTCCGTCCGGGGGCGTGGGCTCGCGGTCATGCGAACCAGCCACCCACCATCGCGCGCGGCGCGACACCGGGGAGCCGAACCCGATCGTCGGACGGAAGTACCTCCCCGTAGAGGTCCGAACGGGTCGCGTAAACGAACCGAATCCGGCGCGCTGTGAACACCCATCGCCCATCGTGGACAACGTAGAAGTCTTCGTATTCGTGGGCGGCGACGACGACGCCTCGGCCGGTGACGAGTTCGGCGTGCGCGGTCGCGATCCCCTCGCCCGTCTGCCCGGACACGTGCACCACATGCGTCTCCGGCGTATGCAGCATCCGGCGAAAGCCACGCATCGACGCGGCGAGCAGGTCGAGCACCGCCGGCCGCCCGGACGCGATCTCGCCGTCTCGATCAAGCACCGCGTCCGGCGCGAACATCAGTTCCAGCGCGTCGAGGTCGTGCGCGTCCACCGCGATCGCATAGAGACCGGCGAGGTCACGCAGGGACTCGCGGGCCGCCGCAGCACCGCCCTGGGTTACTTCCGTGCGAGCCCGCACCCACGACGACAGGTCACGCATCACACGTCGAAACCGGGAGCGGGCAGGGTCTGGAGAAGGTCCCGCATCCGCTGTGGAATCGGCGCCTTCGCGAAGTCGGCGTCGCGGACCGCGAACACCATCTGCCCCTTGGTGAGCAGTTCACCGTCGCGCGTGAACTCGAACCCCACGGCATACGACGAATTGCCTATCTTGTCGGCGACGGCCTGACAGCGGAGCTTGTCGAGCACCTTCGCCGTCTGCTTGTACTGCGCCGACGAACTGAGCCCGACGGTCAGAACGCCGACCTGGCCGAGGAGATCGCCGCTGCGCAGGCCGTGCGCGGCCAACCAGGTGGAGTAGCAGCGCTCCATCCACCGGTAGTAGATCCCGAAGTAGGCGATGCCGACCGTGTCGCAGTCGCCGTAGGCGAGCTGAAAGTCCAGCGTCCCGTTCGCGATCGGATCGTTATTGCTGTTGTTCGCTGAGGCCATAGTTTCTCTCACTTGTCCATGATCACGGTCGCGGTACCGGACATCACGCGTCCGACACCGTCGACGTCCAACCAGATCTCACACTCGATCCGCTGGCCCTCCGGCCCCTGCACCACCGCGGTGACCTCCGCGCCCGCGCGTACCGTCTGGCCGCCGAACACGTTGCCCAGAAACCGAGCCCGAAACTCGCGAATCCGGTCGCGCCCGCCCGCCCACTGCGCGAGCATCGACTGGATGTATCCCATATTGAGCGGCCCCTGATTGACCGGCGCGTCGCCGAGCCCGAGGTCGGCGACCGCACGTGTGTCCCAGTGGATGGGGTTCGGATCCTCCAGGAGAGCCGCCATGATCTTCATCTTCTCGGCGTCGACGACAATGTCCCGCCCGGTCACGACGTCTCCCACGGCAACGCTCACGACGCGTCCTT
The DNA here is from genome assembly GCF_049847105.1 of Gordonia sp. DT218. Taxonomy (NCBI): domain Bacteria; kingdom Bacillati; phylum Actinomycetota; class Actinomycetes; order Mycobacteriales; family Gordoniaceae; genus Gordonia; species Gordonia sp. DT218. Next base: position 34,097 of record NZ_JBNCNS010000002.1, on the reverse strand, counting down.
CCTCGGTAGCACCAACGAGTTCCAGCACGTGGCGACTTTCTCGTCGCCACGCCACAGATCGAATTCGTAACCGACGATGTCGAACGTTCCGGTCCGTCGGCCCACCTTGCGGTCGAACGACGTGATCGAACCGGTCACCCGGTACCTGCCGTAGGACAGCGGGGCGTGCATCGTCGTTCGGTGCTCGCCGAACATCGGCCCGTCGTCGGCGGTGGCGTCGAACCATGCGAACAATTCGTCCCAGGTCAGGCCTTTTCCGCCGACCGACGCCATCCACGCCAGCACCGGCGGCGGCGTCGGGTCGTACGGGTCGTCGCCGAGGGCATCGGCCAGCAACCACGCCCGCCACGGTGCGATGGTGTATTCGCCGCCGGGAAAGGCGCGGCCGACGATCGACGAGTATCTCTCGGTCTCGTCAGACATTGCCGTCGTGGTCCTCCCAGAAGGGTTCGCGCAGTTCTCGTTTGAGGATCTTGCCGGTCGGCGCCTTGGGCAACTCGTTGACGAACTCGATCGACCGCGGCTTCTGGTAACTCGCGAGATTCGCCTTCGCCTGCTCGATCAACTGCGCTTCGGTGACGTTCTGCCCCGGTTTGAGGACCACGAAGCCTTTGACGGACTCACCCCACTCGTCGTCCGGCACACCGATCACGGCGCATTCCAGCACCGCGGGATGCGTCGCAATGGCCTCCTCGACCTGTACCGAGTAGATGTTCTCCCCACCGGAGATGATCATGTCCTTGGCGCGGTCGACGATGAACACGTACCGCTCGGCGTCCCAGGTCGCGATGTCGCCGGTCCACATCCACCCGTCGCGCAGGGTGCGTTGAGTCTGTTCGGGTTTGTTGAGATAGCCGACCATGTTGGCCGGGCTCTTGACGATGATCTCGCCGGGCGTCTTGTTGTCGCATGCCACCGGGTCGCCGGTGAGCGGGTCGACCACCCGAACCTGTGTGACGAAACCTTCGCGGCCACACGACTTCAAGCGCTCCGGGTGGATGCCCGCAACGGCCTTGAGGTGGTCCTCCTGCGAGAGGAACGTCATCGTCGTGCCCTCGGTCTGCCCGTAGCCCTGGATCAGGGTGCACGGGAAATTGTCGAGCGCCTGTCGCACGATGTTCGATGGCATCGGGCCGCCGCCGTACTGGATGTTGCGCAGACTCGATAAGTCATAGGACGCGAAGTTCTTCTGCGCCATCATCCAGTTCAGCATCGTCGTGACGCCAAGGAACGCCGACACCTTCTCGTTCTCGATCAACTCCAGCGCCAGGGTCGGCTCGAAGTTCATCAGGACCAGCGGGCAACCGTGCTTCAGGTAGTTCATCGCCAGCACGATCGGGATGTGGAACATCTGCCCGGTCAGCATGTAGACGTCGGTCGGCACGATCCGTTCGGCGACGGTCTGGTTCAGCATGCCGGCCGCGGCACTGGCGTGGGTGTGGAGCGCGCCCTTCGACGGCCCCGTCGTGCCACCGGTGTACAGGAGGAAGAACGGGTCGTCGTCGGCGACTGGAATCCGCAGCTCGTCGGTGGATCCCCCGTCGATGAGGTCACCCAGGGTGCCATCGCTTCCGGCACCGAACGACAGCCAGTGCGGAATGTCCAGCCGGCCTTGGAGTTCGGCCATCACACCGGCGAACTCACCTTCGGCGATCAGCACCTTGGGCGCGGCGTCGGTCAGCAGTTCTGCCAACGCCGGCGTCGCGAGACGCCAGTTCAGCGGCTGAGCGACGACTCCAATGCGGCCGGCGGCGAAGTACAGCGCCTGGAATTCGACGCAGTTGCGCGAGATCATGGCGACCACGTCGCCGGGGACCAGACCCAGGGACAACAGCCCGTTGGCCATGCGCCGGACCAACTCGTCGAGTTCGGCCCAGGTGACGCGTCGATCGTTCGGGGCGTCGTAGATCGCCTGGTTGCCGGGGGTGAGGGCAGCCCATTTGGCGGGGATCAATCCCTGATTCATGTCAGTTCCCTAGTGCTTCGTGTCGCAGTGCTGGTATCTGAGTACTACGTGTCGGCGGCATTTCAGTAGGGCCGGTCGAGTTCCAGGTCGAGAACGTTGAGTCGAAGATCATCGTCGCCGACGATCTCGAGACGATAGACGCCCGCACTGAGCACCCGGATCTCACCGTTCTCGGTAGCGAGAAGCGTCAGATAGTGCGTCGTCGTGGTGATTCCGTCCGCGGTGCCGTGGACGATGAGGTTCGAGTTGACGTGTCGGCGTTGGTCGGTCTGCGTCTGCGCGGACTGACGCATCAACGACATGATGGCGTCTTTGCCCTCGAAACTGACCGGGTCGTTGCCGGGCAGTTTCATCCGGAAGACGGCCCCGTCGGTGAAACAGGAGGCGATGCCGTCCATGTCGGCGGTGTCGTATCCGAGCGAGTAGCGGTTGATCAGGTCTTCGACGGCTTCGCGAGTTGGCATGTTCAGTGGCCTTTCGGGTGCGGGTTGGGGATCGGGGTTTTCAGCGTGCTGCGAGGGAACGCAGCCAGGACAGGTCACCGCCGGTCAAGACCGACGGCCAGTCGGCCGGGCGGGGATCGCCGTAGGCGAGGTTGCGGTCATCAGAGGGCATCACCTCGACGTACCGGTCCGCGGGCGTGTAGTAGAAGTACGACATGATGCGGTCGGCGATCCGCCAGCCGTCGGAGGTACGCCGGTACCGGTCGCGGTAGCGGAGCCCGACGATCATCGGGGTGCCGTTGCGGACCACTTCGGCGTGACCGGTCAGCGTGCCAGATGCGACGTCGGAATCGGCGGCGTCGAACTCGACGATGAGCCCGTGTGAATAGTGGAAGGTGGCGCCGAGCGCGTCGAACCGCCCCTGGTAGGTGTCGGTGATCGCGGCCAGCCCGGTCGCGTCGAACACGCCGTCGCCGGACCCGAGGTGCGCGTCGGCGGTGAAGATCCGCGGCAGCGCGTCGAGTTCCCGCTCGTCCATCACGTGGAAGTACAGCAGGACGAGCTCGGCGAGTTCCTGACGGTCCTCGACTCGGCGTAGACGTGCTTGCAGTTCAGCGCTCATCGCGCGATCGCCCCGAAGGAGTCGATGGCGACGGGCGCGAGCATGGCCTCGTCGAACAGTGCGGTGCGGACCACGGCGATCCGCTTGGCGGTGAGGATCCAGCGTTCACCGTCGCGCACCATCGTGTCGTGGTATCGCCCCCAGATCTGGCGTGCGCCACCCGCCGCGTGCGTGGTGATGGCGAGAAACGCCGACCGCACGTCGACGCTGCCGTCGGCGTTGACCGTCGCGACCACGTTGGTCGCCATGTGCTGTGCCACGAGGACGTCGGACGCGGCGAATCGGCGGTACAGATCGAGGAACGCTTCGCGACCGCGCGTGGTCCCGTCCTGCCTGGTCAGTTCGACGTCCTGGCGGACGATCCGCGCCAGACCGTCGATGTCCTTGGCGTCGACGAGAGCTTGGTATTCGTAGAGCAGGCCGGCTGCGGCGTGATGTATCGCGACGGGGTCGTCAGCGTGATGGATCGACATCGGGTTCCCTTCGGTTCAACCGAGTGATGCTGGCAATCATATGCATAGACTATGGCACGGGTCACCACTTCGGACTAACCCGGAAGCGACGATAATCCGTCCGGCACTCGCATAACTCTGATTACTATGCGTATAGTTTGGATCACACGCCCAGTGTGATCCCCACCACCCACAAGCGCAAGCACGCGATGCGTCACGCACCTCAAGGAGCATCGAGAACATGACGAAACCACCGACAACCGTGACCGATTACGAAGTACTCGTCGTCGGTGCCGGCTTCTCGGGCCTGCACTTGCTACACCGCCTCCGCGGGGCAGGCCACCTCGTCCACGTCGTAGAACAAGCACCCGAAGTGGGCGGCACCTGGTACTGGAATCGCTACCCCGGTGCCCGTTGCGACGTCGAGAGCGTCGACTATTCGTACAGTTGGGACGAGGACCTCCAGCAGGAGTGGGACTGGACCGAGAAGTACCCCGCGCAGGGTGACATCCTCGCCTATCTCAAGCACGTAGCCGATCGGTTCGACCTGCGCAAAGACATCGACTTCAACACCACCCTGACCGGCGCGGAATGGGACGAGTCGCAGGGCCTGTGGACCGCGACCGCCGACGACGGCCGGATCTACCGGGCGCGCTATCTGCTGATGGCCGTCGGGTGCCTGTCGGTTCCCAAGGACATCGATCTGCCAGGCTTCGACAAGTTCGCCGGGCCCGTGCTGCGCACCTACGACTGGCCCGAGGGAGAGGACCTGAAAGGCCGGACTGTCGGCGTTATCGGCACCGGCTCGACTGGCGCGCAAGTGATTCCAGCCCTCTCCGAGACCGTCGGCGACCTCACGGTCATCCAGCGCACTCCCAACTTCGTCATCCCTACGCGTAACCGACCGCTGCACGACGGCGAGCTCGAGGAGATCAAGGCCGACTACGCCGATCGTCGAGTCCGCAACCGGTCGCACCCGGCCGGCGTGTTCCGATCCGACAACGAGAAGAACGCGTTCGACGTGGACGCGCAGGAGCGGTACGCGACCTTCCAGGAGCGTTGGGAAGGCGGCGGCATCAACTTCCTCGGCTCGTTCGCCGACCTGATGTTCGACCAGGCCGCCAACGACGCCGTCGCCGAGTTCGTCCACGCCAAGATCGACGAGATCGTCGACGACCCGGCGACCGCAGCTTCTCTCAAACCGCGCAGCTACCCGCTCGGTGCGAAGCGCCCGGTCATTGCCACCGACTACTACGAGACCTACAACAAAGACAACGTCCATCTGGTGGACGTGAAGCGCAACCCTCTCGACACGTTCACCGAGAAGGGTTTCCGACTCGCGGACGGCACCGAGTACGCGATCGACACAATGGTCCTCGCCACCGGCTTCGACGCATTCACCGGCCCCTTCACCAAGATGGATATCCGCGGCACCGACGGCCGCAGCCTGGCGCAGGTCTGGAACCGCGAGGGCGCCAGGACTCAGCTCGGATTCGGCGCTGCCGGCTTCCCGAACATGATCATTGTCGCCGGCGTCGGCAGCCCGTCAGTCCTCGCGAACATGGTCACCGCCATTGAACAGCACGTCGAATGGATCTCCCGCCTGCTCGACACCATGCGCGAGGAGGGCTACACCAAGATCGAAGCGCAGGAGTCGGCCCAAGAGGCCTGGGCGCAGACCGTCGAGGACGTCGCGGCGATGACGCTGTGGCCCAACGGCGACTCCGGATCGTGGTACCGCGGTGCCAACGTCGAGGGCAAGGTGCAGCTATTCATGCCGTACGCGGCCGGCATCGTCGAGTACGGCAATGCGATCGACAAGTCGGCCGAGAACGACTATGAGGGCTTCGTTCTCTCCTGACCAGCGCACATATTTCTCGCCAGACACAACGAGAGGAACCACACATGGCAATCCCCAGCTACGACAAACTGTTCATCGGCGGCGAGTGGGTCGAGCCGGCAACCGATCGCAAGATCGAGGTCGTCTCGCCCATCAACGGCAAGGTGATCGCCACCGTCCCGGAGGCGACCGAAGCCGATATGGATCGCGCCGTCGCGGCCGCCCGCAAGGCCTTCGACGAGGGCCCCTGGCCGCAGATGACACCGGCCGAGCGCGCCGTGTATCTCAAGCGCGTCGGCGAGGAGGTCGTCAAGCGCATCCCGGCGATGTCCGAGGCGTTCACCAACGAGATCGGCGCACCCGCCGCCGTGTCGGCGGCGTTCCACGACAACGCCCGCAAGATGTGGGAGGACTCGGCCACCCTGTACGAGCGGTTCGAGTTCGAAGAGGAGCGCACCTGGCCGGACGGCGGCTCCGGCAAGCTGGTCCGTGAGCCGGTTGGCGTCACCGCCACGATCATCCCGTGGAACGGTCCGGTCGCGACCGGATCCCTGAAGATCGGCCCCGCGCTCGCCGCAGGTTGCACCGTCGTGTTCAAGCCCGCACCGGAGGGACCGGTGAGCGTCATGATGCTCACCGAGGCGTTCGAGGCCGCGGGGCTGCCCGCCGGCGTCGTCAACGTCGTCCCGGCAGGCCGCGAAGGCGGGCAGTACCTGGTCGAGCACCCCGGCGTCGACAAGGTGTCGTTCACCGGTAGCACCGCCGCCGGCCGCAAGATCATGGCGACGGTCGCCGACCGCATCGGCCGCGTCAGCCTCGAGCTGGGCGGCAAGTCGGCCGCGATCATCACCGACGACGTTCCACTGGAGAACGTGCTGCCCACTCTGATCTTCGGTGGCCTCGCGAACTCCGGCCAGGTGTGCGCAGCACTCACCCGTGTCCTGGTGCCGCGCGCGCGTCAGGAGGAGGTGGTCTCAGCCATGGTCGACGCATATCGGGAACTCAAGGTCGGGGACCCCCGCGAAGACGACGTCGTGCTCGGCCCACTGGCCGCCGAGCGCCAACAGAAGCGGGTCCTCGACTACATCGAGATCGGCAAGAACGAGGGCGCCCGGGTCGCGACCGGCGGCGGTGTCCCGGAGGGCCTCGACGAGGGTTACTACGTCGAGCCGACGATCTTCGCCGATGTCACCGCCGACATGCGCATTGCGAAAGAAGAGATCTTCGGGCCGGTGATCAGCGTTATGCCCTACGACACGATCGACGAGGCGGTCGAGATCGCCAACGGCACCGAGTACGGGCTGTCGGGTGCTGTCTACGCCAAGGATGATGCAACCGCGGAAGCGATCGCCCGACGTATCCGCACCGGCCAGATCGGCGTCAACAACTGGGGCATGTGCGTCACCCAGCCGTTCGGCGGCTACAAACAGTCCGGCCTCGGCCGGGAGGGCAATGTCGAGGGCCTCGGCGCGTTCCTCGAGACCAAGTTGATCATGTACTGATCGGCCTACACCTGACAGTTCTTCCCCGTGTTGTGCTCCCTTCCCACCGCTGCAGAGCAAGGGAGGTGCGACAACACGGGGAAGAGTTCTTTCCCGGTCGGCGTGGTCGGCGGGCAGAAGGGCGGATTACTGAAACGCGGCCGACACGAGCGCCACTGGACTGTTCGTGGCCCTCGTCTCGGCCGCCTCGATGCGCGCGAAACCTCAGTCGTCGATGACAGTGAGCGCGACTTCTGGGCATGATTCGACGCCGAGCATGGCGCCGTCTTCGAGCTCCTCCGGAATCTCACCGGTGAAGCGGACGACGACCTGCCCTTCATCGTCGGTGTCGTACACCTCCGCAGCCGACATCCGGCATAGGCCGTGGCCCTGACACTTCGACTGATCTGCCTGAATCCTCATCTTTCTGACCTTCCCTTCATGAGCCGTGACCAGTTGTCGAACTCCGCCGCCCGGGCCGATCCCGACTCAGCACTTGACGTCCAACTAGTAATAACTATTATCATAGTATTAGGTGAGACGGCACACATTAAGGAGAGCAAAGTGACCAACAAGGCCCGCTGCCCGGTTGCCCAGTTCGATCATCATTCGCCTGAGCACACCGAGAGCCATGTCGCAATCTACAAGAAGCTGCGCGACGAGACGCCGGTCGCTTGGAGCGAATCTCACGGCGGCTTCTGGGTGCTGTCCGACTACGCCTCGGTGTACGAGGCGTCGCGCGACGACGACATGTTCTCGTCGGCACGACATGACGAGTACGGCGGACCAGGGCTGGCCGTGACCGTCCCGAAGGCGCCAACCCAGTTCCACATCCCGATCGAGATCGACCCGCCGAACTCGGCGCCTTACCGCAAGCTCATCAACAAGGTGACTGCGCCGAAGGCCGCCGAGAAGCTGCAACCCCTGATCAAGCACTACGTCACCGGCATCCTCGACTCGGTGATCGAGTCCGGGGAGGCCGATCTGGCGATCGTGGCCGGCGTGCCCGCGATGGTCACCGTGGACTGGCTGGGCCTCGATCCGGCCGACTACAAGATGTACGTCGACGCGATGCACACCCTGGTCTCCGCCGCACCGGACTCTCCGGAGTACCGCCATGCCGCCGACGTCGCCGTCCCGCAGGTGGAGCGGACTGTACGTGCCCACATCGCCCACCGCCGCGACAACCCGACCGACGACATCACCACGTACTTCATCGACTCCGACGTCAACGAACGAAAGATGACCGACGACGAGATCTACTCGATCCTCGAACTCATCATCTCCGGTGGCGTCGGCACCACGGCGTCCCTGGTCACCCAGTCGCTGGTGTGGCTGTATCAGAACCCTGAGGTCCGCACCCAGCTCATCGAAGAGCCGTCGATGCTCGATGTCGCCATCGAAGAGTTCCTGCGCGTGTTCTCGCCGACGCAGGCGCTCGGCCGCACCATCATGGAAGACGCGGACTTCCACGGCTGCCCGGTCCGCAAGGGTGACCGCGCATTGCTGTCCTGGGCGTCGGCGAATCGCGACCAGGAGCAGTTCGCCGATCCTGACGAGGTCGACATCACGCGTTGGCCCAACCGCCACATCGCGTTTGGAGTGGGCGTGCATCGTTGCGCGGGCCTGTACATCGCAAAAGGCCTCGCTCGAGAGATCTTCACGCAGGTCTTCGAGCGCATGGGCGACTACGTCGTCGACCTCGAGAACATGGTGACCTATCCCGACCAGGGCACCAACGCCGGCTTCCACTCGATCCCGGTCACGTTCACGCCGGGTGAGCGCCTCCTGGGCGACACGCCGATGTTCGCCGAGCACTACTCGAAGGCCTGATGAGCGTGATGGTCGCCGATGGCGGCGCCGTTGGGCTCGACGGTCGGATCGTGGTGGTCGGCGGGGGCCTGGCCACCGCACGCGTCATCTCGACCTTGCGCCGCAAGAAGGTGACCGGGCCGATCGACGTGGTCGCGGCCGAGCAGCATCTGCCCTATGACCGACCGCCGTTGTCGAAGGACGTACTCGTCGGGGCGAAGGACAGCTCGGCTCTGCGTTTCGACCCGGAGAAGCTGGACGTCACCGTCCACACCGGGCGAGTCGCGACGGGCGTGGACACCCGGGCGCGGATGCTGCACACCGATCAGGGCGACCTGCCGTTCGACGGCCTGGTCATCGCGACCGGCGCCGACCCGATCCGGCTGCCGGGCACCGGTGAACAGTTCACCCTGCGCACCATCGACGACGCGCTGGCTCTGCGCGACCGTCTGACTCCGGGCGCCCGGGTGGTGATCATCGGCGCCAGCTGGATCGGCGCCGAGGTCGCGACGACAGCGCTGGCCCGCGGCTGCGCGGTGACCTGCCTGGAGTACTCGCCGACCCCGCTGACGAGAGCCCTCGGCACAGACGTGGCAGGCCGTCTCCTGCCATGGTGGTCGGACATCGATCTGCGGTGCGAAACTTCGGTGAGGGAAGTCGCCGACGGGGGCGTCGTGCTCGACGACGGCACGATCATCCCCGCCGACGTCGTTGTCACCGGGATCGGTGTCCGCCCGGCGGTCGGCTGGCTCGGCGGCTCCGATGTAGAAGTAGACCGCGGCGTGATCACCGACGAATACTGCCGGACGTCCGTACCCGGCGTCGTCGCGCTCGGCGACGCCGCAGAGCGCTGGTCGCCGCGGGCGGACCGGCATCTGGTCACCGAGCACTGGGACGACGCAGGCGGCGCGGCCACGACCGCGGCCTTGGCGCTGCTCGGTGAGACGCAGGCCTACGATCCGGTGCCGTACTTCTGGTCGGATCAGTTCGGTCACAAGGTCCAGTACGTCGGCGCGCACGAGCCCGAGGACGTCGCACACATCACCACCACGTCGGACTCGGATGCCCTCGACACGGTCAGCTGGATCTCGCCGGGCGGCACACTCACCGCATGGTTGGGGGTCGACCGCCCGCGCGATGTGATCCCCGCTCGGCTGGCGATCGGATCGCCTGCCGCAGACTTCGCCGCCGCTCAAGCATGAATGACATCAACCTGAAGGAGGTGCGCCGATGACCGGCGTGAACGTTACTCGGCAAGACGACGTGGTCTGGGTGGAGCTGAACCGCCCGGAACGCTTGAACGCCTACGACATCGATATGGCCCGCGCAATGATCGACGCGTTCTCGTCGGCGTCGGACGCCTATGCTGTCGTCCTGACCGGCGCGGGCCGCGGATTCTGTGCGGGCGGCGCACTCGACCAGCTCGACGACCCGGACCCCGCGCTGCTGCGTGAGCTGTTCACCGCATCGCTGCAGGTGTGCGATGCGATCCGCAGCTGCCCGCGACCGGTGATCGCGGCGGTGAACGGTTCTGCTGCAGGCGGTGGCAATGAGCTGGTGATCGCGTGCGACTTCGCGATCGCAGCCGAGAAGGCGACCTTCGGCCAGACCGGACCGCGCGTCGGGTCGTCGCCGGTTCTCGGTGCGACGAATGTGCTTCCGATCCAGATCGGCGAGAAACGGGCCAAAGAGATGGCGATGCTGTGCCGTCGCTACACGGCGCAGCAGGCGCTCGACCTCGGCCTGATCAACGAGGTGGTGCCGGGTGACCAATTGCGCACACGCGTCGGTGAGTGGATCGACGAGATCAAGGCACTCAGCCCGCGCTACCTCGAAATCACCAAGTTGAGCAGCAATCTGTACTGGAACACCGCGCAGGATTCCATGCGCAATGGTCTGGGCATGCTGCTGCAGGCCATCGGCAGTCCCGACATGGTCGAGGGTGCCGGCGCATTCCTCGAAGGTCGGACGGCACAGTTCCCACCGCCGCCTCGTCCGCGCTCGGCCCAGTGATCCGATTTTCCCGTCGACGAACATCACCAGGAGTGTGAGACGCACATGTCCGCAACCGACTACGACCTGACCGGCAAGGTCGCACTGGTCACCGGCGGCAGCCGCGGCCTGGGTCGCGCGATGACCCAGGCTCTCGCCGAGGCCGGCGCCGACGTCGTGATCGCCAGCCGCAAACTCGATGCGTGCGAGGTGGCCGCGGCCGAGGTTCGGGAATCCACCGGGCGTCGTGCCCTGCCGTTGGCGTACCACGTCGGCAACTGGGACGACGCCCAGCCGACCGTCGACGCCGTGGTCGAAGAGTTCGGACGCCTCGACATCCTGATCAACAACGCGGGCATGTCACCGCTGTACGACGGTGTCGAGACGATCACCGAAGCATTGTGGGACAAGGTCTTCGACGTGAATCTGAAGGGCCCGTTCCGTCTGTCGATCGCCGCGGGCGAACAGATGCGCACACAGGGCGGCGGTTCGATCATCGGCATCAGCAGTCGCGCGTCGGAGCGTCCCCGCCCCCATACCCTGCCCTACGCGTCGGCGAAGGCCGGGTTGAACGCGCTCACAATCGCGCTCGCACACGCCTTGGGGCCCGAGGTGCGTGTCAACGCGATCATCGCCGGCACGTTTCTCACCGATGTCAGCAAATCGTGGGACGCCGAAGCGTTCGCCAAACGCGCCGAGACGTTCGCGCTAGGACGCGGCGGTGATCCCGCCGAGATCACCGGCGCCGCGCTATATCTCGCCAGCGATGCCAGTTCGTACACGACTGGGTCGATGCTCACAGTCGACGGCGGACAGCCCTGACCCACCTTTCACTCGTCACCCCGCACACACTTCACGAAGGAGAACGCATGCCAGGCCTCTGGTACGAAGAGTTCGAGATCGGCAAGGAATACAAGCACGCCTGGTCGCGGACGGTCACCGAATACGACAACGTCCTGTTCACGTCTATCACCATGAATCCCGCCCCGATACACCTCGACGCCGAGTACATGGCGACCCAGCCGCACGGTCAGCGCCTGATGAACAGCCTCTACACCGCGGGCCTCGTCGGCGGCATGATCGTCTATGACCTGACGATGGGCACCACCCTCGGCAACCTCGGCTACACCAAGTTCGACTTCCCCAAGCCCGTTTTCCACGGCGATACGATCCGCGCCGAGAGCACCATCCTCGACAAGCGTGAGTCGAAGAGTCGCACCGACTCCGGCATCGTCTATTTCGAGCACCGCGGTCTCAACCAGCGCGACGAGATCGTGCACATCTGCCACCGTGCCGGCCTGATGCTCAAGAAGCCGACGAACGCCTGACGCGTACACATCGAAAGACAAGCGCCCGACCGCCCTTGGCGGTCGGGCGGCTTTCGAGTTCAGGACCGACGACATGCCGAGCCGACGCAGCGCTACTTGACGAGCACACCCGCATCGATCGGCATCGCCACTCCGGTCACGTACCGAGCCTGCGGGCCGGTCAGGAAGACTATCGCGTTGCTGACGTCGTCCACCTCGACATAGGGGATGTCCAGCACATGCATACCCCGCATGATCGGCTCGACCTGCTCGCGGGTCGGGTTCGCGGCGTCGGGCAGGAAGAGCCGGTAAATGGCGTCATTGAGCAACATCGTCGTATCGACGTTGGTCGGCAACACCGCGTTCACCCGGATCCCGTCCGGTCCGAGTTCATTGGCGAGACTGCGCATGATGCCGAGGACGCCGTGTTTCGCGGCCGCGTAGTGCGCGTTGTTCGGCAGTCCCTTGAGGCCGGCCACCGAACTGGTGAGCACGATCGAACCGCCGTCGCCGGTGGCACGCAGATGTGGCACCGAGGCCTTCACCGTGTTCCACACGCCGGTGAGGTTGATGTCGATCATGTCGCGCCAGATCTCATCGGTGAGGTCGTCCACTGGAAAGCTGCCCGCGATGCCCGCGTTGGCGACGACGATGTCGAGGCGACCGAATGTCGCGACGCCCTCCGCAAGCACCGACGCCACCGCCGCAGAGTCGCGCACGTCGGCCTGCCGAACGTGGATCCTGCGTCCCTCCGCCTCGACGAGGCGCACCGTCTCGTCGAGATCGTCGGGCCGCGCCATGGCGTACGGCGCACCGCCGACCGGCGCACACAGGTCGAGCGCGATGATGTCGGCACCTTCCCGAGCCAGCCGAATCGCATGATTGCGTCCCTGGCCTCGCGCCGCGCCGGTGATGAAGGCAACTGCATCCGACACCGTGTCAGCCACTATCTCCCCGTCCCGGCAGGTGCCTTGAAGTCCACGCTCTGCAGGTCTGCCAACGGCTCGACGACCTCGCGGCCAACCCGCTCCAGGTAGGCCGCGGTCGCCTCGGCGTCCATCCCGGGCCAGTGCGGGCGGACCAGGATCGGGCCGACCGGCAGGCGTCCGGCGATGTCGCGGATCTGTTGGCGCACCTGCTCACCCGAGCCGAGCAGGACGTGATCCTTCACGTTCTCCAGGAACTCGCGCTCCACGCGGTCCTTGTCGAGCAGACCCATGCCCTGCCCCGCGTACGAGACGTACTTGACGCGGGCGACGCGGGCAAAGTCGTCGAGCGCCTGATCGAAGGTGTCGGCGACCTGCAGTTCCCGACGCAGCGGGAACTTGGAAAGCGGCAGGCCGAGCGCGCGGCGCTCGTCGACGTACAGGTCGATGAGGTCCTCGACCTGTTCGACGGTCTGCTGGGGAGTGATGGTCCACACGTCGCCGTGCCGTGCCGCCCGACGGACGCCCTGCTCCTTCATCGCGCCGAGCCAGATCGGCGGACGCGGCTTCTGGATCGGGTGCAGATGCGTCGGCCGGTCTTCGACCTGCCAGAACTTTCCGTGAAAGGTCACCCGGTCCTGCGTCCACAACTGCGTCATCAGCTCGATCTGCTCTTCGAGAAGGCTGTAGCGCTTCTTGTAGGGACGATCGAAGACTTCGTACTCGTGGTCCAGGTAGCCGGTGCCGATCCCGACGACGAGCATGCCCTTTGTGATGACGTCGAGGGTCGCGAGGTCCTCCGCGAGTTGCACCGGGTGGCTCAGCGGACCGATCAGGACCGTGGTGCCGATCCGGACGTCGTCGTTCAATTCGGCGGCGAGACGAGCCAGCAGCGGGATCGGCTGGAACCAGCGGAAATCCTGATACAGGAAGTGCTGGCCGATCGTCAGGTATTTGAACCCCGCCAGCTGCGCCGCCTCCACCTTGCGAAGCATCAGATCGAGATGCTCTTGCGGAGGTGTCGAGACCGGCTGGTCTCCCATCAGAATGCCGAAATCCACGTCGTTCCTTTCGCAGCACTATCAATGACCGGGCGGACATATGCGGTGACTCGCCACATACACGGCATCGACATATGACTGTCGTCTCACCATTCACCGTAGTCGACCATGATCATGAATATCAACTATTTGGCCCCTCAACCCCTTGGCTGGTGCGCTTCAATCATGATAATAGTTATGGTGGTACAACTCACTCACCACATCGTCCCTGAAGCACGTCGCCGAAAAGGAAGTTCACCGATGGCCACGACCACCACCCCGACTGAGACCGTCGACGCCGTCGTGATCGGCGCCGGCTTCGCCGGCATCTACATGGTCCACAAGCTCAACGAACTCGGCCTGATGGTCCGCGGCTTCGAGGCGGGCGACGGCGTCGGCGGCACCTGGTTCTGGAACCGCTACCCTGGCGCCCGCTGCGACGTGATCAGCATGGAATACGCCTACACGTTCTCCCCCGAGCTCATCGAGGAGTGGAACTGGACCGAGCGGTACCCGGCCCAGCCCGAGATCCTGCGCTACCTGAACTTCGCCGCCGATCGCCTCGGCGTGAAACCGCATTTCCGGTTCTCCACGCGGGTCGTCTCGGCCTGGTTCGACGACGACGCGAACCAATGGGAGATCACCACCGACGATGGCTCGGTCACCCGCGCCAAGTACTTCATCACCGCGGTCGGCTGTCTGTCGACGTCGATGACCCCCGATTTCCCCGGCCTGTCCGACTACGCCGGCGAGGTGTACCACACCGCGGACTGGCCGGCCGACGGCGTCGACTTCGCCGGCAAGCGAGTGGGCGTCATCGGCACCGGTTCGTCGGGCGTGCAGGTGATCCCCCTCGTCGCGCAGCAGGCCGCGCACCTCACCGTATTCCAGCGGACCCCGGCCTTCAGCCTGGCCTGCGGTAATCGGCCACTCACCGAGCAGGAACTGCAGGACTTCAAGGACAACATCGACGACCACAAGGTCCGCTCCCGGGCCAGCGGCACCGGCCAGTACACCGACACGCTCGAGTGCAATGCCCTCGACCACACTCCCGAGCGTCGCCACGCGATCTACGAGGAACGGTGGGGCCGGCACCGCGCGATCGACCTCATCGCGTGCTACCCGGACCTGTTCGCCAGCCGGGAGGCCAACGAGACGATCGCCGAGTTCTTCCGCGGCAAGATCCGCGCCACGGTCACCGACCCCGGCCTCGCCGAAAAGCTCACGCCGCGCACCTACCCGCTCGGAGCCAAGCGAATCACGCTGGACACCAACTACTTCGAGACCTACAACCGCGACGACGTCGACCTAGTAAGCCTCCGTGAGCAGCCACTGCAGACGTTCACCACCACCGGCATCCGCGCCGGCGACACCGACTACGACCTCGACGCGGTTGTCTTGGCAACCGGATTCGACGCCATCACCGGTCCGCTACTGAAGATCGACATCCGCGGCATCGGCGGGCGCACCCTGCAGGACAAGTGGGCCGACGGCCCGACGACCTACCTCGGTGTGGCCGTCGACGAGTTCCCGAACATGTTCATGCTCACCGGCCCGGGCAGCCCCAACGTGCTCACCAACGTCGTGTGCGCGATCGAACAGCACGTCGAGTGGACCGGCGACTTCATCACCGACCTGGAAAAGCGCGGCGCCGCCCGCGTCGCCCCCGTGGCCGCAGACGCACAGAAGTGGACCGCCGACGCCGTCGAATTGGCCGACGGCACCCTCTACCCCGAGGGCGAGTCCTGGTACACCGGCGTCAACATCCCCGGCAAGCCTCGGGTCATCATGTCCTACGTCGGCGGACTCGACGTGTACCGCCAGATCTGCGACGACGTCGCCGCCAACGACTACCGGGGTTTCGCGGTGTCCTGAGGGGGACGCATTCGGCCTCCTGATTGACGACTGCACGCGGCGGACGTCGAGGGAGCAATCCCGCCTGTCACGATCATCACGCAGACGATGAGCGCCGCGCGAAACTAGCCGAGCAGCTGCCCATTTCGCCACCCGATGTCCCAGGTGATCGGCCGGGCCAGTGCCTCGGGGAACTTTCGCGCCATGTACTTGGAATACTCGTCGATGTGGTCGGCCATCGAGGCCTCCGACGCGTCACCGTCGCGCAGCTTCAGTGCGTCGACGATCCGGCGGTGCGCCTTGAGTACCGCTTGACGACGACGCTCGTTGTAGTCGACGCCGACGACGGTGCCGTCGAAGATGTCGAGCATGGCGTCCACGAGGAATCCGAACAGTGAGTTCTGGGTGGCCCACGCGACGGAGTTGTGGAACTCCTTGTTGGTCTCCAGGAAGATCCCCAGATCGTCGAGGTGCACCGCCATACGGTCGACCGAGCGTTCCAGCTCGCCGAGTTCGGCGTCGCTCATCCGCGTCGCCGCCAACCGCGCCAGCAACGGTTCGATGCCGCCGCGGGTCTCGGCGACGTTGGCGAACGGCGCATTCTCGAATTGCAGGAGCAGCAGCATCGCGTTCGCGAGCGCCGACGAGTCGGGCTTCTCGATCGTCGGTCCGCCGCCCGGCCCCGGCTTGAGCGACAGCACGTTCTGCAGCTCGAGGAATCGTAGGGCCTCGCGGAGGGTTCCGCGGCCGACGCTGTAAGTCTCCAGCATGGCGCGTTCGGCAGGCAGTCGATCGCCTGCAATAAGCCCTCGGCGATCGATGTCGGCCACGATCGAGCGCGCCACGATCAGCGCGGCCTTCTCCGGGCGCGCACCTCCTCGGTGGTGGGTCGTCATCAGCGTTGTCCTTTCCTGGCGATGACACATTTCGCGTCATCGGACCCTCGGTGCCCGTCGCAATCAGACCTGGGTAATTATGGTATTGATTCCATAGATGACAATAGATATGTCACTGCAGAGTCAGCGCCGCGTTCGAAACGCGGCGACCGCGGCCCGATGCTCGTCGGTGCCAAATAGCAGCGCGGTCGCCTCCACCGATTCGGCGTAGCCCGATCCTGTGTCGCGGTTGAGGAATGCCTTCGAGACACGGACACCGAGCGGCGAGTGTGCGGCCATCTCTCGCGCCATCTCGAGGGCCTGCGCGACGAGTTCGTCGTCGGGAAAGGTCTCGATCACCAGACCAGCGCGCTCCATTGCGTCCGGTCCAACGGTGCGGCCGGTGAGCGAGAGGTACCGAGTCCAATGCCGCCCGATCACCTGCGGTGCCCGAATGACGCCGTAGCCGGGCATCAAGCCAACCGTCACCTCCTTGAAGGAGAAGGTGGCCGATTCGCCGGCCACGACGACGTCGCAGGCGAGCGCCAGTTCGGTACCGCCGCCGAATGCGATGCCGTTCACCGCACCGATCACCGGAACGGCGCAGGTCTCCACGCTGTGGAACGCCTCGTAGACGCGCCGAAGGTGCGGGCGCACGCGGGAGACGTCGCCGTTCAACCCCGCGAACATGTCGATGTCGCCGCCCGCCGAGAACGCGCGGCCCTCGCCGGTCAGCACGACGGCGCGCAGGTCGGGCGAGTCACCGAGCTCGGCGGTGAGTGCCGTGAGCTCGGCGAACCATTGTTGGTCCATCGCGTTCAGTTTGTGTGGACGGCACATCGTGACCAGTGCGACGCCGTCCCCGACGTGGGAGATCCGGAACCGTTCGTAGCTCATCCGCGTACCTTCTCTCGGTCCCACGTGTCGGCGGTGATTCCCTGCGCCCGCAACCGGTACTTCTCGACTCGTTGACTGTGGGTCAACGGCAACGCGTCGACGATCCGCACGTACCGCGGCCGAGCGAACGATGTCAGCTGTCCGTCGATCCGCGCGACGAGGGCAGCGGGGTCCACGCGCACACCGGGCGCGGGCACCACGGCGATCACCACGTCCTCCTCGGACAACTCCGACGCAACGCCGTAGGCCGCCACCTGAAGGACGTCCGCATCGTCGGCGACGACCCGCTCGATCTCCCACGACGAGATGTTCTCGCCCCGACGCCGGATCGTGTCCTTGACCCGGTCGACGAACGTGAGGAAGCCATCGGCGTCGATGATGCCGCGGTCACCGGTGTGGAACCACAGGTTTTGCCAGGCATCCACGGTGGCCTCGGGTCGCGCATCGTAGCCGTCGAACATGAAACCCGGCTTCTTCGGCCGCACGACGATCTCGCCGACCACTCCCGGGCCGGCGGGTTCGTCGTCGGCGTCGACGATCCGGACGTGATAGTTGATCGATTCGGTACCCGCGGTCCCGATCCGACGCCGGGCCGGCGGCATGTCGCAGACGATCGACGTCTCGGTGCTGCCGTAGATCTCGGTCAGTTCGATGCCGAACCGCGCTTGCACGTCGGCGAAGATCTCCGTCGGGCACGGCGCGCCGAACCCGGCGCGGACGGTGTGGTCACGGTCGTCGGGGCGCGGCTGTTGTTTGAACAGGATGCTCATCATGGCGCCCTGGTAGTTGAACGCCGTGATCTTCTCGTCGCGGCAGATGTCCCAGAATCGACTCGCCGAGAACGTGCGGTGCAGCACGACGTCGGCGCCTGCGTCGATCGCGGCCATCACCGAGCAGTACCGCGCGTTGGAATGGTAGAGCGGGAAGACGCTGTAGAGCCGGTCAGCGCTGGTGTAGGACATCAGCCCGACGGTGTGGCGGGCGAGGTTGACGTTCGCGCGATGGCTCAGCAGCACACCTTTCGGCGGACCCGTGGTACCCGACGTGTAGAGGATGACCGCCGACGACCGCGGATCAACCGGCTTGAGCTCGATCGGCTCGGTCTCCATCAGCGTGGCGAAATCGTCGGTATCGCCGGCTGATTCGGCTGCGACGATCACCGTCTCGATGGAGTCGACGCGACCGGCGATCTCGCCGATCAGGCAGGCGAACTCGGCGTGGCACACGACCACGCGCACAGCGGCGTGCTCGAGGCAGTACTCGAGGAGCGCCGGCCCGGTCCCCGGATTCAGCGGAACTTCGACGAACCCGGCACGCGCGATCGAGAACCACGCCTGCAGGGCTGCGACAGACGCCTTCATGACGACGCCGACACGATCGCCGCGCGTCAGTCCGAGCGCGGTGAGTCCGGCGGCGCCGCGCGACGCGGCAGCGTCGAGGTCGCCGACCGTCGTCGCGACACCGTCCACGGTCACGGTCGACGAGCGATCAGCGCACAGCGCCAGCCAGTCGCCGATGCTGGGCACCACTTCACTCGACTCAATCGCATGAGTCGTCGGGGTCATCGGTCGTCCTCGGGCCTGGCCGCCGGTCCGCCCCGCCCGTCGCCGACGAGACGACGCGAATCATGGCTGGCCACAACGGCTGTCGGCGTCACCTCGATGAGCCGCCGGCCCGGACTCGACAGCAGCGCGACGAACTCGTCGGGGTGCTCGGGCGCGAGCCGGGCCGCGAGGAGGTCGAGCTTGTCGGCGAGTCCGGCGATGTCCCGGTGCACAGTGGCCGTCCCCTTGACCGCGAGCATCTGCCTGCCCTGCGCCGTCGTCCCCGTGCCCGACACGACCAGTGACACCCGCGGGTCGCGCTCGACGCCGCGCACCTGCACCCGGCCCGCCACGCTGGTGATCCAGAACGTACCGTCCTCGACGGCAAAGCTCAGCACCACTGCGGCCGGCCCGCCGTCGGCGTCGAGGAAGCAGAAGGTGCACTCGGTCTGCGCCGCGAGCAGCTCGGCCCTGGCCGCCGCGGTCAGTCTGGCGCCCGCCAGCTTCTCGATGTCGGTGGCACCCGGCCGCTGATCGCCACCGTCCTCAGTGGTCATCGACATCTCCCTCGAGTACGGATTCGCCGAGGACCGCGTGCACAGCTGCCCGGTCGGCGTCGGCCGCGGCGCCGGTCCACACGGTCGTGCCGCGCGTGATGACCGATACCTGGTCGGCGATCTGCAATCCGGCGTCGGCGTTCTGTTCGACGATGAGGACGGCGATGCCGCGGTCGGCGATCTCCCGAACCTTCGTCATCACCGAGTCGACCATGGTGGGCGCGAGTCCCATCGACGGCTCGTCCATCAGGATCACCTTGGGCTGCGACATCACCGCACGACCGAACGCGAGCATCTGCTGCTCGCCGCCACTGAGCAGACCGGCCTGCTTGTCCTTGCGGTCGGACAGGATCGGGAACTGCTCATAGACCTCGGTGATCGTCGCCTCGACCTCCGATCGGGAGGCGCGGTAGCCGCCGATCCGCAAGTTCTCCTCGACGGTCAGCGTCCGGAAAACGCGCCGCCCCTCGGGGACGAGCACCAGCCTGTTGCGCACCATCTTGTGGGCGCGGCTGCCCGCGAGGTCGACGCCGTCGACCAGGACTGCGCCGGACTTGGGCTTGTGATAGCCGGCGATGGCGCGCAGGCTCGTCGTCTTGCCCGCACCGTTGGCGCCGAGAACCAGCGTCACCTTGCCGACGTCGGCGCGCAGGGTGACCCCCTGCACGGCGTTGACCGCGCCGTAGTTGACGTTCAGATCGTTGACCTCAAGCATCTCCTGCCTGCTTTCCCAGATAGGACTCGCGGACGGCCTTGTCGGCGACGACCGCCGCCGGCTTTCCCTGCGCGATGAGTTCGCCCTGGTTCATACCGAAGAGGTAGTCACAGACGTCGACCATCATCGCGACGTCGTGCTCGACGAGAAGTTGCGTGAGCCCCTCCGACTGCAACGCGCGCATCAGCTCGCTGACCTCGTCGCGTTCTGCGGTGTTCATGCCCGCGGTCGGCTCGTCGAGCAGCAGCAGCCGTGGTTTGCCGACGATCGCTCGCGCGATCTCGACGCGACGCTGCATTCCGTAGGACAGTTCGCTGGGCCGCACTCGCTGTATCGCGGTGATGCCGACCCGCTCCATCACCTCGTCGACGGCCGAGTCGGGCAGTTCCCGACGCCGTCTCCGCGACACCGTGTCCAGACCGAGGAGCACATTGTCCCGCACGGTGCGATCGTCGATGAGGCGGACGGTCTGGAAGGTGCGCGCCACCCCGAGGTGCGCCACCTGGTGCGGCCGCACCTTCGTGAACTGGGTGCCGTCGAACTTCATCTCGCCGCGCGTCAACGGGTTGAGTCTGGTCACCGCGCCGAGCAGCGTCGACTTACCGGACCCGTTGGAGCCCATGATCCCGTAGATCAGGCCTTCGTCGAGACTGATCGTGACGCCGTCGACTGCTTTGACACCGCCGAAATGCACGGCGATGTCGGTCAATTCGAGGAGCGGCGAGGGGGTGTCGCTGCTGGTCATGACTCCACCTTCGCGGGTTCGGGTCGGGTCGGTTCGATGCCGCCGCGGATGTCTCGCGTGCGTATGCGGTGCCACCCGTCGCGGATGATGCCGAGGACGCCGTTGGGCAGGTACAGCGCCGCGAGCACCACGATCACGCCGTAGATGAACTCTTCCCATTCGCTGACGAACGACACGACCGTCGGCAGCCACACGAACACGATCGAGCCGATGACGACACCGATCCACGAGCGGGCGCCGCCGACGACGATGACGGTCAGGGCCAGGACGACGAGGTGAAAGTTCACCTCGGCCGGGGTGATCGTGCTGCGCAGCAGCGTCGTGATGCCGCCTGCGAGACCGCCGACGAGTCCCGACGCGAGGAAGCTGAGCTGGCGATAGCGGGTGACGTCGATGCCCATCGCACTCGCCAGTTCCGGGTCCTCCCGGACGGCGTCGATGCGACGTCCCAGGCCGCGCGACTCGGTGAGCTGCGTGACGAGGACGACGATGAGGGTCACGACGAGGATCGACCCGAAGGTGAGGTCGCCGAGCGCCCCGAACAGGCCGGACGCGCCGCCGGTGAGCTCGCCGCCGTTGACCGCGACCACCGCGACGATGAGGGTGAACGCGATGGTCGCCATACCCAGATACAGCCCGTTCAGTTTCGCCACGATAAGGCCGAGGAGATAGACGATGACGCCGGGGAGCAGCATCCCGAGCAGTATCGCCGGGAACGTCGCCCAGCCGAGGTGGATCATCGCGGCGGCCGCGGTGTAACCGCCGATGCCGAACGCGCCGATGCCCGCGAACGAGAACACGCCCATGCGCATCGGAATCTGAATGCTCAACGCCATCAGGATGGTCGTGAGCGTCTGCTGGAGCAGAACTGCGTTGGCGTTGTACCAGTCGCTCATGTTCGTCTCACTTCCTTGGTCCCGAAGATGCCCTGGGGCCGGAACAGGAGCACCAGGAAGATCAGTCCGAACGACACCGCGTCCACCCAGGTACCGAGTGCGAAGTGGATCATCAGCGTTTCCGCGATGGCCAGGATGTATGCGCCGAGCACGGCGCCACCCATCGAACCGAGCCCGCCGAGGACGATGATGGCGAACGCCTTGATCAGCAGCGGATCACCGGACTCGGGGGCGATCGCACCGAGCTGCAGGGTGAGGAGCGCACCGGCGAGACCGGCGAGACCGCCCGCGACGGCCATCGTGCCCAGTGCGAGCGCGGACCGGTTGACGCCCATGCCCTCGCTGATCTCCTGGTCGACGCCGATGGCGCGCAACGCCAGACCCTGCCGGGACTTCTTCAGCCAGGCGGTCAG
Source organism: Gordonia sp. DT218 (assembly GCF_049847105.1). Taxonomy (NCBI): domain Bacteria; kingdom Bacillati; phylum Actinomycetota; class Actinomycetes; order Mycobacteriales; family Gordoniaceae; genus Gordonia; species Gordonia sp. DT218. The sequence continues at coordinate 11,720 of NZ_JBNCNS010000002.1, read as the reverse complement.
ACCGACGCCGATGCCGATCGCCGCGACGAGGATGATGATCGTGGTCGTGGTGAACCGCAGCCCGGCGATCTCGTACACCGTGGCCTCGTATCCGGTGTTGAAGCCGAACGGGCTGGAACCGCTCTCGCGTTGCGCGATCGCGATGGGGATGGCTGAGACGCCGATGCCCGCGATGATGATCCGAAGTTCGAGCGTGCGGTGGTTGCCGCCGTCGTTGACGATCTTCTGGAACACCAGCAGTTGGGTGAGCAGCGAGAGGACCGCGCCGACCGTGATGCATATCAGCAAGATGATCGGGAGTCCAAGCTCGACCTCCTTGGTGGCGATGTGCGCGACGAGCACCGAGAAGACGAACGTCGCACCGTGCGCGAAGTTCAGGATCCCGATTGTTCCCCACGCCAGCGCCATGCCGAGCGCGAACAATAGGTAGATCGACCCCAGCGTCGCCGCATTCAGAATCTCCTGCATGTCGGACTTCCTGTCTGTGACCGGGTGAGGTCGCGGCCTGCCGCCGACCTCCGTACTAGGTGCTTCATTGGAGGAGGTCCTCTTTCCCGTCCTGCCAGCGGACGACCACGCCGGGTACGCGCATGTCGTTGCCGTCGAAGGTGATGTCGCCCATCGCGCCGGCGAAGCCCGTGCCGGCAACCTTCGTCAGTCCCTCGCGAACGCCTTCCCGGGACGAGTCGTTTGATGCCTTGATGCCGCGGGCGATCCACCAGATGGCATCAAAGCCCTCAGCCGCGTACGGGTCCGGCGACTTGCCGTACTTCTGCGTGTAGACCGAAGTGAAGGCACGCGATGCGGGTGCTGCCATCGCCGCCGAGAAGTCCACCGGGTAGACGAGACTGTTGGCCGCGGCTCCCGCGGGGGCGATCATTCCGGCACTCTGGTTGGTGGATCCGAGAACCTGACCGGTGTAGCCCGCCTGGCGCAGCTGCTTCATGAAGGTGACCGATTGGGGTGCGGTCAGCAGCATGACGACGGCCTGCGGCTTGGCCGCGGCGATCTGCTGGGACTGGCTGGTGAAGTCCTGGGTGGTCGACTGCACTTCAACGGTCTGGTCGATCGACAGACCGTACTTCTGCTGGTCGGGCTTGATGACGTCGCTGACCAGGCTCGCGTAGGTCGGGAGGGTGCCGTTGTAGATGAGCGAGAGCTGCTTGAATCCGTTGTCGCCCAACCACTTGTCACCCTTGGTGTAATACGTTTCCATCGGTGCGGTCGCCCGGAACGTGTAATCGCCGGTCACCACACCAGGCGAGCCGGACTGGGTGAAGACGGTCGCCACCTTGCTCTTGTTGACGATCGGTGCGACGGCTGCGGACTGTTGGCCGAGCGTCGGCCCGAGGATCGCCGAAACGTCGTTGTCGGCCATCGCCTTGGTCATGTCGCTGACCGCTCGTTCGATCTCGCCGGCCGGATCGGATTGCGGCATCGTGATGGTGACGCCTTCGCCGAGGAAGCGCTGTCCGTTGATCTGTTCGACGGCCAGCCGAGCACCGCGACTCGCACTGATACCCGCGTAGCCGACCGGCCCGCTCTGGTCGTTGACAGCTGCGATGGTGATCGTTTTCGCGATCCCTTGGCCGGTTTGCTGGGCCGAGCCGCCACCTGAGCTGCAGGCGGCCATGGTGAGAACACCAGACATCGCCAATGCGGCAAAGGCGGCATTTCTTCGGGTTTTCACCGTGTCGATACCTCTCGTGATTGCAGACCGGGCATCCCCGCCGGCAGCGACTCGCATCAGTCAGAGGCACGATCTTCCGGCGCCTCAATCTCTGATAATAGTAGATATGATCCGACACATAGTGTCAAGGCTCACAGCCCTGCCGACCCCCACGACGAAGCGACCGCGGCCTTCGACAAGGAAGGCCGCGGTCGCCCCGGCAGAACGAGATCCCCTAGTCGACGAGCGACTCCTTGCTGCCGTCCCACTTGACCATCGCACCGGTGACGCGCATGTCATTGCCGTCGAATGTCAGATCACCCATGGCGCCGGTGAAGCCGTGGCCGGCAACCTGCACGAGGCCCTTCTGAATACCGCTACGTGACGAGTCGTTCGATGCCTTGATGCCACGCGCTACCCACCAGAGGGCGTCGAAGCCCTCAGCCGCGTACGCGTCGGGCGCCTTGCCGTACTTCGCGGTGAACGCCTTGGTGAATGCCTGCGAGGTTTCACCGTTCATCGCGGACGAGAAGTCGACCGGATAGACGAGGCCATTGGCAGCGGCGCCCGCGGCGGCCGCGTTGCCCGAGCCCTGCACCGAGGTGCCGACGATCTGCCCCTGGTAGCCCGCCTGACGCAATTGCTTCATGAAGGTGACCGCCTGCGAGGCGATCAGCATCATGGACACGGCCGGCGGGTTCGCCTGCGCGATCTGCTGGGCCTGTCCGGTGAAGTCCTGCGTGGTCGACTGCACCTCGATCGACTGGCCGACCTTGACTCCGTTGGCCGCGGCGTCCTTCGGGAACACCGTCTTGCCAAGGTTGGCGAACGTCGGGTACGTCGCGTTGTAGATGACCGAGACGTTCTTGAGTCCGTTGTCGCCCAGCCACTTCGCTGCGATGTCGTAGTAGCTCTCCATCGGCGCCGTGGCGCGGAAGGTGTAGTCGTTGACCACGACCCCCTCGGAGCCGGACTGGGTGAAGACCGTCGGCACCTTGCGCTGACCGACCGCCGGTGCGACGGCCGCGGCCTGCTGCGCCATCGTCGGGCCGAGGATCACCGAAACGTCGTTGTCGGCCATCGTCTTGGTCATCTCACTGACGGCACGGTCGATCTCGCCCGCGGTGTCGGTCTGCTGAAGTTTCAGCGTGACGCCGTCGCCGAGGAAGCCCTGCTCGTTGATCTGGTCGATGGCGAGCTGAGCGCCCTTACTGGCGCCGACGCCTGCGTAGGCCACCGGTCCGGTCTGGTCGTTGACCGCCGCGATGGTGATCTGCTTCGCGACCCCCTGGCCACTCTGCTGGGTGCCGCTACCACCGCCACACGCGCTCAGGGCGAGCACGGCGACGGCCGCCACTGCCGCCACCGCAGTCTTCGTGGTCCCGATTTTCATGATGCGAGAGTTCCTTTGCGTTGCCCCGGATCGGGGACTTTATTTCTTATAATAGTAGACATGATTATGGCTATGCGATCAATGGTCGCTGCGCGCCCTCCGCATCACCGGATATTGGCACCCGCATCCACCGGAAACGTCACGCCGGTCACATAGCGCGCCTCGTCGCTGGACAAGAACAGCACGGCGTTGCTGATGTCGATCGACTCGACCCACGGAACCTGCAGCGCATTGAGGGACACGAAGCCGTCGCGGGCGTCGTCGACCGTCGGCTCGGCGACGTCCGGCGCGAACATGCCGTAGGTCCCCGGGTTCTGGATCATCGTCGTGTCGACGTTGGTCGGGTGAATCGTGTTTACGCGAATATTGTACGGCGCCAACTCATTTGCCATCGTACGCATCAGGCCGACGATCCCGTGCTTGGTCGACACGTAATGGGCGACGTGCTCAATGCCCTTGAGACCGCCGATCGACGACGTGAACACCATGGAACCGCCGTTGCCTGCCTCGATCATCGAGGGAATGGCGACCTTGGCGGTGTGGAACACGCCGGTGAGGTTGACGTCGATCATGTCGCGCCACTCCTGCGACGTCAGCTCCCACGACTTGGCGAACGACGCGATGCCCGCGTTCGCCACCACTGTGTCGACGTGACCGAACTCGGCCAGGCCTGCGTCGAAGGCCGCCTGCAGCTGATCGAGGTCCCGTACGTCGGCGACGCTGGTCACCATCTTCCGCCCGGTCTTGTCCACGAGCGCCCTGGTCTCCTCGAGTTCCGCCACGGTCGCCAGCGAGTATGTCGACACCGACGCGATGTCGGCGCAGATGTCGACGCCGATGATGTCGGCGCCCTCTTCGGCCAACCGGAGCGCGTGACTGCGTCCCTGTCCGCGCGCCGCGCCGGTGATGAACGCGACCTTGCCTGCCATCCGTTGTGTCATAAGAACGTGCTCCGATCTCGATAGCGATGTGGTGTCTTCAGTGATCTGGCGGGACAAGTCAGGCGATCGGACTGCCCGCCAGCTCATGACCGATCAGGTATGCAAGCGTCAGACCGCGACCGAGTGCGATCCCGGAGTTATACGCGGTGCCGGTCGGTGAACGCCCGAGGCATTACTCGTCCGGTCGCTCACCGTTCGATATGTGCGGTGGTATCGCGTCGCGTCACACCTCGAACGCGTCCATCTGCGGCGTCAGCATCGGGCTGATGACCCGCGCGGAGATCTTCCATCCGTCGGCGCCACGCTCGTAGGAGTCCCGGTTCAACGCGATCGCCTTGATCGCGCCGCCGTTGCGCATCTCGCATTCGGCGAACACATAGTTCGTCCCGTGTGCGTGATCGTCGTCGTCGAAATCGATGAGGTGGTTGGACAGGATGTGCGCACCACGTTCGACCGCCGCCGCATCCGCGACGAAGAAGGCGTGGATGGCGGCGTGGCCCTCGTATCGTTCGAGGCCGACTGCGGTGGCGTCCCACACCGCATCGGCGGTGAACGCCGATGCTGCTTCGTCCGGGTCGCCTAGATCGAGCCCGCGGGCGTAGAGATTCGTGGCCCGGACGATGTCGTTGATGTCGTCTGCGCGCATGTCTTTCCCTTTCCGAGAGTGAACGATCGGCCGCTCAGAGGTCGTACATGATGACGCCGCGGATGTTCTTGCCATCGCGCATGTCGGTGACCGCCTGGTTGATCTGCTCCAACTCGTAGGTCTTGGTCACCAGTTCGTCGAGCTTGAACTCGCCGCGTCGGTACATGTCGGCGATCATCGGGATATCGCGGCGCGCGTTGGTCGAGCCGTAGAGGGTGCCCTGCAGTCGCTTGCCGCTCATAGCGAAGGTGAACAGGTCGAACGGCACATCGCGCTGCGTGACCGGGGCAGCTGAGGTGAGGACCAGCGTGCCGCCGCGGCACACCATCTCCTGCGCGGGGTTGAGCAGGTGGCCGTAGGCGATGTCGACGGTGATCAGAACCTTGTCGGCACCCTGCCCGCCGGTCAGATCAGCGACCAGGCTCGCCGCCTCGTCGAGGTTGTTCACCGTGTGGGTGGCTCCGAACTTCTTGGCCTGGTCACGCTTGAACTCGACCGGGTCGACGGCGACGATGTTCTTCGCGCGCTTGTGGACCGCACCCTGCACGGCGTTCATTCCGACGCCGCCGGTACCGATGACGACGACGGTCTCACCGAGCTGGACGTCGGCGGCGTACACCGACGATCCCCATCCGGTCGGCACGCCGCAGCCGATGAGCGCAGCCTTGTCGAGGGGGATGTCCTTGCCGATCTTGACGCACGAGTCGATGTTCACGACGACGTACGGCGAGAAGGTTCCGAGGTAGGAGAACGGTCCGACGCCCTGGCCGCGAGCATGCACTCGGTGGGTGCCGTCCGGCGCGAAGCCTCCGAGGACGCCGGCGCCCATGGTGCATAGGTTGGTCAGGCCGATGTTGCACTTCTCGCAGCGACCGCAGGCCGGCATGAACGAGAGAACGACGTGGTCGCCGACCTCGAAGTCAGTGACGTGCGGGCCGACCTCTTCTACGATGCCCGCGCCTTCGTGGCCGCCGATGATCGGGGCCCAGTCGAGCGGGATGTCGCCGGTGTCGACGTGGTCGTCACTGTGGCAGATGCCGGAGGCGGCCAGTTTCACCTTGACCTCCCGACTCTTAGGCGGGTCGATCTCGATCTCTTCGACGCTCCAGCCCGATCGAGTTCCGGGCTCCCAAATCAGTGCACCCATCGTCTTCATGAAGATCTCCTCCGAGTCGCTCACCCGATTGGGGTGAGATCCGTACCACTGGTAGCTATCACAGTGACATTCATCGCGTGACTGCAATCACAGTAACTATTATCATAAACACTGCCCCGAGGAACAGGCGGGAAGGATTTCCGACCCCTTATTTGTTGCCATAATCACACTAACCATTATCATGGTAAGAATATCGGGGTGAACTCCGAGAAAGCATGCGCGCGTGGGTGACGGCGCAGAATCAACGCGGGTGAACCCGCCAGTCGACGCACCAACCGAGGGCCCACCGAGGTCCGTCGTACGGTACGGGCTGTCCGCAACCGTTGCGTTCTGCCTTCTCGTGGTCGGCTCCAACATCCCCGGCCCCCTGCTGCCGGCGTACCGCGACCAGTTGCACCTCAGCACCTTCACGGTGACCGCACTGTTCGCCGCCTATCTCGCCGGCCTCGTCGCCACGCTCACCGTGGTCGCCCGCACCGCCCTGGCGCGGTACTCGACACGCGTGCTCCCCGTCGCCCTCGTCTTCTCGCTCACCGGCGACATCGCACTACTCGCGGGCAATCACAACGTCGGCTGGCTGTTCGTCGGCCGCGTTCTGGTCGGCATATCGGTCGCCCTGGGCACCGGATCTGCCGCCACGCTCGTCCTGGCCACCCGCGGCGAACGCGGCCGCGCCATCGCCGCGACCGGAACGCTGGCCGGCTCCTTCGGCGGCATCGCGGTGTCCGCCGTCGTCGCGGATCTGCTCCCCGGCCCGACGACGACGATCTACTACATCCACATCGCGCTGCTCGTGGCCGCCGGGTCCGCCTTGCTCGCGCTGCAACAACGAGTCGGCAGCGAGGTGCAACGCCTGGTCGGCAACCGCGGCGAACCCGCAGCGCAGCTGCCCGACGAACCAGGGTCGAACCGTTATCCGCAACGTCTGCGTCTCGCGGGATTCGCCCTGGGCACCGCAGGCTGGGCGATCGGCGGCATCGTGGTGGCGCTGTTGCCGACCGTCTTCCGGGACATGACCGGCTCACCGTCGATCATCCTGACCGCACTCGGTCCGATGGTGCTGATCGGCGCGGCCTGCCTCGCACCGCTGGTCATCGGTTCGATCCGTCCACCGGTGACCGCCACCGCGATCGCGGTCGGGGCACTCCTCTGCGTGCTCGGCGTCTGGGCCGACAGCCTGCCGATCGCCCTCCTGTGCTGCCTCGTCTGGGGCATCGGCCAGGGTTTCGCATACAACAACGGACTCAAGATCGTGACCGCGGGCCTCGACCCGGTCGAGCAGGGGCGAACCGCCTCGCAGTACGCCTCGGTCGCCTACGGATTCACCGGCGTCCTGTCGGTGACCACCGGCGTGATCGCGACGTCGACCGACATCGTGAGCGGGTTGCTGTTCACCGCGGCGGTTTTCGTCACCCTGTGCGGCGTGACGATCGTGCTCGGTTTCGGCCGTTGGCCGCGCCGACTGTGAGATCTCGTCGACGCGGCAACCGGTCAGATGGAAACAGCGAGCAGACTGGCGTCTCGGGTGTCCCGACGCTGATGCTCCGACGACGACGGTGCGGCACACCCGTACAGGACATCGCCGTTCGCTCCTCCGACGGCGCACGCGAACACGCCGGTCCCGAACCGCTTCTCGTCGAGGATCTCGCCGCCCTCGGCCACCCGGATGACGCGCTGATGGAGTGCGTCGGCCACCCAGATGGTGCCGTCGTCGCCGAGGCAGATGCCGTCCGGCGCGACCTGCGACGCCGCCATCGCGTCCCGGACCGAGGACCGTGGCACCTCGGGTCCGAACGCCGCCCACACCCGACGGCCGGTGAGCTTTCCGGCCTGATCGAGGTCGAAGGCGGTCAGCCGGTTGCCCATGCTCTCGGCGACGACGAACGTCCGCACCTCGTCGTCGGGCATACCGAGAATCACCGACCCGTTCGGGAAGAGCAGATCGTTCGCCGCGACCTCCGCCGTCCCATCGGGGGCGACATGAATGAGGACGGCGGATTCGACGTACGACCGCGATCGGAACTCGAAACCGAACGTCGAGATGAACGCATGCCCCTGCTCATCGACTGTCATGTCGTTGAGTTTGCCGGTCGCGAGTGCGGAGACGTCGGCGTGCACCGCGGCCGACGCGGGGTCGTCGGCGTTCTCCCGGACGAGGATCTTGCCGTCGACCATGGACACGATCAGCATCCGTCCATCGGGCAGCCACCCGAGCCCCGACGGCTGGTCGTCGATCGACAGCTCGACGCGCGCGTCGTCACCGGAGCCGATCGACAGCACCTCGTGGGCGTAGAGGTCTGACACCCACAGCCGGCCATCCCGCCATCGCGGGCACTCCAGGAAGGCACGTCCGTCGACCACCGTGGTGACCGCCGACTCGTTCGTCATCAGTTCTCCTAGATTGAGAGTTCACCGGCGCCGTTCGGGCCGACTTCACCCTAATCATGCACATAGTTTCAACCCCAACACAATCGTGGGTGTGACCGTTGACACTCTGCTGAGTTCATCACTATGATGAGCATCAATAACCCAATTGGCGCACCCGACGACAAGGCAGATCAGATGAGTTTGGACGAAGCCACCGCAGGATTCCTAGCGCAAGCGGCCGAGGGCGGCAGCAAGCCGTTATACGAGATGACTCCCGATGAGGTCCGCGCGATGAACGACGGCTTCATCGAGCTGTACGGCCCGGGCCCCGAGATGGAAGCCGTGGAGAACGTCACCGTCGACGCGGCCGACGGCCATCAGATCCCGGTCCGCGTGCTGACCCCCTCGAAGAATCCGCGCGGCGTCCTCGTCTACTACCACGGCGGCGGTTGGGTCATCGGCACGCCCGACCAGTTCGACACCCTTGCCCGACAGCTCGCGGCGGGGACCGACTGCATCGTCGTACTGCCTGACTACCGACTCGCGCCGGAGAACGTCTACCCGGCCGCCGCGAACGACGCGTGGGACGTCGCGAAGTGGACCGCCGCGCGGTTCAGCGACCTGCCGCTCCTCGTCGGCGGCGACAGCTCAGGCGGCAATCTCGCCGCCGTCGTCGCGCAGCAGGCGGTGGCCGAGGCAGGCCCGCACATCTCCCTCCAGATCCTGGTGTACCCGGTCACCGACAGCGACACCGAAAATGCCACCTACCTCGATCCGGCAAATCAGCTGATGCTCGACAAGAAGTCGATGGACTGGTTCTGGGATCTCTACATCCCGGACAAAAGCATGCGCTCCAAATCGAACGTGTCCCCCCTGCAGGGCGACGTGACCGGAACCGCTCCGGCCGTCTTGCTGATCGCCGAACACGATGTGCTGCGCGGCGAGGGCGAGGCGTACGCCGCGCAGCTGCAGGCCGCAGGCGTGCCGGTGCAGCTGCGGGTCTTCGAGGGCCAGATGCACGGCTTCTTTCAGTTCGTCAACATCCTTCCCGGTTCTGCGGCCGGCGTCGAATACGTCAACGCCGCCGTGACCGCCCACCTCGACGCCCAGTAGGAGAGACGCCATGTTCCGAATCACCGTCAGCTACAACCACCCGACCGATCCCGAGCAGTTCCTCGAGCACTACCGCACCGTGCACGCTCCGCTGACCGCGACGATGCCGGGCGCCACCTTCGAATGGGGTGTCTGCGAGACGCTCGACGGCACCGCGCCCGAACACTTCGTCGTCGGCGTCCTGTCCTTCGAGTCAAAGGAAGCCGCCATCGCCGGGTTGAGCTCCCCCGAGGGACAGGCCGGAACCGCCGACATGCCGAACTTCGCCGGCGCGGGGGCCGTCGTCAACATGCACGACGTGAATATCGCCTGAACCTGATCGGCACACCGGACGACTGCCCCACAGCGGCCGGCACTCGTCGCGTCGGCCGCTCGCATCGGCGCGGGGCGCCCAATTCTGAAGTCGCTGCTAGTACCCTAATGGCGTAATCATGCACATCGTTCCACAGGACTGTCCTGCGGAAACTGTCCGTCAGGGGAATCGAATGCACACCGGAGGCTGCACTGGTTCAGACGAGGCCGTCCGATGACCGGGCCGGCGCGGTCCCCCAAAGCCGCGGTGGTCTTCAGTCAGCGGATCGTTCAGGAGGCCCTCGACGCAGGCTTGGGACCCGGCGACCTCCTGCCGTCGGAGAAGATCATGGTCGAGAAGTACCAGATCGGTCGGGGCACACTCCGCGAAGCGTTGCGGCTGCTCGAATTCCAGGGCGTCGTCGTGATGAAGCCCGGACCCCGTGGCGGCCCGGTGCTGCAGGAGCCCAACGGCGCGTTCCTGTCCGGCGCATTCGTACTCCTCATGCAGCTGCGAAACGCGCCACTGCGATCGATCTTCGAGGCACGCCTCTCCATCGAGCCTGTGATCACCCAGTTGGCCGCCGCGAACATCTCCGATGAGCGCCTCGCCGAGGTGGGCGCCACTGTCGAACAGATGAAGTCGGCACTGCGCAGCGACCGGCGGGCATTCCTCGAAGCCAACAAGGAGTTTCACGACATCATCGCCTGGTCGACGGACAACCCACTGCTCGGCTACCTGGCCGACTCGTTGCTCGAGGTCACCAACGGCACCATCGTCGGCATGGACTTTCCGCAGGCCCGTCGCAAGGCCACGCTGGCCGCACACGAATCGATCTACACCGCGATGAGCGAACGTGACGCCGGGGCGTCGATGGCGGCGATGAGCGAGCACATCGACGACTACCTCTCGTACGCGGAGAAGAAGTTCCCGGACATCATCAGATCCGTGGTCCGGTGGGATCGGGACCTGTAGCCCCCGGACCGACAGCCACAGCACCTCGCAGGAAGGCCCCGTCCCGGTGAACCCGGAGCGGGGCCTTTCGCGGCGATGCCGACCGACTGTGAATCAGAGCAGCAGCGTGCCCATGTCGACCGCGAGCGACTGTCCGGTGACGAATCGCGACTCGTCCGAACACAGCCAGGTCACCGCGTTGGTGATCTCCTCCGGCTCCACCGGGCCGCGGTTCATGACATTCGCCATCCAGCCGCCGGGAGCGTCGTCGGCGAGATCCGCCTCGAAGAACTCATTCTTGATCATCTTGGTGGCGACACCGGCCGGGATCACCGTGTTGACGCGCACGCCGTACTTACCAAGCGCCATCGCGAAGTTTCGCATCAGCGACAGGACACCGCTCTTCGCGGCGCCGTAGCCCATCTGGCCGGGGTTCAGGAGTTCCTCCTTGTACGCGACGCCGATGTAACTCGACGTCGAGCCCGTGATGACGATCGCGCCGCCGTTGTTGCGTTCGGCAAATCCCGGAGTCACCGCACGCAGCAGATAGTAGACGCCGTTGAGCATGATCGCGACTGAATCGTCCCAGGCGGCCATGTCGTGCTTCTTCTTGCCGTAGCTGGCCATGACACCCGCATTGGCGAGGACGATGTCCAGGCCGCCGAACTCGGTCTCGACCTGCTTGACCGCAGTCTCGACCTGAGCCTGGTCGCGCACGTCGCACTGAATCGCCAGCACCTTGCCGCCGAACTCCTTGAGCTCGGCTTCGGTGGCCGCGAGGTCTTCGAGCGTCGACGTCGGGTAGACGACGGATTCGACCTGGGCAGCGATGTCCAAGATCGCGACGTCGGCGCCCTCGCGGGCCAGCCGCAGCGCATGCGAACGACCCTGTCCGCGAGCGCCGCCCGTGATCAGTGCCGTCTTACCGTCGAATCGTCCCATGTCGTCCTCCACTAGAAATCGCTCGAACCGAGGTGGATCACACCTCGACGCATTGGTGACTCAGATAATACCAATCATACGCATAGATTGAAATCTCGATCTCGATCCGCAGGCGCACGGAGCCAAATACCACGACGAAGGCGCCCGGCCACTTTCGTGACCGGGCGCCTTCGTGTGTTCGTCTAGACCACTGTGACTGACAAGGTCACTTGTTGATCTTGGTGACGCGGCCGGCACCGACGGTGCG